>NZ_JANAIF010000340.1 GCF_024721015.1 Xenorhabdus bovienii
GGGAAAATAAGCCGAAAGTCGATACGCCCGCGTTACCTGACTTTGGGCCAATGGTCTATGGGTCGGGCAAAAACAAGGCAAAAGGTAACAAAGGCACTGAATCGGTAGAAGCGGCGGGCCATGCAGCGGCACAGACTGACCCCAATAAGTTAGGCGATATTGTCTTTAAAAACCGCCCGCCCGTGATCCCGATTGAGGGCATATATCAGGAACCCCGCTTACAGCAACCGTCACTGCTTAGTCGCCTGACGGACAAGTTACAGCCGATGCTACCGACATTAAGTGGCATCCCGGTTCCTGTGACACCGGCCAGAGCAGGTAACGGCAATAAGCAGGACGACCGTTACATCATCAACTTACATTTTCACGGGGTTGATATGCAAAACAGCCGTTCCATTAGTGAGATGGTGA
>NZ_JANAIF010000341.1 GCF_024721015.1 Xenorhabdus bovienii
GATAGTACTGCCGTCCGCCAGTTTCAGTGGTTCAGAAAAAATAACTGTTTTTGACATGGTTTAGTCTCCGTTGGGCGAGCCATAGCCCGCCGTAATATTAATGGCCAATATTGGCGCGGTGTTTTTCCAGCAAATCCTGCCCGTTCACCCGCCAGACAAGGTTGAGCATGTCTACTTCGTGCAGCTCTTCGTTGTTCAGCGTGATCTTGCAGTAGGTATTTTTCAGCGTGTATTTATGCTGGGTATTTTCCCCGGCTTTGGCGCTGCCCCAATCCACCTCAGTAAACCGTCCGCGCGTCTGGATCTCACAGGCGACCGTTTCCCCGGTGGCATCGTCATAGTACGACCCCGCAAAACGCAATTGCAGGCTGTCAATTCTGCCGCCCCACGTTTTCAGTAAGCGGGCTTC
>NZ_JANAIF010000342.1 GCF_024721015.1 Xenorhabdus bovienii
GATAGTACTGCCGTCCGCCAGTTTCAGTGGTTCAGAAAAAATAACTGTTTTTGACATGGTTTAGTCTCCGTTGGGCGGGCCATAGCCCGCCGTAATATTAATGGCCAATATTGGCGCGGTGTTTTTCCAGCAAATCCTGACCATTCACCCGCCAGACCAGGTTAAGCATATCCACTTCGTGCAGCTCTTCGTTGTTCAGCGTGATCTTGCAGTAGGTATTTTTCAGCGTGTACTTGTGCTGGGTGTTTTCACCCGCTTTAGCGCTGCCCCAGTCCACCTCAGTAAACCGTCCGCGCGTCTGGATCTCACAGGCGACCGTTTCCCCGGTGGCGTCGTCATAGTACGACCCCGCAAAACGCAATTGCAGGCTGTCAATTCTGCCGCCCCACGTTTTCAGTAAGCGGGCTTC
>NZ_JANAIF010000343.1 GCF_024721015.1 Xenorhabdus bovienii
GGACGACCGTTACATCATCAACTTACATTTTCACGGGGTTGATATGCAAAACAGCCGTTCCATTAGTGAGATGGTGAAAACCGAAGTCGAAAAAATCATGCAGAAGAAAGGCGTCCGCCGCCGTTCCAGCCTGTACGATGAGGATTAATATCATGATGATGATTTATGGCATGTTCGTCTTTATGCTCAATACCACACCGTATCAGTCAATGAGTCGCAATATGGACTGGCGGCATGTGAAAAATGACCGGATAGGCAAGTCGGCCAAGTGGCAATATATCGGCCCCGGTGAAGACAGCATTACACTAAACGGGATGCTGTATCCCGAGGTGACGGGCGGTGATATTTCGCTGGAGGTACTGAGGACAATGGCGTTTTCTGCCAAACCGTGGCCG
>NZ_JANAIF010000344.1 GCF_024721015.1 Xenorhabdus bovienii
GTGCGGTAGTTCAGTTGGTTAGAATACCGGCCTGTCACGCCGGGGGTCGCGGGTTCGAGTCCCGTCCGCACCGCCACTTTTTTCGAAAACCCCTGAGATTTATCTCAGGGGTTTTTCTGTTTTCTTACTCTGGCGACACGATCAAATTTAAGAACCCGAAAAAATTTGTTGGTGGATATTGAGTGTGAACATCTTTGCTTCTCTTATAAAAATAACTTTGCCTGGAGATAGCCGTCTATCACCGCAAAAATTCAACAGTACCGCTTCGCCCATAATACCGACTACATCATCGTAGTTGTAATCGTACAGATGAGCCTTAGCTTAAGGCCGTAGCGCGCCGACATTGTGCTACAAAAGCAGTAAAAGTGAAACCAGAGATAGAAATGTGGATCAAA
>NZ_JANAIF010000345.1 GCF_024721015.1 Xenorhabdus bovienii
TTTGGTGCCCAGCGGTCTATCATCTTCGCGACGGTCTGATAGCCTTTTTTATGGTAATTGCACAACAGCTTCATCAGCGCCCGAATGCCATACTCTGGTGATTCAAACCGACAGAACCGAGATTCAATCTTCGGGTCGTGGGGTAATTGACCCTGCCACTTATTCGCTGAGTTGTGGTCAATGTTGCCTGGATTGTTGTTGCGAATGCCTCTGGTCATCTTTGTTCACCTGTCAGTCTGTTCCAAAAATAGGTTAGGGCGATGCTCCCCATTGCGCCGGACACGCCAGCACTAACGAACATCAGGTATAAACTCAGCCCCGCTTCGAGACTGATAAATCCGCCTATCAGTCCGGTAAATCCCGAAACGACTATTTGGGCAAATGCCCCAATCCA
>NZ_JANAIF010000346.1 GCF_024721015.1 Xenorhabdus bovienii
CGGTATTCTTTATCCTCAATTCGCTGGCGCAACCCAATCCGGTCGATCAGTTTTACCATAACGACTGGGTTGAGCAGGCATTTCCGCTCTACAGCGGTACGCCGATGCACAAGATGCTGAAGCAAAGCCCGTGGCTGGTACAGGCGAAAAGCAGCCAGCTATACCAGATAGGGGAGATGCTGGAGCGCCACGCACTCAGTGATAACAGTTGGGGCTGGGCATACCGCAGTCATATACCTTGGCAGGAGCAGCTTACCCACTGGCAACACCGGCAACTGGTCATGATGAATGGCGAACAGGTGCTGTTCCGCATTATGGATGCCCGTGTTTTTGGCGCGATGATCCCTGCCTTCACGCCTGGCGACTGGTCACTGATGCTGTCGCC
>NZ_JANAIF010000347.1 GCF_024721015.1 Xenorhabdus bovienii
GCATCGGCGGGGAGACCTTGCGGGGGCGGGTCTTTTGAAGTGATCCCATGTCAAGAAAAATTGTGCGATTTTGCGTATTTTTGCGTGATGAAAAAGGGCTTATCTATTTGACGACAGGTGGCCTGTGAGATAAGTTTTTACCCTGACTCACGTTCAGTGAAGCAGAAGGTATTCAAGGGCGTTAACATGAAAAAAAAGTTTGATGAATTTGACGGCTTTTAAGCTGAAACTGAGTACTCAGAGGCGGGGGATCTAACCCGCCTTTTTATTTGCTTAGCGAAGCTGGTAAACAACCATCCGCTCTATAGTCAGTATTCAGCTATTCTGAAAATCTTCGGCGCGATCGACCAATACCGATAAAAAGGACGTTCTGGCAAGTTCAT
>NZ_JANAIF010000348.1 GCF_024721015.1 Xenorhabdus bovienii
TTAGTGGACGCGGTAAGTCAGTGTATTGTATTACCGACTATAACAAAAGTGCAGATAATTTCATTGATTAACTTATCAAATATATTTACATCAGCATCAATTAAATTATTTTTAGCTATAACCCATCCTGATGGCACATACATTTTTTTAAGAGGAAACATCATTTTAATCTTTTGAATAATATTCATTTTTTCGATCTCATATACGTATTGTAATCACTTTGAGAAATTGGATGCCCATGAAATTCAGGATTAGGTGTATTGGTAACTTCCATCCGCATATATTGAGTAGGTTTACCATTGTTATACGCAATTAACTTGAAGATGCAGGAATTAAAGTCTGGAAATTATCTGTCAACCGGGTGGTGAGTTCTTTCGCT
>NZ_JANAIF010000349.1 GCF_024721015.1 Xenorhabdus bovienii
GCCGGCGCAAAACTACCGGGAATGCCAAACATCTCTAAGCCACTGGACACGCTCCATGACAAGGCACCACAGAGCAGAGCTTCAACCCATCGGTTCTTACGTTCTACGCCATCGTAAATCAGACGCCCGTAGCAAATGGCGGCGGCCAAAATAGAGCCGGATATCTGAGGCCATGAATTTTGCAGGTTATTGAGCAGTTCGACCCATACATCAGGTTGTTTGTCCATGTTCTAATCCCATAACTGAATGATGTCCTGATTGGGCGGTGGGGTGATATCCGGCAGTTCAACCCATTGACCGGCGGCAAGCTGGGTGCTCAGGCAGAGATCCGGATTAGCTTCAAGCACCTGCTCAACAATCCCTTGTGTGCGGCCATA
>NZ_JANAIF010000034.1 GCF_024721015.1 Xenorhabdus bovienii
TATGGCGTGATGAAATCAGGCACATTATTTAACGCAGAAATACCGCTTGCAGTTTAATGACTGAGACGGTATCTGAATTCCCTTGTTTAAAGGTGTCTCTTTATACGCGTTTCATCACCCAACGCCTTAAATAATCATCCAGTAGTACATGACTGCGTTCACGCTTATCCTTGAGTTCGCAACGAGACAATGTTTCATCAAGTTCTGATTCAATAAAGGCGTGAACCCTCAGCTTACGCAGGCCATATTCTGACTCATTCGCTGATCTTTTACTCCGCAATAGATCACCAATTTCCGCTTTCAATTGAGGATCATCAACTGTAACTGCCACCAGCGTTTCAAAGTCAATCGGTGGTACGCCCTTGCCCATTTCGATCCAGCGTACAGCAAGCAACGGGCGCAATACGTAAAAATATTTTTTACGCCGAATTTTTTCACCTTGCAGATAACCACGAAAGTTTTTCTTCGCCATCGAAAGGTAGTGGTAGCGCGCTTTGATATCCGAAAAGAAATGCGGCACCATCGTTTTTAATCCATTAGTGGCGGCCGGATCTGCTTTATAAATAATCGGCGAATCCAACCATTCCATTAACGTTGGGTTCGCCTGTTTCAGTAACTTTAGTGTCTTACGCAGTTCCCATCCGCAGATATCCAGCTCATCGCTGATCGGCAGTTCAATCACATCCCGCCCTGCTTCTACGGTGAGATACCAGTCCACGGGATGAACATAAATAAACCGCACATCGTAATCACTGTCGGGTGAGGCAAAGCCCCACCCGCGACTGCCGGATTCACAGGCGTAGAGTACCCGCACGCCATACCTTTTCTCTATGTCCGCCAATTCTTGTTTAACGCGGGTGTGCATAGCAGGGCTAACCGCGGTTGTTTTCCTCTCCATTACTTCTATTTTCCTATGACTGTTTTTATCCTTTTACGCAAACCACCTGACGCAGGGTATGCACAATTTCCACCAGCGATGACTGAGCTTCCATCACTGCATCAATATCTTTGTACGCCATTGGGATCTCATCAATGACATCGCTGTCTTTACGGCATTCCACATGTGCAGTTGCGCGCTTTTGATCGCTTACGGTGAAACGTTTTTTCGCCTCAGTACGGCTCATTACGCGCCCCGCTCCGTGGCTGCATGAACAGAAACTTTCTTCGTTTCCAAGGCCACGGACGATATAGCTTTTCGCGCCCATTGAACCCGGAATGATCCCCATCTGGCCTCTACGGGCAGATACCGCCCCTTTACGTGTCACCAAAACCTCTTCACCATAATGCTGTTCACGCTGGACGTAGTTATGGTGGCAGTTCACGGCTTCCTCCTGTGTTGTAAACGGTTTTGGGATCTCGCGTGACAAGGCTTCAAGCACGCGGTGCATCATCACTTCCCTGTTTTGGCGAGCGTAATCCTGTGCCCAACCAACCGCTTCCATGTAATCATCAAAATAACGGCTGCCTTCTTCGAAATAAGCTAAATCACGGTCTGGCAGGTTCGCAATATGCTGCTGCATATCTTTCTGCGCCAATGAAATAAATAAGTTACCGATAGCGTTACCCACCCCACGGGAACCGCTATGCAGCATCACCCAGACACGATCTGTTTCATCAAGGCACAATTCGATGAAATGGTTACCAGTTCCCAGTGTTCCCAAATGCTGATGGTTATTGGTGTTCAGTAATTTTGGGTATTTATCGGTAATACATTTGAAACCATCCGCCAACGTCGCCCAATGCTGATCCACAATTTCCGGCGCACGATGCCAAGAACCCTTATCACGACCACCACGGTTCACAGTACGCCCATGTGGTACAGCCGCTTCGATGGCATGACGGATATTCAGCAAACTATCCGGCAAATCTGATGCCACCAGGGAAGTACGCACGGCAATCATTCCACAACCGATATCCACGCCAACCGCTGCGGGTATAATGGCTCCGCGTGTTGGGATCACGCTACCGATAGTCGATCCTTTACCGACATGGACATCCGGCATTACCGCCAGATGTTTGAATACAAAAGGCATCTTGGCCGTGTTCTGCAATTGGGTAATAGCTTTCGGATCAACCGGAACTCCGTGAGTCCACATTTTTACTTGAGCGCCATTTTCTTGCGTCAATAAGTTATAAGCGTTGGTTTTCATTTCAGTTGTTGTCATTTTTGTTCTCCTTTAATTTGTACCAGCCCATTTAGAACTTGATCTAAACCGCCATATACCGAAATTTGATTGATTCGTTCAGCGATGCTTTCCATCACTTTCGCGGTATTCAACAGTAAACGGGTTCCCACATACGAGTTATTGCCAATTACGTGCCAACTTTGAAAAAAGCAGGAATATTTCTTATCTATTTGAAAATTAATTATTTTTATTTTCACTTGTTTTTGGTGATTGTTTTTACAGTCAGTTTTTCTTATCTTTTTATATCGTTGTTTATAAAATTAGATAATCCAATCACAGGGAAGAGCATGAAACGCAGAGTTGCCATTGGGGTTTTGGGTACGAAGTTGGATAGACGGGGTAAAAAGGCCAATCGCTGGACAAAATGGCGCCCTACGATTGGTATGTGCCAGCAAGCGGAGTTGCCGATTGACAGGCTGGAACTGCTCTACCAAACCAATGACTATGGTTTAGCACAAAGAGTGAAGGAGGATATCGCAGAGACTTCGCCAAAAACGGAAGTGGTATTGCAGGAGCTCAAAATTGAAGACCCGTGGGATTTTGAAGAAGCCTATACCGCGCAGCTTGATTTTGCCGTTCGTTATCCTTTTGATACTGAAAACGAAGAATATCTGGTGCATATCACAACAGGCACACACGTCGCCCAAATTTGCTGGTTTTTGTTGACCGAAGCCCGTTATCTGCCCGCCCAGTTGCTCCAGACCTCCCCTAAAAATGGCGATCGCGAGAGCCATCCTGAAGGCATCTACACCATTATCGATTTGGATCTCAGCCGCTATACCACTCTGACCAGCCGCTTTTTGCATGAACAGCAAGAACAGGTCGCATTTCTGAAATCGGGTATCGCCACACGCAATGCTAATTTCAACCGCTTGATCGACCAAGTTGAACGTGTCGCCCTGCGTTCTTCCGCCCCAATTTTGCTGATGGGGCCAACGGGCGCGGGCAAGTCTTTTCTGGCTCGCCGGATCTATCAGTTGCGGCAATCTCGCCATTTGATTCAAGGCCGTTTTGTGGAAGTAAACTGCGCGACCCTGCGCGGTGATAATGCGATGTCCACGCTGTTTGGTCATGTTAAAGGGGCGTTTACGGGTGCCATTCAGCCGCGTACAGGGCTACTGCGTGAAGCCGATGGCGGCATTTTGTTTCTTGACGAAGTGGCAGAACTGGGGTTGGATGAGCAGGCTATGTTGCTGAAGGCCATTGAAGAGAAAAGCTTCCTGCCTTATGGCTCTGATAAAGAAGTTCACAGTGATTTTCAGTTAATTGCCGGTACTCACCGCGATCTGCGCGATTGGGTGGCACAAGGGAAATTTCGTGAAGATCTGTACGCCCGTATCAATATGTGGACTTATCAACTCCCCGGTCTGGCGCAGCGTCGTGAAGATATTGAGCCGAACATTGAGTATGAACTTGCCCGATATGCACAGATGCAGCAGACACAGATTCGCTTCGATAAGGAAGCGCGACTGATTTACCTGCATTTTTCCTGTTCAGAACAGGCGCAATGGCGGGGCAACTTCCGCGAGTTAGGTGCATCCGTCGCACGTATGGCAACATTCGCCGAAAACGGACGCATCAATCAGCATTTAGTTGAAGAGGAAATTATGCGGCTCAAACAGAATTGGCAGGATAATAGGCTCTCTTCCCTGCTGCCGAATCATTTGCCGGAAGTTGATCTGTTTGACCGCCAACAGTTGGAAACGGTCACTAAAGTTTGCCATGAATCTGCCAGTTTATCCGAAGCAGGCCGCAAGCTGTTCGCCGTTTCCCGCCAACAAAAGAAGCAGCCCAATGATGCCGATAGATTACGCAAGTACCTTGCCCGATTCGGTCTGGACTGGGATAGCATTCAACATGATTAGGAGAAGAATAAGATGGAACTGAAATTTTTAGGCACCAGCGCGGGTGTTCCGACGAAAGAGCGCAATGTCACCAGTCTGGTTCTGGATTTACGGGGTATCCGCAATACACTATGGATGTTTGATTGTGGTGAGGGAACACAGCACCAGATCCTCAACTCCTCCATCAAGATCCCGAAACTGGAGAAGATCTTTATCACCCATCTACATGGCGATCATATCTTTGGCCTGCCGGGGTTACTGTGCAGCCGTTCGATGGGCGGCTCCACCGATCCCGTGATGCTATACGGGCCAAAGGGAATACGGCAGTTTGTAGAAACCGCATTGCAGTTGAGCGGCTCCTTCCTCACTTATCCACTGGATATTGTCGAAGTGCAATCCGGACTGCTGTTTGATGATGGCGAGTTGAAAGCCACGGCTTACGCCCTTAACCATCGCGTGGAATGCTATGGCTATCGCATTGAAGAACATGACAAACCCGGTGGTCTGGATACCCAGAAACTTAATCAGGATAATATTCCTCGTGGCCCGTGGATGCAGGTCTTAAAACAAGGCGGTACGGTGACATTAGAAGATGGCCGTACGGTGTGTGGCAAAGATTATCTGGGTGCGCCGATTTCCGGTAAGTCGCTGGCCATTTTCGGCGATACGACACCAACCCCCGAAGCACTGAAACTGGCAGCCAATGTTGATGTGATGGTGCATGAAATTACTCTGGAAGATGCACTTGCCGAAAAAGCCAATCACAATGGGCATTCCACCACAAAGCAAGCGGCGACACTGGCACGCGATGCCAAAGCAAAACACTTTATTGCAACACATATCAGCGGACGTTATGGTATAGAAGATTGCCCGCGATTATTGGCGGAATGTCGGGAAATATTCCCCAATACCGATCTGGCAGAAGACTTTGCGATATTTATAGTTTAATAAACCATCAATCTGCACATTTGATACTCTTATCAATATCAAATGTGTTTATCCGACAGCGATACACAGCCTTCCTTAATTCAGTCTACGAATAATATTTAAAATAGTAGTTTCATATTTTAATATATCTCATTAACTCATTGTTTTATAAATACTTAATTTCAAGATATTCATAATCTATTAAATAATAAAACCATTTTTTATCATTTTATTTTTTGTCACCATTTTTAGGTGACATATTAACATTTTTTTAACCAATATAATGCGCGCAATGACACCCTCACTTAACATGCGAGCATCAAAGCTAGCATTTAGGTAGTGTCGCCTATTGGTAGGTAAGTGATAAATAAATAAATATACTGAAGGAAATTATAAATAAAAATTAACATAAATAAATTAACAACCAAAATAACGATGAGAAAAACTTGGGAAATAAATTCCAATTTCTTATTGGAGCGTAATTTTTAATTAAAAAACCAGAGGGTCAATAATGAATTCAATCATAAAAACAGATATTAAAGAAAGTATGGCTAATATTTCCACAGAAAATACAGTTAATATCTGGTCTGACTGGCTTGATGAAAAAGAATTAAAAAAATTGACAGATCACCCTGTACTCCAGTCATTTAATGACAGTACAGCCAGTGAAGAAATGTTAAAAACATTCCTAATTCAACACTGCTATTATTCTCGTCATTTTACACGTTATTTAATCGCGCTTATAAGTAAATTAGACGTATTTGAAGATATAAAAGATCTTCTTCATAATTTACTGGAAGAAATGGGATTAGAGGATGAAAACAAGATCACTCACGCTGAGCTTTTTCAGAGAACATTGAAAACTGTCGGTGCTGATATCAATAGTCAAAAGCCTTTTGAAAATACAACCGCTATGGTTGACGCTATGTTTTCTTTCTGTCTTTCAGATGATCCATTAGAGGGTCTGTCAGCCATGTGCCTTGGCGCTGAAGCTATCGTTCCCTTAATTTATAAGCCCGTATTAAATCGTTTAATGACGTTGAATTACAATAAAAATGCAACAGAATTCTTCACACTCCATATTGAAGAAGATGAAGATCATGCTATTAAAATGTTTGAAATCATAGATAGACTCACTAGTCAGGACGAATCATTACGCCTCAAAGCCATCAATATTGGCAGTGAAATGATAAGAAATCGCGTAAAAATGCTGGATAGTGTCTGGGAGAGTGAAGTCGTTCGTAAGAACAACGCAGAAAAGGCCGACTTAAATAATCAAAAAAATGATCTTTCCTTTCATTCTGCTGATTTTTGGCGTGTCAACTACAAACCAACACCTTCTATTCCTGAGAAATTGATTCATAAAGATGTCATCAACAGTAATAGTCATGGTGAAAATCAATTTTCAGCAGAAAGAAAACATAAAGTCAATATCGTCAATTTGCCTACTAAAACCATCAGTATGACATTAGGCCATCTTGACGCCGAACAATCGACGAATCTACATCGACATAATTATGAAACTGTCATCTATATCATTGAAGGAAATGGCGTATCAAAAATAGGAAATAATGATGTTGCTTGGTCAGGAGGAGATGCTATTTATATCCCATCCTGGGTCGAACATAAACATAGTAATATGGGTCAGGATAAATGCCTTTATATTGCTTGTGAGAATGCCCCATTATTACAAAATATTGGTAACATCGCACTTCGTGAAGAATTAGAATAATTAATGAAGAAGGTGATTTATTATGTCATTAGCCACATTTCCTACACTTGAAGCTATTGTTAGCACAACTAAATCAATAAATTTAGCGCAACGATTTGTTATGGAAAACTCATCTCTTGATAAAGATTGTTTTATCGGACCAGACGGCTCATTGAGTTATTCCCAGCTTGCATTTTTTGTCCAAAAAAGTGCTTCTGCTATGTCGTTAAAAAAAATAGAAAAAAATACAGCAGTCATCCTCTGTCTCAATGACAGCCGGGAATTAGCTATTATTTTCTTTGCCAGTTTAGCAATTGGAGCGTTACCGGTCGTTATTAACCCGAAATTACCAGCTAATACTCTTAATTACATACTGGGTGAATTTGATACCCCCTTTATTTTCCTCGATGAGGATAATGAAATATCTATCGCACCTGAAGCGAAAGAAAATACTATCCGTATTAAAAGGAGTGCCGATCTTTCGGCATTCTGTGATTGGATGCCTGAAAACACCAATGATAAATGGCATGATTTTTTGGAAAAAACCCATCTTGAGCCTGCTTTCATTCAATATACCTCAGGATCGACTGGAAAACCCAAGGGAGTTATTCACAGCGTTACATCAATTTTGTCTTCCTGTGAACATTTTTCCAAACATCAATTAGGTTTAACTACAACAGACATTATCTATTCAACACCAAAAACATTTTTTGGTTATGGTATGGGAAATACCCTATTTTTCCCGCTATATATCGGTGCCACTGCAATTATAGATAGCCTTTGGCCTTCAATAACAAGAGTTACGAGCAATATCAAAAAATTTCAGCCAACGGTTCTTTTGGCGGGGCCGATGATATTTCGTTTGTTACTTGAAGATGCTGAATTTAAACAATATTGCCATCTTCGCTTGGTCGTTTCTTCTGGCTCAATGTTACCTGCACCGTTAAAAGAATCCTGGTTTCAGCGGCTCAATATCGTCATACATGATGCATTTGGCGCAACTGAAGCATGCCATGCTTTTGCGACAACTTATGGCCATCCATCTCGTTCGGGCAGCATTGGAAAATTTATTGCCGGGTGTACAGGAAAGATTGTTGATAAAGATGGAAAAGCTCTTCCGGCTAGGGAAACTGGCGTGCTTATGCTGAGTTCAGAATCCTTAGCCCTGGGATATTGGAATAACCATCAAGATACAAATATCAAGTTTTCCAACGGTTGGTATCGCACTGGCGATCTATTTTCGCAAGACGAAGAAGGATTCCTTTATTATCACGGCCGTGAAGATGAACAGTTCAAAGTATTGGGGCGCTGGTTGGTGCCGGTAGAAATAGAAAAACTCGTCCATTCCGCTTTCCCAGAAATTGGTGATGCATTTATGATCCCCTGGATGGATAGCACCCAAGAATGCAGACCTGTTTTATGTCTGAAAACTTCTTCCAGTGAATTTGAAGCCATCAGTCAACAGATAGCCAATTTTATCAGCCACCAAGTGGAAAGTTATAAACATCCCTATGTTTATCTCAACTTAGAACAATTCCCACTGAATGGAAACGGTAAAATTGACCGTAAGTCGATGATCGAAATCGCTCGCCAAAAAATTACTGACGAAAATATGTCTTCTCATCCTCGGAGAATTAATTATGCTCAATCTTAATGAATTTCTTGCTTATGGTGAAGAAGGATATAATTTGGTGCCAGTATGGAAAAATATCAAAAAAACACAGATATCTCCTATTAGCATTTACGAAGCCTTAGCCAACAAAAGCTATAGTTATCTTTTCGAATTATCTGAAAAACATGAGGATAAATATAGGGCAACCTATTCTATTGTTGGGCTTCCATGCCATCAACGGATCGAAATTAAAGATTATTCAATCAAAGTATTTGACGAGAATAATGCTCCGACTTATATAACAGATATTCCCCCGCTGGATGCCCTGCGGCAAATACTGGCAAGCTATCGCGTGCCAAAAATTGATCAATTACCCAATTATGCTGGTGGGTTGTTTGGTTATTTTGGCTTTGAAACCACACGGCTTATCGAGCCTAAGCTCCAAGCCAATACACGTAAAAAAACATTAATTGATTTACCGGACATATTACAAATAGTCAGTCAAGAATTGATCGTTGTAGACCATAGAAATGATCTCATCTATGTCATTGTCCATGCAAAACCCACTGAATCCCAAAATTTTGCTGATGCAAATCTAAGAATAAACCAGATTATCAGTGAACTGGAAAAGATCCCCTATCAACAACAGGCTAACTTCAGTCCTTCTACTACCACCGATAGAACGACTTGGTTCAAGGACATGAAGTCTCATTTTCCACAGCATGACTTTCAAATGGCCGTCAACAAGATCAAGGAGTACATCAAGGCAGGTGATGCCATGCAGGTTGTTTTATCCCAAGCCATGTCACGACCATTAAAAGCCAATGCCATACAGCTTTATCAAACACTAACCAGTATGACAAACACGCCGTACTGTTATTTGATGAATGTCGAAGATAGCCATGTTGTTGGCGCATCCCCTGAAATGATGGTCTCCCTGCATCAAAACAAATTGATCAGCCATCCGATGGCAGGAACTCGGCATCGTGGCATGAACCAGCAAGAAGATGATGCACTGAAAGCCGAGCTACTTGCAGATAATAAAGAAATTGCCGAACACATTATGCTTGTCGATCTGGCACGCAATGATATTGGACGCGTAGCTAAAACAGGCAGTGTGACGGTCAATAACCTGTTAAGTGTTGAGTATTTCTCTCACGTTATGCACATTGTGTCGGAAGTATCCGGTGAAAAAATGGATGGTATCGATGAAATAGACGTCATCAGTAGCACTTTTCCTGCGGGAACACTCAGTGGAGCACCCAAAATCCGAGCACTGGAGATCATCCATGAATTAGAACCCTATGGCAGGGGCGTTTATGGTGGTTGCTTAGGTTACATCACTTGGAACGGCGATATTAATCTCGCTATTACCATCCGGACAGGGTTACTTCATCAGGGACAACTGTATGTACAGGCTGGTGCTGGAATTATCGATGCCTCCAGAGCGGAACGTGAGTGGCAAGAAACGATCGAAAAAAATAGCATGATGATGCATGCAGCATATCAAGCAGAGCAATTTTCTTTATGAAATGGTATAGGAAATAAATCATGTATTTCATTATAGATAACTATGACTCCTTTACTTACAATATCGCCCAATATTTGGGTATGCTTGGTATAGAGGTTTTAGTCAAAAAAAATGATCGAATTACCTTAGAATATATAGAACAACATAATCCGACTGGATTAATTATTTCACCCGGCCCTTGTACCCCGAATGAAGCAGGAATATCAACACTTGCCATTCAACATTTTGCTGGGAAAATTCCAATTTTAGGTATTTGCCTTGGTCATCAATGTATAGCACAAGAATTTGGTGGGCAAGTTCTCAGAGCCAATAAAGTGTATCATGGTCACACTTTAACAATCACCCATAATAATAAAAACTTATTTGCCAATTTACCCCAAGATATCAAAGTTGGCTGTTATCATTCATTGGTAGTAGATGACTTGCCGGAATGTTTAACAGTGACAGCAAGGTCATGTGATGAATACAATGACATTATGGCACTCAAACATAATGATTTTCCTATATATGGAGTACAATTCCACCCTGAATCTATTCTCTCTGATTTCGGACTGGATATGCTTAAAAATTTCATCAAAATAACACAAGAATGGAAGCCGATGAATAGCATACAATAATCCCCACTGGCAATATCAGTAGCTATATATCTGCCATAAATTATATAGTTTCACAAATAATCATAATGTAGTAAATTATTTTATATATTGATATTCAAGGAGATATTGACCAATGATTACACCAGAAGAAATAAAAAAGATTATTAGCTCGAAAAATATTGGTGCCGGTAACTTTATTCACCACCTCAATAACTATTTTAGTGAACGAGGAATGAGCCCAAAAATAACATGTGATGTACCAACATATGATAATCCAGAAGAAGAAAAATCACAGTTTGAAATCAATGATCTTGTTAAGATATCAGATCAATTGTCAGGAGCTTATATTGCGCTAGGCATCCAAAAACGTGAACCCGTGGCATTATATTTTGATGATACTATTGACTATTTAATTCATTTTATTGCACTGAACAATATAGGCTCGTTCCCTATTTTTGTGAATGGCGATCTCAGTAGTCATATTGCTATGTCGTTTATGCGTAATAGCGGAACAAAATTTATTATTTCAACGGAAGAAAGGATTAACTCACTGGATGATAAATCTACTGACATCCAGTTTATTACTCCCAAAGAACTGAATTTATTAAAAAAACCCATTTCAAGCTATTACCAGCATCATGCAGACGATATTATTCTGTTAGGGCATACTTCCGGCACAACTGGTTTGCCAAAGCCAGTTATTTTTACCCATGAATCTATGTTTCACGGTATTTTGAAAGAAGTCAGTAAGCAACGCGGAAAACAAATATTATCCATGTTCCCGCACTCTCACGGAGCCTCAATGACATTGATCATGTTGACATTGACACGAGGTGCAGCAATACATATTCAATCAAAGAAAACCGCTTTTGACATTTTAGATTCCATTGAACAAATCAAACCTGACACCGTTGCTGCTTTTCCCAAAATATTTGTTGATCTATGCAGAGAAGACCTCAATGACTGGGATCTTGATTCTATTTCCCACTGGGTTTCCACGGGTGACGCGAATCACGAACCCCATATACGAAAGCTGATTTCTTATGGTCATCATTTCGTTGATGGCAAAAAAGAGCGTGGATCTTTTTTCATCGACAATCTTGGCTCTTCAGAATTCGCATTTGCCATGTTCAGAAATATTCATCAACCAAAAACAGACAGATATGATCGTTGTATTGGAATACCTTTTTCCTGGGTTGATGCTGCCATACTTGATGCAGACGGAAATGTTCTCCCCAATAACCAAGTAGGTATGTTGGGCGTTATTTCAAAATCAGTAACCATGGGTTACTGGAATAACCATCTCCTGACCGAGAAAAACCGGGTTAATGGTTATTGGTTAACAGGTGATTTGGTTTACCGTACCAACGACGGTTTCTTTTACCACGTTGATCGTACATCAGATTGGATTAAGACTCCCCAAGGGCCACTTTACAGTACCCAATGTGAAGAGTGGCTGTTGAAAAATATTGATAGTATTTTTGATATCAGCATCGTCGCTACTTCCCTGCCCAATGGCGATCAACAGACAACGGCTATCGTCGAGCTGAAAGCAGGGCACGAAATTTCGCCGGCCACACTGTTACAAAAAATCAACGCCTGTCATCAGGAAAAACAATGGCCATTGATCGACAATATTGTTTATCAATCCGCTGACAACGATCTCGGAGTCACAGGGAAAAAACTCAAAAGAAAAATCAGAGATCGTATGCCTGAAGATAATTCAATGGTAACTGAAGAAGGAAATTAATATGAAAACTTGCTTAATTACGGGTGCCAACAGAGGCATCGGATTTGAAATTGCTAAAAAATTGGGTGAACGAGGCCATCGGGTAATCCTTTCAGGCCGTGATATACCTGCGCTTGAGCACAGTGTTTTACAATTGACCCAAATGGGAATAACCGCCGATTTGCTTCATTTGGATGTCACAGATCCAGAATCCATAAAATCTGCGGCAAATTTACTGCTCAGCACCAATACAACCCTTGATATACTGATTAATAATGCTGGCGTTTTTCTGGATTCAATCCAAAAACCCAGCGAAACCTCTCTGGATGACATCCATAAAAGTCTGACGGTCAATTTGGTTGGCCCCTGGCTCATCACCCAAGCCTTTTTACCCCTGCTCTCTCGTTCAGAAGAAGCTCGACTCATTTTCTTATCTACCGATCTTGCCGCTTTATCTCAAGCCGCTGACCCGCATTCGAAATACAACAGAATCGAAGGTCCAGCTTATCGAGCCTCCAAAGCCGCTCTGAACATGCTCGCTTTACAATGGGCGAAAGAATTTCGTGATTCGAAGATTTCTGTCAGTGTATGCAGCCCGGGTTGGTGCAGAACTGACTTAGATAGCCAAATTAGTTCAGAACAGGCACCCAATTCTGCTGCCGAAGGTGCTGATACGGTTGTTTGGCTGGCCTTAGATAAGGGCAGAGAACAACACGGCCATTTTTATTCAGCTCGCCAGACTATTAATTGGTAATGTCCTAAGATAAAAAATGTATGGAGATAACATCATGACAATAAATGAAAATATCGATATCACCGTTCAGCAAACTGAAACAGCGTCCTATATAGACAAATTGGTTGACCAGGGAAAAATCGCCCAAAAAGAATTGGAAAAACAGTCAGATGAAGATATTGATAACGGTCTTCACCATTTGGCAAAAATATTTTCCACTCACTGCCGGGAATGGGCTGAAAAAGAACTTGCTGTCACCCGTATCGGCAATGCCGACGATAAAGAACACAAATTAGCTTTGGTAGTCAACCAAGTATTTAAGGGATTATATGGCACCAAAACCTATGGTCGTCTTGGTGGAACCCAAAGGCTCATTGAATATGCCAGTCCAGTTGGATTGATCTTTGCCGTTGTCCCATTGACAAACCCGATTCCAAACTCGCTTTTCAAGATCATGCTTTCCATCAAAACTCGCAACGCTATCATTTTCAGTTATCCCGGTAAAACTGGCAAATTAGCAAATGAATTTATTGATCTGGTACAACAGGTTCTTACCGAGCACGGATTGCCCGTTTCATTGGTTCAAGTCTGCACGCCTCCAAGCCATGATAAAACCCATATGCTGATGCAGCATCCCGGTGTAGACATGATCCTTGCGACAGGAGGAAGAAATCTGGTACATGCGGCTTACAGTTCTGGTAAACCTGCGTTTGGCGTGGGGCCTGGCAATGTCCCTGTCTATATCAGCCGTTCCGCTCACATTCCGAAAACTGCCGCCAATATTGTTAATGGAAAGATATATGATAATGGCATCGTTTGCGGTTCAGAAAGCAACCTCATAGTACATCCTGCCAGCAAAAATGACCTGATCTCAGCTTTAGAAGCCAATGGCGCGGCAATCTTGACAAGCAGCGAAGTTGAGCAGGCTATCCAGACGTTATTTAACCCAGAAACCCAGTATGTAAGCCGTGAAAATATTGGTGTCTGCGCGGCATCTTTGGCCGCTAAAGCCAACATTTCACGCGCTTATCCCATTAAATTGCTGGTTATACCCGCTGAAATAGGCAGGAATGATTTTCTCAGCAACGAAAAAATGGCACCCATACTGACTCTTTATACTGCCGATGAAGAAAATGGGATTTCTCTTGCCTATTCATTGATTTGTAACGAAGGCGCGGGGCATACGGCTGTAATACACAGCGAAGATCCAGATGAAATTCATCAATTCTCAACCGTCATGCCTGCCGGACGCATTTTGGTGAATACATCAGCAACACAGGGCATGCTCGGGGAAACAACTGAGCTACCTGTGTCATTCATGCAAGGCAGTGGGACTTTTGGCCACAATCATTCAACCGATCCGATCATCTGGAAGCACTTAGTGAATATCAAGCGTGTCGCATACGGCCTACACTGATTTTGCTAATACTTGCGAATTTACGTAATTTGGGAAGTAGATATAATGAAGATACAGTGTATTGGTGCAGGCCCCGCAGGGTTAGTGTTCTCCATTCTGGCAAAAATGCAGGATCATAGCCGTGATGTCGTTGTATACGAACGTAATTTATCAAACGTTACAACGGGTTGGGGGCTTGTACTTTCTGAGCCGATGTTACAGCAATTAGCCAATATCGATCCCAGTATTGTTGAACAGCTCAGACCTCATATTTCAACATTAAACCATATTGATATTCATATAAAAGAAAAAACTTTCCGTTCATCTGGATATCAATTCCTTGCGATCAGTCGGTTAGAAATGATCAATACCCTTAGGAAAAAAGCACTGGATCTGGGTATCAAGATTAATTACGACTCTTCATTGAATGCTGAAGATCTTATTAACTTCCCCGCTGATTTGACTGTTATTAGTGATGGCGCCAACAGTAAGATAAGGCATCAGTTAAAAAATGAATTCGACACTGACATTGATGAAGGAAAGAACCTATACTTATGGTTAGGAACTTCACATCTATTTAACGATACCTTTAACTTTATTTTCGAGCAGACAGAAACAGGTTGGTTTTGGGCACATTGTTACAAATTTGAGAATGATCATTCTACATTTGTTGTCGAATGTACTCATGAAACTTGGGCAAAAACAGGATTTGCACATATGGATGAGAAAGAAACCATTGCATTTCTTGAAAAGGTCTTTCACCGACATTTATGCGGCCATCCATTGCAAATTAATGATACGTGCCGTGAAAAAGCTTATTGGCGGCGTTTTGTTACACCAGTCAGCAAACACTGGTCTCACGATAAAAAAGTTTTATTAGGAAATGCAGCGCATTCCGCCCACTTTTCCATTGGTTCTGGGACTAAGCTAGCAATAGGTGATGCCATTGCACTGGCAGAAAATCTGAAATCAAGCAATAAACTGGATTCAGCCTGTTTTACAGATTATCAACACAATCGTCAAAATGAATCATCTAATTTACATATTGCAGCACAAAATTCTCAATCTTGGTTTGAAAATGTTGAATCATTAATTGAAAATGACCCATTAGAGTTTTCTATATCTTTGCTCTTGAGGAGTGGTAGACTATCACGCGATGAACTCACCATAAACCTGTTAGAATAAGGTTTTCAAAGAATCAGATTTATATTTTATTCATCTTTTTATATCAATTGAAATAGTAAATGGGAGTCACCAATGAATTACGCAAAAATTTCACCTAAAATAATTAACCCTCTGTATAAATGTTATGATGAAATACAGAAATGTGAATTAGACCAATCACTTATTCTTTTGGTTGAAATGCGAACCTCACAAATTAACGGCTGTGCCTACTGTTGTAGACTCCATGCAGAAATGGGGCGTAAACTAGGTATTGAGGAAGAAAAGCTGGATAAGTTACCCGGTTGGTTTAACTCCCGTATTTACAATCAAAAAGAAGTACTGGCACTGGAATGGTGTGAAGCATTAACCATTGGTCTTAGGGACAAAGATCTTAATGATCTTAGAGAACGTCTTGAAGAATTATTTTCAGAAAAAGAACTTGTTGATCTGACCTCAGCCATATCAGTAATGAATGCCTTAAACAGAATGGCAATAAGTATCGGTGATAACAACTAATAAATTATAGTTCTTTTGATAAAGATAGTTGCTTGATTGATCTGTTGAATAATATGTTTCCTGGATTATTCCTTCCAGGAAACACTATAATCATAAAATTCAGGAGAAGCCTATGTTAAACGGAACTCAATTAAGATATGCAGCTTTAATCGCACGTTATTCACTTGCGATTGCGTATTTGGTCGCAGTGGCTGACAGACTTGGTTTATGTGGTGGATATGGTGATCCACAGATTACGTGGGGTAATTTCACGGTATTCCTTGGTGTTGTTAAGCACTTGAACCCTTGGGCACCCGATTTTATGATCCCTATTTTTGGTTGGGGAGTCACTATTCTTGAAGTTGCTCTGCCTATATTCCTAATAATAGGTTTTAAAATCAAAGAAACCGCTTTAGTCAGCGCAGCCTTGTTGTTAATTTTTGCTGTTACAATGACAACGGCTGGCTTACTTAAAAGCGTGTTTGACTATAGCGTTTTATCTGCATTTTCCTGTTCACTTCTACTCTACTGTTTTGAAAAATTCAGAGTGAGTGAAAATAAAAAGCAATTAAATTAATTTTTCTTAGTATACGTCAGAGCAACATCCACTTCCTATGGTATTGATTATATAAATCAGTACCATTCTACTCATAGTTATTTGTCGCAACTATTCAAATTATATTTAATTACATTGATTTATTATAATATAAATTAATACCACTGTATCAATTTTTAAATGAAAAATATAACAAAAAACATTAAATAACATTAATATTCAAAAAGATACGAATTACATCATAATTAATAAAATCCTATAACTTTTATTTCATAAAATTATTACATCTTGACATTACGCATATGAATTACTTTAATAATCCAAAATATTTAATTCAACTCAAAATCAAATATTTTAATTAGAAACAAGAATAACAAATAATAAAAGAGTAAAAATTTATGATTTTTAATCAAAAAGAAATGAATATAATCCAAGCCAGGGATTTCATGAATGAAATTTTGGTGTCAAAAAAAACAACAGATATTTTAAGACAGATGATACAAAAAGATACGATTATCAAAAGCCCTATTGGAACTTATGTTGGATTTGAATCTTTTATAGCACTGTTGAAAATTTGGTACAGAGCCTTTCCTAATTTGGTATATAAAGAAAATAACCTTTACGTTCATAATGAAAATATTATTATTGATTGGGAAGCAAAAGGAAAACATCTTGGTGAATTTTATTCAATTTCTGCGACAGGTAAACAGGTTACTTGCCAGGGAACAACCGAAATTGTTATGAACGATGGAAAAATCATCGATTACCATACAAAAATAAATATTCAAAATATTATTACACAACTTATAGGCTTACCCTGCTCTCCAACACTTGATATAAGAAATATCGAAATATATAAATTAATTAATCAGATATTAGGATATCAATTATCTAGCAGACAAATAGAATGCCTCTCTCTTTCTACTCTGAATACATCAATTAAAGATATAGCAAGATTATTATCTATAGAAAGCAATACTGTGAAAACGCACTTAAAAAGAGCTTTCGAAATCATCGGTATTAGCAATAAAAAAATGCTTATGGAATTCGTTATTGAATGCCAAGCGATTGAAATTCTGGTTCGACTTGGCTTATTTTTAAGAGTCCAAACAAAAAGAAATAATTATTTCGAATAATGGAACACCAGAGAGGGACTCAATCCAAATTGAAACCATTATCCATCTGTTCCGAGTAACGATGACTAGGTTGTATCCCTCAATCACCAGCCTTCTCCATATCACGCAGAATAAAAATTTCTTCCGGCAAACCTTGCGATGAATGCTATCGTGAGTATAATGCGCGACGATTTGCTGGGAGAAAACATGAAATACTGCACCACACACGATGTTACAAAGCATCAAGCTAACGAAAAACTGCCTGCTGGCAGCTTGGGCGTATTATTCTTCCCATTGCAAAACCGATCATTGAAAAAGCCCCTCATTTGAGGGGCTTTTTTTTGCCTGGACAGGCAGGGCTATGAGTAAAAAGAGGAACGTAAACATGGCTAATCCGTTATATCGCAAGCATATCATTTCAATTAATGATCTGAGCCGCACGGATCTGGAATTGGTATTGCAGACGGCAGCAGCATTGAAAGCCAATCCACAGACTGAATTACTGAAACACAAGGTGATCGCAAGCTGCTTTTTTGAAGCCTCT
This sequence comes from Xenorhabdus bovienii, assembly GCF_024721015.1. Lineage (GTDB taxonomy): Bacteria > Pseudomonadota > Gammaproteobacteria > Enterobacterales > Enterobacteriaceae > Xenorhabdus > Xenorhabdus bovienii. The sequence goes on from NZ_JANAIF010000034.1 coordinate 18,140, forward strand.
ACACGCACCCGCCTCTCTTTTGAAACGGCTATTCAGCGACTCGGTGCTTCCGTTGTCGGCTTTGCTGACAGCAACAATACTTCCTTGGGTAAAAAAGGGGAAACACTGGCCGATACCATTTCTATCATCAGCCAGTATGCCGACGCGATTGTGATGCGCCATCCACAGGAAGGTGCCGCTCGTCTTGCTTCTGAATTTTCCGGCCATATTCCTGTCATTAACGCCGGTGATGGTGCAAACCAGCACCCAACCCAGACTCTGCTCGATCTGTTCACCATTCAAGAAACCCAACACAAGCTAGATAACCTGAAAATTGCTATGGTCGGTGACTTGAAATATGGCCGGACTGTCCACTCGTTGACGCAGGCACTGGCAAAATTCAGCGGCAACCATTTCTGCTTTATTGCCCCAGATGCCTTAGCCATGCCAAGCTATATCCTGCATATGCTGGATAAGAAACAGGTCAGTTACAGCATTCACCATAACTTTGAAGATGTCATGCCTGAACTGGATATCCTGTATATGACACGTGTGCAGAAAGAGCGTCTTGACCCTTCCGAGTACGCCAATATCAAAGCTCAGTTCGTACTGCACGCCACTGATCTGGTTAATGTCAAAGAGAACTTGAAAGTGCTGCATCCACTGCCACGTATCGATGAAATCACCGTAGATGTCGATAAAACCCCTTATGCCTACTATTTCCAACAGGCAGGTAACGGCATTTTCGCCCGTCAGGCATTGCTGGCGCTGGTATTGAATGAAAATGTCGAAATATCGGCATGATGAAATAATTAATTAAAAAGAATATCTGGTTATTAATATTACGATTGAGGGAAATATCCTTTGATCGTAATATTATTTATTCCTTAATCTACATATCAGAAAATAATTTAAATTATTATCCATAAATAATATCCTATTCAATAATCTATTTCGTTATTACTTATCAAGATTATTTTGATAAAAAATATAACTTGTCGTTATAATTTTAAACCCAACAATAAATTTCAAATAGACGTGTATTTGCAAGGTTTTTCTTGTTTTAATCTGCCTTTAAATTGGGGTATGATCTCCTCCTTCGATAATTTTATCGATTTAACATCATCTTAACAATGAATATTTATTGGAACTGCGTAGTCTTATTGAGGGAATATAATAGAAAATATTTATCGAGGACAATCATTCTATCTGCAATAATGTTGATGGATTTACAATCCGATATTTCCGTTTGTTCTCCGCCTGTTCCACTCAATAGTGATAACAATAATTTTTATGGGTGTTTATTAAACACTGTTTATTTATATCTTATTTGTCCACATAAGAATGAATAAATAAAAATCATCTTTGAAATATCCAAACATTTTGGCTGAAAATTAACAAACTGACGATATTACATCATGTACAGGCAAAAAGATTATCATCAAAAATATGAACATATCTGGGTTACAGATTTTTCATACGGCTATCATAGTTCAGGATCGCAGCAACCACAGCGTTACTGTGCTCAGGCATTGATTCAGGCCAACAGCCAGCATCAAGCAATAGAACAATTATCTGACTATATGCTAAATACATTGCGGGCGGATGAAGGCCAATATGAGAAAATCCTTCCTTTTCTGCACTATTTAGACAGTACAGAACGGCTTGAAAAAGACTTAATCCAGAACAGCAATAACCTCAGCGGAGTGCAGCCCATCATCATATTGAATGCACTGGATATCAGCGAATCGTTACCGATTGATACCGGAGAGCTGGCAATTATACCGTATCCCTGCACTCCCTTTACCGATGAAAACGACTTCAACCGACATTGGATCAGTGAGGATACGTATGCTTTGTTGTATCAGCAAAGCCAAAATAACAAAAAATATGCCCACTGCTATCTCGTGATAGATGCCGGTGTTTATCATAAACACGCCGGCCACTTTATTGTGCCTTCACTAATGGTATCCGGCCTGCCTTATCGTTGTCTTTTCAAGGGAGAAACCCAGATCGCCCTTGAAGATGCAGCACCTTATCTCATTGAGCTGACAGGCCATGAGGATATCGGATTTTTGCGAGATATCTTCATCACCCATTACACGCCGGATATTGGCATTTTTATCCATAGCGATAGTACATTTGATGAGCTGTATAACCATCTGCGTAAATATCCCTACCTGAAGCAAGAACGCAGCCAAAATTGGGTGTTTTTCCGGTTCTACTACCCTCCGACACTGGATTTGACCTTAAAAGGTCTATCCCGTGGTGCGCTGGCTTCCTTTATGCGACACATCGGTGCTCTCTACGCCTTCGGTCATGAAAATAACATGATGAAAGCTGCTGTGGCGGAAAGCCTCAGAGCAACCAAACTTGAAACGGTGACAATCAACGACAGGATGAACCGAAATTATGAGCGATATATGGAGCAGAAGTTCTTCCATAAGGTTTCGGTATTTATTAAAGAGAATATCCAACAGCAAAGCCAGGTTCCTGAAGAACAACTGTCGACCTTTATTATCAAACATGCCAATTACGCTTACCTGCACGGTTTCACGCTGGAACTGACTGGGCTTTATTATATTATGGCGAAGTCTGTCACCGTCAAAAACGAAGCCTTCTGGAACCACTCGCTGAACACTGTCTTGTCTGAACCTTCCAATCAGGAAGCGCGCGCTTACAAACTTCTCAAGGAATGCTTTACCCCAACAACACGGAGCCAGCCATGACAACTTCAATGCAAGACTTGACGACAAATGCAGATCATTCGCTATCCCGGCTTGAGATGGGGAGTCCCCTTTCTCCATGCGACTCTAATATTAAGCCGCTCTACCCTGTCCGCTATGCCTATGTGAACTTTTTCGGTGAAAATCTGGTGAAACCAGAAGCTCCTCCTGATATTCACACCTTAATGTCCGCCACGTCTCTGGAAGAAAGTAAAGGTTATGCCGCCCGTTTGATGCGTCCCGGCTGGATTTACATTAAAGAAGAAGGCGATATGAAGCATCGCCCCAGTGGAACATCATATTTTCATATTTTTAAATATGATGTTCCAAAAGATTCTGGGAATAATGGCGAAAGCCCGCGAATCGAGCGTTTCAGGAAGTTTATATACCGCAACAGAAAAAATGCCCGTGATGGTGTGGAACCCGAGCCCGGCCTACGTGGAGAAGGATATCCTTTTCTGTTTGTATCGAAAGATGTTTCCAAAATCAGCATTGCCTACAGTGAACACCTTTGGCATCCCGATGTGATTGCCCGCATGGACAGCGATGAAACGCTGCGGCAAAAAACCATGCAGTTCATTAACCTGGATGACGATAAACAGACACATGCCATTGAAGCTACGGAAGCCAACTTCACTAGGCTGATTCAGGACTACAAGATTCGCAAAGAGCAGTTTGCGACGGCTAAAGCCAAAATCGATGCCAAGAACTTTGAAGAGTTGGATTTAGAATCCATCAGGATTGATGAGCTGACGACACAGTTATCCTATGAAATGGATGCGGAAAATATTGCGAAAGAGATCCGCAGTAAATTGTGCTATCAGGAAAAAGCACGGATTGTGATCCTGCATGATCCCGTTGGGCGGCAGAAAGAGATTTTGGAGGCGCATGATATTCTGACGGAATGGCAACAGCACAATGCTAAGCTTAATGCCTATCCACTGACGATTGGAATGTATGTTGATAGCCTTGTTAAGTCCCGTATGTCAGCAGCACAATACCTGAAAGTCGCAGGCTCCGTTAATCAGAGAAATGCACATAAATATTGGCCACTAATAAGAGATGAATATCTAGAATTTGAAAAACGGCAAGAAACTTTTTCTAAACTTTTCAAAGCATTTGCCAGTGAAAAAGCCGTAACCGCTCAAGTAGGTAGTCTTGATAACTACTTCAAGTATTTCTTTTCCGTTCATAATGATAAGAAAATAATACAAGAAAGTGACTTTCAAGAAATTGACACTTTTATCGATCTTATCTCTGATATTTTTGATGGGTTACAGCACTCCATTCCATCGGAAAAAATGCTGGAAGAACTAATATCGCAATCAGTCGAAAACTCTGAGATGCAAGAAGCACAGAGAACCTCCTCTGATGCTCCACAATCCCCAGAATCGGAAATCAATACCTCAATTTCTACCGCTTCTGATATACATGAATTTCAATATAGCTCCAATACTTGGGAAATAGCGGCGACAGGAGTAGTAAAAATCGTCACCCATAGTTACACTGGCGAAGCTAAATCCAGACTATCGGTGGTAATGAAGCGGGTATCAGACCGTTTTTTAAATGTCTTTGGTAGAATTTTGGGGAAAGCAGTTGCTCTAATGGAAACAGGAGTGACCAAGGCGAGAGATTTACTGACCCATTTGAGTCATTCCGCCATTCAATTTATTTCTCAGAAAATTGTTCCCGCTTTATTGAAACCATTCGGCTTTGTTATTGATTACCGTCAAGGAATTCCTCTAAGCCGTCAAGAATTCGAATATATTCTGAAACGACTTGAGATAGAAGCCACAAAAGTACAGCATACTTCGGGTAAAAAAAGACCAAAGATGCCCAAGTTCAATCCTATATTTAAAAAGCTTCGCTACTCGGAATCTCTTTTCCGTGCACAACAACAAAAAATCTTACCCGTTAGCGACGCTGAGCAGAAATTAGAAAATTCCACCAAAAAAATGGGAAATTCAATAAAATCTGTAGCTAGCCAAGCCAGTATAAACATCAAACTTGGTTTGATAGTTAGCCTTGATGACTCTCTCAATTTTCTCAAGGTTGGCACTAAAAAGACCTCAATATTACTGGAAAAAACGGTTCCAGGTGTTAGCTTATTCCTCAATATTAAGACAGCAAGTTCTGTTGTTATTCAATCTAAATTCAATCAAAATAATCCACTAGACCAGCATAAATACAGTGCGGCTTATGATTCAATTAAATTCAGTACAGCCCTTGTCTCATTAACAGCTGATATATTATCGGTCACTTCAACAGTAACCGAATATATGCCTAAATTATTACCCAAGTCATCTCCTGCTTTACTCTATAAACTCGATAAAATCTCAAACAAAACGGTGGCGCTAGGGAATAAAATAGCAGTAAAAACAGCCATCGGGTTAGTCAGTATTATAGGTGCTTTTATTTCTTTTATCGACGGACAAAAAGCAGGAGCAGTTGGTAATATTGGTGCACAATACAGCCATTATGCTATGGCACTGGGAGGTGTCGCTTTAGGTATCACAAATATTTTTGGCGTAGCATCAACACTATTACTAACTCTTAACGTTATTGGCTGGCTATTTATCATCGGAGGTACTATTGGTCTTATGCTTTTCAATCGCTCAGACATGGAGAATCTAATTTATAATTGTTTTTGGGGAAAAGGGAATATGTACCCATTTTGGAACATGGAAACACGCCCCGATATGGATTCACAATTAAAAACTGCTAGAAAGATGAATAATGAAACCGAGCATACATTTTATATTGAACAACAAGAATTTTTAAACATATTATTTATGCCTCAACTCATCATCAATAGGACATTGATGAAGAACAATAAATACAATAATAAGTACACTTTTATTTTACCTGCATTTCAGGAAGGATGCTCTGACCTTCATTATGCATTCTACAGTCCCTTACCTAAACCTGTTAATAGCTGGGTGGCAGGTAGAACAGCTCCTGTTGATCGTATTCAGCAACATATGGCGTCATTTGAACAAGAAAAAATATATTATGAAAAACTGAAAGCAAAAGCAGAAGAAATTGACGGTAAACTTTATCTTTATGATGAAGAAATGACAGTAAGATTCCGTGAAGCATTTCAAAGATCTTCATCGGAGGACAAGAATGGTTCACGTCACCTTACCATCACCTTTGAGGATAAATACCCCTATCCCTATGAGGAAAGTGCCAAATTATTCTGGCACTACATACCATTCCAAGACACTGTGATACCACTACGTTATCTGGCAGGCCAAAGTCTACAAGAAACAGCCATCATAGGATTTAAAGATGAGGAGATACGATAAAAATGAGTTGGTCAAAAAAATTACGTTATTCCATTCATGATATAACTCCCACTCCACTTATCGATCAGCAGGAAGAACTGATAGCGATACCATTAGAGAGAAAAAGTCAGGAAGATTTGAAAGGCTATCTGCCATTAAATAGCATTGACGATAACCAATGTACCCTGCGCAACCAACAGCGTCTTGCCCGTGCGATACTCGTATTTCCTATGCTGATCGGTATGCTACTTGCCCTTTACGTCAGTGTTCAAAATTTTATTGAATACAGAAAAGGCAACGAAAAATTCATTATGAATATGGTAAAAATATCCAGAGAGGAATTTGGAAATGATTTTTTTCTGCGTGAAAAATTACCGGGGTATGCAGAAAAACTCCGTGCCATAGGTTATGACAATAGTATCTCATTTAAAAAGTACCTGTATTTTCGCTATAATTACTTTGAAAATGGAGTACAAACCCTTATTAACGATATTGTCCATTTTGGCCTATTAATCAGCCTTTCCTTGCTGTTTATCTATCTCTGCTTTTTCTATCCTCTGTCCCCACCCATATTTATTGACCGCAAACGGCAATTGCTTTTCAGTTGGCATCGCGGAAAAGTATACGCCGCACGCTACCCACAGGTAGGCATTTCCCTCTTTGGTAGTACAGGAATAAAAGCTATGGGATTGGCCTTGTATACTCTGAATGGTCACAACTCACTAGCTCGCCGGGCATTCCAGCCTTGTCTTTCCGTCCTCGCTGGCATGATCACGAAAAAACAGCAGGATGAAGTTCTCGCTTTTATCATCAAATACTTGTTACAGGGAAAAGACGCCGTTGCTGCCACCAATTTTACACGTTTCCCAGTCCTATTATGGCGCAGGGATAAAAAACCCGCTGATTTTGATGCGCAATTAACACGTATATTGGCTGCACTCGACGCACATTCGGCAACCAGTGATGACGCCAACCCACTTGCGCACCAGAAACCGCCTTCCACTCTGGTTGAACAACAAGCCTCACTACTGACTCGGCCGATGGAAAGAAAAAACCTGAAGACACTGAAAGTGTTTTCTACCCTGAATAGTATTGATGATAACCAATGTGTCCTGCGCAGTACGCGGCCTGGCTTGCGTATCGCCCTATTCCTGTCCTATCTGATGATCAGTTCTCTCATCTTATGGAACGGTATTGACAACTTTAACTCGGTAAAAGGCTGGGAAGAACTGACTGCACGGGGAATGTTGAGCAAAGCTCGTATTCAATATGGTCAGGAATTCCACCTGCGCAATGATTTACCAGAATCACTGGAAGAAGAACGCTATCTCGCTAACTTGAATTTTGACAAAAATTATACCCTTCCCTTCTGGGACTACATTGAGTATCACAAAAAATTCAAGCTTAATAATTATTCTATGACTGATATCGTCATTTCTTATTTTTTTGGATTTGGCGGTTTAGCCCTGCTGTTTATCCCTCTGCTATTTCATGTCTGTTTCTTCTGGCCTCAACACCAAATTGTGATTGATCGACATCGGCGACTGATTTATAGCTGGCGTTGGGCGCAGATCTATGCGGCCTATTATCCACAGGTGAAAATCTCAGGTCAGGCAGAACCCTCGGGATTGACACTCTATGGCGTGACTCCTCGAAAAGAACTGACTTCCCATGATTTTCGGCTGCATGATGCCGATATCTCTTTATGGGGCGTGAAGAACAAAGTGACACAAACTGACATACATGCCTTCATTGTCAAATACCTGATTGAGGGAAAACAAGCGGTCAGTGAAATTGATTTTAAACCTAGCCGTTCTCTGCTTTGGCGTACCAGAAGTCGGCCTTTCGATTTTGATAAACAATTGGCAAGCGTGCTGGAAGCACTGGAAAAACTCAACAGAGAAAATCAGAAAGATAACTGAAACCCTCTATGGCGCAACACCCACTCCACTGATCGGCCAGCAGGCACTCACGCTAGCCGCTCTGGACGAATCTGATAACGCCTCCTGATTGGAGGCGTATTTTTCATTGAACTACAAATAGCTATACAAGGCGCTGAGGTTTAGTGTCATTAATATCAGTCAGAGATAATTTAACCGGCACAGATTTTGATGTTGGTGTGCCCGTACCATCACCGATGCTATCCATCGGCACTAATGGATTGGTTTCCGGGTAATAGGCCGCAAGATTCCCGCGTGGAATGGCGTAAGGAACCAGCTTAAAGCCATACACTTTGCGCTCAATACCATCATTCCATACCGTCTCGATATCAACCCGATCTCCCGCTTGATACCCCAATAAAGCAATATCTTCTGGATTCATAAAGAGCACCTCCCGCTGACCATAAACCCCACGATAACGGTCATCCAAACCATAGATGGTGGTGTTATATTGATCGTGAGAGCGCAAGGTTTGCAGAGTAAAAGGAACGTCTGTTTTACCCAGTTGCGGGAAGAGATTTTCCGGCAGTGAGGCATCACTGAACTGCGCCTTTTTACTCGGTGTAGAAAAACGCAGATCCGCCGCTGCATTGCCAAGATAGAAACCACCGGGTTGTTCACATTTTTTATTAAAATCGGCAAACCCCGGAATGGTCGCAGCAATGTGATCGCGGATTTTATTGTAATCTCCGGCTAATGCTAACCAGTTAATCGTTGCTGTATTTCCCACTACCGCATTGGCAATACCAGCAACAATCGCCGTCTCAGAGCGTTGAGTATCAAATAAAGGTTTGTTCAGCCCTTCTGAAGCATGCACCATGCTGAAAGAATCTTCTACCGTAATAAACTGCGCTCCACTGAGCTGAATATCCTGTTCAGTACGCCCCAGTGCCGGCAGGATAAGGGCATCTTTTTTACCGGTAACAAGATGACTCCGGTTAAGTTTTGTACTGATATGAACAGTAAGATCACAGTGTCGAAGCGCCTCTTCTGTGCGTGGGCTATCTGGCGCTGCTACCGCAAGGTTTCCTCCCAACGCGATCAGTACTCTTACTTCATCACGCAGCATGGCACTCAATGCTTTCACAACATGATGGCCGTGGGAACGAGGAGGCTCGAAACCAAAATGTTCAGCCATGCTATCAAGGAAAGCCTTCGAGGGTTGTTCATTAATCCCCATCGTGCGATTACCCTGCACATTACTGTGACCACGCACCGGACAAAGCCCCGCACCGCTTTTACCCAACTGCCCAAACAGCAATTGAAGGTTTGCGATTTCACGGACAGTATCCAAAGAGTGTTTATGTTGAGTTATCCCCATTGCCCAAGTACAGATAACCCGATCAGCATGCTGATAAATGGTGGCCGCCTCACGTAACTGTGTCTGCGTCAGACCGGATTGGTTCTCAATAAATGCCCATTCCGTTACAGCAACTTCTTGCAAATAAGCGTCCACACCTTCCGTGTGAGTCGAAATAAATTCCAGATCAAAAATACCTGATTTGCCAGCCGCCAGAAATGCGTTGTGAGTTTCTAACAGTGCCTTGACCATTCCCCTGACCACAGCCATATCTCCGCCAAGTTTGGGCTGATAATAACGATGGCTGATAGCGCCTGCCATTGGGGTAATCACTTCGAGCGGCTTTTGTGGATCGGCAAAACGTTCTAAACCCCGTTCGCGTAGGGTATTAAAGGTGACGATCCGTGCGCCGCGTTCAGCTGCATGGCGTAAACTGTGTAGCATCCGTGGGTGGTTTGTACCGGGATTCTGACCGAAAACGAAGATGGCATCAGCATGATCAAAATCATCCAGCCGAATGGTTCCCTTACCCACACCCAAACTCTTCAGCAGGCCGTAACCACTGGCTTCATGGCACATATTTGAGCAATCTGGAAAATTATTCGTTCCCAACACGCGGCCAAACAACTGATAAAGCCATGACGCTTCATTACTGGCTCGACCGGAGGTATACAACTCTAGCTGATTAGGGTTTTCCATCGCCTTAATGTATTTGGCTATCAAGGTAAAAGCATCATCCCAGCTAATCGGTTCATAGTGATCCGTCTGATGGTTATAACGCATCGGTTCAACAACCCGCCCCTGATATTCAAGGAAGTAGTCACTCTGTTGGTAGAGTTTACTGACGCTATAAGTCGCAAAAAATGCCCGATCGACATGCCGGCGAGTCGCTTCCCAAGTCATTGCCTTAGCCCCGTTCTCACAGAAACTGAACAGGCTTTTGTTGTCATCTCCCCACGCGCATCCCGGGCAATCAAAGCCTTTGGCTTTGTTCATGCGCATCAGGTTAACCATATTTTTTAAGGCTTGTTTACTATCAAAAACAAAACGTGTTGTTGCCTCTAGTGAACCCCAACCACCCGCAGCGGAGTGATAAGGTTCTATTTTTGATTTGAATTTCATAAAAATCTCTATTTTTTAACCTAGTGGTCAAAAAATTGGCCACATGTTGGCAGGTGAACCAATAACACCGAGTTGGCTTATTGAAGGATAACCACGGTTTTAATCATAGGAGAGAATCGAGCAGTAATATTCATGATATAGCTATAATCTAAACAATGGTTTCCTCTTTAATAATGATCCATTGTGATACTTATTCCGTTCTTAGGCAACGGAAAAACCGATCTATTACTATTGAGAGTGCTATGTCAGTTCCTCAAATTAACCATACTATTTCTATTGGTAACTTTATAGGCAACTGTTTTATAACTGATTGCTTATTTTGGATGATTTTCGTGATGTTTACGATAACGACTGAGACATATACAAAATAGATCATATAAAAAATTAACGAAGTAGAACAATTGCTATTTTTAATTTAGGCTTCAAGGCCTTATTTAATCAATTCAAAGAAAAAATGAATTTAAACAATGGAATATTATTATAGATGGTGGGTTGAAATAATAATTTCAAAAATTAAAATTAGCCTATTCCATTAGGCTCTCATTATTTAGATAAATAAATATCAATAAATATTTTAGTTAAATAAAAATGAGTGATATTTATCGTAGTACAACCTCAATTACATTCGCCCCACAATAAAGTACACAAAAGTCCCCACATAGTTGCCAATCACATAACCGACTGTACCAATCACCATAATCGGGCCGACCAGATTGACCCAGCCGCGGCTAATTGCCATAGCGGCTGCCGTTGTTGGCCCTCCGATATTGGCGTTACAGGCCAGAATGTTCTCTTCCAGACTGAATTTAAATACTTTCCCCACGGAAAAAGTCAGTAACAGGTTGATCATGGCAATCACAAAGACGAAAGCAAACAGCAGTGGTGCATGGCTAATAATGGCTTCAATTGATGCCGGAATGCCAATCACGACAAAGAACATATAAATGGCATAAGTCCCCAATTCCTGTGTGCCATTCAGTTTGCTGAATGTCTCTTTAAAGATCGAGACGAGGGTAAACGTCACGGTTGTGAGGATCAGGTATTTATCGGATATCAAACTGAAAAGCAGTTCCTGATAAATACTGTTTGGTTGCCCCAGTAAGGCTTTTAGCCATGTAGATAACTGAAATGACAGCGCGACGATAAAAATCGACCATGCCAGCGATAAGGCGATGTCTTTCAGAGCGATATTTTTCGGTTTCCAATAAGCGGCTGCAAAAGTCTGGGATTTATCCAAGTCTGGATCGTTATCTATTGCGTCAGTATGAGGACTGCCCCAGAACTTCCTTGCCACTGTCCAGCCAGATAATGCGATCAGGATAATAAAGTAACCTGCCATCATCATATTATCCGCCACGATAGTGGATGCCGTCATACTTTGGGAAGGTTCCAATTTAGCTGCCATTGCCGCAAAGTTGACACCTCCTCCTGTATATGAAGCCGAAATCATACCGCTGATTTTATCTAGTTCCGGGATATGATCCTTGAAAAGCCGGAAAGAAACTATCGCGCCAATCATGGTGGCAACGGAAGAAATCAAAAATAAGATCAGTAATCGCCAACTTTCTTTGATAATACTGTGTAAATTGGTTTTGAATAACAACAAGGGGATCGCTAATGGCACGATATATCCCCAAACCGCATCGTAAACGGGAGCTTCTGTTGGAATGATATTTAAGTTAGACGCTAATACCGCAATAATCAGTGCGATAACTGCACCTGGTATTTTAGATGCCCATCGGTATCGCTGCTCTACCATAATTGCCGCAGTAACCGCAATCATAATAAAAGCCCAAAGCATTAATGAATTATCAGATGTAATTAAAGTATTGTTCATTATTTTCCCTGGTGTTGTTCAAGTCGATAAAATCATTTTTATTTTGTCATTTATTACAGAATTAACGATTTCGTTATCTTTTTCGCGTTCCATCTACAGCACCATAAATGGCAATATCGTTTTTATAAAATGCCCACAGAGAATTACCGTAATCATAATGCCACCATTCCGTAGGTAAGTTGGTAAAACCAACCTGAATCATGGCGTTATACAATAACCGACGATATAAGGTGGCCGGCATATTTTTTTCAGGTTCTTTTTCTAACGCCGCCGTATAAGACAGCTCAGTCACTTCGTCAAATTCAGTCCCCAGAAACAGGGGCTTGCCAGATGCCACGTCAAATAGCGTCACATCCACGGAACCGCCCGTCAGATGGGGACTGATTTGGTGCTGTTCCGTAGGCGCAGGAGCCACAAACTGCTGCAAAAGTGCCTTCTGTTCTTCAACAGATAAATGGCGATATTGGTCAGCTATTTTTATCTGTGTTTGCTCCTGTAATGCCTGCTGAGTTTCCCGCGAACGCCAGCCATCTAATACCAAAAGCCCTAAATGAGGAGGTAGCAGTTGTGATGCCATCACTAATTTTCTGGCGACACTTTCTCTTACGGTACAATATTCAATGGAACCTTTTATATCAGCAAGAAAATAAACAGATTGCTGTTTTAACTTATCTGTATCAGTAATTATTTCTAAAGGTTCATGACATTCATTGATAGATACTCCATTAATCACTTCCCAATCAAAAAGTTTTTCCACAGCGATTTTATCCACGGTGTTATTTTCCATAGCAATAGATAGAAACATATTCGCCCTTATATTGTCATATTCGAATGGATAGGGTTTTTATTTGTTATTTTAAAAATACGAATTAAGTTATTAGTTTTACTTTACAATCAATAACAATACCTTTACAGATTAGCAACAAAACCACGTCTCATCAATTTTTATTTTCCGCATGAAAAAACAATTAAAATAGTCTATTAAATTAAATAGATAATAATACCTCATGTATTTTTTACTTATATTATTGAGACAAGTAAGTTGGGCTTTTAATTAATATTTCTTTATTCCATCCGCTATCATTCACAGCTCAAACAAGGTATCGCTGGATGCGTCAAAGACTGATTTATGCAGGGTGAAATGCCAAATCTTATGTGACAGAATAGGTACATGCCCTTGATCCCCTAATATCCGGAGGAGGAATACCTGAACGGTATTCATGACACAACATGACCCAAGACCATCAATTACAAGTAGAAGCCATTAAATGTGGCACCGTTATCGATCACATTCCGGCTCACATCGGTTTCAAATTATTGTCCCTGTTCAAACTCACAGAAACAGATCAGCGCATTACCATTGGCTTGAACCTGCCTTCCAATCAACTAGGCAGAAAAGACCTGATCAAGATTGAAAATACTTTTCTCACAGAACAGCAGGCGAACCAGCTCGCGATGTATGCTCCCCATGCCACAGTCAATAATATTGAAAATTACGAAGTCGTGAAGAAGGTACCCATCAACCTGCCAGAGCAGATAGACAGTATTCTCGTGTGTCCGAACAGTAATTGTATCAGTCACAATGAACCCGTTGAGAGCAGCTTTTATGTCATACCCACCGCCGACGATGTGATCGTTCGCTGCAAATACTGTGAGAAAGAATTTGACCGTCAGGCAGTCATTAACAACGACTAGCATTCTGCCAAGATGAGTCCTATCCCAAGGGATTTCAAGATGAAGGGTATAAGCTGCCCTGTACCAGTTGAAGCAGGACTGGAGGTCACTATAATGGTTGGCTCTCATATTTTTTCATTCAGACGTTAAACAGGAGTTTCTCATGTCACGTTCCATTCATACCGAAAATGCACCAGCAGCAATCGGCCCTTATGTTCAGGGTGTTGATCTGGGCAGTATGGTTATCACTTCCGGCCAGATCCCTGTTGATCCAAAAACCGGTGACATCCCTGAAGACATTACCGCCCAAGCTCGCCAATCTCTGGAGAACGTCAAGGCGATCATCGAACAGTCTGGTCTGAAAGTGGCTGATATCGTGAAAACCACGGTATTTGTCAAAGACTTGAATGACTTCGCCACCGTAAACGCAGCTTATGAAGCGTTCTTCAATGAACATAACGCGCCATTCCCTGCTCGTTCATGTGTTGAAGTTGCCCGTCTGCCAAAAGACGTGAAAATCGAAATCGAAGCCATTGCGGTTCGCAGCTAATTCTCTGCTCTCTCAGCTCTGATAGTTTCAGTATCAGAGCTGTGATTTCTTCGATCTTATCTGTCATCAGCGCGGCAAAATAACTTATTCTTTCTTTATGTTAGATCAATTTTTTACGCTGACGTTAACGTTGCCAATTCAGTTTTTTGCCAAAACCAAGGGTGTTATCCACCATTTTGATTTCACTCAGGCTGAGTCGCCAGATAGGGGATTTTGCAGCGAGGGCGACGGGAAAACGACGGCAATAACGTGCTCTGGCAAGAGTTTCGGCTTCGCCTGTCAGCGGTGTGATTTCACCACGGAATTGAATACCTTTGATTTGGGCAATGTTACGGGATTGCCCTGCAACAGTGCCGGCAACTACTGGGTTTTGCTGCATCATCTGGCCGTGGCGGGTATCCGGTTCGGTCATAAACCAGAATGCCATACTATCGGCATCAAACGCATAGAAGCAACTTGCACACCATAGATCTTGTGGTGAGGAAGTGCAGAGAGTGAAGACATGTTGTTTGGCGAGGTATCGGCGGATAGTTAAGAAATTTTCATTTAATTCCATATAGTTCCATACCTATTATATTTACCTATTCATATCAGAACACAACTGGATATTCAGCCAGCCACGTGTTCTGATATTTATATAATCATGCAGGGTCAGTATGGATGCACTATAAATTATTTATAGATTTCAGCAACTCCACTGAGTTTATTCTGACCATTTGCTGAAATAACACGGAAATATGATGCACCCGCTTTATCAGCTTTTTTGGATAACTCAGCGGTCAGACTATCCAGTGTCTCTGCACCAGTAACTGAAACAACCCCAACCTTCTCTCCCTTAGCATATTGCACTTCAGTTGCAGCCATAGAGCCAAATGAAATAGCAGTTAATGCCAAAATAGCGACGATATGTTTTACAGCTTTCATCTTTCGATCCTCAGTTCACTTTTAAATTAGGAGGGCTATCTCTGTGATGTGGATCATGTTATACGCTTCTTATGAAAATGATAATTAGCAATTCTTGCTATACTATTTCAATTATTTTGAATAAATGATGCTGTGATTCCATGCTAGATAGAATATAATTTAAAATAGTTCATTGAGTTATCATGATCAAAAAATGATAATTCAGATTATCACTAAATAATGAATGAATTTTATATGGCAATAAAATCATGCAAATTATTTAATATAAATAATGAATATGAAATCAACCCACTGGTATCTCTATCTGATAAGAACCCGAAACAGCTCTCTGTATACTGGGATTACCACAGATATCGCCCGTCGATTTATGCAGCACGTGTCTGGAAAAGGCGCCAAGGCCTTAAAAGGAAAAGGGCCATTAACATTGGTCTACCACAGTTTGGTGGAAGATCGAGGCATGGCCCTGAAGTTGGAATATCGCGTGAAGAAACTCAGTAAAAAGCAAAAAGAGAGGCTGGTCACTCTCCAACCTGTCTGTATAGCAACCTATTTGTCCGAGATGTTGGTGCCAAAAATAGCTCAGTCAGTCATCACTCATGATCAAAATGGTCAGAATACGTAATCAGACCGTGACAATCTTCCAGTGAGACATCCGCCAACGTGTAGATCTGGAAGTGATCCTCACAATCAGGCCATTGGCAATGCAATTGGTATTCTTTGGCAAGCCTGAAACCAAAACGGCGGTAATACGCAGGCTCCCCCAATACAACAACCGCGCCATAGCCAAACTCGTTTAGACTATCCAGCCCTTCATAAACCAATTTTTCACCGATTCCCTGACGACGGTACGGTTCAGCCACCGCTAATGGCGCTAGCCCAACCCATTGATGATCCTGACCATTGACATCAACAGGAGTGAAACCGACATAGCCAATCACATGACCTTCATCGTCAGTCGCAACAATACCCAGCGTCAACAGACCATCTTCTCTCAATCGATGAACTAACTCAGCTTCTGCCGATGTCTCAAAGGATTGACGTAACAAGCGATCAATACCCATGGCATCGACCGGAATTTCGACCCTGATTAACATGACGATAATGCGCGATCGTGCTGATCAACGCCCTCTTTTTGTCCCGCTTTGATAAATTTAGCCAGACACAATAAACCCAAGCGGAGAATGGATGGCATGGATCCCAGCCTAATGGAATCCACCAAATTTTTCACATGCAGTCCCAATTCTGTATTTCCTTCAATCCTTAAATGATGCTGAAAAAACAGTGTATCAGGATCTTCCCTGCGAGACTCCAAAAACGCCAGTTCTCCCTCAGCCAATGCCTCGTGGAACTGCCAGCCAAGCAGTTGTTCCAGCACCTGACGCGGTAAAGCAAAAGGAGTCACCTTCAATGAAAGACGCAGTAATGTTGGCCCTTGACTGACCAAATGGGAGTGGATTTTACCTAACACAGTTCAGACTCCTTTTTCGTGAAAAGTAACGCGCTTACATCATAAGCCTATTTTTTATCCTTCGAAAGAAGGATAAAAAATAACACAGTCACATTCAAAAAAATCACCATAAACCATGCAACCCAAAAACCTAGAAAATCAGACAATACACCCAGCAATATACTCAGTCCAACAGAAAGAGTGATAAATATCATTTCATTGAATGATAATAATCTTCCTAGAATTTGATTGCCTGCTTCATTCATAATAATTGTATTTCTTATTACCCGAATACGTGAGTGACTTAAAGCAATTAGAAAAAGACACAAATAAACAGAATAAAGATGATTAAAAAAAACAGGTAAAAAAAGACCTATTATAGAGATAGTTCCGAATATGATATAGTTATTTTTTAGTGACAAAGATGATCGCTTTGAACCAATCAAACTACCCATTATAGCCCCTACCCCATATGGAACAACTAACAGCGCGTAATACTGTATCTGCGCATTTATAACATTAAACAAAGCAGGGTATATTGAATTTAATGATACGACACAAATATATGGAAATATTGACAATAGAACAACGTGTCTTTTTACTTCACCATTAAAAAAACCATATCCTATTTTATAAGTATTTTTGATTCCACTATTATTGTCAATAACACGATCAAATTTATCTGCATTATCTTTTTTAACATAAATATTTATAAATAGAGAAATAGAAAAACAAAAAATACTTACAATACAGACATTACTTATCGATTTATCTTCTAAAATAAAGAAGGCCATACCGCCAGACAGAAAAGTAATTCCCTGCCTAATTAATTCAAGGTTTTTATTAGCTTTATAAAGTTCTTCGCTAGAGACAACTCTTTTTATGTAAGTTGCTCTTATTACCTGATCGGATGAACGAATGAATGTAAATATACTTGTAAGTATAATAACGGTGGCTATAAGAACAATTTCATTCAAATTTATATTTGTTAAAAACAAAAAAACAACGCTATTTAAAAGACCTAGAATATAAATATTATTTAACGCTTTTTTAGCAGAGTTTGAATCAATAAAAAAACCTATTTTTGGCAGAATAAAAAAAGTCAATATATAACCTGACGAAAGAACAACAGATACTAACGTTGTTGAATGAAAACTTCCCTCTACAAACCAAGAGATGGCAGTAAAAAAAACTGCCATTGATATACCAGATGTTAAAGCAGAAATTAATATTGGGATCATGTTAAACACCGAAATAGTCGACTCGTTGTCGAGGTATATAATTCCCTTGCTTTGTATAATATTCCTCTATTTCTAAGCATTGCAAGTCAATAGCATGTTTAATATCATGGATTGCATTTAGAACATATGAAACTTCATCAACATCATTAAAGTTAATTAATGACTTAGCTTTTTCCAGAAGCTGAGAATGCCCAAGTTCATAATCTATCTTAGAGTGCTCAAAAAAAGGTTCCAGCGTGCCTTGTGTAAGGTTATACGTTTCATTAATATTATCAATAGCAATCTTTACTTCATTTTCATCATAATCATGAGATTCAATAACTTTTGCCACCAGAAATACAGATTCAGGATATTGACCAAACAAATTTTTCATCATATTAATAATATTTGAAGTCGAGACTAAAGGAATAGACGTTTCTACTTCCTCTTTTCTCATTCCCATTTTTAATAAACATCTCAACATAAATATTTCATGTCCAGTCTCCTGTAACTGATACTCTTCCAATATATTTTTCACACTCTCATTTGTCGTGCTTTTTATAGCAGAAGATATTGTTTCCGGAAATAATTTAATATAATGATAGTTTTCCAGCATAAAACCTAACAAGACATTATAGCTTACGTCACCATATAAAAATTTATTGAATAAATGTGTCTCTTCTATTTGCTCTGCCCACATCTCACAGGCAATAATGATCTTATCAAAAAAATTTTCTTCACTGACAATTTCTTCATTCCTTAACATTCCTATTTCATGAAGAGATGAAATTATGTCAACAATTCTATCTTTTGGCATTCCTGTTTTCTCATGGATATCTGTTATTGTATTATGCCCAGTACAATATCCTCGTATTGTAATAAAATCTCTTGCATCATTTGAGTCTACTTCATACAACCCTTTGGTAAAACGTAAATAATATTCATCGTCTTCATTTTGAGTCCATAAATTATGAATAAATTTAGGTTTTTCTAAATAATTCTTACTAGCCATAATGAGGCTCCTAGATTAGATGAAATATGGAGCCAGCATATTTGCTGGCTCCAACTCAAAAAATTAGCCGCATGTTGCTCCACCTAATTTTTTATTACTTTTTTTACTTACTTTTTTCATTTTCATAAATTATCTCCTGAGTCTAGTTTGATTGTCTGAACCAATCAGACAATTGTACATTACTTATACAAATTTCAAAAATCAAACCAGATTTAACATTTTGTTAAAATGTAAGATACAGATCACAAACAAGTATAATGTTCATATTAAAAACAGCGTCACTATTAAATATATAATAATCAGAATTAGTGAAATCATTTAAATAAATAATAAAAACAAATAATGACTTTATTTTATAAATTTCATTAGAAAAAATTCCTGATACGAAATGAAATATTCCGCAATTCCTCATTGACGCGATGTAACGGATTTCTACCTCAATCTATTGATTGAAGCCGACCCTGTAGTACAGAGGTCGGCAAATAATATACTGAGGGAGAGCTTAATGGGATAATTATCGTGATTCAGGGATTGAACGTTGCTCACGCATAGATGGAATAACCATTTGCCAGACAAGGGATACGATGGCCAGTACACCCGTCACTGCCCCTACCCATGTTAATGTTTCTAATCCCCACTCTCGTACTGTTGCGCCACCAATCACAGAGCCTAGAACGACTCCAGCATTAAAAGCCGCGATATTCATTCCTGACGCGATATCCATTGCATAGGGTGTGTGACGTTTCGCTAGCATGAGTATCCTTGACTGCAATGGCGGAATTGCTCCATAAGTGGCCAATCCGAGTAGAGCCGTCAAGCCAATCATCAGTAGAGAATGGGTCAGACTAAAACTCATAGCGGCAAGCACAACCGCAATACCGACAAGAAGAATAAGTGATGCGAGATCCATTCCTTGTCGATCAGTCAATCGCCCACCCCAAACCGTACCAACAGCAGCGCCAATACCATAAGCAAGCAATACTCCACTGGCTGTTTCAACACTTACTCCTGTAATACTCAGTAGTATAGGGGTAATAAAGGTGTACAAAGCAAATGAAGCGGTATAGGAAAGCATTGGAACACTCGCCCCTGCCAGTAAACGTCGATCAAAAAGTATAGTGAGATGACGCCAGCTAGCAGATGTCTTCACAATCTGCTCTCCGGCATCTTTTGGCATTTTAAATCCAATACCAAGCGTTCCCAGCAACCCGCAGGCTGAGATAATTAAAAATATAACTCGCCAATCCAATATACTACCAAGCCAAGTTCCGGCCGGCACCCCTAAAGACATGGCAATGGTAACACCACCGAATACCAAAGCAAGGGCTGTTCCGGCACGTTCAGGTGGAACCAGTCGAGTCGCAACACCGGAAGCCACAGCAAAAAAGACCCCGTGTGCCAAACCAGATAACAAGCGTGCAGCTAAAAGAAGAGCCAAGTTTGCTGATGCGGCTGCTAGCAGATTTCCAAGAGTGAATACCAACATCGCAGTAAGCAGTAAGCGTTTCCTCGACCAATTAGATGCCAGTGCCGTCAAAACAGGTGCCCCAATCACAACACCTAATGCATAGGCTGTCACCGTTAACCCGATACTGGTTACATCTGCGCCAAGATTTACTGACATCACAGATATCAGTCCAATAGTGATGAACTCCGTAAACCCTATCGCAAATGCACAAAGCGAGAATACATATATCACGAATGGCATTAAAAACTCTCCTTATACGCTCAAAACGCGCCAACCTGAATTCAAAGTAAGTAATCAGTATCAGGCTTCCATTTAGTGCAATAAATATTCATAATGGATAAAAACTTATGATAGGACGTCACTAATGGTACTTCGTAACCTTGAAGACCTAAGTGTATTTATCAGAATCATCGACACAGGCAGTTTCACTGCTACCGCTCAAGCCTTGGGACTGTCTCCCACAACTGTCAGTAAACAGATTGCACGTCTGGAGAAAAATCTTGGCATAGTTCTCTTTGTACGAAGTACCCGTTCATTGCGCATTACACCTGAAGGCAAAGCAATCGCTGAAAAAGTGAGGGCGGCGCTGACACTGGTGGAAGAAGCGGCTGAAATTGCCAAGGATGGAAGTGAATCTCTCACAGGTTTGATTAGACTTACCGCGCCAGTACCGCTTGGTCGAACTTATGTCGCGGCAGCAATTGCAGAGTTTAGAAAAAAATATCCATCAGTAGGATTCACCTTGCATTTGACAGATAAAATTGTTGATCTTTATAAGGTCGAGATGGATTTAGCTATCAGAGTCGCAAATTTAACTGATTCAGGTTTAATTGCCAGGCGCTTAACAGATAACAAACGAATTTTAGTCGCATCACCTGATTACCTCAGGCTGCATGGCGAACTTCAGCACCCAGAAGAGCTGATTAACCATAATTGCCTGCTTTTTTCCGCCTCTGGAAATAAGAGTACAATATGGTCACTTCACGATAGGAAAGACACCAAAGCTATCTCACTCTCAAGTGATTTAATCGCTAATAATGGTGATGTCTTGCGAACTTGGTGTACGGCAGGTTTAGGTATAGCACTGCGAGAAACATGGGATGTAGTCGATTTAATTCGCTCAAAAAAACTCACCCAGATACTGCCAGAATGGCAAGAAGAAACCTCTCCAATTAATGTCGTGAGAGCCGGAAAACGGCCTGTTCCGCAACGCATCAAAAGCTTCATCGAGTTCCTCACCGAGGAATGGAGAACTCCCCCGTGGGATAAATAACTGAACAAGCCGGTAAACTGATAATCATCCCGACTTGTTCCTGCCATCTTACAAAATACTTTGAATGACGCCACCATCAACACGCAGGGCAGTACCTGTTATTGCAGACGCTAGTGGTGAAGCTAAAAAGAGAACAGCATTAGCGACTTCTTCGGCTGTGGCTAACCGACCCAGCAACGATGCGGGACGTGCTGTTTCAATAAAGCGTTTTCCTGCTTCTTCCATTGAAAGTGTTGGGTCCGTGATAAGTTCCCTGACAAATCGCTCTACCCCTTCACTTTCAGTGGGTCCAGGTAAAACGCTGTTGACAGTGACTCCTGTTCCTGTAGCGGCTTGTGCGAACCCTCTTGCTGCTGCGACTTGAGCAGTCTTGGTCAGGCCATAATGTGGCATTTCTACCGGGATTTGTAAGGCTGACTCACTTGAGATGAATACCACACGTCCCCATCGTTTCCCAATCATTAGTGGAATGTATGAACGTGCCAGACGAATTCCACTTAGGACGTTAATATTAAAATAATTAAGCCACTCATCATCGCTAATTTCAAAAATTGGCTTAGGAGAAAAAATTCCGGCGTTATTAACCAGGATATCAATATCCGGAAAATTTTTGTTAATGAGTTCACAGCCTGCTTTGGTGCCAACATCAGCAGCTACAGTAAAAACGCGATCCAAGCAGTCAAATTTATTAACCGCCTGTATGAGCCTCTCTTCACTTCTTCCATTCAAAATGACAGAAGCACCAGCCTTATGCATACCCTGAGCAATAGCTAATCCAATCCCTGCTGTCGAACCTGTTACTAATGCAATTTTCCCTTTTAAATTTATATTCATATAACCCTCTATTCATCTTCTGTAAGCAAAATGAGTCTTAACCTATTTTTTTAATTAGATAAAAGGAGTCACTCCGCCATCGACTAAATAATTTGCCCCAGTGATGAATGCAGCAGATTCTGAGGCCAAAAATAAGAGCAAAACCGCCACTTCTTCAGGTTGCCCTAGCCTACCAACAGCGATATCAACTTCTTCAATATAACGTTGCAAAGCTTCTTCACGTCCAACCTTATACTTTTGTTCAAGCTGAGTTATCAATCCTTCAGGTTTATCGTAAATAGAGGTATGAATAAAAGCAGGAGAAATAACATTAGATCGAATGCCATATTTGCCAAACTCCCTTGATATCACCTTAGACAGAGTTAGAACTGAAGATTTCAAGATACTGTAATCAGGGAGAATCAAATTTGGCATTAATGCTGCTTCAGAAGCGATGTGGAGTAAAATACCCTTTTTCTGATTACACATATAAGGTAGTACACCGCGAGCCATTCGGATGTAGCCAAGCAGATTGGTTTCGATTGTAGAATTCCAGTCGTCATCGGTTACATCAAGAAAACTTTTCCTCGGTTCTACTAATGCAGCATTATTAATCAGGATATCTATCTTCCCAAATTGACTGATGGCTGTATTGATAAGACCATCAATATCTGAGGGATCTCTGACATTAAACTGATAAGGAAATAGGTATTCCCCTCCCTGCAACTCATAAAGTTTCTCAAGGTTAATATCCCCTCCTATAACATACGCCCCCGCATTTAAAAATTCCGTGGTAGCAGCAAGCCCAATACCTGTACCTGCCCCAGTGATTATTACTGCTTTACCCGCTAAACTACGCTCCATCAGTATCTCCTACAGTAACATCTCGTTTGATCTGGTTAAGATGTACAACGATTCGTGCTTGTTTTGCGACAAAATAATTTGGTACTGAATAGGCAATAGTTGCGAAGTCAAGCTTTCCATCTTGATTGAAGTCCGCCGCCGCTATGCGAGCAACTGATTCACTGGAAACACGCCAACGTGTAAAAATACCTCTCGATAGGTCAATGGCTTTGTAGTAAAAAACGCCTTGCCAAGGCCACGGCCCTCTTAAAGCAACAAGGAACTCATCATCGCCATCACCATCAAAATCTGCACAAAGAACTTGATGCCCAGGACCTTCTCCATTTTCATTAGGATCACCAAAAACATCCAATATGAAACGTTTCCAAGTCGCCAGTTCAGCGGGAGTGCCCAGTTTATCTTTAACATAGACAGCAACCGTATTACCGTGGAATGGCTCAACTGCCGCGACATAAGCGAAGGAATCGCCACCTGCACGTCCCACATCAAGGTCACCGCTACCACGAAAGCCAGTACTCTCAAATTGTGTAAGTTCTCCTACGCCAATTAATACTTTGATCCATTGCGATTTTTGGTCGTCATAATAAAGCCAAGTAATTCCTTCATCTGATGCCAGTAACAATGAATCACGATCCGATCCAGGGATCAGCCCACGTTTTTTCTCCGCGCCATGAATCAAACGGAAAAATGTGTTCTCAATGATCTCCATTGGCCATTCATTGGCTGTTTTTACATTATCGGGTTTTGTGAATAAAACCACCGGAAGTAGTGAATGGATATTTCCGTGAGGAACAATGGGAAGCCCTAAAATCTCAAGGCGATCAGTTTGAGTAAAAAAACCTGCTCGTAAACGATGCATTCCTGTTGTACGACCAACATAGTGACGCTCCCAACGCTCAGATTCGACAAATTCAGATCCGGGATTCTCAATCCAGTCTATTTTGCCTCCGGTGGGATTTGCATCGTAAAGTGTACCGCCAGGGCCATACAAGTCATAACAGACGATGATGTCTGGATAGCCATTGCCGGATACATCGGCATAATCCCCACCTACAGGCATTCTTATATTATCGACGACAAGGTGCCGCTTCCAATCAGGGTTACGGTACCAATATATTTCACCTAGAGAAAGACCATATCCAAAAAGGTCAAATAAACCATCCTTATTTATATCTGGTGCTTCAAGCCAATATCCATCTCGTAATTGATCAGCGACAAGAACTTGTTCAAAAATAGGAATCGGTAATTTCGAATAGTCATTAGTCATATTGCCCTCCAATAATTGGGTGATATTCTACTGCCAGCCAAATACAATCGGTTTCTGCGTAATATTGATGCCATGGATATTCAAATTCTGTGCAACTCAAAGCAGAACAAAACGGAGGAGTTGTCGTGAACCCAGGATACATTCCAATATCTTCATAAAGTGTATTAAAGTCTTTATCTTTGAACTTCTGCATATGCCCAAGACCAAATATTTGTGTATGGATCTCAATAAAAGGGTGCTCACGGTGTATTTGGCAATGCGTTCCGGCTGACGCAAACCACAGATTAGTCTTAACGATAAATCGTGATGTGTGTTCGATTTTGTCTAATTTCGATTTCTTTGAAAGATAATAAGGTAAAAAATTAACATTTATTTCAGCTGTAAAATCTTGTGGAGAACGCCATAGGTTTATATCAAAATTCCCTCCATCCTTATTTCTTTCTGTCCTTTTGAAAAATTTAGACCACTGTGATTTCCCACATAATTCTTTAGCTGAAAATAATTTATCCGTATCAAAAAACAATAATAGATCACCACCAGAGAGATCAACATTACGTAGTTTCGTTGATGTCATTGGTAGAATATTATCTTTTTCGAACTCATCAATTAACGCAGTTTTATTTCCTAAATTAACAACAATAGCGGAACCATCAAGAGATAGATTCCCTTCATCAAAGACAACTATAGAGGGTAACAAGTCATTTGAAAATGTTAATAATCTTTGATGGTTAGTACCTTTTATTTTCATTCGATTTCTCCATCATAAGATAGATGATATTAAAGGAGATATCTTTGTTAAAGAGGGGGCTGGTGTTAAAGAAGATTGTTTCAGCCTATTTATTTCCTTGCCGCTTAAGCATCCTCTGTTAAAAAATTGGTCAATAGCATCAAGAATTCTATGTGTCGATTTTCCATCGCCATATGGACAGCCACCAGCCACAAAACGATCGTACACCTCTTTATTCGAAAGTACTTCTCGTACAGAATTAACGATTTCCATTCGATCATTACCAACTAATTTTGCAGAATTTGAGAAAATTGCTTCTGGACGTTCTGTAATCTCACGCAGTATCAGCGTAGGCTTACCAAGAGCCGGACCTTCTTCCTCAGCGCCACTGCTGTCGGAAAGAATCACATCCGCACGCAACATCAACCGAACAAAGCCAAGATAAGGTAAAGGCTCCAAGAGGGTTATATTAGGATGTTTCTGTAATAGGGGAAGCAAAGCGTCTCTGATGATAGGGTTCTTGTGTAACGGAACCACCACACGTACATTTGGCAACGATGCGACATCAGCCAACGCTTCGGCTATTTGAGTCAGCTTAGACCAGCTTTCACGACGATGTGTAGAAGCCAGAATAATACGTGAACTGTCACGTTCAATATCGTCAAGAACAGTATTATTAAATTGATTTACCTTAGGAATACTCCAATGCAATGCATCTATCACTGTATTTCCGGTGATCGCAATAGAATCGGCAGAAATTCCCTCATGCAGAAGATTTAAATAATTCCCTACAGTAGGAGCAAGATGCAGTGAACTTATCTGTGAGACTAGACGCCGATTACCTTCTTCAGGAAAAGGAGAATAGGGGTTTCCACTACGTAATCCAGCTTCAATATGAATTACAGGGATTTTGTTTTGGAAGCCAAATAATGCTCCGGCAACAGTGGAGGCAGTATCTCCATGTACGACAATGGCATCAATTTCCTGCATCACCGGAAGTTTAGATAACCCATCTAATATTCTATGTGTCACACCAGAAATAGTTTGCCTTTCGCGCATAACTTTCAAATCTGCGTCTGCGGTTATTCCAAATACCGAAAGAGTAGAATGTAGCATCTCATTATGTTGCCCGGTGGATATAAGAATGGGGTCAAAGCGTTCATCTTTACGCATTTCTATAATTGGAATAGCGCACTTAATAGCTTCAGGTCTCGTCCCTATCACAAATCCAAGTTTTAACATTATAATTATCCTTTATATTTGTAAAATATCAATTTTTATTATTTGTAAAAAAATTAAGATAATTTTTCTTTGTTTTATATAGGAAAATCCTGGGAAAAATTAATCAATATCAGAATCCTTTATAATCTTACCTCTCATCAATTTACTCTATTCTCAATCATAGCATTGACATAAAAATAAACACTTTAATCGTTATTTAACATACCTTATTTAACATAGTTTTGATATTAACTTAAATACACAGAAACTTGCATTAAAGTATAAGAAATTCTATTATGAATTTTCGTCATAAATGTAAATAATAAGACCATTTATAAAAATAAAAATCATAACAATATGGTTGCATTCCTTATATTAACTAGAAAAATAAATCTAACAAAAAACATTTAACATTTAACATTTAACATTAAATGTTAAATGTTAAATGATTATAAAAGAATGAAATTATAAGTTTAAAATTATTATATAATATATAAAATAGAAATAATAAGTTCTCATTAGTTTAATTTTCAGTTTTTATGCGTTATGGTGACATCATCTATAGCAATGACATATACAAATTAATGTCCATGTAAAATATTTCATTATAGAATAGTCAATAATTACAATAGAAAACAATTTAGTTAATAAAAATTTACATAATTGATTATTTTAATAATTAATAAATTTACAGATGATTAAACAGCAACGATACGTAACAATAATAATTATTACAAATAAAAATTAATTAACATCGGTATTATTTATTTTATTCAAAATAAATATGCATTACAAATGAGATGATGAAATCAAGGTAGTGTATTCAATATAGAGATTATTGTTAAAATAGATAATGCTCACGCTCAATGAATGTACCCATGATCTTGTCA
>NZ_JANAIF010000350.1 GCF_024721015.1 Xenorhabdus bovienii
TATGGCCGCACACAAGGGATTGTTGAGCAGGTGCTTGAAGCTAATCCGGATCTCTGCCTGAGCACCCAGCTTGCCGCGGGTCAATGGGTTGAACTGCCGGATATCACCCCTCCGCCCAATCAGGACATCATTCAGTTATGGGATTAGAACATGGAAAAGCAACCTGATGTATGGGTCGAACTGCTCAATGCCCTGCAAAATTCGTGGCCGCAGATATCCGGCTCTGCTTTGGCAATAGCCATTTGCTACGGGCGTCTGATTTACGATGGCGTAGAACGTAAGAACCGATGGGTTGAAGCGCTGCTCTGTGGTGCCTTGTCATGGAGCGTGTCCAGTGGCTTAGAGATGTTTGGCATTCCCGGTAGTTTTGCGCCGGC
>NZ_JANAIF010000351.1 GCF_024721015.1 Xenorhabdus bovienii
AACGCTGGCCGTCTTTCGGCGTGTAGGCTTCATCAGCCCAGTTGCTATTCAGTACCGCGATTTTGTCTTTACCCATCAGGCGGGTTGGGTGATATTTTGACGGCGTGGTGATCGTAATAAACATGCCGATATCACCCCGGGCAGTGGCGACCCGTTCAATCCCGGCAATCTGTGCCATCAGTTCCATCCGGCGAATTTCAGGATTGGAAATGCTTTGCATGACCTTTTCAACGAGATCAAAACGCTCTCCGGTCTCCACGTCTTCAATATCCATCGCCTGAAGGTATTGCATATTGGACAGGCGCTGTGACTTCACATCCTGTATGGCCTGACGGCTGGCATACGGGGAGCGGTTTTTATTGACCGCCATTGCGGC
>NZ_JANAIF010000352.1 GCF_024721015.1 Xenorhabdus bovienii
GGGCAATCATGGGGCAACTTCTTAACGGACGGCGCGCACATGAACCCCATCGATATTCTGACCAGCAGTGATTACGTAAAACAACCGGGCTTCGATCTGCTCATTGGCGGGCAACAAATCATCGCCCTCAATCACCGGCTGCTCTCACTGTCCCTGACCGACAATCGCGGCTTTGAGGCCGACACGTTAGAACTGGCGATAGACGACACCGACGGCAAAATTGAACTGCCGCCCCGGGGCGCAGAAATCGTGGTCAGAATTGGCTGGCAGGGTGAGCCATTGATTGAAAAAGGGTTGTTTGTCGTGGATGAAATCAGCCACGGTGGGCCACCTGACCGGCTGGAAATCACCGCCCGCAGTGCGGATTTTCGG
>NZ_JANAIF010000353.1 GCF_024721015.1 Xenorhabdus bovienii
GGGCAATCATGGGGCAACTTCTTAACGGACGGCGCGCACATGAACCCCATCGATATTCTGACCAGCAGTGATTACGTGAAACAACCGGGCTTCGATCTGCTCATTGGCGGGCGACAAATCATCGTCCTCAATCACCGGCTGCTCTCACTGTCCCTGACCGACAATCGCGGCTTTGAGGCAGATACGCTGGAGCTGGCGATAGACGACACCGACGGCAAAATTGAACTGCCGCCCCGGGGCGCGGAAATCGTGGTCAGAATTGGCTGGCAGGGTGAGCCATTGATTGAAAAAGGGGTGTTTGTCGTGGATGAAATCAGCCACGGTGGGCCACCTGACCGGCTGGAAATCACCGCCCGCAGTGCGGATTTTCGG
>NZ_JANAIF010000354.1 GCF_024721015.1 Xenorhabdus bovienii
CCGTCTTTCGGCGTGTAGGCTTCATCAGCCCAGTTGCTATTCAGTACCGCGATTTTGTCTTTACCCATCAGGCGGGTCGGGTGATATTTTGACGGCGTGGTAATGGTGATAAACATGCCGATGTCACCCCGGGCAGTGGCGACCCGTTCAATCCCGGCAATCTGCGCCATCAACTCCATCCGGCGAATTTCAGGATTGGAAATGCTTTGCATGACCTTTTCAACGAGGTCAAAACGCTCGCCAGTCTCCACGTCTTCAATATCCATCGCCTGAAGGTATTGCATATTGGAAAGGCGCTGTGACTTCACATCCTGTATGGCCTGACGGCTGGCATACGGGGAGCGGTTTTTATTGACCGCCATTGCGGC
>NZ_JANAIF010000355.1 GCF_024721015.1 Xenorhabdus bovienii
CGTGAAATCGAGGCGGCTGGATTTGCTATCAGACCTCAGCGACTGATTGAAGAATATGTAAGCGGATCTGTTGCGGCGGGTGAGCGACCGGGATTCACACGGCTGCTTGACCGTATGGAAAACGGAGACGTGCTGATTGTCACGAAACTTGACCGCTTAGGACGTAACGCCATGGATATCAGGAAAACGGTTGAGTTACTCGTAGACTCAGAAATCCGCGTTCACTGCCTGGCATTAGGAGGAGTTGACCTGACAAGTCCTGCTGGAAAAATGACGATGCAAGTTATCTCTGCAGTAGCCGAGTTTGAGCGTGATCTGTTACTCGAGCGTACTCATGCTGGTATTGCGCGGGCTAAAGCATCCGG
>NZ_JANAIF010000356.1 GCF_024721015.1 Xenorhabdus bovienii
AGATTAATTTTCATGAGCGCGATCATGATCTGATACAAATGAAAAATCAAGCATCTTCAATGACGACGGATATATATACCTATATAAATGCATATAGTTCAGATAACAAAATATCCCGATAAGGAAAGCGCCTATCTTTTGAGATTGGAGTCAATAGAGCGATGTATCAGGAATGTATGGACGCTATTACGCAAGCAAAGAAGGAAGGAAGGAAATAAAAAAGACCTGCTCTATGGCAGGTCGATGATCTAATGGTTATAGTTACCCATCATTTGAATGATATTAAGTGTAGTAGCTCAGACTTGACCTGACAATTACCGGTTATTTATACAGGTGTCTGTCAGGTTAAATCTGGTTCAGA
>NZ_JANAIF010000357.1 GCF_024721015.1 Xenorhabdus bovienii
TCGGGGTTTTTCAGTGGATTGATGGAAGAGATAGCCCCTATTCGTGACACCCTTGCAGCGGCTTTTGCGCCGTTCGCCCCCATTTTTGACGCCATCGGCAATGCCATTAAAAAGGTCTGGGCGTGGTTCAAGTCACTGTTTGAGCCGGTCAATACGTCCGCTGAAAGTCTAAAAGCCGCCACCGAAGCCGGCCAAACGTTCGGGCGACTGGTGGGTAAAGCCATCGCCGGTGTCGTGGATGTGGTTGTGGCGGTCGCCAAAGGGGTAGGATGGTTGCTGGAAAAACTGGGCATGATCCCGGATGCGACGAAAGCCGCCGCCGAAGCCGCCAACGCAATGGGGCCGGTCAACCT
>NZ_JANAIF010000358.1 GCF_024721015.1 Xenorhabdus bovienii
TCGGGGTTTTTCAGTGGATTGATGGAAGAGATAGCCCCTATTCGTGACACCCTTGCAGCGGCTTTTGCGCCGTTCGCGCCCATTTTTGACGCCATCGGCAATGCCATTAAAAAGGTCTGGGAGTGGTTCAAGTCACTGTTTGAGCCGGTCAATACGTCCGCTGAAGGTCTAAAAGCGGCCACCGAAGCCGGCCAGACCTTTGGGCGACTGGTGGGTAAAGCCATCGCCGGTGTCGTGGATGTGATTGTGGCGGTCGCCAAAGGGGTAGGATGGTTACTGGAAAAACTGGGCATGATCCCGGATGCGACGAAAGCCGCCGCCGAAGCCGCCAACGCAATGGGGCCGGTCAACCT
>NZ_JANAIF010000359.1 GCF_024721015.1 Xenorhabdus bovienii
GGACTGATAGGCGGATTTATCAGTCTCGAAGCGGGGCTGAGTTTATACCTGATGTTCGTTAGTGCTGGCGTGTCCGGTGCAATGGGGAGCATCGCCCTAACCTATTTCTGGAACAGACTGACAGGTGAACAAAGATGAGCAGAGGCATTCGTAATAACAATCCCGGCAACATTGACCACAACTCAGCGAATAAGTGGCAGGGTCAATTGCCCCACGACCCGAAGATTGAATCTCGGTTCTGTCGGTTTGAATCACCAGAGTATGGTATTCGGGCACTGATGAAGCTGTTGTGCAATTACCATAAAAAAGGCTATCAGACCGTCGCGAAGATGATAGACCGCTGGGCACCAAA
>NZ_JANAIF010000035.1:0-7401 GCF_024721015.1 Xenorhabdus bovienii
GCGAAAGAGCTCACCACTCGGTTGACTGATAACTTCCAGATTTTAAAACCCGCCTCTTCAAGTTAATTGCGTATATATAAATTATTATTCTATCACTCAAATAGTGAATAATATTTCTATTGCTTATCTATTAAATAGAGAATAATAAACTAAAACTTAAATTTTATCTGACAAGAATATTTTCATCTAAAAATACACAATATTTCATATTTAAATATAAAAATTTCATTTCATACTTAAATAAATCAATAGGTTATACATAATCAGCCTAACCAAAAGAAATAAAAAATTCTGTATATTCCGAAAAATAGGCAAAATTAGTATATTAATCCCCCAATCAAAATCACAATTAATGCTTGTTGAACAGTAATTTTTATATGATAATTTATGAGTTTCTCTAACAAAATGTGTTAATGGGATGATTGTAGAGAAAATTAATTTGGCAATTACCGTTCAATAAGATAAATCGGAAAAAAATGGACAATCAAAATATTAATTTCAATTCTGGGGAAAAAAACGTTTCCCTAACCAAAGAAAAGAGCACATTCATTCCTGGTGGTCGAGCAGTGGGGGCTGGAGCGGCAACAGAGTGGATTGGCAATGCATGGAAAATGGTTAAAGCAAAACCAATGATGTGGATACTGCTGACTTTAATCTATTCATTTATCATTATGGCTTTTCAATTTATTCCATTCGTTAGTCTTTTTGCAGCTTTATTTGGCTCTGTGTTTATTGCTGGATTCATCGCTGCCGCTGAAAAACAGAGAACAACAGGTAACTTTGAAATCGACTTACTCTTCCACGGTTTCAAAAATAAATTTGGTTCATTAGTGGCTGTTGGTGGATTATCCCTTGGTATATACTTGCTTGGTGTTATCGCTGCTGTCATTATTGGTGGTTCAAGTATATATCAACTAATTTTAGACAGCCAATATGCTAATTCAGATCCAACACTGTTACTAGATAGCCTTTCTTCTATAATGCTGGCACTAGTTGTTATAACTATCTTTAGTGTGGTTTCTCTTGCATTTAGCTGGTTTGCACCCGCTCTGATTATCATTAATGATCTGAAATTCGGTGAAGCTGTGTCAATGAGCCTGAGCGCAGTGAAGAAAAACCTGTTCGGTGGCTTCTTGTTTTTCTTACTGATGGGCATTCTGTTTGGCGTTTCCACGATCCCGTTATTTTTGGGTTTTATTATTACTATGCCCATCTATATGGCAACTTTTTATACGACTTATCGCAGTATTTTTTATGCGGAAGAAGTGAAAGAACAGAAATCTAGTTTAATCAGCTAATGAATTTTTAATAAGTATCGATAAGCAAAAAAGCGCTATTCCTGCGCTTTTTTGCTACCTTTTTATAAAGTTATTATATATTTAAATAGATACAAAAAATAAATTAATAACAAGGAATAATAATGAAAGATAACTATCTTAATTTTAACTCAAAATCAATAAATAACACTCTTTAGAAGAATAAAAAATGAACAATAAAAATATTGATTTCAGTTCAAGGTCGAGAAATACTTCCTTAACCAAAGATAAGGAGACATTTATTCCTAATGGGCGTGCAGCAGGAGCCAATGCCGCAATAGAATGGGTTAGAAACTCATGGGAAATAGTTAAACCCAATCTTGGTAATTGGATACTATTGCTTTTCCTTTATCTTATCTGCTTTACCATTATCTTATTGGTCCCATTTATCAACCTCATTGCTTTATTTATTGCCCCTGTCTTCATGGGTGGTTTTATGGCTATCTGTGAGGAATATAGAAAAAAGGGTAGTTTTAATATAGGATTATTTTTCCACGGGTTCAAAAAAAATTTTGGTTCACTACTAGCTGTCGGCATATTCACTATTCTTATTTTAACTGTTGGAGTACTCGCAGCCATAGTTATCGGTAGCGTAGGAATATATCAATTTTACCTTATCGGACAAGGTAGTGAGATTGATATAGCCATGGTTCTTCTCATTTTCTTTATATTTATTTTGATCTATATTGCTATAATGTTTTTTTCTATCCTTGGGCTGGCTTATACTTGGTTTGCTCCTGCACTGATTGTCATTAATGGCTTAAAATTCAGTGATGCTATATCAATGAGTTTCAATGCAGTGAAAAAGAATCTTCTTGGTGGTTTTATCTTTTTCTTATTAATGAATATGATCATCACTCTTTCCATAATCCCATTAGGCTTAGGGCTATTTATTACCATACCTATTTATTTGGCAGCTTACTATACGTCTTATCGTAGTATCTTTTATGCAGAATCAAAAGAATCTGAAGAATCTGAAAATTGATAGGTTCAATATAAAATATTTTTTACAAAAGGAACTTAAAGAGGATGGATATAAATCATTACCGATAAAAAAAGCGCCCAACACGGCGCTTTTTTTATTATTTAGAATAATGGGTAATTAACCAATATATTCCAGCCCTTTCATATAAGGACGCAATACTTCTGGAATTTCGATACGGCCATCTGCCTGCTGATAGTTTTCCATCACTGCAACCAGAGTACGACCCACAGCCAGACCAGAACCATTCAGTGTATGCACTAACTGGGTTTTCTTGTCATCTTTGCTGCGGAAACGTGCTTGCATACGACGAGCCTGAAAATCCCACATATTAGAGCATGATGAGATTTCACGGTAAGTATTCTGCGCTGGCAGCCAAACTTCCAGATCGTAAGTTTTTCTTGCGCTTGCGCCCATATCACCCGTACATAGCAACATCTTGCGGTAAGGTAGTTTCAATAACTGCAATACTTTTTCTGCATGTCCAGTCAGTTCTTCCA
This sequence comes from Xenorhabdus bovienii, assembly GCF_024721015.1. Taxonomy (GTDB): domain Bacteria; phylum Pseudomonadota; class Gammaproteobacteria; order Enterobacterales; family Enterobacteriaceae; genus Xenorhabdus; species Xenorhabdus bovienii. The sequence continues at coordinate 2,799 of NZ_JANAIF010000035.1, forward strand.
GAGCATCCATTGATTTTTCAGGATGGGCAATCTGAACCAATTCAATTTTATCAAACTGGTGCATACGGATCAGGCCACGAGTATCACGGCCATAAGAACCCGCTTCAGAGCGGAAACAAGGTGTATGCGCCGTCATTTTCAGTGGCAATGCACTTTCATCCAGAATATCACCACGGACAAGGTTGGTAACCGGCACTTCCGCAGTTGGAATCAAGGCATAGTTGCTGCCGGTTTCTTCTTCCAATGGATTGGTGTGGAACAGATCTTCACCAAATTTAGGCAGCTGACCAGTGCCATACAGCGTTTCATGATTAACCAGATAAGGTACATAAGTTTCCAGATAACCATGCTGTTCGGTATGCAGATCCAGCATGAACTGTGCCAGTGCACGGTGCAGACGAGCAATCTGACCTTTCATTACCACGAAACGCGAACCCGTTAATTTTACCGCAGCGGCAAAATCAAGACCGTTGGTTAATTCACCCAGTGATACATGATCTTTAACTTCAAAATCATATTGGCGTGGCTCGCCCCAGCGGCTAATTTCCTGATTATCACTGTCATCTTTTCCATAAGGAGAGGAATCATCGGGAATATTAGGCATTCTTAATGCGAGCTCACGGATCTCTGCCTGCAATGCTTCCAATTCAGCTTTCGCTAAATCAAGTTTTTCTCCCAACTGATTCACTTCCTGACGCAGTGGTTCAATATCTTCACCACGGGCTTTCGCTGCACCAATAGCCTTCGATCGGGAATTACGTTCTGCTTGCAGGGTTTCAGTTTCAACTTGCAAAACTTTACGACGCTCTTCTTGTTTACACAGCGTCTCCACATCAAGGGTATAACCCCTGCGAGCCAGTTTTTCGGCGACTGCGTCTAGCTCATTACGCAGCATATTTGGATCGAGCATGCTATTCCTGTGCTTGTTATTGAAAAAATTGTTATTGAGAAAAAAGTGGTGAAATCAGCTCGGATTGACCAAGCCGACACATATACCCTTACCGCATAAACCTTACCGTATCAATGGCATTAGCGGTAGCGTTTTATCTGGCTATTTTTATCCTGTTCAATTAGCCAGTTTAATTTATCACCGATTTTACCTTCCAGCCCTCTGGCTGTCGGATGATAATAGCGAGTCTCTCGCATTTCTGGTGGGAAATAAACTTCACCAGCAGCATAAGCATTCGGTTCATCATGGGCATAGCGGTATGCTTCACCAAATCCCATTTCCTTCATGAGTTTGGTAGGCGCATTGCGCAAATGTGCAGGAACGTCATAATCCGGCTTATCTTGCGCATCCACCATCGCGGCCTTGAATGCCATATAAACCGCGTTGCTTTTCGGAGCGCATGCGAGATAAACAATGGCCTGTGCAATCGCCCGTTCCCCTTCTGCCGCGCCTACTCGTGTAAAACAATCCCACGCGGCAATGGCTACCTGCATACCTCGCGGGTCAGCATTACCCACATCTTCAGATGCAATGGCTAATAAACGACGGGCAACATAAAGCGGATCACCGCCTGCTGTAATGATTCTGGCGTACCAATAAAGCGCAGCATCCGGCGCTGAACCACGTATTGATTTATGCAGGGCTGAGATTAAATCGTAATACCGATCACCTTTATTATCAAACCGCGCACTCCGTTCCCCGCTGACCTCTTTCAGTAACTCCGGTGTCAGAACTCGTTGCCCCTGTGCATTGGCTTTCGCCATATCTGACATCATTTCCAGCAAGTTCAATGAACGACGAGCATCACCTGCAACCAATTCTGCGGCCATCTGACGGGTGTCGTCCTGCAACACAATATTTTGCCCACCGAAGCCACGTTCTTTATCATTCATAGCCTGAAAAAGCACTTGCTCAATTTCGGCTGCTGACAGTGATTTCAGTAAGTAGACACGAGCTCGTGACAACAAGGCTGAATTTAATTCAAAGGAAGGATTTTCGGTTGTCGCACCAATAAACGTGATCGTGCCATCCTCAATATGCGGTAAAAAGGCATCTTGCTGGCTTTTATTAAATCGATGGACTTCATCAACAAATAAGATAGTCCTGCGACCTGCATTACGATTTTGACTCGCTTTCTCTATGGATTCACGAATTTCTTTGATACCAGATGTGACCGCAGAAATACGCTCGATATCGGCTTGCGCGTAATGGCCAATAATTTCAGCCAGCGTTGTTTTCCCCGTTCCTGGTGGTCCCCACAGAATCATGGAGTGAAGATGACCCGCGCGGATTGCTCGTGGCAAAGGTTTGCCTTCCGCTAGCAAATGTTGCTGACCGATATAATGATCTAATGTGACTGGCCGCATTCTCGCGGCCAGTGGCTGAAATTCATTTTGTGAAAAATCGAGTGAAAGATTGTTCACTTAAACCTCACTAACGCTGATCATCCAACGTGACGCCCTCTGGCATGGTGAATTTGAATTTTGATTCATCAACGCGGGTATTTTGCTGCCCTTTTAATTGATAAGCACTTTTTTGTCCATCTTGTTCAACCGCTGTAAATTTCTGGATAGTCCCCTCCGGCGTTACAGTGATTGAAAAATGTTTCAAATTTCCATTGGCGTTACTAGGCGTCAACTCGAAATTATTCCCACTTTGTACAACGTTATATTGCTTCCAGTCAGCAGAATCATTACGGGCAATCAACATAAATGGTGTATTGCCTGCAGCATCTTTTAACCAATTAGCGGTCACTTGTTCAACAAAGGGGTTATAGAACCACAGTGTTTTTCCATCAGAAACCAAGACACTCTCATCAGGCGATGTCATGTGCCAGTTGAACAAATTAGGACGTTTGACCCAAAGTTGCCCTTCACCGTTTTGGATCGCTGAACCGTCACTGCTAGTGACGGTTTGGGTAAAACTGGCGTGAAAGCTATTCACCTTACCCAAGCGACCTTGTAGATCCTGCGAGGCATCAGCCCATGCAGTACCCACACTCACACCCATCATCAGACAACCAATCAACATCAGTTTTTTCATGTGCGAGATACCTTCAATTCATATTTATTATCAGCATTAATAGCCGATACCGCATTTAAAAGTGACTTATCAATGTTCATGCGGCGGAGGCGCCAAGACTTCACGATTGCCATTGTGACCAGGGGTACTGACAATCTGCTGTGCTTCCATCTGTTCGACAATTCTGGCTGCTCGGTTATACCCGATGCGGAACTGTCGTTGTACACCGGAAATAGAAACCCGACGTTTTTCGGTCACAAATTGAACCGCCTGATCAAACAGAGGATCCAATTCTTCATCGCTATCCAATCCCAGACCACCTTCACCGTCTTCTCCACCCTTGATAATACTATCAATATATTGAGGACGACCACGGGCTTTCCAGTCGTTGACAACTTCATGAACTTCCTGATCGCGAACAAATGCGCCATGAACACGTACAGGAATAGAAGAGTTTGGTGCCAGATAAAGCATATCCCCCATGCCAAGTAATGATTCTGCACCACCTTGGTCAAGAATGGTACGAGAATCAATTTTACTGGAAACGGTAAATGCGATGCGCGTCGGGATATTTGCTTTAATCAGCCCTGTAATGATATCAACGGAAGGACGCTGTGTTGCCAGCACCAAGTGAATACCTGCGGCGCGTGCTTTCTGAGCCAAACGCGCAATCAATTCTTCCACTTTTTTCCCTACCGTCATTATCAAGTCAGCAAATTCATCAACCATGACAACGATATAAGGCTCTTTTTTCAGCATAGGATGAGTTACATCCATACTGTCACCCGGTTTCCAGAAAGGATCGGGGATCGGGCGCCCCATATTTTCCGCTTGTTTGATCTTATCGTTATAGCCGGCGAGATTACGCACGCCCAAAGCTGACATCAACTTATAACGACGTTCCATTTCGTTCACACACCAACGCAGCGCATTCGCCGCATCTTTCATATCCGTGACGACTTCCGTCAATAAGTGCGGAATCCCTTCATAAACCGACAACTCGAGCATTTTCGGATCGATCATAATAAAGCGAACATCTTCCGGTTTCGCTTTATACAGAATACTGAGGATCATTGCATTGACCCCCACTGATTTCCCCGATCCCGTTGTCCCTGCGACCAGTAAGTGAGGCATTTTCCCCAAATCAGCAACCACTGGCTGACCTGCAATATCTTTCCCCAGAACAATAGTTAATGGCGATGGGTTGTCACGGAATTTTTCACAGTCCAGGACTTCACGCAGATAAACTGTATGACGTTTTTTATTCGGTAATTCCAAACCTACGTAAGGTTTCCCCGGAATGACTTCCACGATACGAACCGCCACCGCAGAGAGTGAGCGGGCAAGGTCACGCGACAAGTTGGAGATACGGGAAGCCTTAACCCCCGGAGCCAAATCCAATTCAAATCGTGTAATAACCGGGCCTGGTGAAAACCCAACAACATCCGCTTTGATGCGATAATCATTCAGACGCACTTCAATCAGACGTGAAGTCTGTTCAAGGGCAAACATATCGACGGGTTCTTCTTCCGCGGGCGGTTTCGCCAGAAGATCTAAAGAAGGCATCGGTGTTGTTGGCTTTGGCAATGGTTGATCATTACGCATCAAGAATGGATGGAATAGGCTCGACTG
>NZ_JANAIF010000035.1:7501-44212 GCF_024721015.1 Xenorhabdus bovienii
CTGCGGTTGCTGCGGTTGCTGCGGTTGCTGCGGTTGCTGCGGTTGCTGCGGTTGCTGCGGTTGCTGCGGTTGCTGCGGTTGCTGCGCAAAAGTATGCTGAATTTTCGATTCATGGGAAGTCCCTGAAACAGAAACTGTTCTTTTTTCCTGTTCTGAATGAATCGATGACTCTGACTGCAGGGGCAATAGCTCTACAGGTTCAGATTTTTCAAAACCATCAGCTAGTGAAGAATAATCAAACGCAGGCTTTTCGGCCTGGCTTGGAATAGCAGGCTGGATCTTTTGATAACGTTCACGCTGCTGCTGTTCGAACGCTACTCGCAATGCCTCTTCCTGTTCCGACGGTTCATCAACACTATGCTCTACAAATTCGGCTGTCGCTGATTGCTTATGTATCTGAGCGATTTCTTCACGATGCCCTTTTGTTTCTTCTTCAAAATTAGAACCATAACGTTCACGCTGCTGTTCAAGGAATTGCTGCCGCAACATGTCTTGCTGCTGTTCATCCATTTGCTGTTCATCAGTTTCCGCAATAAGATCGCTTTGTCTCTCTTTTTCTTCCCGTTGCAGATGTTCAGACAAACGCTGAGACGGTACTTTGACACCATATAATTCACGGCGGGTAGGTATTCTAACGGGATTCGGCCGCGGCATTTCAGGGCCAATACCCTGTTTCATCTGAGGAGTTTTCATCACAACAGCAGCACTGGAAACACCAGCGGCCGCATTTTTCAGATTATCATTCGGAGAAAAAGTAAACGACTCTATCACATCATTTTGTGGCTGTATGTTTGTTGCCACAGTGCTATCTGTAGATAACTCCGATTGTGCAGTAATCTGTGCAGTTTTACTGAATTCTGATTCTGTCTCTAATTGATAATCAGCTGGCAATTCAAATGTATAATGAACAGGTTCTTGATCTGCTTCAGTATGATCCGATTCAGTTTGTACTGATTCCGGTAAGGCAATGGCTTCCTGAGCAATAGATTGCTGCCTGTTTTCGTTTTGCTGCACAGGCTGAACCTTTTCAGGTGAACTGCTCTCCTGCGCTGTATCCATAGCTTGAGGCGCTGAATCAGTCTTAACCAGTTCCACCACCGTTGGCGCACTCAACAGCACGTCATCCTCGTCAACTTCTACAGCTTTAGCGGCAGATGCTGTCATGCCTATATCATCTGTGTTTACATTATCAGCACGATTTTGCCCGCTGGCCAGATGTTCAGGAATAACTTCGTCTTCCAGTTCGCCATACTCAGGCTCATTGCGGGTGCGATTTACCATAAAACTGAGTGAGTCAAGAATAACTGCACCAATTTTTTCCGCAATAGTGAGCCATGACCAGCCTGTAAATAATGTGAACCCAATAGCCCAAATACCGAGCAGCGCTAATGTCGCCCCAAGAATATTAAACCACGGCAGAATCGCTTTACTGAATAAGTTACCGATGACACCACCAGCAGCAAAATCGTTTAAATCATCAATATTGAGAGCAACCAGGCCACATGAAGTTAATACCAGTGCCAAAGCGCCAATGACGCGTAATGAGAGCGTAAAGAAATCAACATACTCTTGCCTATCTTTCTGACGGAAAGCATTCCAACAACCTAAAAACATAAATAGCGGGACTGCATAGGCAAGAATACCAAATGCCGAAAATAGTATATCTGACAACCAGGCACCAACACTGCCACCGAAATTATGGACGGGCCCATTCCATGACGTTTGTGACCAGCTGGGATCGGAGGGATTGAAACTGACAAGCGCCACCATAAAGTACACGACGCAAATAGCAATAACCAACAGAATGGCTTCCAGAAGCCGACGGCTACTGCTTATTTTCTTTAACTTAACACGTTTATCTTCTGTATATTCCTGGTTCAAGAAAGGCTCTCCAGGTTTTCCTGTTGATTAAATGGAACAACGCTGAGGATTGCTCAGCGTTGGAACTGTATGCATAAACAGGAGTGTACCTAAGTTTTTCCTGTTTTGCATCTGTACATTTTAGACAAAAGTTTAGCGAGTTTTAATAACTAAACGGTTACTCTGCTTCACTTCTTCCATGACAACATAAGTGCGGGTGTCATTGACGCCCGGAAGGCGCAGCAGGGTTTCGCCCAGTAATTTACGATATGCAGACATATCTGGCACTCGTGTTTTCAGCAAATAGTCAAAATCACCAGAAACTAAGTGACATTCTTGGATTTCTTCAAGTTTCTGTACAGCAGTATTAAACTGCTCAAAGACATCTGCTGCACCACGGTTCAGAGTAATCTCCACAAATACCAATAGCGATGCATCCAGATAATGAGGATTCAACAAGGCGGTGTAACCAGAAATAAAGCCCTGACGTTCCAATCGGCGTACACGCTCCAGACAAGGCGTAGGTGATAAACCAACCCGCTTGGATAATTCCACATTAGAAATACGGCCGTCTTTCTGCAATTCGTTAAGGATATTACGGTCTATGCGATCAAGATCTTTTCCTGGACGCTTCTTATTATCTATCATCTTATTGCTCTCTCTTTATATTCCTACACCCATAACATTTTCCCTATCTCTCTCAAGCAGTTGAGCTGGAAAAGATGTCTTTCAAAGGCTAAAGCTCAATCTGTAACCAAGGTTTGGGATCTATACGCCATCTTCTAAAATACAATTTCCCAGAACTCGATTAACCAAAACACGACTTACTAGAACACCGTCTTCCAGAATATTATTTCCCAAAACACTACGTCTCCCAGAAAGCAGCTTATCGGCAATTTTTTTGTTCTATAAGAAAACTACCCACTCCGATTTGTCTATTCTATAGAAACAATTGATTAGCGAGGTAGATAATTATCTCTTACACAGATGTTTTCGCAAATGCACAGCTGATTGTCAAAGTAAATGAACAAAAATCAGAACAACCTACCAAACAAATTTTGAGTAAATCCTTTCCATAGCTTGTTTTATACCTTATACGGATAAATGATGTTCAATTCAGAAAGTTAAGTAACCTCTCCTTACATTCCCATTACATCATAGTTACTATCTATCGGTAAAATCGTTAATAACATAAATATTTTATCTGATAATCGCTTTTTTTAACTTATTATTTCTCCTACAATCCCCAAATCCGCAATATGCGATAATGGAAATGAGGTATTCATGAGCACAGCCAAACACAGTAAACTTATCATTCTTGGCTCAGGTCCTGCTGGTTATACCGCCGCTGTTTATGCAGCCCGCGCTAATTTAAACCCCGTCCTTATTACCGGGGTTGAAAAAGGCGGCCAATTGACCACCACGACTGAAGTTGAAAACTGGCCCGGTGATCCTGAAGGGCTGACAGGTCCAGATTTGATGGAACGTATGTTCCAACACGCTGAAAAATTTCAAACAGAAATTATTTCTGACCATATTCAGAAAGTCGATTTCGAAAAAAGACCATTCCGTCTTTATGGAGATGATCAGGAATATACCTGCGATGCTTTGATCATCGCGACAGGTGCTTCCGCCCGTTATTTGGGTCTCCCTTCCGAAGACGCTTTCAAAGGTCGTGGCGTATCTGCCTGTGCAACATGTGATGGTTTCTTCTATCGTAAGCAAAAGGTTGCTGTAGTTGGTGGTGGCAATACCGCCGTTGAAGAAGCACTGTATCTTGCGAACATTGCAGCCGAAGTCCATCTCATTCACCGCCGTGATACTTTCCGTTCAGAAAAGATCCTCATTGATCGACTGATGGAGAAAGTCAAGAATGGTAATATCATTCTGCATACCGATAGAACTTTAGATGAGGTGCTGGGCGATGATATGGGTGTGACTGGCATTCGTATTCACGATACGAAAAGTGATAATGCAGAAGAGCTGGATGTTACTGGTGTCTTCATTGCTATCGGCCACAGTCCAAACACAGGTATCTTTGAAGGACAGCTTGAACTGCAAAACGGATATATTAAAGTCCAGTCCGGCCTGCATGGAAATGCCACCCAGACTTCTATTCCGGGAGTATTTGCCGCCGGGGATGTCATGGATCATGTTTATCGCCAAGCCATCACCTCAGCAGGTACTGGCTGTATGGCTGCACTGGATGCTGAACGTTTTCTTGATGGATTGGCAACTAAATAAACCCTCTTTCCTTAAGGCGCTATTTCGGTAGCGCTTTTTAACAGGGAACATAAGGTTTGGCCGCTGGCAAACAGTATCACCAGCCTTTTTGATACATTGTATCATCACCTGCTAATCAGAAATTTTTCTTATGGACAAAACAAGACAATCTGAACTTGTTCGATGGCTAAGACAGCAAAGTGCGCCTGCCCGTCGGTGGCTTCGGCTATCCATGCTACTTGGCCTCATTAGCGGATTACTAATCATCTCTCAAGCTTGGCTTCTGGCGTCAATCCTTCAAGCACTAATCATGGATAAAATCCCCCGCGAAAATCTCATCGTTCAGTTTCTGATGCTGATAGCCGCCTTTACATTGCGGGCAATTGTCAGTGCTACTCGAGAGCGTATCGGTTTTATCTGTGGCAAGGTTGTGCGCCAACAAATCCGCAGTATAGTTTTGGATAAACTGGCACAATTGGGGCCGGTTTGGGTCAAGGGAAAACCCGCCGGAAGCTGGGCTACCATTATCTTGGAACAAATCGAAGATATGCAGGATTTTTATTCCCGCTATCTGCCCCAAATGGCGCTTGCAACCATTATCCCTCTCTTAATCCTGATGACTATCTTTCCTGTCAACTGGGCAGCAGGATTAATTTTACTCGTTACCGCTCCGTTAATTCCCCTTTTTATGTCATTGGTTGGATTAGGTGCCGCTGACGCCAATCGACGCAATTTTGTCGCGCTCAGTCGTTTAAGCGGCAATTTCCTTGATCGTTTACGGGGTCTGGAAACTCTACGCGTGTTCCATCGCGGGGAAGCCGAAGTTAAGCAAATTACCGAATCGACAGACAGTTTCCGTCACAGAACGATGGAAGTACTGCGCATGGCATTTTTATCGTCTGCTGTGCTGGAGTTTTTTGCTGCAGTTTCCATTGCGGTTGTTGCCGTTTATTTTGGTTTTTCTTATTTGGGAGAATTACATTTTGGTAGTTATGGTCTGGGTGTCACGTTGTTTGCAGGCTTCCTCGCTCTGATCCTCGCTCCTGAATTCTTTCAGCCACTGCGCGATTTGGGTACGTTTTATCATGCAAAAGCCCAAGCTGTCGGTGCCGCAGAGTCGCTTTTTACTCTGCTCAACAGTGATGGAGAACACACTGTATCCAACGGCGAAAAAATGCTGCCAGATACAAAATCAGTGACTATTGAAGCGAACGAACTGGAAATCCGGTCACACGATGGTCATCATCTTGCGGGTCCCTTGAGCTTCACGATTGACAAACATCAGCGGATTGCGTTGGTTGGGAAAAGTGGTGCTGGGAAAAGCTCGCTGATCAATCTATTACTGGGGTTCCTGCCCTATCGCGGCTCTTTGAAAATCAATGGAATCGAGCTACGTGAGCTGAATCTAACCAAATGGCGTGAGCAGTTAAGCTGGGTTGGACAAAACCCACACCTGCCAGAGCAGACGCTGCTCGATAATATCCGTCTTGGTCAATTTGACGCAACACAAGACCAGATTAATGATGTTATGGAACGGGCTTATGTCAGCGAGTTTATTCATGCTCTTCCTGAAGGCGTGAATACAGTCATTGGTGACAATGCAGCCCGCTTATCTGTTGGGCAAGCTCAACGCATCGCTGTAGCACGGGCATTATTGAACCCCTGTCAGTTATTGTTATTGGATGAGCCGGCAGCCAGTCTTGACGCCCATAGCGAACAACGTGTGATGATGGCATTAAATCAGGCATCCAGTCAGCAAACCACACTGCTGGTCACTCACCTGCTGGAAGAAACACTGGAATATGACCAGATCTGGGTAATGGAAAACGGGTTAATCATTGAGAAAGGCCATTATCAGAGTTTAAGCCAATCTCAAGGGGCATTTTCCCGTCTGTTGTCTCATCGCAGCGTGGAGCTTTAATCATGCGTATATTACTCCCATTTCTCGCACTCTATCGCCGCCACTGGTTTCTCATCAGCTTGGGCATGGTATTAGCGATTGTAACCCTGTTAGCCAGTATTGGCCTGCTGACGCTTTCCGGCTGGTTTCTTGCCGGTACAGCCTTGGCAGGATTCGCGGGGTTATATACGTTCAACTATATGCTGCCAGCCGCTGGCGTCCGTGGTGCAGCTATTTTCCGTACTGCTGGCCGTTATGGTGAACGACTGGTCAGTCATGATGCTACTTTTCGCGTATTGGCACATCTACGCGTTTTTGCCTTTCAGAAAATTTTACCGCTTTCTCCGGGAGGCATCGCCCGTTTTCGTCAAGGCGAACTACTGAATAGAATCGTTGCGGATGTCGAAACGCTTGATCACCTCTATCTGCGAGTCATCTCCCCTGTCCTTTCGGCGTTGGTTGTGATTGTTGTTCTGACTTTTGGCTTGGGTTTTCTTGATGTCACCCTCGCATATACCCTAGGCGGTATTATGCTGGGGCTACTGATGATATTGCCTTTTGTGTTTTATCATGCAGGAAAGCCTTATGGCAGAGACATCACCCTACTGCGCGGTCAATATCGTACATTACTCACTAGCGCGTTGCAGGGGCAGGCTGAGTTGACAGTGTTTGGCGCACTTGGGCGTTTTCGACAATCAATGACAGACGTTGAATCCGATTGGCTGAAATGCCAACAACAGCAAGCCAACCTGACGGGGCTTTCTCAAGCCGTTATGATTTTCGCTACAGGCATGACAGTGACTCTGCTACTTTGGCTAGCAGCAGCAGGTGTAGGGGAACATAGCCAACCTGGAGCACTGATAGCTCTATTTGCGTTCTGTGCTCTCGCTGCTTTCGAAGCTCTTGGATCCGTCACAGTGGCATTTCAGCATATGGGACAGGTTATCTCATCTGCAACCCGTGTTTCTCAGTTAATGCATCAGGAGCCAGAAGTCACTTTCCCTGCTCATGGGCCACAAACAACTGACAGCCTCAATCTTGAGATAAAAAATATTGATTTCACCTATCCTGAACAACCTCTACCAGTATTGAAGAATATTTCACTGTCCCTGACATCAGGCGAACATATCGCACTATTGGGGAAAACAGGGTGCGGTAAATCGACACTTTTACAGTTACTGAGCCGTGCATGGGATGTTGATCACGGCGAAATTCGGCTCAATCAACAACCTATTTCCCAGTATGATGAAGCTACATTGCGATCAATGATGTCTATCGTTCCTCAGCGGATACATGTCTTCAGCCATACCCTGCGTGAAAACCTCTTGTTAGCCAAACCGGATGCCAGCGATGATGAGTTAGAAATCGTACTCAAACAAGTGGGTTTAGGGAACTTGCTAGACAATAATGAAAAGCTAAATTGTTGGATGGGTGAAGGTGGGCGCCAGCTTTCCGGTGGGGAACAACGCCGTTTGGGGATTGCCAGAGCGTTGTTACACAATGCACCATTAATGCTGCTGGATGAGCCGACAGAAGGGCTGGACGCCGATACTGAACAACAGATTCTGTCTCTGTTACGCCACAGTTGCCAGCACAAGACACTGATTGTGGTTACCCATCGATTAACAGGTTTACAGCATATGGATCGTATCTGTGTTATGGATGAGGGACGCATCATTGAGCAAGGCAAACATGATGTGTTGCTGGCTCAGCAGGGGCGTTATTATCAATTTTATCAGCGACAGAGCTATCTTGAGCAGGAGTAATCATTTTTATGTCGATAGCTCAACTGGGTAACTCATATGCATTTCCTCATCCAACCCATGCGCTGGTTGAACCAAATGGTTTACTGGCATTTGGCGGTGATCTATGCGCAGAGCGTTTAAGGGTAGCTTATCACGAAGGTATTTTCCCTTGGTTTTCCCCTGATGAGCTTCCCCTATGGTAGTCGCCCGACCCCCGAGCGGTCCTAATTCCGGGTGAATTACATACTGGACGCACGCTACGTCGTTTTATTCGCAAACTTCCTTACCAAATTACGGTAAACTATGCTTTCGATCAGGTGATATACGGTTGTGCCCAACGGCAAGAAGGCACTTGGATCGGGTCTGATGTTCAGCAAGGTTATCAGGCCCTGCATCAAGAAGGTCAGGCTCATTCAATTGAAGTCTGGTATGACTGCCAACTTGTAGGTGGTTTATATGGGGTTAATGTAGGTACGCTATTTTGCGGAGAATCGATGTTTAGCAAAATGGAGAATGCATCTAAGTGTGCTTTTGTGGCATTCTACCACCACTTTTTACATCATGGTGGCCAATTATTGGATTGTCAGGTACTAAATCACCATACGAAATCATTAGGCGCAAAAAATATTCCAAGGAAAGAATTTCTCCAGCATCTTTACTTATGCAGAGAGCAGTCATTGCAGGCAGGATGCTGGGCTGCTCAAATACTGGATTTATAGTCAAAATCTAGTGATTTATGCTGTTCACGGCGGGAATGTCGATATCCATTATGAGGAAAATGATGGTTTAAAATACGACATTCCTTTACATAATGAGGGTTTTTCGGCATTATCTTGCCGTTTAAAAACTATGGTTGTTACATTTAGAGGATTAGATGGCCAAAGAAGACAATATTGAAATGCAAGGTACTGTGTTAGACACACTGCCAAACACCATGTTCCGTGTAGAATTGGAAAATGGACACGTCGTTACTGCTCACATTTCAGGCAAAATGCGTAAAAACTATATTCGCATCCTGACTGGAGACAAGGTTACAGTTGAGCTAACCCCATATGACCTGAGCAAAGGCCGTATCGTCTTCCGTAGCCGCTGATTTAGATACTGTTTTAAACACCACAGGTGATAATTTTTTCGACACTCACCTGTGGTGTTCCCCAACTATTCTTATCAACTTTCCAGTACATTTCTTTAAAATGTGGCCTGTTTTATAGCACCGCATCTTCCGATTTCTTTTTACTCGACTTTTGTGCACTTCTGAAATCGTATATCAGTGCCCGTTTGTCTTTATCAAGATTAATCCTAACCGAACCTCCATGTATCAACGAACCAAACAACAGTTCATTCGCCAATGGTTTCTTGAGGTTGTCCTGAATCACCCGAGTCATTGGACGTGCACCCATCGCTCTATCGTAGCCTTTATCACATAACCACTGACGGGCATCTGCACTCACTTCCAGAGAAACACCTTTTTCATCCAGTTGTGCTTGCAGTTCAACGATGAATTTATCAACAACCAGTTGAATGACTTCAGCGGAAAGTGCATCAAACCAGATGATGCCATCAAGACGGTTACGGAATTCAGGTGTGAAGATCCGTTTGATCTCTTCCATTCCATCTATGCTGTTATCCTGCTCAGTAAAACCGATGGATTTACGCTGTGTCTCACGTACCCCTGCATTAGTTGTCATCACCAGAATAACATTGCGGAAGTCAGCTTTTCGGCCATTGTTATCTGTCAGTGTTCCATTATCCATGACCTGTAGCAGTAAGTTGAACACATCAGGATGGGCTTTCTCAATCTCATCCAGCAACAATACTGAATGTGGATGTTTGATAATAGCATCTGTCAATAGACCGCCCTGATCGTATCCCACATAACCTGGTGGTGCACCAATCAAACGACTGACGGTATGGCGTTCCATATATTCAGACATATCAAACCGCAGTAATTTTATATTGAGCATTTTAGCAAGCTGGAGAGTAACTTCCGTCTTACCCACCCCCGTAGGCCCTGCAAACAGGAAAGAACCCACTGGTTTATGATCCTGCCCCAACCCGGCACGGCTCATCTTAATGGCTTCCGTCAGTACCCCTATTGCTTTATCCTGACCGAAAACCAGCATCTTCAAACGATCATCCAGTGTTCTCAATACATCTTTGTCACTGGCTGAAACCGTTTTTTCTGGAATACGGGCAATACGAGCCACTATAGATTCAATATCGGCAACGTTAATCGTCTTTTTACGACGACTGGCCGGCATCAATCTTGTCCTCGCACCCGCTTCATCAATAACGTCAATCGCCTTATCCGGCAGGTGGCGATCTGTAATATATTTCACAGATAGCTCAACTGCGGCGCGAATGGCTTTCGCAGTATAACGAACATCATGGTGCGCCTCATATTTCGTACGCAACCCATTGATAATCTGCACCGTTTCCTCAGAAGAAGGTTCAAGAATGTCTATCTTCTGGAATCGGCGAGCCAGTGCGCGATCTTTCTCAAAAATATTACTGAATTCGTGATACGTCGTTGAGCCAATCACCCGAATGCGGCCACTGGACAACAGCGGCTTAATCAGGTTAGCCGCATCCACCTGTCCCCCCGAAGCAGCACCTGCACCAATAATGGTATGGATTTCGTCGATAAAGAGAATACTTTTGCTGTCTTGCTCTAACGTTTTTAACAAAGATTTGAAGCGCTTCTCAAAATCACCTCGATACTTTGTACCTGCCAGCAATGAACCAATATCCAACGAATAGATTGTGCAATCCTTCATAACCTCAGGAACATCTTTTTGCACAATACGCCATGCAAGCCCCTCTGCAATAGCGGTCTTACCGACACCTGACTCACCCACAAATAAAGGGTTGTTTTTACGGCGGCGGCATAATACCTGAACCGTTCTTTCCAATTCATGCTGACGTCCGACAAGCGGATCAATCTGCCCTTTTTGTGCCAATTGATTCAGATTGGTAGTGAAATTTTCCAGTCGATCTTCACTTATCACCTGTTCCTCCTGAATCGGATTGACACTGTGATGAGACTCATTATCAGACTCATCTTTGCGCGTTCCATGTGAAATGAAATTCACGATATCCAGACGGCTCACATCATGCTTTCGCAGTAAATAAGCAGCCTGGGATTCCTGTTCACTGAAAATAGCAACCAAGACATTCGACCCAGAAACTTCTGAACGCCCTGAAGACTGAACATGAAACACTGCACGCTGTAATACACGTTGAAAACTCAACGTAGGTTGTGTATCCCTGTCATCATTCTCTGATAACAAAGGGGTTGTTTGTGCGATAAAATTTTCCAATTCCTGGCGTAACATCACCAGATCGACTTTGCAAGCCTCCAGTGCTTCTCGCGCTGATGTATTGCTTAACAACGCCAGCAATAGGTGCTCTACAGTCATAAATTCATGTCTGTTATCCCTTGCTTTGGCAAAAGCAATGTTGAGACTAAGCTCCAGTTCTTGATTGAGCATAAGCACCTCCTCCTAAAATCAGTAAGCCAGATCAGACCTTCTCCAGCGAGCAAAGTAACGGATGCTCGTGCTCTTTAGCATACATATTCACTTGCGCAGCTTTAGTTTCTGCCACCTCTGCCGTATAAATCCCACAAATTGCCTTACCTTGGTAATGGATATCCAGCATGAGTTGCGTTGCTCGTTCAACATCATAAGAAAAGAACTTTCGCAATACGTCAACCACAAACTCCATAGGGGTATAGTCGTCATTGTTAAGAATCACCTTATACATTGATGGTGGCTGTAACGTTTGCTCTGTTTTATCTTCAATTAATTCTTCAATTTTCAAACTGTTATAAAACTCACTCATTGTTCTTCCGCTGGGTATTAACTTTCTGCTGGATTTTAGTATGAACTAATTCATTCTACTGCTATATATTTTATCACTTCATGAAGCACTCTGCTTATCCCCTCTTTGATCTCTGGATAAAGATCCCGCCTAAAAATCGGATATCGTTATCTATATCAAACTTTCGCTATTTGAGACAGCTTGAGGTTATTTCTGTGCTTGACGGCGTAATGAATTTCACTACAGTATATTTTGTGAGCACCGCCTTGGCTGGGCGTCTGCTCATATCCTAAAATTTTTAGTGACTCCTAAATCCGAAATCGTGATATGAGGGATAAAGAAGTATGGAAACAGGTACTGTGAAATGGTTCAATAATGCAAAGGGCTTTGGATTTATTTGTCCAGCCAGCGGAGGCGATGACATATTCGCTCACTATTCAACCATTCAGATGGATGGTTATAGGACGCTGAAAGCTGGGCAAAAAGTGAACTTCAGTATTCATCAAGGCCCCAAAGGCAACCATGCCAGCCTTATTGTTCCTCTGGAAGATGACTCGAAATCAAAAAAAGAGTGACCAGATAAATTCGTAATTCCCACGCCACAAATGAATAATGGCTTATTTGTGGCGTGCTATTAATACAAGTTCATTTAGCACTGGCCTTTCTACTGCAATTCTCAACTGACACGTAAATAAATACGTTTAAGGGCTTACTCCGACCCCACCCATAATGGACGTAAATGATGAAAACGTGTCGTACGATGGCGACCAACCCGTGATAATCGATTAACACCGCTAAAACCGGAAATTTCTACACGTTCCAGGAACATATACTCTCCTTTTTCGCATCAGATTTGCTTAATTTTTTTATGATGCCCAATTCCTTAGACAGTGCGAAACGCGTTGAATTTCAGTATGTTTCCCTTTATTCTATTTGTTATTTTAGTGTAAAAATATTGTTGTCATGATTTTATTAGTCTTTATGACTGGTTCAAGTTATAGAGCCAGATAAAAAGACGTTTATTCTTGAATAAGGATATGGGTTATGTATTCAGGGTTGCTAATTGTTCTCATGCCATTAATTCTAGGCTACCTTATTCGTCTGAATAATAAAACGGCGCTGGCCACAGTTCATTACCTACTTAATATCATGATTTATGTCATTCTCTTCCTGATGGGCGTCAGCCTCGCCATGCTGGAGAATCTGGGCAATAATCTACTCTCTATCCTGCTGTATGCGATGACATTTTTCTTGTGCATATTTGCGACTAACTTGCTGGCACTTCTCCTATTGGATAAACGGGATCCTTGGATTATTCAAGTCAATAAACAGGAAAAATCACCTTCTCAATTACATATGGCTTTTGATTCCATCAAGTTATGTAGTGCATTGATATTAGGATTCTTACTCGGGCTGACAGACTGGTCATTGTTTCATTTTGCCAGTCGTGCCAGTGAAATTGCCTTGATTCTTTTACTGCTTCTGGTTGGTATTCAACTGCGCAATAACGGAATGAGTTTAAAACAAACGCTGTTGAATCGCCGTGGCACCATTATCGCTCTGGTCGTCGCTATAAGTTCCCTGTTGGGCGGCATGATAGCCGCATTTTTACTGGGGTTACCGACCAAAACCGGTCTTGCCATCGCATCTGGGTATGGCTGGTACTCTCTTTCTGGTATTTTACTCTCTGACGCTTATGGGCCGGTGATTGGCAGCACTGCATTTTTCAATGATCTAGCCCGTGAGTTGGCATCAATTCTACTCATCCCGATGCTCATCAATCGTTATCGTTCAACAGCTTTGGGGTTAACTGGAGCTGCATCAATAGACTTCACATTGCCAATATTACAACGCTGTGGTGGCATAAGTATCGTACCAGCAGCCATTGTTCACGGTTTTATATTAAGCTTGATGACACCCGTATTTATTGCATTTTTTACTCAACAGGCTTAGGCGTTACCTGATGCATGAAAAGGCTAAAAAGCAAACTTATTTGGTATGAAAATCAATCCATTTAGCCAAAAATAGAACATAAAATAATCTAAAAAAGGCTGATAGTCTGATTAGTTAAGTCACTAATTTGATGATAATAACAATTTTATGCAGATATTATTGCATAGTTATTCTTATGAGATTAATATCCCTCCAATCTATTAACTATTCATATTTATCGCATGAGCATTCAATTAAAAAACATAAATTGTTTCTATGGAACGCATCAGGCCCTGTTCGATATCAATTTTGAATGTACATCAGGAGAAACTGTGGTGCTGTTGGGCCCGAGTGGTGCTGGCAAAAGCTCTTTACTGCGAGTGCTTAATCTATTGGAGATGCCTCGTTCTGGGCAACTAAGCGTGGCAACACATCAGTTTGATTTCAAACAGCAGCCCCGCGCCAAGGAAATCCGAACACTACGGCAAAAAGTTGGTATGGTTTTTCAACAATACAACCTATGGCCACACCTAACTGTGATGGATAACTTGATTGAAGCGCCCTGCCGCGTATTAGGTCTATCCAGACAGCAGGCTCGGGAAAAGGCAGCAAAACTGCTGGCCCGTCTTCGTCTGGATGAATTTTCCAACCGTTTCCCACAGCACCTGTCTGGCGGACAGCAACAGCGTGTCGCTATTGCACGGGCATTAATGATGGAACCCCAGATTCTGCTGTTTGATGAACCAACCGCTGCACTTGATCCTGAAATTACATCTCAAGTCATCAATATCATCAAAGAACTGGCAGGAACTGGTATTACCCAAATTATCGTGACACACGAAGTGGAACTTGCGCGTAAGGCAGCAACTCACATTGTGTATATGGAGAAAGGCCGCATCATTGAAAAAGGTGACGCAAGTCATTTTTTAAAACCCAAAACAGAAGCCTTTGCTCATTATTTGTCACACTAGCTCTGTCATACTAAATCTGTCATACAAATAGTCAGTTAGAACATAAAACAAGCATCAGTAACATTTATCAACCATAATGCTCATGAACTCCAGGATATGACTATGAAGAAATTATTGTTTGCTGCCTTATTAACCGCAATGACTTTATCTGCATCTGCAACCGCAGCAGAAAAAGAAACGCTGCGCTTTGCTACTGAAGCAACCTATCCTCCGTTTGAATTTATTGATGCAAACAATAAAATTCAAGGATTCGATGTAGATTTGGCTAATGCTATTTGCGCGAAAATCAACGCAGAGTGCACATTCACCAATCAAGCTTTCGATAGCCTCATTCCCAGCCTGAAATTCCGCCGTTTTGATGCATTGATGGCAGGCATTGATATTACGCCCGACCGCCGTAAACAAGTTGATTTCACTCATACCTATTATGATAACTCTGCCGTTTTCATTGCCATCAAAGGGAAGTTCACTCATTCTGCCGATCTGAAAAGCAAGCAAGTGGGAATACAGAATGGTACGACACATCAGAAATATTTGATGGAACAGCATAAAGAGATCAAAACCGTACCTTATGACAGTTATCAGAATGCGATCCTTGATCTGAAAAATGGCCGTATTGATGCTGTATTTGGTGATACTGCCGTCGCCAATGAATGGCTGAAGAAGAATAAAGAATTAGGCTCTGTCGGCGACAAAGTTACTGACAAAAATTACTTTGGCATTGGTTTAGGAATTGCAGTTCGTAAAGGTAATACAGCTTTGCTGGATAAACTGAACAAAGCACTGGCTGAAGTCAAACAAGATGGTACTTATAACTCCATCTATAAAAAATGGTTTGAACAATAACAGAATCCTAATGAATGAACTTCAATCTTTAATTAACGCCGCCGGTATTACCGTCGGCCTTGCTGTTTCTTCTCTTGTCATTGGCTTAATTCTGGCAATGCTTTTTGCCGCTTGGGAGTCAGCCCGCTGGAAACCCTTTGCTTTTTTAGGCTCTTGTTGGGTCACATTGATCAGGGGATTGCCTGAAATTCTGGTTGTCCTCTTCATCTATTTCGGAAGTTCACAGCTTCTCATAACGCTGTCAGAAGGCTTTGATGTCAATCTCATTGTTTGGCAATTCAGAATCCAGATGGAAATTGACAACTTTGATGTCAGCCCTTTCCTTTGTGGTGTTATCGCCCTTTCTCTACTTTACTCCGCATATGCATCACAAACACTGCGAGGCGCATTGAAAGCAGTCCCAATGGGGCAACGGGAAGCCGGACAAGCACTTGGGTTAAGTCAAAGCCGTATATTTTTTCGTCTGACCATGCCGCAGATGTGGCGCCATGCATTGCCAGGGCTTGGCAATCAGTGGTTGGTTCTACTGAAAGATACTGCTTTAGTTTCACTGATCAGTGTTAATGATCTGATGTTGCAAACGAAAAGTATCGCGACTCGCACACAGGAGCCATTTACATGGTATGTGATTGCCGCCATGATCTATCTGGTGATTACCCTGGTGAGCCAATTTATTCTCAAACGGCTTGAAATGCGCGCCACTCATTTTGAACGGAGTGCTTCCGATGTTTGAGTATATAAAGGATATCTTACCTGGGCTGCAAACTAGCCTAAGCTTGACTGTCACCGCATTACTGGCTGCATTTATACTGTCTGTGGTTCTGACCTTCATTTTAACGATGAAGTTGCCGATACTATCCCAATTGGTAAAAGGCTATATCACATTATTTACCGGAACGCCGTTACTGGTTCAGTTCTTCTTGATTTACTACGGGCCCGGACAATTTCCCTCAATAAAAGAGTACCCTTGGTTATGGCAGCTCATGTCAGAGCCGTGGCTATGTGCCATGGTGACACTGGCCTTGAACAGTGCAGCCTATTCAACCCAACTTTTTTATGGCGCCGTTAGGGCAATCCCTGCTGGGCAATGGCAATCCTGTCAGGCTCTTGGTATGTCAAAAACCCATTCCATGCGCATTCTACTGCCTTATGCCTTCAAACGAGCGCTTTCTTCCTATTCCAATGAAGTCGTCTTGATTTTCAAGAGTACCTCTCTGGCCAGTACGATCACACTTCTGGATATCATGGGATATAGCCAACTTCAATTCGGGCGTAGTTATGATGTGACTGTATTTGTTGCTGCTGGGATCATTTATCTTTGCGTAAATGCTCTTCTGACACTACTGATGCGCATGATTGAGCGTCGAGCCTTATCATTTGAGCAACGTTATTAAACACTCAATGGCACACCATTTATCTGCTTTTTGCTTCTGTCAGCGATAACTAATAGTTATCGCTGACAGAAATACAACTAAATCCCCTGTTACTTTCCATCAAAAATCAATAACACCAGCGTTTCATAATGTTCTGTATGAGGGAACATATCGAATAATTGCACTTTTTCTATTCGATATTGCTCAAGCGCAGCAATATCTTTTGCCATTGTTTCGGCATTACAACTTGAATAGAGAATAAATTTAGGTGCCATCCGGCTGAGGTATTCGCATAACGCCTTACCAATTCCCCTGCGAGGAGGATTCACCAGCACCAGTTCAGGGAGTTGCGCTTTATCAAGGGCAAAATGTGTAGAATCCAATGCCTGAAATTCAACCTGCTCAAGACCAAGACTTTTGGCCGAGTTTTTGGCACAGGCAATGGCCTCTGCACTAATCTCAATCCCTGTCAGTCTGGTTTCTTTGTCTGCACAGTGCAGCCCAAAACCTCCTGCTCCACAAAAGAGATCCCACATGCTGCTGCTATTCAGCTCTCTGACCCAACGACCAGCCGTCGCATAAAGCGCCGAAGCAATTTCTGGGTTTGTCTGGAAAAAACTACGGGGACGAATATACAGCGGAATTCCGTTGAAGGTTTCCTTCAGCATTTTATGTTCAGTAAAAATGATCTCTTTTTCACCTTCCAAAATCGCCATATGAGTTGGTTGAATATTGGCAGAAATAACCGCCAATTGTGGTAGTTGTTCCTGTAACCACGGCAAAGCATGTTCCAACTGAGCCAGTTTTATTTCTGAGCGCAGGACAAAACGTAGCATCATTTCACCGCTGGCACGACTTTCTGTCAGCAGAATATATTTCAATTCCCCTTTTTTACGTGCAACGTTGTACGGAACCAACCCGGATTTAGCGATAAATATTTTTATTGCTTCAAATACTGGCTGAAAATATTGCGGATACAAAGGGCAATCACAAAGATCCACCGTTCTGCCATCACGGTGAAGCATTCCAAGCTGTGGGCGTTCAACACTGCCACTTACCACCATCTTGGCCTTATTACGAAACCCACTGATCAGGCTGCTGACTGGAGGCAGCCAGTACGTTGCTGACGTCTCCCGTAAAAGCTGCTGTAAATGTTGTTGTTTATCAGATAATTGTTGTGAATAGGACTTATTGAGCCACTGGCAGGAGTGACAATGCCCCGCGGTATACTGCGCACATTGCATTGTAAAAAACCATATCAAAGAATATTAGTGCAAGGTAAATGTCGATGTTTCCGTCGAAGCCAATGATTCCTCATCTTCTACTTCTACTTCCATCTCGCTTTCCATATCATTATTAATATAAAGGAAGTTATTGCTGTGAATTTCAAAAATCACATTGGCAATCTGCTCCTCACTTTGCTGCAAGAAATGGGAAAACTGCGGGAAAGTCATACCAGCGGCGATAGGAAATGCCTGACAAACTATCAACTTCGGTAAGTTTTCGTCCTGAATATCAAGGAACGCTTTGGCAGTGAGGGAACTCGCATTAATCTGGCTCAAGTTTGCAACTAATGGAATTATCGCCGTTGGCCTGACTTCTGCCAGAGCAGAAAACAGCACTACGTCACCCAACAGATCAATCTTGGCATCAAACAGGCCATCAATGTTCTGCATATGAGGCAAATGCAAGACCGAATTTGAATCATTCTCAAAATAAGAAATTTTGAGGCGTTCAAGCCAGTTACGCAATGTTGCCAAATTTGGAACAACCATAGAATCCATCGAATCAACCTCATATGACCAAAAAGTTGTACATGCTACCTGAAGGAAACACCTTGCCAATAGCAGCACGATCAATAATTAACCTATTTTGTTTTTTCATCATCAGAACCAGTCTGATGATTTTTATCTACTTTCTTATGATCAATTCCCAAAAAAGAAAGATTATAGACTGCACGCCAGATAATATGGATAGCTGCAGGTATCAAGCAACCTATACCCAATAAGATCATAGCAATGTGCGCTTCTGTCGTCATTAATAAAGGTGATAGAATTATGCTATCAGTTATCGACAAATACGCCAAAACCAACAAGCCGATTCCCAATACTTCTAATAAAATAACCAGCTTTGGCATATCTGACAACGAGCGCATCTCTTTTGTTGAGATTTTCTTCATGACTCTCTACTACCTTCTGAGCCTGACAAATTAGACTCTCCGCCTCTTATAGAGGGACTATCATACCTGAATCCCTTCTATCGGCAGGACAAATTAGAACAAAAGGCAATTCCTGCTTTTTTTTGCCAACGCTTACAGGCATAGTAACCCCAGATGACAATCTATGAAGTTCACGATTATTACCACTAAGGAGTTTGTATGTATACTGTCATTTTTGGTCGCCCAAGTTGCCCATATTGCGTTCGCGCCAAAGAATTGGCTGAAAAATTGAAAGCAGAGCGCGACGACTTTGATTACCGCTATATTGATATCTGGGCTGAAGGCATCACCAAAGACGACTTGTCAAAAACTGTGGGGAAACCCGTTGAAACCGTTCCTCAGATTTTCCTTGATGAGAAACATATCGGCGGCTTTACTGATTTTGAAGCTTACGCTAAAGAACATCTGAACCTGTACAAATAACCATAAAACTCACTATCCAGCCAGAAATGTCGATGCTTTCTTCTGGATAGTGGCAGGTTCATAATGTTGACTAAGATCCACATATCCACTGAATTGAAAAAAATCTGTAATTTTTTTCTCAACAATGAGAACTTTCATCACATCACGCAGTCTGAATTAATGCCACTGCTTTTCTTTGATGTCCCCATATTGAGGAGCCCGATAGTCACCCATTTTGGTTAAAGGCTATCGGGTTTTTTTATTTGTCACTGCGTTATCCACAGCACAGAGGGCATCGAAATCATCTTTTCTTGCTATCATCGGCATATTGTTTACTCACTTAACATCAACAATCGTTAAATAACATGGTGAATTAAAGCAAAAATCCTTTACTGAATCGTATTATAAAATTACTATTTTTAACAATGACTTGATAAAGCATGTTTATCATATTTGCGTCAATATCACGCTTGTGAGGCTTACTTTGCTAGAACAACTTAACCACAATGTGTTTACTTTTATCAATGCAACACCGGATTCATCACCAGCAATGATTTTACTGGCGATCTTTATAGCAAAATATCTTGTGTTTATTTTCCCCATAACATTAGCTGCTTGCTGGCTTTGGGGAGAAGGAAAAGCCATCTCACATCAACGTATTGTTGTCAGTAAATCCTGTATTGCCTTTGCCTTTGCAATAGCCGGTTCGGATATCATCGGAACATTTGTTCCACACGCCCGGCCGTTTGTAGAAGGTTTTGGTTACAATTTTCTCTATCATGCCCCTACAGCCTCTTTTCCCAGTAACCACGGTGCAGCAGTCTTTACCTTCGCGTTAGCATTTATCTTCTGGCATCGTATCCGGTCAGGTTTATGCCTGATGATCATCGCCTGCATGATTGCATGGGCCAGAGTCTACGTAGGGGTTCATTGGCCAATCGATATGATCGGCGCATTTCTAGTCAGCTTGATGGGTTGTGCTTTTTCACAAATATTCTGGCGCTTATATGGTGAGTATTGGCACAGTAAACTCATTCGCCTTTACCAATTCTGCTGTGCATTTTTCATCCGGAAAGGATGGATAAAAAATTAACCCAACGGCAATATGCCACTGGATATTTATGCTACAAATAAACTGCTGTTGAATATTTGAGCTTTATTTTTGAAGCCTTAAATTCAGGTAAATCTACCTTAAGCCTCATTATCACGGCTAGTTTAAGGCTTTATTTTACCCAAACCATTTATTAACATTTTATTTACAAGGTGCGAGCAAATTAATCGACAGCATAAAATGCTTCATTATATTTAACAATATATAGCGATAATATGATTACTGTTTCTTCATAAATCAAAATTTGACTGACAATTTTTTTGCACTACGATTGTTTAAATCAAAAAATTTATTAATACATAATCAATAAAAGCAAAGATGTAAACACAGAGAACAAATATTCACCAGAGACTCAACGATTAAATATTTTCTTTTTATTTCAATAAGATAATATTAATCTGGGTTAATTTTATTATATTTAAAAAAATCAAAATTTATATTTATAATACTATTTTAGACTAAAAAATATTTACACATTTAATATCATTAATATATGAATACCAGTATGGTTTTGTGAATAGAACACAAAAATTTAAAATTAAAATAATCAGGTTCACTTCCTTGATTTTTCTTTTTCATTTTATGTAATATTTAATTAACACTTTCATAAAACCTTATAACATATTAATTTTTAGATATAAACCTTGCAATTGCGAGAGTGATCACGGTACATTTCACTGAAAATAACTATATTTTCCCTATCAAAAGACTAGGGTTAAATTTTTTGATTTCAACATCAAAAATAAAATACAGCAGGATTTCAACTCTTCTGCTTTAGCTGACCACATTTTGGTCAGTTTATTAATGTAGTAACAAAAACGTTTAGATAGACGTCAGAACAATATCTAACAACTTATTATTCATATAAATAGAATCCAACTCGTGCATTTTATTAATGTGCAGGTTTAGCAATTTTTAAATTTTACTTTACTGCGTTATTTCGGAGATATTTATGGACACGTCTCAATCAGGTTCTATCGCAGCCTCTGCTGCTTCCGGCAAAAGCGATTATACTACCTGGCGTAAATCAGACACTGTATGGATGTTGGGGTTATATGGCACTGCCATTGGCGCTGGAGTTCTGTTTCTTCCCATAAACGCCGGTATTGGTGGTTTAATTCCACTCATCATCATGACACTACTCGCACTTCCGATGACATTTTTTGCTCACCGTGGAATGTGCCGTTTTGTCTTGTCTGGCAAAAAGCATGGCGAAGATATCACCGGCGTGGTAGAAGAGCATTTTGGTAAAGTTGCAGGTTTCCTGATCACAATTCTCTACTTCTTTGCAATTTATCCTATTTTACTGGTTTATAGTGTTGCACTGACTAACACCGTAGACAGCTTTATTACTCACCAGTTACATATGACCGCACCACCGCGTGCATTGCTGGCACTGGTACTGATCCTTGGTGTGATGAGCATTATTCGCTTCGGTGAGCAATTTATCGTCAAAGCAATGAGCGTACTGGTATTCCCATTCGTCGCCGTTCTGATGCTGCTGGCGCTGTATTTGATCCCACACTGGAATACCACAATCTTCGATACCCTGTCACTGGAAAATGTCCTGACTTCCACGAACGGTCATGGCTTGCTGTTTACTCTGTGGCTGGCTATTCCTGTCATGGTTTTCTCCTTCAACCATTCTCCAATCATCTCTGCATTTGCCGTAGCAAAACGCGAAGAGTACGGTGAAAATGCGGAGAAAAAATGCTCGCGCATTCTGGGTTATGCTCACATAATGATGGTGATTACCGTCATGTTTTTTGTCTTCAGTTGCGTATTGAGCCTGTCACCGGCAAACCTGGCAGAAGCAAAAGCACAGAACATTACTATCCTGTCCTATCTGGCTAACCATTTTAGTGCACCAACTATTGAGTACATTGCTCCCTTAATTGCCTTCATTGCAATTACTAAATCGTTCCTCGGTCACTATCTGGGTGCTCGCGAAGGCTTCAACGGTATCGTAAACAAAGCTCTGAGCACACAAGGCAAAACTATTCAGCGTAAGTCGCTGAATCGTATCACTAGCCTCTTTATGTTAGTCAGCGCCTGGATCGTGGCTACTCTTAACCCGAGCATTCTAGACATCATCCAATCCTTGGGTGGGCCAATCATTGCCATGATTTTGTTCATCATGCCAATGTACGCTATTCACAAAGTGCCAGCTATGCGCAAATATGCTGGTAAGCCAAGCAATGTCTTTGTGGTTGTGACAGGATTAATTGCTATTTCTGCGGCAGTTTACTCAGTCATGTAATCAAAGCTCAAGCGCTGATTTCTACGACAGCAGCTCCATAAAAATGCCGGCCGACTTCACGATTGACTGGCATTTTCCTATTTATCCGAAGCTCATACATCTTCAATATTTCTGGCTATTTCGTTTATCTTCCTACCCGAAAATTGAGTTAAACCAGCCGCTGACAGTCTTCACAATTAAATCCCAAATACGCCCAAAAAAGCCACTCTCTTCTACAGCTTCTTTAACAACCAACGGACGTTGATCAATCACCTTATCATTCAGCGAAAAATTCACAGTTCCCACAACTTGATTCTTCGCCAATGGCGCTTCAAGTGAAGTTTGGTTCAGCGTAAAACTGGCTTTCAGATTATTCGCTTGACCTCGCGGCACCGTCACGGCCGTATCTTTTTCTACACCTAAAGCCACCTCTGAACGCGTACCGAACCATACTCTTTCTGTCACCAGTGTGTCACTGGCTTTAAGCGGAGTACTGGCTTCATAGAAACGGAATCCCCATGACAGGATCTTTTCACTGTCAGAGAAACGCATTCGATCACTAGGCGCTCCCAGTACAACTGAAATCAAACGCATTGGCCCTTCCGCTGCAGAAGCAACAAGGTTATATCCTGCCCCGTTGGTGTGTCCGGTTTTTACACCATCCACATTCATATTCTGATTCCACAATAAGCGATTGCGGTTAGGTTGACGGATATTATTGAAAGTAAATTCTTTCTCTTTATTCAGCGCATATTCTTCTGGCACATCACGGATCATAGCCTGACTCAAGAGCGCCATATCACGAGCGGTACTGTATTGCCCCGCAGCATCCAGACCGTGAACAGTCTTGAAATGGGTATTTTCCAGCCCCAGAGTTTTCGAGTATTTATTCATCAAATCAACGAAAGCATCCTGACTGCCCGCTACATAATCCGCAAGGGCAATACTGGCATCGTTGCCAGATTGGATCACAATGCCACGGTTCAAATCAATGACTTTGACCCGATCACCCGGTTTCAAAAACATCAGGGATGACCCTTTAAGCGCCGGATTGCCGGTTGCCCAAGCATCTTTACCTACGGTTACCTGATCTTCTGTGGAAATCTTTCCCGACTTAATCGACTGACCAACAACATAGCTGGTCATCACCTTTGTCAGACTCGCTGGATATAGCCGCTCATCGGGATTATGGGATGCCAGAATTTTTCCACTGGCGTAATCCATCAATATATAGGATTTCGCATCAATTTCAGGTGCTGAGGGTTCATCCATTGCGTATGCGTTGACACCCATCAACCAAAAAACACCCAAGCCAACAGTAAAAGATTTGATTATCTGTACCTGCCGTCTTTTTTTCATCATAGCCCGCCCTTTTTGTCTACAACCAGAATATAAAAGCTCTATTAATATAGGATGTTATGAGACAAGACTCCAACCCAATAACGTAAAGATTTTCTTGTTACCCGAATGAATTTATTGTCATATTATCGATGACTCAAAATAACCTGATATTAAGGAAAGAATGATGTTGACAATCTGGGGCCGTAAAAGCTCATCAAACGTAAAAAAAGTCATTTGGTGTCTGGAAGAGTTAAACGTACCATATCAGCAAATTGATGTTGGTGGTCAGTTTGGCAAACTTAATACTCCAGAATACCTGCTCATGAATCCCAATGCTGTCATTCCTTGTTTGCAGGAAGATGATTTTATCTTATGGGAATCAAACGCGATTGTGCGCTATATTTCGGCAAAATTCGGCGAAAATAGTCTTTATCCTGCCGATCTTCAAGAAAGAGCCAGAATTGATCAATGGATGGATTGGGTAGGCTACAATCTCTTCCCGCCGATCAAACAACTTATGATCAACATTGTCAGAACACCGGAAGATCAGCGTGACCCGAAAGTGGTTGCCCAGATATTAAAAGAGATAGAAAAACTGCTGAAAATTGTCGATAACGTACTAGGTAAGCAAAAATACCTTTCCGGTGATAAGTTTGGCATGGCGGATATCGCCCTCGCTCCATTGGTCTATCCATGGCTAAAGGTCGGGATAGAGCGTCCATCTCTGCCAAACTTGGAACGCTGGTATCAATTACTGACCGAAAGACCAGCGTTTCAAAAAATCGTTATGATTGAAATAAGCTGATCATCAGCTCATTGGCATTCTGCCGGGATCTGGGAATTGATACTCAAACCCCAGTTCCCGACAGATACGGCTACCGTCAACAACTTTGCTCGCGGCTCCCTGAGCCTTTGACTGTGAAAACTCTGGCGGAGCCAAATCGAGCTGACGACTAGCCTGCGAATAAAATTCCTTTCTTTTCGGATGTTCTGGCGCACACAGATTATAGATATGCCCTCCTTTCTGCTGCTCTATAAGGCGTTTAATAGCAGAAATAACATCATCCTGATGAACTAGATTGACCACCTTTTCTCCACCCTCAATCGCTTTCCGCCCTGCGAGGAAACGCCCTGCATGGCGACCACTGCCGACCAAACCAGCCAAACGCACTATATCAACAGAAGTATTTGGCAGTCGATGCAGCCAGTTTTCCAATTCAACCAACGCCTTGGCAGATCGCGTCTCAGGAAATAATGGAGCATCTTCATTCAGATGACCGACAGACGAGCCATAAACTGAAGTTGAGCTGGTGAAAATAATATGGGGAACCGAATGCGAAAGCGCAGTATCGACAACTAACTGCACCGCTTTGACATACCCTTCCCCACCCCCCGCAATACCGCTGACAGGGAGTGTTAGCACCAGTACATCCACTGACATGAGCCGTTCAAGATCATCCGCTTCACAGGTTATCTGAGGGGTCAGATTCAATAAGTGGCAATCTACCCCACACATGCGTGCCGCTTCGACACCATCCGCTGTTGTTTTACTACTGACCACTTGCATACCATAGCCTTGCAAAATTTGCGCTAACGGCATTCCCAGCCAACCCAATCCGATGATGGAAACTTTTTTCACCATAACTCTCCTCAGGACCGATATGATTTTGATTCTTCAGGCTATCTGCATATTGCCTTAACGACAACACCAGTTTTATTTATAAAACAAACAATTAGAACAATACAAACAGCTTCTTTGAAAAAAAAGTTGCTTTTCATACACAAAATCATATAGGTTAAACGGTAAGCAACCAATCCTTGTTCGCAAACATATATTAAAAAAAGTAGATAGAGAGCTCACATATTATGAACCGTATTCAATTTAGCCATCATCACCATCATCCTGACTAGTCTTTCAGGCTGTTGTGTGCTGGAAGACATTTAGTAAGTCTTCCGGTGGCATGAGTACGATAAAAAACCCTCGGAAGATTTTCCGGGGGTTTTTTATTGCCAATTTACGCGATTTATATATTGAATATTGAGATAGGGTAAAACATAACATGCTAGATAAAACACGCTTACGAATAGCCATGCAGAAATCCGGCCGCCTCAGTGATGATTCCCGGGCATTACTGGCTCGCTGTGGCATCAAAATCAACTTGCAGCAACAACGTCTAATTGCATTTGCAGAAAATATGCCCATCGACATCCTGCGTGTCCGTGATGATGATATTCCGGGTCTTGTTATGGATGGTGTTGTCGATTTAGGCATTATCGGTGAAAACGTACTTGAAGAAGAACTGTTAAACCGTCGGGCACAAGGAGAAGATCCCCGTTATAACACATTGCGCCGCCTTGATTTTGGTGATTGCCGTCTTTCCCTTGCCGCTCCCTTTGACTACGACTATACCGGAGTGGAATGCCTGCAAAATTCCCGTATCGCCACGTCTTACCCCTACTTACTGAAACGTTATTTGGATAAAAAAGGTATCCGTTTCAAATCCTGCCTTCTCAACGGTTCAGTTGAAGTTGCTCCCCGTGCAGGATTAGCTGATGCTATCTGTGATTTGGTTTCAACAGGTGCAACACTAGAAGCCAACGGCCTGCGGGAAGTTGAAGTCATCTATCGCTCAAAAGCCTGCCTGATCCAACGCGATGGTGAGATGCCAGAAGCCAAACAACAACTCATCGACAAGCTGATGATCCGAATCCAAGGCGTTATTCAGGCGCGTGAATCCAAATATATCATGCTACATGCCCAAAACGACAAACTGGAAGAGATTATCTCGTTACTTCCGGGTGCTGAACGTCCCACCATTTTGCCACTAGCGGGGGCACAAAACCGTGTAGCCATGCATATGGTCAGCAGTGAAACCCTATTCTGGGAAACGATGGAAAAACTTAAATCACTGGGCGCCAGTTCCATTTTGGTTCTACCGATTGAAAAAATGATGGAGTAATCTTGATGAGCACCCATTTTAAAACCATTATCCGCTGGCAGGAATGCCCACCAGAACAGCAAAAAGTATTGCTGACACGTCCCGCTGTCGCCGCTTCAGAAGATATTTCTCGCACGGTAAAACAGATTCTGGAAACGGTTAAAGCCAACGGCGATGAAGCATTGCGGGAATTCAGCCAGCGCTTCGACAAAACAACAATCGATACTATCCCGATTTCTATAAGTGAAGTTAACGCAGCCGCCAGTCGTCTGGCACCAGAAATCAAACAGGCTATGCAGCAGGCCATGAATAATATTCGCCTGTTCCATGAAGCCCAAAAACCTGCTGTGATTGAGGTTAAAACCCTGCCGGGTGTTCACTGCCAGCAAGTCACACGCCCAATCGATTCAGTGGGGTTATATATTCCCGGTGGTTCTGCGCCTCTGCTTTCCACTGTATTAATGCTGGGAACACCCGCTAGCATCGCAAAGTGCCGTAAGGTTATTCTCTGCTCTCCACCCCCGATTGCTGATGAAATTCTCTACGCGGCACAGCTCTGTGGGATTAACGAAATATTTCAGGTTGGCGGCGCACAAGCCATTGCTGCAATGGCCTTTGGCACAGAATCCGTCCCTAAAGTGGACAAGATTTTTGGCCCGGGTAATGCTTGGGTAACAGAGGCTAAACGGCAAGTGAGTCAGCGCTTCGACGGTGCAGCCATAGATATGCCAGCAGGTCCATCAGAAGTGCTGATAATAGCGGACAGTGGAGCCAATCCCGCATTTACGGCAGCAGATCTACTTTCACAAGCGGAACATGGCCCTGATTCTCAAGTCGTGCTGGTCACACCTGACGAAACTTTTGCCGAGCAGGTGATCCGTGAAATCGAAACACAACTTGCTGCCCTGCCACGCCAGCAAATCGCGATTCAGGCTCTGCAATCCAGCCGAATCATTATCACTGACGATCTGGCTCAATGCGTAGCGATCAGCAATCAATACGGCCCTGAACACTTGATCATCCAAACCCGCCAGCCTGAGCAGCTTGTAGAAAAAATCACCAGCGCGGGTTCGATTTTCCTCGGAGACTGGTCGCCAGAATCCGCAGGAGACTACGCTTCGGGCACCAATCACGTCTTGCCGACCTATGGTTATACTTCAACCTACTCCAGCCTCGGTCTGGCAGATTTCCTGAAACGAATGACGGTTCAGCAACTCACACCGCAAGGATTGAGAAGCCTCGCCCCAACCATAGAAATATTGGCGCAGGCAGAACAACTCACCGCGCACAAAAATGCCGTCACATTACGTATTGCTGCCCTGAACAACGCAGACGTTGAATAACTAAGATAAGGAGCAATGATGAGTACTGTTTTTGATGTCAATTCACTGGCAAGAGAAAATGTCCGCCAGTTAATCCCTTATATGTCTGCCCGCCGTCTGGGTGGCAATGGTAATATCTGGTTAAATGCCAATGAATATCCCATCGCCCCTGATTTTCAGTTCAGCGAAAAAACGCTCAACCGCTACCCTGAATGCCAGCCCGTCTCTGTTATCCAGCGCTATGCGGATTATGTCGGCCTGCAACCGGATCAAGTCCTTGCCAGCCGTGGCGCCGACGAATCTATTGAACTATTGATCCGCGTTTTCTGCGAGCCGGGAAAAGACGCCGTGCTGTTCTGCCCCCCCACTTACGGCATGTACAGCGTCAGTGCAGAAGCCTTTGGCGTAGAACAGAAAAAGATCTCCACCCGTGCTGACTGGCAGCCGGACATTGCCGCCATCGAAAATAATCTGGATCGCGTGAAACTGATTTATATCTGTAGCCCCAACAACCCCACGGGTAATCTGATTGCTCCTACGGCACTGCGACAGATCCTTGAACTCGCTCGTAACCGTGCCATTGTTGCCATTGATGAAGCCTATATCGAATTCTGTCCGCAACATACTACCACCGGCTGGCTGCAAGACTACCCGCACTTGGTGATTTTGCGAACCCTCTCGAAAGCTTTTGCACTGGCAGGACTACGCTGTGGATTTACGCTGGCTTCTCCCGATATTATCGCGCTAATGTTGAAAGTGATTGCTCCATATCCACTTGCCACGCCTGTAGCGGATATCGCTGCGCAGGCGCTGACAGAAACAAACATCAAGATAATGAAAGATCGTGTAGAGGAAGTGGTCAAGAACCGGACTTATCTCCGGCAGGCATTGAATAAACTGGTATTGGTCGAAACAGTGTTTCCGAGCGAAACCAACTATATTTTAGTGAAATTTACCGATGCGGAAATCGTATTCAGGACATTATGGGAGCAAGGGATCATCTTGCGTGATCAGCGGAAACAAGCGGGATTGGATAATTGCCTGCGAATCACCATTGGTAGCCGAAATGAATGTGAACAGTTGGTCAGCGCTATCTCTACTCTTTGTAGCCAAGCTCAACCACTAAAGGAAACTGAAAATCCATGAGCCAGAAACTGCTTTTTATTGACCGCGATGGAACGTTGATCACCGAACCTCCGACCGATTACCAAGTCGATCGCCTTGATAAATTGGCCTTTGAAGCTGGCGTGATCCCTGCCCTGTTATCCCTGCAAAAAGCGGGTTACAAACTGGTCATGATCACGAATCAGGATGGATTGGGGACTGATAGCTTCCCCCAGACCGATTTTGAGCCACCACACGCACTGATGATGCAAGTTTTCACTTCGCAAGGTATTCAGTTTGAAGAAGTTCTGATCTGCCCTCACAAACTCGAAGATAATTGCAACTGCCGCAAACCCAAGCTCGGATTGGTGGAAAAATATCTAACAGAAGGCATGGTAGATACGAAAAACAGTTGCGTTATCGGGGATCGGGAAACTGACTTACAATTGGCTGAAAACATGGGAATTAAAGGAATTCGCTATCAAGCCCAATCACTTGGTTGGCCAGCGATTTGTGAGCAACTGACCCGCAAAGATCGTCATGCTAGCGTTGAACGTAAGACCAAAGAAACTGGCATCAATATTGATATCTGGCTGGATCGCGAAGGTAGAAGCGAAATCAATACTGGCGTGGGTTTCTTTGATCACATGCTGGATCAGATTGCCACTCACGGCGGTTTCCGCATGAATGTACAGGTTAAGGGCGATCTCTGTATTGATGATCACCACACCGTTGAAGATACTGGATTGGCTTTAGGTGAAGCTCTGAAGCAGGCATTGGGCGATAAACGCGGCATTGCTCGTTTTGGCTTCACATTACCGATGGATGAATGTCTCGCCCGTTGTGCTCTGGATATTTCGGGTCGGCCACATCTCGAATACAAAGCAGAGTTTAAACATCAACGTGTTGGCGATTTAAGTACTGAGATGATCGAACACTTTTTCCGTTCACTCTCTTATACGATGGGATGCACCTTACACCTGAAAACCAAAGGTAAGAATGATCACCATCGGGCAGAAAGTCTGTTCAAAGTCTTTGGTCGGACATTGCGGCAGGCCATTCGCGTAGAAGGCGATGTTCTGCCCAGTTCTAAGGGCGTGTTATAAGGGAATGTTATGATGAAAGTTGTTATTTTGGATACAGGCTGTGCCAATCTTGCTTCTGTTACTTATGCCATCCGTCGATTGGGTTATGATCCCGTCGTCAGTCTGGATGCGGATATTGTGCGATCAGCCGATAAACTGTTTCTGCCGGGAGTAGGTACAGCCATGGCCGCAATGTCTCAGCTCCAGCAACGGCAACTGATCCCACTGATTAATTCACTCACTCAACCGGTACTGGGTATTTGCCTCGGTATGCAGCTTCTGGCGACAATCAGTGAAGAAAACAATAGTGAAAAAGACGATAACGTCTCCTTGCTGGCATTAATTGATGCCCCCGTCAAAAAAATGGCGACCGCGGGCCTACCATTACCCCACATGGGTTGGAATCAAGTAAAAGCACAGGCTGGACATCCCCTGTTTTGCCATATTGAAGACAATGCCCGTTTTTATTTTGTCCATAGTTACGCGCTGCCTGTTGGTGAATACACCATCGCCCAGACGGAATATGGCAATTCCTTCAGCAGTGCCATTGCAAAAAACAATTTCTTTGGTGTGCAGTTTCACCCTGAACGCTCTGGCACAGCTGGCGCACAATTGCTGAAAAACTTTTTGGAGATGTAAGCGTATGATTATCGCCGCATTAGATTTAATTGATGGCAACGTGGTGCGTTTGCATCAAGGGGATTACGACCAGCAGCGGACTTATGGCAATTCACCTTTGTCCTACCTGAAACAATATGAAAAAGAAGGTGCTAAGTTGCTGCATCTCGTGGATCTCACCGGCGCGAAAGATCCCACCAAGCGCCAGATGACCTTGCTGCGCGAATTGCTGGCTGACGTTTCTGTTCCAGTGCAAGTGGGTGGTGGCATCCGTTCGGAAAACGATATCAAATCACTCCTTGAGGCCGGAGCTAGTCGGGTAGTCATTGGCTCAACAGCGATCACACAGCCGGAATTAGTCAAACAATGGTTTCAGCGATATGGTGCAGAGTCAATTGTACTGGCACTCGATATCCGCATCAGTACAGACGGTGCTAAACAAATTGCCATCAGTGGCTGGCAGGAAAACAGTAATGCCACTCTTGAACAGATTGTTGAGCAATATCTCCCCGTTGGGCTGAAACATGTTTTATGTACCGATATTTCCCGTGACGGCACACTAAACGGCTCTAATATCGCACTCTATCAGGAAATCAGTCAGCGCTATCCACAGATTCAATTTCAGGCATCGGGCGGGATCGGCAACCTCGCTGATATTTCTCCCCTACCAGCCGCTGGCGTTATGGGCGTTATCGTCGGACGGGCATTACTTGAAGGAAAATTCACACTGACGGAGGCTATCCAATGTTGGCAAAACGCATAATTCCTTGCCTTGATGTTCGTGATGGGCAAGTGGTCAAGGGAGTGCGATTCCGAAATCATGAAATCATCGGTGATATCATTCCACTTGCACAGCGCTATGCTCAAGAGGGCGCTGATGAGCTGGTATTTTACGACATCACCGCTTCTTCAGATGGTCGCGTGGTAGATAAAAGCTGGGTGGCGAAAGTCGCCGAAGTGATCGATATCCCATTCTGCGTCGCAGGCGGTATCAAAACTGCCGAAGAAGCTGGTCAGATTTTATCATTCGGTGCCGATAAAATATCCATTAACTCCCCTGCTCTGGCCGATCCTTCGTTAATCAGTCGTCTGGCCGATCGCTATGGCGTCCAATGTGTAGTAATCGGCATTGATACGTGGTTTGATGAAAATAGCAACAGCTATCGGGTCTATCAATTTACCGGTGATGAAAAACGCACAACTGCAACACAATGGCAAACACTGGATTGGGTCAAGGAAGTACAACAACGTGGCGCGGGTGAAATCGTCCTGAACATGATGAATCAGGATGGTGTTCGCAATGGCTATGATCTTACCCAACTGAAATTGGTTCGGGATATCTGCTCCGTCCCTTTGGTGGCTTCCGGCGGTGCGGGTACGCCAGAACATTTTTTGGATGCATTTAAACTGGCTAATGTTGACGGTGCCTTGGCTGCCTCCGTCTTTCACAAACAGATCATCAATATTGGTAAGCTCAAGCAATATCTTGTTACACAGGGTGTCGAGGTTAGAACATGTTAACAGCACAGCAAATCGAAAAACTGGATTGGAAAAAAGTGGATGATCTCATGCCCGTCATCGTCCAGCACGCTGTATCCGGTACGGTGTTAATGATGGGTTACATGAATCAAGAGGCACTTAATGCCACACAGGAATCCGGTAAAATCACCTTTTTTTCCCGCACCAAACAGCGGTTATGGACAAAAGGCGAAAGTTCCGGCCACTTCCTGAATCTGGTTGATATCTACCCCGATTGTGACAACGATACCCTGCTCGCTCTCGTCAATCCGATTGGCCCAACCTGCCATACAGGAACCGAGAGCTGTTTTGCACCAGCGCAAACTGAATGGGGCTTCCTCTACCAACTCGAACAACTACTGGCAAGCCGGAAAAATGCCCCACCAGCTAGTTCTTATACCGCTCGTCTGTATGCCAGCGGCACAAAACGGATTGCTCAAAAGGTCGGTGAGGAAGGCGTAGAAACCGCACTGGCAGCCACGGTTAATGATCGGGAAGAACTGACCAGTGAAGCTGCTGATTTGATTTACCACCTGCTGGTTTTATTACAAGATCAAAATTTGGATCTCAGTTGTATCATCCGCCAATTGCAGGAAAGGCATTCAGCCAAAGAATAATTGACTGAACAGGCATTGAGATTTCAATAAATTGCAGTCATTTCGCCTACGGGGGCGATTCAGAAAACAGGTAGAGTCGAAATGTGGCGCGGTAATTGTAAGTTCGGCATATCTGGTGCCGCCTCGCTTCTTTTTGAATCTTGCCATAGAAATGGCAAGATTTATCGAGTTACATTGCCGCTTTGAAAATAGCCACGATCTCTTCGTGTGATGCCTGAATCGGGTTGGTAAAACCGCAAGCATCTTTTAACGCATTGGTTGCCAACGTTGACAAGTCTTCGACTTTGACACTTAACTCAGACAACCCTGCCGGAATATTGACATCTTTCGCCAATTTGCTGATTTCTTGGATACAGACTTCTGCACCCTGTTGATCGTTCAGGTTAGTAATATCAACTCCCATTGCAGCAGCAATCTCTTTCAGGCGGGATGCAGATACTTTCGCATTGAATTTCTGTACATGTGGCAGTAATACGGCATTGCAGACACCATGTGGCAAATCATAAAAACCACCTAACTGATGCGCCATGGCATGAACGTAACCCAAAGAGGCATTATTGAATGCCATCCCTGCCAAAAACTGTGCATAAGCCATATTCTCACGCGCGTCCATATCATTGCCATTTGCAACGGCACGGCGCAAATAGTCGCTAATCATCGTCACAGCCTTCAACGCACAGGCATCAGTGATAGGATTGGCTGCCGTAGAAACATAAGCTTCAATAGCATGAGTCAGCGCATCCATGCCGGTTGCGGCAGTGAGTCCTTTCGGCATACCGGCCATCAATGCGGAATCATTGACTGACAATATAGGCGTCACATTTTTATCCACAATGGCCATTTTGATATGACGATCAACATCTGTAATGATACAGAAACGCGTCATTTCAGAGGCGGTACCCGCCGTAGTGTTAATGGCAATCAATGGCAATTGAGGTTTAGCAGAACGATCAACGCCTTCGTAGTCACGGATATCCCCACCGTTAGCCGCCACCAGCGCGATCCCTTTTGCACAGTCATGCGGTGAACCACCTCCCAGAGAAATAACGCAATCACAATCATGCTGACGCAGGATGATTAGCCCCTCTTCAACATTAATAGTGGTCGGATTTGGATTCGTCCCAGCATAAATCGCACTCTTTATCCCTGCTTCAGCCAGTAAACTCTGAACTTCTCCAACAACACCAATCTCGTTTAACACGCGGTCAGTGACAATCAAAGCCTGCCTGTAGCCATAATTTTTCATTAATTCAACGGCTTCAGTCATGCATCCCATACCGATTTTATTCACTGGCGGGATAAAGAAAGTTGATACTGCCATTCGGAACTCCTTAGGTTTTACTGAAGTATTTCAAATCTCGATGCAAAAGAAGTGGGTTACAATGTGACACTTATCTACCTCAGCAATTTTGATCGATATCAATAATCGCCTTTGTAAAATTTAAAAATAGGTATAGCGATGCCTGAACTAGCGACATTCATCAAAATTGAATAGCAAATAATATCTCCATTAATGAAATTAATAGTGTACTATAATGTTAATAAGTTCATATGGCGATTATTATATGAATAATATTCCTACATTGATAATAGTTGTATTTTTGATTATCAGCTTTGTGCTAATTGTTGGCCTCGATTCAGAGGTAGCACACTTTATTGAAAAATTTGCTGAAAGGCTGATACAAAAAAATTGATATGGCGCGGGAAGAAAGTTTAGGAGTTTTGTCAAAAGTATGCTTTGGATAATCGAATAATTTATTAAGGGTGCTGAACTTCCAGCACCCTATTTACTAACAGTCGATTTTTAATCTAACCATTCAGTATGGAAAATACCTTCTTTATCAGTCCGCTTATAGGTATGCGCACCGAAATAATCGCGCTGAGCCTGAATCAAGTTGGCAGGCAAAACCGCTGAACGATAGCTGTCATAATAAGAAATGGCCGCAGAGAATGTTGGCGTTGGAATGCCATTCTGGACACCATAAGAAACGACATCGCGCAGAGCTTGCTGGTACTCATCCGCGACTTGCTTGAAGTAAGGCGCTAACAACAGGTTGGCGATAGCGGCGTTCTCATTGTACGCATCCGTAATTTTTTGCAGGAACTGCGCACGAATGATACAACCTGCACGGAAGATCTTGGCAATTTCGCCATAATTCAGATCCCAGTTGTATTCATCTGAAGACGCTTTCAACTGTTGGAAGCCTTGAGCGTAAGAAATGATTTTACCCAAGTACAGAGCACGGCGAACTTTCTCAATAAATTCTGCCTTGTCACCATTGAATGGCTGGGCTTCTGGCCCTGACAGAACTTTAGAGGCAGCAACACGCTGATCTTTCAGAGAGGAAATATAACGAGCAAATACGGATTCGGTAATCAGCGTTACTGGAACACCCAGATCCAGAGAACTCTGGCTGGTCCATTTACCCGTACCTTTATTGGCAGCTTCATCCAGAATGACATCAACCAGATATTTACCTTCTTCATCTTTCTTACGGAAGATATCAGCGGTAATTTCGATCAAATAGCTGCTCAGTTCACCTTGGTTCCAGTCACTGAACACATCCGCCAGTTCCTGATTACTCAGATTCAAGGAGTGCTTCAGCAGAGAATATGCTTCTGCAATCAGTTGCATGTCGCCATATTCAATACCATTGTGAACCATCTTCACATAATGACCTGCTCCGTCTGCACCGATATAAGTGACACAAGGCTCACCATCAACTTTGGCAGCGATCTCTTTCAGAATAGGCGCAACCAGCTCATAAGCTTCTTTCTGACCGCCAGGCATGATTGAAGGGCCTTTCAATGCGCCTTCTTCCCCACCGGAAACACCTGTACCAATAAAATTAAAACCCTGAGCAGACAGCTCACGGTTGCGGCGAATAGTATCCTGAAAATAGGTATTGCCACCATCGATCAGAATGTCACCTTTATCCAAATGCGGCGTCAGTGATGCAATGGTTTTATCCGTAGCTTCACCTGCCTTGACCATCAACAGAATACGACGTGGCTTTTCCAGTGAGCTAACAAACTCTTCAATGGAATAACTTGGAACTAATTTTTTCCCTGGATTTTCAGCAATAACTTCATCAGTTTTATCGCTGGAGCGGTTGAAAATGGATACAGAGTAACCACGGCTTTCAATATTCAACGCCAGATTGCGCCCCATAACCGCCATACCGACAACACCGATCTGTTGTTTGGACATGAAAAACTCCCGTCTGATCATGACTGCTGCCCACCAAGATGCCTAACTCAACATTATGTCAATCAAACAATGTCGATCACAAATGTCATATACAACAAAATTACAGTGGGCAATTTGTTAATGAGATTACATGTTAACTCAGGAATAGGCTTCAGGGGTAGTTATTCAGGGCAAACGGGTCTAAATTGACCAATCCGATTAACTGGACGCATTCGGCACATAAACATAGGGCATGAGTCGATGTTTGTGATTTATAATTCGCATACTGACCATGATAACCGTAGAAACTGCCATGCAAGCAACCACGCTTAGTC
>NZ_JANAIF010000360.1 GCF_024721015.1 Xenorhabdus bovienii
CCTCAACCTGCTTTTGACGGCGGGGCAAGCCCACGAAAGTCGATCCGCCATCCCTTTGCTCGACGGCATTGGTATACAGCGCAAAAATGGTTTCATGAAACGGCGCGGCAAAGCGGTGCTGGCAGATAAAGGCTATTCGGGCGGAAAACTCCGCGGTTATCTGCGTAAGTTGCGGATAAAGAGCATTATTCCGTATAAAATCAATGAAAAAGGCAGTACTGATGGTCGCACACAATTTGATGAGCAGGCTTATCGTGACCGTAATGTTGTCGAACGTTGTTTCGGTTTTCTTAAAGGAAATCGGCGTATCGCAACCCGTTACGAAAAAACCGCTCGAAACTATTTGTCCA
>NZ_JANAIF010000361.1 GCF_024721015.1 Xenorhabdus bovienii
GCCGCGATGTTCGTCCATAAGCACAAGGGAACGATTGGTGCCATCCGCCGGGTAGTCGAGCCGTTCGGTTACTTAATTCGCGTGATTGAATGGTGGCAAAACCAAGATCCGCCCGGCACCTTCCGGCTGGATATCGGCGTGATGGACACCGGCATCACGGAAGCGACCTATTTTGAGCTGGAGCGGCTGATTTTTGATGCCAAACCCGCTTCACGCCATCTGATTGGGATGTCCATTCAATTGGAAACGGGCGGGGCTGCTTATTGCGCTGCTGCCAGCTATGACGGCGATATCTTAACCGTTTATCCCTATGTTCCTGAATTAATCACTGTCACCGGCTCTGATGTGAT
>NZ_JANAIF010000362.1 GCF_024721015.1 Xenorhabdus bovienii
CGATGATGTTTGTGAAAGGCATGAGTATCAGCTTTGACGGCCAGATGATGCGGTTTGCTGAAGGCGAAGTCAGGCTGGTTGAGACGGAAGACGGGCGGGCGCAAAGACAACGCGAGTTTGACGCCCGCAAACAGGAACGCCGCGAAGCACTGCGGCAGCGGATTAATAACATGGGTGAAATGAGGAAAAACTTATCGTGAATATGCGTTTCGGCTCGGTTTGCTCCGGCATTGAGGCGGCCAGCGTGGCTTGGGAACCCCTTGGTATGTCTCCGGCGTGGTTCAGTGAAATCGAGAAATTCCCCGGTGCGGTACTGCAATACCACTGGCCGTATGTCAGAAATCTGGGG
>NZ_JANAIF010000363.1 GCF_024721015.1 Xenorhabdus bovienii
CCCCAGATTTCTGACATACGGCCAGTGGTATTGCAGTACCGCACCGGGGAATTTCTCGATTTCACTGAACCACGCCGAAGACATACCAAGGGGTTCCCAAGCCACGCTGGCCGCCTCAATGCCGGAACAAACCGAGCCGAAACGCATATTCACGATAAGTTTTTCCTCATTTCACCCATGTTATTAATCCGCTGCCACAGTGCTTCGCGGCGTTCCTGTTTGCGGGCGTCAAACTCGCGTTGTCTTTGCACCCGCCCGTCTTCCGTCTCAATCAGCCTGACTTCGCCTTCAGCAAACCGCATCATCTGGCCGTCAAAGCTGATACTCATGCCTTTCACAAACATCATCG
>NZ_JANAIF010000364.1 GCF_024721015.1 Xenorhabdus bovienii
TTGAGAGACTCATCAGTCCTGTCATTGACAGCACTGATTGTTTCAAATTTTCAGCTTGTTCCAGATTGTTAAAGAGCGTTATTGGTAAACCGACTTCGCAGTCCGCTTACCAATAATTCGTTGACCCTGCCTTTCACACAGTGCCTGAACAGGATGGCGTCCCCTAGGGGATTCGAACCCCTGTTACCGCCGTGAAAGGGCGGTGTCCTAGGCCTCTAGACGAAGGGGACTCAAGTCTTCTTCGCGGGCATTCCTGCTCATTTTCTTTTATCAGACAATCTGTGTGGACACTGCACAATCACTATCATTCAGGTAAGGAGGTGATCCAACCGCAGGTTCCCC
>NZ_JANAIF010000365.1 GCF_024721015.1 Xenorhabdus bovienii
TGACGCATTGCTTTTTTAAAGAAGCGCAGGGCGGCCGCCTTATCCCTCTGAGCTGTTAACAAAAAATCCACCGTATTCCCGTTCGAATCGACAGCCCGGTAGAGATAACGCCATTGTCCTTTGATTTTGATATCGGTTTCATCCCTTCGCCACCGGTGACCCACGTCAGGCATTTTCCGACGATAACGTCTGACAATCAAGGGGGTCAGACGGTGAACCCAACGGGAAAGGGTCGAATGGTCAACATGAATTCCCCGTTCCGCCCTCATTTCTTCCAAATTACGCAAACTCAGGGCGTAGGCTAGATACCAACGCACGCACGGGGCGATGATATCAACAGGA
>NZ_JANAIF010000366.1 GCF_024721015.1 Xenorhabdus bovienii
GCTCTCAGGCGCTGAAACATCGGGTTGCGCCGTGTTGTGGTTTTGCGGGTTTCGCTCCGGTTGATTTCCAGATAACGTTCAATCTCACTGCGATAAAATGACCGTACTGCGCCCCGGTCTTCATCAAAACCGGTTATCATGCGTCCCCGTCGGCCACGGGTCGCCCGCCAATTTTTTAAGTCGCGGACGTCTCCCCGATGGATAAAACGAATGCCCTTTTGTGAACGCAGGATACGGCGACGACGCGGCTCATAGCCGGAACCGTCGGTGTTTTTCTGGCTGCGGATGCGC
This sequence comes from Xenorhabdus bovienii, assembly GCF_024721015.1. GTDB lineage: Bacteria > Pseudomonadota > Gammaproteobacteria > Enterobacterales > Enterobacteriaceae > Xenorhabdus > Xenorhabdus bovienii. The sequence goes on from NZ_JANAIF010000366.1 coordinate 292, forward strand.
TTTTGCTGATCAGTACGGATGACAGTTGCCAATTGGCGCGCCAATCGACT
>NZ_JANAIF010000367.1 GCF_024721015.1 Xenorhabdus bovienii
GCTCTCAGGCGCTGAAACATCGGGTTGCGCCGTGTTGTGGTTTTGCGGGTTTCGCTCCGGTTGATTTCCAGATAACGCTCAATCTCACTGCGATAAAATGACCGTACTGCGCCCCGGTCTTCATCGAAGCCGGTTATCATGCGTCCCCGTCGGCCACGGGTCGCCCGCCAATTTTTTAAGTCGCGGACTTCCCCCCGATGGATAAAACGAATGCCCTTTTGTGAACGCAGGATACGGCGACGACGCGGCTCATAGCCGGAACCATCGGTGTTTTTCTGGCTGCGGATGCGCTTTTGCTGATCAGTACGGATGACAGTTGCCAATTGGCGCGCCAATCGACT
>NZ_JANAIF010000368.1 GCF_024721015.1 Xenorhabdus bovienii
CCAGATCATTACGCTCTGCCTTTGGCTTATCAATCAGCCCCAGATAATCAACCATGATGAGAGATAATGCCGGGTGTACTTTCTTGTGACGCCGTGAAATTGAAGCAATCTGCTCCACCGTCAATTTACTGGCATCAATGATCCATACATCCAGATTTTGTAATCGCCCCAAGCCAACAGTAACCCAATCCCAACCTTCATCATCCAGTCGGGCAGGATTTCGTAAAACTGATACTGGCAGGTTAGCGGCTCCAGCCAACTGGCGTTCGATAATCTGCTGGGAATCCATTTCCATTGAGAAGATCAGTACGCCGCGTTTCTGTTTGGTTCCTGTGATTGT
>NZ_JANAIF010000369.1 GCF_024721015.1 Xenorhabdus bovienii
CCAGATCATTACGCTCTGCCTTTGGCTTATCAATCAGCCCCAGATAATCAACCATGATGAGAGATAATGCCGGGTGTGCTTTCTTGTGACGCCGTGAAATTGAAGCAATCTGCTCCACCGTCAATTTACTGGCATCAATGATCCATACATCCAAGTTTTGTAATCGCCCCAAACCAACAGTAACCCAATCCCAACCTTCATCATCCAGTCTCGCAGGATTTCGTAAAACTGATACTGGCAGGTTAGCGGCTCCAGCCAACTGACGTTCGATAATCTGCTGGGAATCCATTTCCATTGAGAAGATCAGTACGCCGCGTTTCTGTTTGGTTCCTGTGATTGT
>NZ_JANAIF010000036.1 GCF_024721015.1 Xenorhabdus bovienii
TGGCCACCGATAGAGAAATAGCATTATTGCGCGAATGGGAAATTTACAGCGTAAAATTGACAGAGATTGATACATCGACAGCACCCGATGTCAAATGGCCAGAGCAGCCGAAGTAAATACAGGGGGCTTGATGCCCCTATCTTCATTCAATAAATAGCCAATAGGGGAGATTAGCGGGTAGTTGGGTGGATTGGGGGCGGATGTTGGGGGGAGTTTGGGGGATGTGAGGCGGGGGGAGGTGGACAGTTTGGGGCCTTGATGAGAAAAAGCCCTCAAGGAAGGGCTAAAAACTGAAACATTTTGATACATTTTAATCATCAACGAAACAAAAGAAATACAACCTACGCTGTTGAACCTTGGGTTCAAACGGTCTAATATCACCTCAAGGCATATTTATCAATTTGATAATTGTGTTGTTGATACCCCTACAGGAGATTATAAAATGCGATTACGTTGCATGGCTTATCAACAGGGTGATGTGTATATTGCCGCCTGCTTAGATCTGTCACTGGCAGCGCAAGCTAACTCGATTGATAAAGCAATTAGTAAACTTGAGGGTCAGGTGAGTGATTATCTTGAAGAAGTCACTTCTGAACCTGAATATGCAAAGCAACTGATAAATCGAAAAGCCCCCTTATCTATGTGGCTTAAGTATTGGTATATTGCTTGTATGTTAAAAGTGAAACGTGCCTCCTCTCGAAATAAAGAAACTATTTCAGCTAGATTGTTTGATGAACAATACAAGCCAGCCTGATAAGGGATATGGCGCAACATGATTCTTTATAGATTAACACCACTCAAATATAAAGAAGTTGTAACAGCTCTGGGGGCTTTGGGTTTTGAAATAAAACCGAAGAAAGGAACCTCTCACGAGCAGTGGATCAAGAAAGAAAATGGATATAAATGGGTAGTCACAGTTGATAAGCACCATGCGCCATTTTCACGCGATCTAATCAAATCAATGGCTAAGCAGGCAGGGATGGATTATAAAAAATTCCATTCTCTGTGCAAGGGTAATATTAGTCACAAAGAAGTCCTTGCTGCTGGTCTATCGCGATACTGATAAGTCAATTTATTTCCTAACCCGCCCCGCGCGGGTTTTTCATGCAGGCAACATCCCTTAGCACTCTTCTTTCCCACTTGTACAAACTCTCACACAACCCCAATCAATTCATTCAACTATAAACATTCGTTAATATATTCGGGCTGTTACAGCGGAGGGAGGCTAACTCTTTGGGTTGCTTCCAATAATTTATAAATATAAGGAAATAGTATGTCTGATGTTATTAATCCCGAACATGAATGTCCGTTTGACCCGAAACACTATCAATGTGACTGCTTTATTGCACCGGTGGGTTCATTCTCTTGGGCTTTGATTCAATTAAAACTACGCAAGCGTGTCGCCCGTTCTGTCTGGGGTGACAAAGGGATGTATCTGGCTATTACTCCACGAGTAAATGATTTAACCGTGGAAGAAAGCAGCGCTTATGCGATTGATGGTGTAGCAGTTGGAACCAAGTACGATTACCTGACACATATCGATTTGCGCAATGAACACGGTAACTTTGTACCGTGGCAGCCAACACAAGAAGATATGATGGCGTGTGATTGGGAGTTTGTAGTAGAAGAGAAAGAGGAACCAATTAAACCCAAGCCATCTGTCGAACCTGTATATCAACTGAAAACTCGATTAACTGTCGATGAATATACTAACCCTTCAGCTGGATTAAAATATTGGGGTTATGCCAATAATGTGATGGGGGAATGGGAAGAAATTAGTAATAATGTACTGCTTACAAAAGGAATCGGCCAATTCAGTTTGATTCAGTCTGATCATGACTCTCATCGTTATTTTCTTCTTCATAGTGAAAATCCTAATGAAGCTGAAAAACAACTTAGCTCGAAAAGATTAGTCGTCAGGTACTTAAATAAAGAATATGATTTAGGAGTAGCTGAAATAGATAGTGCTACCAACCTGTTATATAGTCAACCTGAAAGCTCATCAGCACTAGAAGAATTATTTGTTGCATCAGTTGGTAAGACACTTGAACTTGAATTGGCTTTTTTTGATGCATAATCAAAATAGATAATCTATTAGTAACAAGTTATTAAAGCATTCCAAGGCTGCGCAATGCGCGGCCTTCCTTCCAACTTCTTGATATCCCTTATTTTCGGCAGAGAACCGGAATTCCTGTCCTGTGCGGTAATTAAGCAAAATCAACAAGTTACCTAAAAGCGGGATTTCCCGTCTTTAACCCCTGCATGGTGCCGGCACGCTTCCGTTTCAAACGTAGGCGTGAAATTAACTGTAGGGATTCTTTGAGGCTAAGGAATCATCAATCTCAGAGGCTCAACTACGAAATTTTCGTAGTTTATATTTTCACCAATTGGGATTTGAAAGCCCATTTAAGTGGGAATTCCCACTTTGGCAATAACTCATTGATATTTAATCAGACGCCAGATTTGGCTTCTGCTTATAATTTGAGCGCTAGTGATACTGACTCACAAACTTTGCACAACTCAATAAGAGGTGTGCCCAAAAGAGTGAGCTAGAAACAAAGGGTTAAGTCCTTTTGTCCAGCACATAAAGTAACCATTGGGATTTCCCCAATGGTTGGGTCAAAGTGAGGACCTCGGATAAATCAATGAGTTAATCAACTAGGGTGGAAATCACCATACCTTTTGTTTGTGCAGGTACCTCATATGTCAAAGGTCAGATTTCTGCCTTATAGTGACAACAGCTTCCCTTCCCACCTCTCCACAATCTCGGGACTCTTCATTTTTTGGCAAAAAGTGTACGTCAGCTAAATATCATCAAAAAATCTGAATATTTAAAAGCACTGTTTATGTGTACAGAAATGCGTCAGTTTAGAGAGGGATTTTGACGGTGAATTTTTCGAATAAAATAATGATGTCCGTTCTTCAATATGAATTTTATAGGGCGTGATCTGAGAGGTAAATCAGACCCAAAACAGGCAAAAGTGGCGTGTATTTTTGTTACACTTTTTTACAAATAGAAATACATTAGTCACAAACAAAAACACCTCAGAGGGGGAATCTGAGGTGTTTCGATTTTAACTTCACGTGCATTTTACGTGCACTTTGAAGTCCTTTTACTGTCATGGCAGTGTCCCATCAACTTTGCTAACTGACTGTTTTTCAAGTTGTTGTCCTGACACTGACCCACCAAATTTGGTGGAGCTGGCGGGAGTTGAACCCGCGTCCGAAATTCCTACATCCTCGGTACTACATGCTTAGTCTAGTCTTTACATTCGCTTGCCAGCTGCGGACAGACACGCCACTAACAAACTAGCCTGATTGGATTTAACGCTTCAACCCCAGGCAGGGCATCCACGCGATCTCTTTTGGGTTTGACCTCTCTTGATCCCCGTCCTAAGAGCGGAGGCTAGGGAGAGAGGGCTCTAAGCAGGTTATTAAGCTGCTAGTGCGTAGTTTTCGTCGTTTGCGACTATTATTTTGCGGCTTTTAACGAGGCCAACCGCCCCTCGGCATGCACCTTGGGTTTCGCGAATCCCGTCGAATCCAGAATCAGCCCCAAGTATGTTAAAAGCAAGTATATCAGAATATTGGATGATAATGCCAGTAATTAACGCCCTGAATTCTTCATTATTCTTTCTTTGTCTACTTTCCACTCACGTTCTTTGATATCTGAACGTTTATCATGCGCTTTTTTACCTTTTGCAACGCCAATTTTGATTTTGCTCCAAGCGTTCTTCCAATACATGGAAAGTGCAATGATTGTATAACCTTCGCGATTGACTCGACCATATAGTGAATCAAGTTCGCGTTTGTTAAGGAGTAATTTGCGTGACCGTGTCGGATCACAGACTATATGGGAAGAAGCGACATTCAATGGTGTGATTGTGGCACCAAAAAGATAAGCATCACCATCTTTGAGCAAAACGTAACTCTCACTGATGTTTGCCTTACCAGCGCGCAGCGATTTTACTTCCCAACCTTGTAGGGATAAGCCAGCTTCGAATTCTTCTTCGATGAAGTATTCATGGCGGGCTCGCTTATTCATGGCAATTGTTGCCGAACCGGGTTTGTGTGCTTTTTTCTTTGTCATAATGCGTTGTATTATACTGTATGCGTTAATGAAAGAAATCTCTTCTGAGTGATATTTAGCAATAAATGCATATTTATTGTTCCAAACGCCATCAGGTTTTTATTTAACCACATTTAAATGATACTATTCAGTGCTGTTACGTTTTACAGGAAATGATATGCCACAGATTAGTCGCTCTGCGTTAGTGCCTTACAGCGTGGAACAAATGTACAAATTGATTAACGATGTAAAGTCTTATCCGGATTTTTTACCAGGATGTGTGGGTAGCAGTGTAATAAGCCGTAGTAATAATGAGATGACGGCTGCTGTTGAGGTCTCCAAGGCAGGGATCAGTAAGACGTTCGTGACGCGCAATACGTTATCTGATAATAAAAGTATTAGTATGCAGCTTGTTGATGGGCCTTTTCGAAAGCTGATGGGCGGGTGGCATTTTACCCCACTTAGCGAGGATGCCTGTAAAGTTGAGCTACATCTCGACTTTGAGTTTACCAACAAGTTGATTGAGTTGGCTTTTGGTAAGGTGTTTAAGGAATTAGCTGGTAATATGGTTCAGGCTTTTACCCAACGTGCGCGTGAGGTTTACAGTGTCTGATATCAATGTCGAAGTCGTTTATGCTCTGCCTGAACGGCAATATCTGTGTAATGTGAAAGTACCTCAGGGATCGACTGTCGAACAGGCGATTGTCGCATCTGGTCTTTTGACATTACGTAGTGATATCGATTTGACTAAGAATAAAATCGGCATTTATAGTCGCCCGGCTAAATTGACCGATACGATGGTAGAAGGGGATCGTGTAGAAATTTATCGTCCCCTTCTTGCCGATCCAAAAGAAATGCGTCGTAAACGGGCTGAACGAGCTAAAAATAGCACTCAATAACATCTATTCCGATATCTATTTATTCGCCAGATGCATTACTGGCGAATAAATAAAATTCCGCGTCTTACTGATCCTCTGGCAGAGCTTTTTCATTCTTGATATCAGTCAACACACCATTATTATCAAAGGTGAGAGTCAATGTTTCTTGTGTGGCCTTCTTATGGCCTGGCTGCTCACGGAATATGTAGTACCAAATTTGACTTCCAAACGGATCGGTCAGCATTGGTGTTCCCAAAGTGTAAGCGACTTGTTGTTGAGTCATTCCTTTGTGGATTTTTGATACCGCAGCCGGTGTCAGGTAATTCCCTTGATTAATATCAGGACGATAAACAACTCGCTCAAACATGGAGCAACCCGCAGTCAGCATAACAAGTGATACGGTAGCGGCAGTCAACAATTTACAGCGCATAGTAATTACATTCCTTTAGGAGTAAGGCCGTCGATGATAATAAACATTGAAGAGATTGAAAACCTCTCAGCGTTTTACCTATGACTTCAAGTATACAAAAAAGTTGTATTAATTTATGCCGCTAATAGCTCTTTTGCGTTGGCCAGTGTGTTTTTTGTGACTTCATTACCCGCCAGAAGCCGCGCCAGCTCTTGGAGTCGGGCTTTTTTGTCCAACAATTGCATGTGGGTTTCTGTTTCTTCCCCGTCGGTTTGTTTGTTGACATAAAAGTGTTGATGCCCACATCCTGCGACTTGCGGTAAGTGTGTTACGCACATAACTTGGGTTGATTCTCCCAATTCACGCAGCAGGCGACCAACGATCGCCGCTGTTGGGCCACTGATACCGACATCCACTTCGTCGAAGATTAATGCAGGCGTTTCCATTTTTTTGGCTGTGATGACCTGAATAGCCAGTGCCATACGAGAAAGTTCACCGCCAGAAGCAACTTTTGCCAGTGATTGATGAGGCTGTCCCGGGTTTGTTGTTACGTTAAACTCAACTTTGCTGGCACCATCAATATTTAAATGCTCGGGTTCAAATGTGAGGTCAATGGTAAAACGACCATGAGGCATGGAGAGTTGATGTATGCTGTTGGTGATCAGTTGGCTTAATTCTACAGCATATTGTTGGCGAACCTGATGCAGCTTTTCTGCCACATTGAGCGCTTGTTGATAATGTAGTCTGACGAGTTCACTGAGATGGGCACAATTATCTTCCTGCTGGGAGAGCTGATGCTGCTCTTCCAAAAGTTGTTGGTGCAGGGCAGGTAGTTCTTCTGGAGCAACGTGATGTTTACGAGCCATGCTGATCTGTTGTGAAATTTTCTGTTCCAATTCAAACAGGCGGTTAGGGTCTAATTCCAGTAGATCACTGTAATGACGTAATTCATCACTGACTTCATTAATTTGAATGGCTGCTTCTTCTAGCATGTTAAGCAGTTCGTTGAATTTGTGATCCATGCTGGCCAGTTCAGTCAGTTCGTTTCGTGCATAATTCAGAAGGCTGACAATGTTCTGTTCATCATTATCATTTAAGATCTGGAGAACGTTCTGACTGACAGATAGAAACTGCCCGCAATTTGCCAGCCGCTTATATTCGCTATCCTGCTCTTGGTACTCACCCACTTGTGGTGCCAGTTCGTTTAGTTCTTTCAAGTGATATTCGAGTAACTGCTGGCGAGAGCGGCGTTCAAGAGCCTGCTGTTGAAATCGGGCGAGTGCCTGACAGCTTTGCCGCCATTGTTGGTAAGCCTGCTTCATTTCATGTTGCAGTTCAAATTGGCCAGCGTAAATGTCCAGTAAACGCCTTTGGTGACGATTTTCTAAAAGTAATTGGTGGGCATGTTGCCCATGGATTTGGATCAGATGTGAACCTAATTCACGTAGCTGGGAAAGGGGGACAGCCGTGCCATTGATAAAACCACGGGAGCGCCCATCAGCGGTAATCGTGCGCCGCAACAGGCACTCATTGTCGTCATCACGACTTTCATCAAGCTGGTGGGCTTCAAGCCATTTACGGGCAGAAGGCGCATCCGCCAGTGAAAAACGGGCACAGATGTCAGTACGGGTAGCACCAGCACGAACCATATTGGCTTCGCCTCGATTGCCAAGGCATAAGCCCAGAGCATCAATGGCGATGGATTTACCTGCGCCGGTTTCCCCTGTGATTGCTGTCATTCCTGAGCGGAAATCAATTTCCAGTTCGCGAACGATAGCAAAATTACTGATGGTTAACTGAGTCAGCATCGCGCTCCTCCTACCTTTCCTGTATATAAAAACATGTCTGTACTTTCACACAGTATAAACTGGTTCTTTATACAGTAAAGTGGGAAGCCTACGTTTTTAGAACATTTTTTTCGACCAACCCAGCTTCGTACTCAGTGTATTGAAATAGTTGTAATCTTTCGGGTGTATCAAGTGCAGGTTATATTCACTGCGTTTGATAATGACTTCTTCACTGTCCTGGATCGGTAACACGATCTGGCTATCACAGCTTACTTCATAGTCATTGCTGTTCCGGGAGAATTTCAGACGAATGCTGCTTTCGCTGCTGATAACAAGAGGGCGCGCTGAAAGCGTGTGTGGAAACATCGGTACCAGCACAATGGCGTTCAAGTTTGGTGTCAATATTGGCCCACCAGCAGACAACGAGTAGGCTGTTGAGCCTGTGGGGGTCGCAATGATTAAGCCATCTGAGCGTTGGGAAAACGCAAAACGCTCATCAATATAAACTTCGAAGTCAATCATGTGAGCGACTTTGCCCGGATGCAGCACGACTTCATTCAGCGCTGTACTGCGCCGTGATTTCTGTCCTTTTTTCGTGACTTGAGCTTCCAGTAGGAAACGTTTTTCGTCTCGATATTCTCCATTGAGTACTTCGGAAAGCTGCTGCAAGGCATTATCGGGATCTAAATCCGTCAGAAAGCCTAAATTGCCACGGTTAATGCCAATCACTTTGATGTCATAGCGTGACAATACTCTGGCAGCTCCCAGCATGTTGCCATCGCCGCCAACAACAATCACCAGATCAGCTATTTTGCCGATTTCGGTCAATCCTCCAGTCTGAACACCTTTTAAACTAATGTCTCTAGCAACTTGTCTATCCATGATGACGTAGTATCCTTTGGATACCAGCCAGTGATAAAGCATTTCATGGGTGGCCAGCGCTTCAGGGTGACGTGGACGGCCGACAATACCGATGCATTTGAATTCGTTATTCATTGCTGTTGTTTCCTTCAGCATATGGTTTTGCCCTCACAATATGATTGTTCCCTTGAATCCCTCGTTTTGATCCCCATAATAAGCGGGAGTAGCGCAAATAATACAAAATACGCGGAGATATTCATGAGTAGTAAAGACCAAAAAGTACCTGACGAGCAAGTCTCAGAAAATACAGAAAATGTATTTGAGCAACAAATGGATGCAGAAAAGGCAGACACGCCAGAGACTGAGAGCATTGTTGACCCGCGTGTTGCCGAGTTGGAAGAACAACTAAAACAGGCTCAAATTGGCGAACGCGATGCAATGCTACGTGCTCGTGCTGAAGTGGAAAATATCCGTCGTCGCACAGAACTGGATATAGAAAAAGCACATAAATTCGCACTGGAACGCTTTGCCAATGAACTTCTGCCCGTGATCGACAATCTGGAACGTGCACTGGAAGCGGTTGATCGTTCTAATGACGCGCTGTTGCCAATGATTGAAGGCGTTGAGTTAACATTGAAATCATTCACTAATGCTGTAGGTAAATTCGGCATTGAAGTGGTGGGTGACACTAATGTTCCTTTCAATCCTGAAGTACATCAGGCGATGACTATGATGGAATCCGATCAGCATGAACCCAATCACGTTATGTTAGTGATGCAGAAAGGTTATACCTTGAATGGTCGTTTATTGCGCCCTGCAATGGTTGCTGTTTCTAAATAAAAATTACGCTATCCCGTGATTACAATGCCGCCATACACAGGGCGGCATTTTTGTGGTTATTCTATTGTCACTCAGGCAGTGTGGGATACCAATCAATTGGCGCCAATCCTTGAGCTTCCAGCAGGCTGTTTGCCTGTGAAAAATGCTTGCATCCCAGAAAACCGCGATGAGCTGACAAAGGCGAAGGGTGTGGTGCTTTCAGGACATAGTGCTGTTGGGTATTGATGAAGTGTCCTTTTTTCTGGGCATGGGAACCCCAAAGTAGGAAAATGACGCCGTGACGATGTTCATTGATTGCCGCAATGACTTTGTCAGTGAAGGTTTCCCAGCCTAAATTCGCATGTGAATGTGCATTGCTACGTTCAACGGTCAGCACCGTATTGAGCAGCAATACGCCTTGCTTTGCCCAACTGACCAAGCAGCCATGATTAGGGCGGCTAAACCCAGCAATATCCGATTCCAGCTCCTTATACATATTGACAAGAGAAGGTGGTGCAGGAATACCAGGCTGTACTGAGAAGGCCAGACCGTGGGCCTGATTTGGGCCGTGGTAAGGGTCTTGCCCCAAAATCACGACTTTTACATCGGACAGTTCGGTATAGCGGAATGCATTGAAAACATCCTGCTGTGGCGGATAAATCGTCTTTCCGGCCTTACGTTCATTGGCAACATAGGTCAATGTGTCAACGAAATAGGGCTGTGTCTTTTCATGGCCAATGACTTCGTGCCATGTGAGAGATGCGGGCATCGCGAATCCCTTTCTATATGATTGTCAGATAGGCTTAAGCTTACCGATTCCCTTCGCATAGGGAAACCCTCTGATCTTCATCTGAAGCTAATTGATAGGATGAAATTCTGATTTTATAAATTATTTTTAAAATTTATAAAAATAATTTTGTGTTTTTCTCTCATAAAAAATCATTTACTGATATTCCTTTCATTATATATGGGTATTAATTTTGTTAAATAAAAATTAAATTTGTTATTAATGTGTTGCAGATCTCTGCCGATAGAGAGTTTAGGTTTGTTAATTATGCCTAACCTGAATAATCTGTAGGAGATTTTTATGACTTTATCAATAAATAGCAGTTTTTTCAGTGAATTAGGGATTTATTCATTACAGGGAAGTCCACTGCAGCTTCAATCGAGTCCCCCGGTCAAATCACCATCTGACAAGGCTGATGTGACTCACTCCACAACACAACCCACAACAGTTCCGCTTTCAGAAAATACCCAGCAAAATAATAATCTTTACCAATCATTGGTTCGCGATCGGCATCTAAGTGCCATGGCATTACCTGAATTACATGCCAATGATATTGCAGGAAAACATTCTAAACGCATCGATTATGATCTGTCACTGGTCACCCGTGATGTTTACCGTATGAATAGCATGGGAATTGGTGATTATGTGCGTCTTACGAAAGATGAAATATCAAAAGCGGGCATTGATCCTGCTATCTTGGAGGATAGTTCAACAGGATTTCAGGCAGGCGTTTATCGAAATAAGGGCTTATATATCGTGTCATTTACTGGCTCGAACGAAATACAGGATTTCATGGCAAGTATTCGTCAAGGGCTTGGATTTAAAGAAGAGCAATATGGTCAGGCTGTAAAGTTGGCACAGGCAGCGTTAAAAGGATTTGGTGAAAATGTCATTTTCACGGGTCATTCAATGGGGGGAGGATTGGCATCTGTGGCGGCGCTGACAACAGGAAAACCCGCAGTTATTTTTAATGCTGCCGGAGTGTCAGATTCGACATTGAAAAGTATGGGATTATCACCGAAAGCAAGTCGTGAAGTGGCAGAAAATGGGTTAATCCGGAATTATATTGTTGAACATGACTGGCTTGATAACCTGCAAAAAACCTTGCCAATTCCCCAGCCCATGGGAAATAAAATTCTGCTTGAATATGAGTACGAACCGGAAGGGATATTGGATTCCATTTTTGCCTATCGGTATGCTTTTCACTCATTCAAGGCGCATTTTATGGAAGCCGTGCAGGAATTGCTGACCGTCCATAAACCTTGGTTGAATAAAGCAGGTGAAATGATAGCTGCTACTGAGGACAGTATGCAAAACAAGGCTATTCCTATGCAAAAACAGGCTTTGAATACATGGGGGATGAATATGGATGAGGCCAAAATCAGCGAACAGTTAAGGGAAGAGAGTCATCAATTGGTTTCACAACAGCTTGAGAAGCATTATTCAGTATAATATTCGTACAAATGGAATGACGAGTAAGGCTGAATCCATTGTTTCTGTTTGTCAGAGATGATAAAGCGGGCTGTTTGCCCGCTTTTGCCAGTGAGATTAATCGTTGGTTGGTTCTGACGTTTCTGGTTTGGAGTCACCGGAAGGAGTGCGGCGTTTTCCAATATTTTTACTATCGCGATGACGAACTTTCACTCGTGTTTTCTTCGCTTCTTCTTCTACCTTTTTCTTCTCTTTACGTTTCTCCAGCACTTTCTTAGAAGGCTTATAGCTCTTTTTCTCACTGGGTGCTTTAGTTTGTGGACGCAGTTCATCAACAACCCGTACTTTCAATGGTTCGTTGAGATAACGGGTGACTTTGCCAAGCAGTGGATGATCGTGAGATTCAACCAGTGCAATGGCGGTTCCCTTACGGCCTGCACGGGCAGTACGACCAATCCGGTGCAGATAAACATCGGCAGTACGTGGTAAATCAAAGTTAAAGACGTGGCTGATATTTTCAATATCTAACCCGCGGGACGCAACATCAGTTGCAACCATAACGTTGACTCTGCCATCATTCAGTCGCTTGACGGCATCTGTACGTTTGGTCTGCACCATTTCACCTTCAAGAAAACAGGCCTGAATGCCTGCCTTATGTAGATAATCGACAATTTCACGCACGCGCTCGCGTTTGCGCACAAAAACAATCGATTTTGTTACATCAGGTTGCTGAAGAAGGTGACACAGTAAGGCGGTTTTATGCTCCAGATTATCGGCTCGATAATAGAATTGCTGAATTTTTTTGCGTTCACGACGAGAAGGTTCTGCATCGATCTCAACAGGATCGGTTAACAGGCGCTCTGCAAAATCACGGATGGTTTCGCCTTCTAACGTTGCGGAAAATAGCAACGTTTGTTTGCGCCAGCGTGTCTCACCGGCAATGGTCTCGACATCATTGGCAAACCCCATGTCCAGCATGCGGTCTGCTTCATCAAGGATCAGCGTTTCCACCGCACGGCAATCAAAATTTTCTTCTTTGATGTATTGCAGTAGGCGTCCTGTAGTTGCGACAACAATATCCTGATTCTCACTGAACACTTCTGCGTGATTCATGTAAGCAACACCGCCAGTGATTGTGGCGACATCCAGATTAGTATGAGCAGCAAGTGCTTGTGCCTGTTCTGCAACCTGCATTGCCAGTTCGCGGGTAGGGGTCAAAATCAAGATACGTGGTGGGCCGGATTTTTTACGTGGAAAATCCAGTAAATGCTGTAGAACTGGTAGCAGGTACGCAGCGGTTTTGCCTGTGCCAGTCGGTGCCGAGCCAAGTACGTCACGGCCATCCATGGCAGGGGGAATGGCTTCAGCCTGGATCGCTGTCGGGCGTTCGTAGCCTTTTTCGTTCAGTGCATTAAGCAGGCGTTCATCAAGTTCGAATTCGGAAAAGTTTGTCGCAGTCATCATATACCTCTATTTGGGTCGCCGATTATAAACAGGTTAGGAGTATTCTTCATCCTATAAAAATATCCTGTGGGCAGGTCGCTTTTATCCGTGGGCTATAAGATTTATGCTATGACCCATTTTAATTTCAATAGATATGATTCATGGGATTGATACATAAACCCGCTTTTCGCTGCGGTGGTTTTACATTTAAACAGTTTTTTGTTGGACATGATAAATGTGCAATGAAAGTTGGGACGGATGGCGTGTTATTAGGCGCCTGGGCTCCGGTGGATAATCGGAAAAAATGTCTGGATATCGGTTGTGGCAGCGGTTTGGTTGCCTTGATGATAGCACAGCGTACTGATGATCATTCGGTTATTGATGCCGTGGAGCTGGATACTCATGCTGCGAGACAGGCAATCGAGAATGTGCAGGAATCCCCATGGGCTGATCGTGTTAAAGTGCATCAGCAGGATATTCATGATTTTACTCAGCAAAACCACTTGCAATATGATTTGATCGTGAGTAATCCGCCCTATTTTGAACCTGCCAACGCGTGTAGGAATGAGGCACGTAGTCAGGCGCGTTACACGGGATCATTGACGCATCGTGGATTATTGGATTGTGTTGAACACTTGATTAAGGCCACAGGGCTATTTTGTGTTGTATTACCCTATAACATCGGCGAGACATTTGAGCAAATGGCGGCAGAACGGGGGTGGTTTACTCATCATCGTGTCAATATTCGTGATAGGCAGGATAAGCCGCTGCATCGCTTGTTGCTGGCATTTTCTCGACAAGGGCAGGAAACTCAGGTGAGTGAATTGACCATTCGTGTCTCAGATGGCGTATATTCAACTGAGTTTCGTCAGTTAGTAACAGATTTTTATCTTTATTATTAATAAGGTTACTATCAATGGAGTAATGATGTGGGTTTTATTACGCAATGAAATGAATCGTTCTTTTTTCTTGTCTTAAAATCGTATTCCCTGGGAAATAGAGACTATGATTTGTACTATACATAAAAGGTGAGATACGAAATAACAGGTGGTTGTAAGATAAAATTACGATCAAAGTTGAACTTCACACAAAATAGAGACTCGAAGTCATGCTTGTTCGGGAAGCAAGGCATCATGGCTGGCGTAATTAAGTATAAATGTGGAGTTTTACCTCAGGAGAGTGAGCCTCGGATGAGCGAGCAGTTAACGGATCAAATGCTGGTCGAACGGGTACAAAAGGGCGACCAGAAAGCATTTAATTTGCTGGTGATAAAATATCAGCACAAAGTGGCGAGCCTGATTGCTCGTTACGTACCTCAAGGTGACGTTCCTGATGTTGCTCAAGAGGTGTTTATTAAGACTTATCGTGCGCTTTATTCTTTCCGGGGTGATAGTGCTTTTTATACGTGGTTGTACCGTATTGCTGTTAATACTGCGAAAAACTATTTAGTTGCTCAGGGGCGTCGCCCACCATCCAATGACTTGGATGCCAACGACGCAGAAAATTATGATGCGTCAAGCTCATTAAAAGAAATTTCGAACCCTGAGAACTTAATGTTGTCTGAAGAACTAAAGGAAGTGGTTTTCCGTACCATCGAATCGCTCCCGGATGATTTGCGGGTAGCGATTACGCTCAGGGAGTTGGACGGGTTAAGCTATGAAGAAATAGCCGACATCATGGAGTGTCCTGTCGGGACTGTCCGTTCACGAATCTTCCGGGCAAGGGAAGCCATTGATAATAAAGTCCAACCGCTGATCCAACAGTAGTGGGATAAAACAATATTGAAGGGTACTTTGGCATGCAAAGAGAGAAACTTTCCGCATTAATGGATGGCGAAGCTCTTGATAGTGAAGTCGTTCGTTTGATCGCTGAAGACACTGTGATGCAGAAACAGTGGGAAAGATATCACCTCATCCGTGACACATTGCGTGGTGATGTAGGTGATGTATTACATTTGGATATCGCGAGCCGAGTCGCATTGGCGCTTGAAAAAGAGCCGATTCATATCAATCCAGCCGCTATTCCAGAATCTCAGCCAAAACCTGAAACATGGCAGAAAATGCCGTTCTGGAACAAAATTCGCCCGTGGGCGAGCCAGATGACACAAATCGGCATTGCTGCGTGTGTATCATTGGCGGTGATTATTGGAGTCCAGCAATATAACAGCGATGGCAGTGTTGACGCGGATACACAATCTGATACGCCAGTCTTCAATACATTGCCTGTTATGGGTTCCGCTTCACCTGTCGGTTTAGCTGCGCCTGTAGATGATGAAGCTTTAGGCAGTGATTTGAACATGCAAGTGCGGGAAAGCAATAAACGCATTGATGCTATGCTGCAACAGTATGAACTTTCCCGGCGCATTCATTCAGAACAAAACCAGAGGCTGCCACCGGCTGATAATACTCAGTCTGTGGGAGCAAAAATACAACAGGCTCCACAGCAATAATGAAACGTATCTGAGAAGTTAATGAAACATATTTGTTTTTTCATCTTCTTGTTGGCGGGTAGCCTGTTCAATCCTTTGAAAGCCTCGGCGCAGCAAAGCGGCACCGAGGCTTTGTTACAGGATATGGGAAATGCCGTACAAACTCTGAATTATGAGCTTGCTTTCATTAATTTAGAGCGAGAACTTCTGATCCCCCTGCGTTACCGCCATGCTATTATCGATGGTCAACCCATTGCTCAAATCATACAGATGGATGGATCGCGCCGCGAAATTATCCAACGCGGTAACCAAATCAGCTATTACGAGCCAGGCCTAGATTCTTTTAGTCTACGTGGCAACCACATTGTGGATTATTTTCCACCGATTATTTTTGCGGATTTCTCGCGATTACAGAAGTACTATCGCTTCATTGATGTGGGCAGTACCCACGTTGGTGATCATCCTGTGTACTTTGTTCGTATCATATCGAAAGATGAAACTCGTTATAATTATAACCTGTTGATTGATGCAAAAAGTCATCTTCCCTTGCTGATTGATCTGTTGGACAAGGATCATAATATTGTTATTGAGCAATTCCGCGTGGTGTCATCAACAGTGAATGACAGTATAAAAAAAGATCTGATTGCTATTGTCGATTTGAAATTACCACCAATGCTGGCTATTTCGCCGTCTGAAAAAGTGAAATTCGATTGGCAGGTGGGGAAAATGCCTGAAGGTTTCAAAGAAATTTCCCGTAATAGACTCAAACTAGCAGAAACAGAATCGTTGGAATCCATCATGTATAGTGATGGACTGTTTCAATTTTCTGTAAATGTGGCCCATGCAGGTAAAGAAGTAGTCAATAAACAACCATTTCGACAAGGTCGGCGAACGGTTTATACTTTGGTCAGAGGTAAAAATACCATTGCAATCGTTGGCGAACTGCCTTTCGCAACCGCCAAGCAGATTGTAGCAAGTGTGACGTTTACGGGAGATCATTGATGGTTAAAGAATGGGCGACGGTTGTCCGTTGGCAAAAAGGTCGCGCACTATTGCGTTATGGCTCATCTTCAGGTTGTGGCAGTTGTCAGGCCAACGCCGCCTGTGGCTCTTATTTATTGGAAAAACTGGGGCCAAAGAATATTCATCAGTTAGAACTGGAAATTTCCCAACCTCTTCAACCTGGTCAAAAAGTAGAAGTAGGTATACCTGAAAGTAGCTTACTGCGTTCAGCAATGTTAGTTTATTTGACCCCATTATTAGGGTTGTTCTTAGGGGGCTTGCTCTTCCAATATTGGGTAACTGACCAGTTATGGGTAGTTATGGGAGGCGTTATCGGCGGGGTTACTGGTTTCTTCTTTGCCCGCAAGATAGCTAAGTATTGGGATAATCAGCAAGCGTACCAGCCCGTTGTGTTACAAATTGGTTTACCTCCTGATACGATTAAGGTTCTACAGCAGGAATAATCTGCTTTACTATTAACAGCTCTCACTTTCTGGTCATACTGAAAACCACAGGCATGACTAGGTTTTCGCAGGTTTGGCATGTAGAATACGCCTCTTTGGCCAGTGGCCAAACCTATAAACTGTCGCTTTATGTCCATCTGTGTGTCCATAGGCGAATGATTCAGAAATATTAAGGCAAAAAAAGTTTAATAATGAAGCAAATACGAAATTTCTCCATTATCGCCCACATCGACCACGGTAAATCCACACTATCTGACCGGATTATTCAAATCTGTGGGGGGCTGTCCGATCGCGAAATGGCAGCACAAGTACTCGACTCAATGGATCTCGAGCGTGAACGCGGTATCACCATCAAGGCACAAAGTGTCACTCTTGATTACCAGTCAATTGACGGACAAGTCTATCAACTAAATTTTATCGACACGCCAGGCCATGTTGACTTCTCTTACGAAGTTTCCCGCTCTCTGGCTGCCTGTGAAGGGGCTTTACTCGTTGTTGATGCGGGGCAGGGTGTTGAAGCTCAGACGCTGGCTAACTGCTATACCGCCATCGAAATGGATCTGCAAGTTGTTCCTGTTCTGAACAAAATTGACTTGCCCGCCGCTGAACCAGAGCGTGTAGCTGAGGAAATCGAAGACATTGTTGGCATTGATGCGACAGATGCCGTCCGCTGCTCTGCGAAAACAGGTGTGGGTGTGCAGGATGTCATTGAACGTCTGGTTAAAGAGATCCCGCCACCAGAGGGCAATTCCGATGCACCATTGCAGGCCTTGATTATTGACTCATGGTTTGACAATTACCTTGGTGTTGTTTCGCTTGTCCGTGTTAAAAACGGTACATTGCGTAAAGGCGATAAAATTAAAGTGATGAGCACGGGACAGGTATATAACGCTGACCGTCTGGGGATCTTTACACCGAAGCGTATCGACCGTGATATATTGAACTGTGGTGAAGTAGGTTGGTTGGTCTGTGCGATCAAAGACATTCTGGGAGCGCCAGTCGGGGATACTCTGACAACTGCGCGTCAGCCAGCGGACAAAGCGCTGCCAGGTTTCCAAAAGGTTAAACCACAGGTTTATGCAGGTCTGTTCCCTATCAGTTCTGAAGACTATGAAGCCTTTCGCGACGCTTTGGGTAAATTGAGCCTAAACGATGCTTCATTATTTTACGAGCCAGAAAGTTCTACTGCACTGGGCTTTGGTTTCCGCTGTGGCTTCCTGGGCTTACTGCATATGGAAATCATTCAGGAACGTCTGGAACGTGAATATGATCTTGATCTGATTACTACTGCACCAACAGTTGTTTATGAAGTTGAGACAGTCAGTGATGATATTATTTACGTGGATAGTCCATCCAAATTACCGCCATTAAATAATATTAAAGAACTGCGTGAACCGGTTGCGGAATGTAACATGCTGTTACCGCAGGAATACCTCGGTAATGTTATAACGCTGTGTGTGGAAAAGCGTGGTGTACAGACTAATATGGTTTATCACGGTAATCAGGTTGCACTGACTTACGAAATACCCATGGCTGAAGTTGTGCTGGATTTCTTTGACCGTCTGAAATCGACTTCTCGTGGTTATGCGTCTCTGGATTATAATTTCATCCGTTTTCAACACTCAGACATGGTACGAGTGGATGTTTTGATTAACGGTGAACGTGTTGATGCGTTGGCATTGATTACTCATCGTGAGAACTCACAATATCGTGGTCGTGAGCTGGTGGACAAAATGAAGGAGTTGATCCCGCGTCAGCAATTTGACATTGCGATTCAGGCTGCCATCGGTGCTCACATTATTGCGCGTGCAACTGTCAAACAGTTACGTAAAAACGTACTTGCGAAATGTTATGGCGGTGACGTTAGCCGTAAGAAAAAATTATTGCAGAAACAGAAAGATGGTAAAAAACGTATGAAGCAGGTAGGAAACGTTGAACTACCGCAAGAAGCGTTTTTAGCAATTCTGCATGTTGGAAAAGATAACTAACAAGGTTGTAAGGAGTCTAAATGGCTAACACTTTTGCCTTGATCTTAACGTTAGCAACGTTAATCACCGGTATTATCTGGTGTATAGATCGGTTTAAATTCGCCCCTGAACGCAGGAAAAAACTTGCTCAGATTCAGGAACAGGCAGCAGGTGCGGAATCTCAGGAAGCTTTGGCTACAGAGATTAACAAACCTTCATGGGTTGAGACATTTGCATCTGTCTTTCCTGTGTTAGCCATTGTTTTGCTTCTGCGTTCTTTTGTTTATGAACCTTTCCAGATCCCTTCAGGTTCGATGATGCCAACGCTGCTGATTGGGGATTTCATCCTAGTTGAAAAATTTGCCTATGGTTTGAAAGATCCAATTACACAGACAACTTTGATTAAAACAGGTAAGCCTAAGCGTGGAGATATTGCAGTTTTTAAATATCCCGTTAATCCGAGTCTGGATTTTGTAAAGCGTGTCATTGGCTTGCCTGGAGATAAAATTGTTTACGATGACATAAATAAAGAACTTCAGGTTTTTCCTGGTTGTGGTTGGAATACGGTGTGTAAGAATTTACCTGTTACTTATCGAGATATGTTCCCAAGTGAATGGACTATCAAAGAGGATATTACTCCTGAAGGCGCACCTATGAGAGGGGTTTATCCAATTCCTATCGAAGAACAACTGGGATCAAACAGTATTCGCCAGGGGGAACGGGTTGAGCGTTTAGGTAATGTGTCACACCACATTTTGACTGTCCCTGGAGCATCAAATATCCCGTTTTTCAGTCAGCCAGGGTTGCCACTTGGAACTTGGGTTGTCCCTGAAGGTCATTATTTCATGATGGGCGATAACCGTGACAATAGTTCGGATAGCCGGGTATGGGGATTTGTGCCGGAGAAAAATCTGGTAGGGCGAGCAACAGCAATCTGGATAAGTTTTGAAAAACAGGAAGGCGAGTGGCCCACTGGCGTACGTCTGAGTCGAATTGGGGGAATTCACTAATATTTATATATTAGCGAAGCATTAATTCATCTCACAGTGTAGAATATTCTGCCAAACGAGATGACTGGCTTTCTAGAATGATGGACATTTTAGGAAGCCAGTGCAAACGCAACAGTTTTGTAGGGCCTATCCCCACAGGTCTGTTGCGTGTGCTTTTTTGATGAATTCTGACTGAATTGGTAGCACATGAACTCCATAATAATTAATAGGTTACAGCGTAAGCTGGGATATACCTTTATACAGCATGATTTGTTACTTCAGGCGCTGACTCATCGTAGTGCCAATAGTAAACATAATGAGCGTCTGGAATTTCTTGGCGACTCAATCCTGAGTTTTGTTATTGCCAATGCACTTTATCACCGTTTTCCCCGTGTTGATGAAGGGGATATGAGCCGTATGCGGGCAACACTGGTGCGAGGCAATACGCTGGCTGAACTGGCCAGAGAATTTGAGTTAGGTGAATGTCTGCGTTTGGGGCCAGGTGAGTTAAAAAGCGGTGGGCATCGCCGCGAATCTATTTTAGCAGATAGCATTGAAGCTTTGATTGGGGCTATTTTTCTGGATAGCGATATTCAGACAATTGAAAGGATTATATTGAGTTGGTATGAAACTCGCTTGAATGAAATTAGCCCGGGCGACAAGCAAAAAGATCCCAAAACACGTTTACAGGAATATCTGCAAGGGCGTCATTTGCCGTTGCCATCATATCTGGTTGTTCAGGTTCGTGGGGAAGCACACGATCAGGAATTTACAATTCACTGTCAAATCAGTGGATTTGAACAACCTGTTAGAGGAGTAGGTTCCAGCCGTCGCAAGGCAGAACAGGCGGCTGCGGAACAAGCATTAAAACAACTGGAGCTTGAATGAGCGAAGAAAAAAACTATTGCGGATTTGTGGCAATAGTCGGGCGGCCCAATGTCGGTAAATCGACTTTATTGAATCAGTTACTGGGCCAGAAGATATCTATCACTTCCCGTAAACCCCAGACGACGCGGCATCGTATTATGGGTATCCATACGGAAGGGGTTTATCAAGCCATTTATGTTGATACACCGGGGCTTCACATAGAAGAAAAGCGTGCTATTAACCGTTTGATGAACCGTGCGGCGAGCAGCTCAATTGGTGATGTGGAACTGGTTATTTTCGTTGTCGAAGGTACACACTGGACAGCAGATGACGAAATGGTTGTGAATAAACTGCGTAATTTGCATTGCCCAGTGATATTGGCCATTAATAAAGTGGACAATGTCACGGATAAAGCCATCCTTCTGCCCCATATCGGTTTTCTCAGCAAGCAGATGAATTTCCTTGATGTTGTGCCGATTAGTGCAGAAAAAGGCATGAACGTTGATACTATTGCCAAAATTGTGCGTGCTCATATCCCGGAAGCTGGACACCATTTCCCAGATGATTACATTACTGATCGCTCACAGCGTTTTATGGCATCAGAAATCATCCGTGAAAAACTGATGCGTTTTCTGGGTGATGAACTGCCTTATTCTGTGACAGTGGAAATTGAACAATTCGTTACCAATGAACGCGGTGGTTACACCATTCACGGTTTAATTCTGGTAGAGCGTGAAGGCCAGAAAAAAATGGTTATTGGTAATAAAGGCAGCAAAATCAAGACGATTGGCATAGAAGCCCGTCAGGATATGGAAAAGCTGTTTGATAATAAAGTTCATTTAGAACTGTGGGTAAAAGTGAAAGCGGGTTGGGCTGATGATGAGCGAGCGCTGCGCAGCCTCGGTTATATCGACGACTTATAAGGTTGATTTGTGGACGGCTGGCAGAGAGCTTTCGTACTTCATGGGCGCCCTTACAGCGAGACCAGTTTACTACTGGATTTCTTTACTGAAAATGAAGGGCGGGTACGTGTTTTAGCGAAAGGTGCACGCCGTCGTCGCTCTCATCTGAAAGGTTGCCTGCAACCTTTCACCCCGTTGCTTGTTCGTTGGAGTGGACGGGGTGAAATCAAAACATTGCGGGATGCTGACCCTATCTCATTAGCGCTTCCCTTGACAGGAAGTGTGCTATATAGCGGTTTATACGTAAACGAGCTATTATCCAGAGTTCTTGAACAAGGCGCGGCATATCCTGCACTTTTCTTTGATTATCTTCAATGTTTACAAATTCTTGCGGCAAGTGAATGCACGCCTGAATATGCTTTACGTCGTTTTGAACTCGCCTTGCTAACCAATATGGGATATGGAGTAGACTATCTTCATTGTGCAGGTAGTGGTGAACCTGTGTCAGATACAATGACTTATCGTTACCGTGAAGAAAAAGGCTTTATTGCCAGCCTGGTTGTTGATCACTTCAGTTTTACTGGTAATGAACTAAAAGCGTTGGCAGCCGGTGAATTTACTGATTCACTCACCTTGAAAGCAGCTAAACGATTTACTCGCATTGCGCTGAAGCCTTATTTGGGGGGGAAGCCCTTAAAAAGTCGTGAATTATTTCGCCAATTCGTACGTAAAAAAACTGATACCCCTAATCAGCAAAATGAAAATTAAAATGTGATTTTTCTTTATGATGGCAAGTGTATACTTTCTTGAATCTTATGTTATTACAGGAGTTAAAAATGGCTGAGGTATTATTAGGTATTAACATTGATCACATTGCAACGGTACGTAATGCCCGCGGGACACAGTATCCTGATCCAGTACAGGCTGCATTTGTTGCAGAGCAAGCAGGAGCTGATGGGATCACCGTTCACCTGCGTGAAGATCGCCGCCATATTACTGATAGAGATGTTCAACTATTAGCAAAAACGATTCAAACCCGTATGAACCTTGAAATGGCAGTAACCGATGAAATGATTGATATTGCTTGCCAAATCAAACCCGTTTTCTGTTGTTTGGTTCCTGAAAAGCGCCAAGAAGTGACAACGGAAGGTGGCTTGGATGTATTAGGGCAAAAAGTGCATATTGCTGCTGCCGTTAAGCGTTTATCGGAAGCAGGTATTTTTGTTTCCCTGTTTATCGATGCAGATCACCAGCAAATTGACGCTGCGGCTGAAGTGGGAGCGCCATTTATTGAGATCCACACAGGCGCGTATGCAGATGCAGAAAATGATACCCAGCAGGAACAAGAATTTCTGCGTATTAAAGAAGCTGTGACTTACGCCGCTGGTAAAGGCATCAAAGTAAATGCGGGTCATGGTTTGACATATCACAATGTACAGCGTATTGCTGCCTTACCTGAGATTTATGAATTAAATATCGGTCATGCCATCATTGGCCGTGCCGTATTCAGTGGTTTGCCTGCTGCTGTGGCCGATATGAAAACGTTGTTGCGGGAAGCGCGCCGTTAATGGCTATTGTTGGGTTAGGCACAGATATAGTTGAAATTTCTCGCGTTGAGGAAATTGTCGAGCGTTCTGGTGAACGCTTGGCAAAACGTGTTCTAAGTGACAGAGAATGGCAACAATATCAGCAGCATAATCAACCGATTCGTTTCCTTGCAAAGCGATTTGCTGTTAAGGAAGCCGCCGCAAAAGCGCTGGGAACAGGTATTCGAAATGGTCTGGCTTTCAATCAGTTTGAAGTTATTAATGATCCCTTGGGAAAACCCACATTAAAACTTCATGGTGAAGCAGAAACTCTGGCTGACAAACTGAATGTAAGATCCCTGCATGTCACATTAGCGGATGAACGGCGTTATGCCTGTGCGACGGTGATATTGGAAAGTTGATTTTAGATCTTATCTGCATGATGTAAGAGCACGAACTTATCCCACAGTTGCTCTTCAGTTTCTTGGTGGTCAGGGTTAAGGATAATAGTATTGGTGATCGGGCAGACGGACTGGCAGGTTGGTTTTTCATAGTGTCCGACGCATTCAGTGCAGCGTTCTGAGTCAATTTCATAAATTTCTACGCCCATTGTGATGGCCTGATTGGGACATTCAGGTTCACACATATCGCAATTGATGCAGCGTTTGGTAATTAATAGCGCCATTTCAGTCTCTTATATAAATTATCATTTAAAATCATACAATTAAATCACTTCTGTATTCGTTACGTTTGCCCGGTTCTTGTGTTTTTATACAGTATGGCTTACATTGAAAAACCGTATCCCGTAACACAAAACCGCAACACATACTTATTTCTGATGTCTAAAATATAGTAATGTGTGAGCTATTATATCAACGTAATGGTATTACGGAGTTCTTAATGAAAAGCGTAGTAATACAATTACCCAAATCTCATCAAAATGACGAATATTTAAGCGCTCTGGCTAGCTGGGAGTCATGCAAGCCCCTTTAGCTTATATTAATATTTATTCCGATGTATAGCAGGAACTCTTCCTTTGGCAGGATAATATAAAAACAATCAGAAATTATTAAGAATAAATTACTAGACTTACTGAGGGCGGAAATATTACATTAACTCAGAACAAAACACTAACATAAGTGAAATCTCATCACAAAAAAAATAGCATAATAATATAAGGAGAAAAAATGCCTTTTCATCAACCTTTTAGAGAAAAAGTTGCTCATGATGACCTCATTTATGGGTTAGATGGCGCCAGGATAAAATACACTCAAATGAGAAATGGGCCATTTACATTCGTTGATCTTCGCAGGGATGTGTACAAACCCAGACCTCACACCATAGATGAGTATGTCGTTCAAGGAGAGCGAGAAGCGCTTGCCAAGGCGGAAGTATTAAAACGAGATAAGATAATGAAAATGAAGACAAGACCTTTATATCAGGAAAGCTTCACATCATACCTTCAACACCATGAAAAATATCAGACTACCACACTTAGTGGACTTCCATACGATGGACGCTTATTCAGCAGAAAATGTAAAGGAGGATTAGCTTGGATTACTATGCGCAATGACAGTATAACCAAGAATATGCATGTACATTTTATTCTTGATGATATAGACATGAAATATATAGTGAAAAAACTCAGACACCCTAATGCTCGAAATCCAACCGATATCACTGCGCACGAGTTAAGATGGATTTATAGAAATAGACATCTCCCCAGTGTTCAAGAAAAAATACAATTTTGGTTGAATGGTCACCCTACCTCTCCACCTTGGGAGAATGATGAAGGAAAAAAATATGGAGACTATATACACCAAAGTCTGAAATTGAAGAGGCTTTTAACTCTGGTTCACCTATAGATTTGTTTTTCTAATGTACCCATATAGAAAAAACTTATTTGAGGGAATAATTTTGTTAAAGGATTAAACTGATTGATTTTGGTTAATGCGTAATTATACCTCAAAGTTAAGCCAGAAATAGTAGTGTTCCAGTGCTTCTTTCAGCTTATGTTAGACATGAATATTAATACGTAACCACTTGATAATGTTAATATTTACTCAGATGCATAGCACGAACCCTTCCGATAATATAAAAACAATCAGAAATTATTAAGAATAAATCACTAGACCTACTGAGGGCAGAAATATCACATTAACTCAGCACAAAACACCAACATAAGTAAAATTTCATCATCAAAAACACAAGATAATGATATAAGGATCAAAAATGCCATTCAATGCACCGTTTAGGCAAAAAATTCATCTCGGTGATCTTATTTATGGACTAAAGGATCAAAGAACAAACTACACTAAAAAATTTCCTGAATTTAAACTACTTGAACTAAAAATGAGTCAGTACAGAGTACGACCTCGAATAATAGATGAATATGTGATTCCCGTAGACGCTGAGATGAGGAGTGATGGTCAGAAACGAAAAAACCGAATGACCTTGGGGAAAAAAAAGCGTTTCCAAAGTAACTTTATGTCATATCTTGATCAGCATCCTAAATATTACACTACCCAAAAATCCTTGGCAGACATAAAAAAAGAAGAAGGAGAAGAAAGGGAAAAAATAAATGCTAACGTAACGTTACAACTCGGTAGAAAATGCAAGGGGGGATTATCTTGGATAACCATAAACGATGACGAAATGACCAAAGATATGCATGTACATTTTATTCTTGATGATATAGACATGGAATATATAGTGCAAAAAAAAGAATATCCTAGTTCTTGGGGATCATCAGATATAACTGCGAGTGAGTTAAGATGGGTTTATAGAAATAGACATCTTTTTCGGGTTCAACAAAAAATACAGTTTTGGTTGAACGGTAAACCTACTACGCCACCTTGGGAGAGCAAGGAAGGCGAGGCATTATGGAATCAATACATACCCAAAAATGAGCCATTTTGATGGTTTTATTAGCGCAGTCTCCCCTAAATAGGCTTAACCATTATATGGGTAGTCTTACCACCCTATACATAGCTACCAATGCTAGCTGTTTATTGGGAAATTATAGTTCCTCTATACTGCCATAAAATACACAGAATGAGGTTGTTTTATGGCAGATGCTCTCGCTTCCGTATCAAACGGAAAACTCTATAAAGGTCAATTACTGAACTATTACTACAGTCGCCGTGCGGAATCGGCCATCGGGGTTAACGGCCAGTTTCTGATCACCAAAGGCTGGTTCGGGATGTCATCCCTTGTCACCGCCAACCCCACCGGCGGCTGGGACATTGCCGATATTCCGCTGAATTTCGCCAATAAAGATCTGTTGAAGAAATTCGCGGAATGTTTACTGATTTGTACCGTCTCCGGCAGCACCATTTCAATCAACGCCACGCTCCCTGAATCGGATCTCCCTGAAGATACGGCTTTTGACTTCAATACACTGGCGCTGGCGGATAATAAAGGCAATATTTTCGGCGTATTGTGTTGCCAGCAAGACACGCTGCATAAGGGCAAATTATTCACCGCATTAATGACCATTGAGCAGAAGGTGGCCTAATGTCTCAGGTGATCAACGAAGCGGCCGTGCTGTCCAGTAACAGGGATGCCCTTGGTCACTACAAAATATCCTGTATCCTTGGCTATAACGCTGACGGTGCATGGGATGTTCATGGCGGTATCAGTGTTCCCCGTGACGTCAATGGTAATGAGTTAGTGTATGTCGATGATAAAGTGCTGCCGGATGGGGCTATTGAAATTAAGGTGACTCACCGACAGAACGCCCATATGCCTGCCAGATTGCAGAACAGGCGCATTAAGTCACAGGATGAGCAGACCCATTACACGGATGATGAACCCTGTGATTTACCCGCAGGAACCCGATTAGACGTCCGTGTCCAGATGCCGGAGGATTCTATCTGGAACCAGAAACAGGTATTGGTGTCTGATCCTCAGCAGGAGTATAGCGCCACGTCAGCCGTCAATAAATAGCCAATAGGGGAGATTAGCGGGTAGTTGGGTGGATTGGGTGAATTGTGGTCGGATGTTGGGGGGGTAGCAAGTGGACAAACTCAGTAGATGAAAGTAGTATTTATTTATGGTTTTTGTGTTACTCGTCCCGATCCTATCAATTTAGTGCCTCAGAAACGCACAACACAAACTATAACACATGATTTTAGTTGATTGATTTTACTTATTATATTGCATGGTTCACATATATCGCAATTGATGCAGCGTTTGGTAATTAATAGCGCCATTTCAGAAAAATATCTATTTATATCTCTGGTTCTTCAGTGTCGCGCAATGTAACACACAATCAAAAAAATCCCCAATAATTATAGGTCTTCTTCCAACTAAGTTGTTGTGAATGATTGTGATAATATCTTTCGATTCTGTGTGTCTCTGGAGTTTTTGTCATGAAACTAAGCTCTTTTACGGAAATAATATTACCGGATAATTATCACACTCAAGATTTTTTGGCTTTTCATCACAGAGATGAAAAGGGTGCTTCTGAAATAGTGCAACAAAGTCGAATGAAAAAGGGAATTATTTGGCACGGAAATCCGGCTTTACTGACTGTATCTATTGATAAACACCGGGCGCAGATCCAGCTTGAGGTTGATGGTGATGACGCACATCAATCAGAGAAGGCTTTATCCACACTAGCTTCACATATGCTGGGATTGTTGCAGCCTGTTGAAGAATTTGAATCTATGTATCAAGCTGATCCGGTTATTGGCGAGTTGGTTACCAGACAGGCGGGGTTACGAATTTATCAGTCAGCAACACCTTTTGAAGCACTCAGTTGGGCAATTATTGGTCAGCAAATTAGCTTAAATGCGGCAATTTCTATCCGTAGGCGATTTATTCAGGCTATTGGCGTTAAACATTCTTCAGGATTGTTGTGTCATCCGACTCATGAGCAAATAATTCAGTGTTCAGAACACGATCTACGCCAGTGTGGTTTTTCTGTCAGTAAAGCCAATGCGTTGCTGAATGTTAGCCAATTAATTGATTCGGGTGAGTTGAAATTAGCCATAACAGAAGGTGAAATTAAACGGCTTACGGATAATCTGCTCGCCATTAAGGGAATTGGCATGTGGACAATCAATTACGCTTTGTTGCGCGGATTTAATTATTTAAATGGTTCACTACATGGCGATGTGGCTGTAAGGCGCAACCTCCAATACTTACTCAGGCAGGGAGACAAGGTCAACGCTGATCAAACAGAAGCATGGCTGTCAGAGTTTTCTCCTTGGAAGGCACTTGTGGCTGCACATTTATGGAGGCAGCAGTCCAGTAGTGGGTATTGATGGGGAAACATCAATACCACTCTAATCCTTTGTAAGGTGTTTTACGTAATGTATTAAGGCGACTTGCAAGGGAACCAACATGGATCTCAAGTTGATGTCCGTCAGGGTCGAGAAGATAAATCGATTCTCCCTTACCAACGGACATAGGGAGTAAACCCTAACAGGTTTATATAGAAATCGAGACTGTGCTCAAGATTTGAGGTTGTCAGTGTCAGATGGTTAAGGTCTGTCAGCATGAATAGTTGTCCTTTAATTTTCATTCATTGAGAGGTTTTGGCGATGTTATTTTTTTCACCATTTGAAGATCTAGCTCAACAACTTTTGCCTATTGCAGTAGAAGGTGATGATGGCGCTCATGATATTGCCCATTTGCATAGAGTATGGCGAAACGCGAAGAGAATTTGTGAGGTTGAATCTGGAAATTTACAGTGGGTATTGGCCGCAGTTTTATTACACGATTGCGTCAGCGTTGAAAAAAATGATCCCAATCGACATCTTGCTTCTCATATGGCTGCAGAAAAAGCGGCATTGATACTGAAAAATCTAGGGTGGGGTGGAGAAGATATCGCTGCTGTTTGCCATGCCATTGAAGCTCATAGTTTCTCAGCCGGTTTAACTCCCAGAACATTAGAAGCCAAAATTGTACAAGATGCTGATCGATTGGATTCCATTGGAATGGTTGGTGTAGCTCGTTGTTTTTATACTGCCGGCCGTATGCGCTCTGCACTGTATGATTTTCACGATCCTCTGGCAAAACACCGTGAATATAATGACACTGGCTACACGCTTGATCATTTTTATACCAAGCTATTCAAAATAGAATCTGGCTTTCAAACGGAAACGGGCAGGCAAATGGCTCGTGAGAGGACAGAACGCATGGAACACTTTCTTGAGGCTTTTTTGAATGAAATTCAGGTTACATAAGCAAATTGAGATGAGTGAATCAATATTAATGACTAATAGTTATAATTAGCGAGATTTTCATAAGTAAGAGAACCTGTAGTGACAGAGATATATAGTGCAGAAATATATAGTGATGAATACTGGATGCGTCGGGCAATGGAGCTGGCAATGCAGGCACAATCTCATGGCGAAATTCCCGTCGGGGCTGTACTGGTTGCCGATAATAAAATTATTGCAGAAGGCTATAATCATCCGATTACCGAGCATGATCCTACTGCCCACGCAGAAATCATTGCTCTGCGGCGTGGTGGAATCGAATTGCAGAATTACCGTCTGTTGAATACGACCCTATACGTCACTCTGGAACCCTGTGTTATGTGTGCAGGCGCGATGGTGCATAGCCGGATACAGCGGCTGGTATATGGTGCAAGTGATATGAAAACCGG
The DNA here is from genome assembly GCF_024721015.1 of Xenorhabdus bovienii. Lineage (GTDB taxonomy): Bacteria > Pseudomonadota > Gammaproteobacteria > Enterobacterales > Enterobacteriaceae > Xenorhabdus > Xenorhabdus bovienii. The sequence goes on from NZ_JANAIF010000036.1 coordinate 29,249, forward strand.
CGCAGCCGGGTCATTGATTGATATCCTACGGCATCCGGGCATGAATCATCAGATTGAAATCACTGGTGGCGTACTGGCGCAAGAATGTGCCACGATGTTGAGTACGTTCTTTAAACAACGCAGAGAACAGCATAAAGCATTGAAAAAATTAAAAATACAACAGCAGGAAACGCCATAATCGGTTATTGCTAAGGAACTTTTTGAGATCACGTCGGTGTTTTGACTTCCGGCGTTTTTTCATTAACCACGGCTTTATTCCCTTCTCCATCTGAAAGAGGCACGATGACCTTATCTATTGGTGTTTCATGCTCCGCTTTCTTGCTGCGTTTATTTTTTGCTCGCAAGTACCCTTCCAGACTCTGATAATAACGCCGAATGTTTTCGACATAGCGATACGCTTCATAGCCACGGGCATAGCCGTATGTTGTGTTGGTATAGAACTTTTTCTTGCTTAACAGATCAAGGCGAGATTTGATATCCAGCCAACGGTCAGGATTACCTTTTTGTTCTGCCGTGAGTTTTCGGACATCGAGAATATGCCCATAACCCATGTTATAAGCGGCTAGGGCGAACCAGATACGTTCATCTTCAGGAATGGTTTTCGGCAACCGCTCCATCAGATAATGCAGATAAGCCATACCCCCTTTTACACTTTCTTCCGGATCAAGTCGATCACTGATCTTGACCCATTCTGCGGTCGGGCGAGTAAGCATCATCATACCGCGAACGCCTGTGGGTGAGGTTGCCTGCGGGTTCCAATGTGACTCTTGCCATGCGATGGCTGCAACTAACTGCCAGTCAAGTGAGCCAGCGTATTTCTCAAAAATAGGCTGATATATCGGTAATGTACTATTGATAGCGCGAATGAATGAAATAGTATCAAAATAATCGAATTGGTAGATATGACTGAAATATTTTTCTTCCAGCTGTGGTATCACATCGTTTTCTGACATCTGATTGAAAAAATCGAGCATGGCAGAGTAAAGGCTATAGTCATCACTGCGCTTCAAATACCAAGTCAGAGGGCGTTCCCCATTCACTTCAAAAGCAAAGGCCAAATTAGGATGAATACGCTGTTGCAGGGAAAAACTGATCGAATCGCTGATCGTATAGTCAATTTTACCTTCGGACACCTGCTCAAGTAATTCTCGTGTATTATCGCGTGATGTATCTTCCCAAGTTAAATTGGGATAAGACTCTTCTTTATATTTTTTTAGCTCTCTGGCATGGGCAGATCCCTCAGTGACAACCAGTGTGCCGTTTAAATCGCCAAACGTGCGTGGGCGGGGTGTACCCTTACGGTAAATCAGTTGCTGTGAGACTGAGTAGTAGGCAGGGCCAGTGCGTGCCTGATCTAGCCGTTCCTCATTATAGATAAGGCCAGCAGCCAGAAAATCTGCGTTATCGTTGTCTAAGTCATCAAAAATCTGGTTAATATTAGTGCGAAAATGAATGACAAGTTTTACGCCTAGATATTCAGCAAATCGTTTGGCTAATTCATAGTCGAATCCCGTTGCTTCATTTTTGCTGTTTGCAGAAATCAGAGGGGAACTGATGGTACTAATCCGAAGCTCTCCCCGTGCCAGGATCCTGTTTATCTGCTCCTGCTGTTTGTTGGGCCAATTGATATTGAGGCCAATGATTGCGGCAGAGAGGAGCGCGATAATGACGATGACAAAATAATTTATCTTGATATTGCTCAAATAGTTATCTCTTGTCAGTGCGGTAGGTTCCGTATGAAATGTGAAATATAGCATGGTTAAATTTCCAGTAATTGAGCATTTTGCGTAACAAAACTGGGATGTGCAACCTTATTGAATCAATTTTGAAATTCTACTAATTGTATTATTCGATTGAATAACCGTCACGCAAACGGTTTCGTCAAAGGAAACATTCCTCTATAATGTCGGCGTTTCCCCCTGCGGCATCAGTCAGGCTTTGCTTCTAAGATGAGAGAACCTATTACTATGGAAATTCTGCGTGGATCGCCCGCTTTATCAGCGTTTCGTATTACTAAGCTCCTTTCCCAGTGCCAAGATCAGCAGCTTCCCGTTACAGAGATTTATGCAGAATATGTGCATTTTGCAGAAATTCATTCGCCTATCATAGGAAATGAGCGGGAGAAATTAAATCGGTTATTAAAATATGGCCCCTCTTTGGATGAACATGAACCTAAAGGTCAACTATTGCTGGTGACTCCTCGTCCGGGCACGATATCTCCCTGGTCATCAAAAGCGACAGAGATTGTGCACAATTGTGGCCTGAAACAGATTGCCCGTTTGGAAAGGGGAATTGCCTATTATATCCAGAGTGATGAAATGAGCGATGGGCAGTGGCAGGAGCTGTCTGCGTTACTGCATGATCGAATGATGGAAAGTGTGTTCACTCAACCTGAACAGGCTGAAGCCCTGTTTTCTCACCAAGAGCCTGCACCACTGAAACAGATCAATATCTTGCAGTCAGGGCGTGCTGCATTGGAATCAGCCAATATTGAATTAGGATTGGCTTTGGCAGCCGATGAAATTGATTATCTGATGAGAGCCTTTCGGACGTTAGGGCGCAACCCGACCGATGTTGAACTCTACATGTTTGCGCAGGCGAACTCTGAGCATTGCCGCCACAAAATTTTCAACGCAGATTGGGTTATTGATGGTCAGGAACAACCTAATTCACTGTTCAAGATGATCAAAAACACGTTTGAACAGACGCCGGATTATGTTTTCTCTGCTTATAAAGACAATGCAGCCGTGATGGAAGGTTCGCCGGTTGGGCGCTTTTTCCCCAATCGTGAAAGTGGTGTGTATGATTACCACCAAGAGCCTGCCCACATATTGATGAAAGTTGAAACTCATAACCATCCAACCGCCATTTCTCCTTGGCCCGGTGCGGCAACGGGATCAGGCGGGGAAATTCGGGATGAAGGTGCAACAGGGCGAGGTGCAAAACCCAAGGCCGGATTGGTCGGTTTTTCGGTATCTAATCTGAAAATTCCCGGATTTGAACAACCGTGGGAAGAAGATTTCGGTAAGCCTGATCGGATTGTCAGTGCGCTGGATATCATGCTGGAAGGCCCGTTGGGAGGTGCTGCGTTTAACAATGAATTTGGGCGTCCAGCGTTGCTAGGGTATTTCAGAACTTATGAAGAAAAGGTGAATTCCCATAATGGCGCAGAATTGCGTGGTTATCACAAGCCCATCATGTTGGCGGGTGGGATCGGGAATATCCGTGAAGAACATATTCAGAAAGGCGATATTTCTATTGGCGCGAAGTTGATCGTACTGGGTGGCCCAAGCATGAATATCGGTTTGGGTGGCGGTGCGGCTTCCTCAATGACATCAGGCCAATCTGATGCGGAACTGGATTTTGCATCAGTGCAGCGTGACAACGCAGAAATGGAGCGCCGTTGCCAGGAAGTGATCGATAGCTGTTGGCAATTGGGGGATAAAAATCCGATCCTGTTCATTCATGATGTGGGGGCGGGTGGGTTGTCAAATGCGATGCCTGAGTTAGTCAGCGATGGCGGCCGGGGTGGTCGCTTTGAGTTGCGTAACATTCTCAATGATGAGCTGGGGATGAGTCCATTGCAGGTATGGTGCAATGAGTCTCAGGAACGTTATGTCATGGCAGTGGCACCAGAACAACTTGCACTGTTTGAGGACATTTGTCGTCGTGAACGTGCTCCGTATGCAGTGATTGGAGAGGCGACAGAAGAACGTCATTTGCTACTGAATGACAATCATTTCGATAATCAACCCATCGATATGCCGCTGGATGTTTTACTCGGCAAGACGCCAAAAATGCTGAAAAATGTGGTGACACTGAAAGCGCAGGGTCATAATTTGGAACGCAGAGGTATTGATTTAGCTGAAGCGGTAAAACGAGTCCTGCACTTACCGGCAGTGGCAGAGAAAACATTCCTGATTACGATTGGCGATCGTTCAATCACTGGGATGGTTGCTCGTGATCAAATGATTGGCCCGTGGCAAATTCCAGTGGCGGATTGCGCTGTCACTACGGCTAGTTTGGACAGCTATTATGGTGAAGCGATGTCAATAGGTGAACGTGCGCCTATCGCTCTGTTGAATTTTGCAGCATCGGCGCGTATGGCGGTCGGGGAAGCGCTGACCAATATCGCCTCTGCTTATGTACAAGATCTGAAACGGGTGAAATTATCGGCTAACTGGATGTCAGCATCAGGCCATGCCGGGGAAGATGCCGGATTATATGCTGCGGTAAAAGCGGTGGGCGAAGAACTGTGTCCGGCGCTGGGATTAACAATTCCTGTCGGCAAAGATTCCATGTCGATGAAAACTTGCTGGAACCAAAACGGTGAAGAGCGTGAAATGACTGCACCGCTTTCATTGGTTATCACTGCATTTGCACGGGTGGAGGATGTTCGTTACACCGTGACACCAGAGTTATCTACCGATGATGACAACGCGCTGCTGCTGATTGATCTGGGGCAAGGGCAAAATGCATTAGGAGGGACGGCACTGGCGCAAGTTTATCGTCAGCTTGGTGACAAAACCGCAGATGTTCGCAGTACTGAGCAACTCGCAGGTTTCTTTAATGCGATTCAGCAATTAGTTTCAGAACAAAAGCTGCTGGCCTATCACGATCGCTCCGATGGTGGCTTGTTGGTGACACTGGCAGAAATGGCTTTTGCGGGTCATTGTGGGCTGCGTGCTGATATCAGTGCATTCGATGAAGATATTTTGGCAGCACTGTTTAGCGAAGAATTGGGCGCAGTGATTCAAATTCGTCAGACCGACAGAGAACAGGTTGAAAAACTGCTGGCTGATTATGGCCTGAGCGAATGCGTACACTATTTGGGGCAGGCTCAGGCGGGAGAGGATTTCGTGATCTCCAGCAACGATATGGACGTCTATCGTCAAAATCGCAGCACATTGCGCTTATGGTGGGCGGAAACGACGTGGCAGATGCAGCGCCTGCGTGACAACCCAGAGTGTGCTGACCAAGAGCATCAGGCGAAACAGGATTTGAACGATCCCGGTTTGAATGTGAAGTTAACCTTCGATCCGGCAGAAGATATTGCTGCTTGCTATATTTCGAAACAAGTGCGTCCGAGAGTTGCAGTATTGCGCGAACAAGGTGTGAACTCCCATGTCGAAATGGCGGCTGCATTCCATCGTGCGGGTTTTGACGCTGTGGACGTTCATATGAGTGACTTGCTGAGTGGGCGGATTACGCTGGATCAATTCCAGACATTGGTTGCTTGTGGTGGCTTCTCATACGGTGATGTACTGGGTGCGGGCGAAGGTTGGGCAAAATCCATTCTATTTAATTCACAAGTACGGGATGATTTTGCGAACTTTTTTGCAAGACCGGATACTTTAACCCTTGGTGTGTGTAACGGCTGCCAGATGATCTCCAACTTACATGAGTTGATTCCGGGAACTGAGCACTGGCCGCGTTTTGTACGTAATCGTTCAGAACGCTATGAAGCACGTTTCAGTTTAGTGGAAGTGGCAGATAGCCCTTCACTGTTTTTGCAAGGAATGGCGGGTTCTCGTTTACCAATTGCGGTTGCTCATGGTGAAGGGCAGGTGGAATTCAGAAATAGCCAGAGTTTGACTGAATTGGAAAAACACCAGCAGGTTGCATTACGTTTTGTCGATAACTATGGTCTGGCGACAGAAAACTATCCTGCTAACCCGAATGGCTCTGTGAACGGTATTACTGCAGTGACTAGCCTTGATGGACGAGTGACGGCGATGATGCCGCATCCTGAAAGGGTATTCCGTACTGTCAGCCATTCTTGGCATCCCAAAGAGTGGGGGGAAGACGGCCCATGGATGCGTATTTTCCGTAATGCGCGCAAACAGTTGGGCTAATTTCTTTCGTTATCATTCTTCCTTTGGTATTAGTCCCTGAAGATTTACCAGGGTTTTAAGCTAAGAATCACAAGACCTGCTTTACGCGGGTTTTGTGATTTAGCAATGAGGAGTGTTGCTCACGAATGTTTCGTAAGCCCTCACCGCGCCAGTTCTGCAAAAGAACGCTGAGGATATGGTACTCACTATGTGAACTCACATAATCATCTATCGTGCGTGCCAATAGAAACTGGAGTTGATGCAATTCAATTGAAATGTCTCCATATTGCGACAATGGCCTCTTAATCTGTCTCAAATAAGAGACATTTAATGATATGATTTTATTGATAAAATAATTTTATATGGTTAAGTGTCATAAATTGGCGACAAAAATAGATAATTGATATCAAAAAATATTCATCACAAAGCAGAGTGTATGAGGATGTTATTTTTATTTTCAATAAAATCAATTTGTTAATGTTTTTATTTGAAAGTTGGCATGCAATATGCTTAATAAAGGGCAGTTGCTCATTCAACTTTTTATGTCGGCCCACAATTAGGTGGAAATATGCCACATAAGCCCAGAATGATGCCGAAGTAAGGTGCCTACCGTCCAACTTAATGATACTCGCCTTCGGGCCTTATCAAACTACGGGCGACACGTGGAGTGAGGCACCACCTACATGCTCATCAAGCAGTATGAAGGGTTCTCACTGGCGGGATAGTAGATAAGATACTATCCCGCCGTCATTATTACAGATAACTCCTGTCCATCGTGTTCATGTAGGCATCCGTTTGTATATGCACCCGCATAGCTCTCAACAATCCACTATTTTCAAAAACTAGAAAAAGTAACAATAGAATTCATCATCTGGTAGGCTTTTTTCTCCGCCTCATGTCGGTTAGCATCAATGTAATTACAGGTTATGAGATGATTTCTTTGAATAAATGGCGTTTATTTCCCCGTTCATTGCGCCAATTGGTGTTAATGGCTTTCTGGCTGGTGCTATTGCCACTCTTAGTACTGGCTTATCAGGCTTATCAAAGTCTTGATCAACTCAGTACTCAAGCTGCCGAAATTAACCGCACGACTTTGGCAGATGCCCGCCGTAGCGAAGCGATGATAGGCGTAGCCCTTGAAATGGAACGGAGCTACCGCCAGTATTGTGTATTGGGGGATGCCAGGCTTGAAAAGCTCTATCAACGTCAATACCGACAGTACCTCAACATGCTTGGCAATCAGATGATGATGCTGGCTAATAAGGAATATACCGAGAGGTTTAATCAATTACTGTCCGGTCTTGCCAAAATTTCCTGTAGTAATGGCATGCCAGAACCGGCGGCAAACAAGCGGCTTGAACAATTTTCCACAGCCAATAATCTCTTGGTGCAAGAAACCCGTAATATCATCTTCATTCGTGGTGAACAACTACAAAAAGATATTGCAGACAAAGGGCAGTTATTTGGCTGGCAGAGCCTAATTTTATTCCTGTTGAGTGCTTTTTTGATCACCCTTTTTACCCGTATGATTATCGGACCGGTGAAAGGGATCGAAAGTATGATTAATCGGCTGGGGGCGGGGCAAACACTGGATAATCAGATTGAATCCTTCCAAGGGCCACGGGAATTGCGATCACTGGCGCAGCGTATTATCTGGCTGAGTGAACGTCTGTCTTGGCTTGAATCTCAGCGGCACGAATTTTTACGTCATATCTCCCACGAATTAAAAACGCCTCTTGCGAGTATGCGTGAAGGCACAGAATTACTGGCAGATGAAATAGCAGGGCCACTGACGGCAGATCAAAAGGAAGTGGTGAGTATTCTGGACAGCAGCAGTAAACATTTACAACAACTCATTGAACAGCTGCTCGAATATAACCGCAAATTGGCAGATAGCTCTGTCGAGCATCAGAATGTATCTTTAAAAGAAATTGTCGATAGCGTCGTATTGTCACATCAGCTACCAGCACGTGCAAAAAATATTAATACTGAAATTCAATTGGATACATCTTTTTGTTGGGCAGAGCCTAAACTATTGATGCGAGTGATTGATAATCTCTACTCCAATGCAGTGCACTATGGTGCTGAATCCGGTAACATCTGGATTTCCAGTCGGCAAGTAGGTAAAAATATTCAGATTGACATTGCTAATACGGGGACGCCTATCCCTGAATTAGAGAAAAGCATGATTTTCGAGCCATTTTATCAAGGAAAGCTGCAACGCAAAGGCGCGGTCAAAGGAAGTGGTCTTGGCTTGAGTATTGCGCAAGATTGTATTAAACAGATGGGGGGAGAACTGCATCTGATAGAACCCGAATTTGCTGACGTATGTTTTCGAATTGAACTGCCATTAACCGCAGAGAATGACTAAATAATATGTATAACAGGTTTACTTACCGTTTTATGACGAAGACGGAGCAGCAGAATATTGTGATTCAACCGATGAAAAAACCTGCTGTCATGCAGCATTTTCTTGAGCGGGCTTCAGCCCTGCGTTTCCGTGCCATAATACTATTGTTTATTCCCTACTTGCTGGCAGGATGCGCCGAAACTACCGGAAATGATGAGTTATTGACAATAGCCCAAGCTATTATGCCAGAACAGCGGGTTACGGATTACCGGCTTAAGGGGTGTGATGGAATATGGGATATTGTCAAACCAGCGGCAATGGAAAACGGTCTTTATTGGTTGAAGGTGATGGATTGCACGGATCGATTATCCTCGCTGGAAGCTCGCGATACTGCCAAACGTTTTACGCCGACTGCACCGACTGATTGGGGGCACGTTTTCAAACAGAGTATCTTGATGAGTCGAGCCACTCCTACGCTGACTGAACGTCGCAAAATTGTAGAAAACCTCAACCGATATAGTCCACAATTTCCGTCCGCATTGCGGCCACTACTGCAATTGTGGCGCGAACAGCAATATTTGAAAATTAACCTTGCAGAAGAAAGGTTGAAATTCCAGCGACTGCAGTTTGATAGTGACAGTAAAATTGATCGACTGAAAGAAATACGGGCACGTTTGGAGCATGATCTTCGTTCAATCTCCCGCAAACTGGAAAACTTGACTGATATTGAACGCCAGCTTTCCTCACGCAAACAAGATCAGAGCAGTGTTGCCACATCGGGTGAAACCGAGCATTTAGGTAACGTAGAAGCCTCTGAGCAATTAAAGCCGGAAGCCAAGCCAGAAATGAACCAGAAAACCGAATCAGAAGCCAATCTCCCAGAAGAAAAAGGAGCTGAATAATAATGACCGTGCGCAATCCCGCCCGTCTTCTTTTAGTTGACGATGATCCAGGCATACTAAAACTATTGGGAATGCGTCTGACCAGCGAAGGGTTTCGTGTCACGACGGCAGAGAGTGGTCATGAAGCGTTGCGTCTATTGGCGAAAGAAAAAGCGGATTTAGTCATCAGTGACTTACGCATGGACGAGATGGATGGCATGGCATTGTTTGCGGAGATTCAGAAGCAGCACCCCGGTATGCCAGTGATTATTCTGACCGCTCACGGTTCTATTCCCGATGCTGTTGCGGCGACACAGCAAGGTGTATTTAGTTTCTTGACTAAACCCGTTGATCGTGACGCCCTTTATAAAGCCATCGATGCTGCGTTGGAACTGTCAAAACCGGCCATAGATGGGCAGTGGTGTGAACAGATTGTAACGCGGAGCCCCTTAATGCTGCGTTTGCTGGAACAGGCAAAAATGGTCGCTCAATCAGATGTCAGCGTCCTGATTAATGGGCAAAGTGGAACGGGTAAAGAAGTGTTGGCTCAAGCTATTCATCGGGTAAGCCCCAGAGTGAAGAAACCTTTTATTGCGATCAACTGTGGCGCTTTGCCTGAGCAATTGCTGGAGTCTGAATTATTCGGCCATGCCAAAGGCGCATTTACTGGTGCGGTCAGCAGTCGAGAAGGGTTGTTTCTGGCGGCGCAGGGAGGAACGTTATTCCTCGATGAAATTGGTGACATGCCACTGGCACTGCAAGTCAAACTCTTGAGAGTTTTGCAGGAACGCAAAATTCGTCCATTGGGGAGTAACCGTGATATAGACATTGATGTCAGAATTATTTCCGCCACTCACCGTGACTTACCAAAGGCGATGCAGCGCAATGAGTTCCGCGAAGATCTCTACTATCGACTGAATGTCGTTAACATGAAAATTCCTGCGCTGAATGAACGGGCTGAAGATATCCCTTTATTGGCTAATCACCTGTTACGTGCATCCGCCAAACGCCATAAACCTTTTGTCCGCAGTTTCTCTACTAATGCGATGAAATGCCTGATGGCAGCAAGCTGGCCGGGTAATGTACGTCAGTTGGTCAACGTTATCGAGCAGTGTGTCGCACTGACGACCGCACCGGTGATTAGTGATGCACTAGTCATGCAGGCGCTGGAAGGGGAAAACACAGCATTGCCGACATTTGTGGAAGCTCGTGGCCAATTTGAACTGCATTATCTGCGTAAACTGCTGCAAATGACCAAAGGCAACGTCACCCATGCTGCCCGTATGGCAGGACGTAACCGGACGGAATTTTATAAATTGCTGGCTCGTCACGAATTGGATGCCAACGATTTTAAGGAATAACTTTTCTGCCACTCCAGAAGTTCTTACACTGGATATAAATTATATAGAGATACACTGTCTTGATAAGACAGAGAGATGAATTATGGCCCAGGAGAGCCGCAATCTATGAGTCGTACTCTTAATATCGTTCTTGCCCAGCTAAATTGGCTGGTGGGAGACATTGAAGGTAACAGCAAACGTATGTTGCAGACAGTACAGGAACAGCAGGAAAAAGGTGCTGATCTGGTTATGTTTTCTGAATTGGCGCTGTCAGGCTATTTTCCTGAAGATCTACTGTTCCGTGCTGATCTGCATCAACGTTGCCGTGAACAATTGGTACGTTTGCAGGAGGCAAGCTCTCAGGTCGCTATTCTGGTTGGTCATCCGTGGCAACAGGACGGTAAGACTTACAACGCACTTTCTCTGTTTTGGAAAGGCGAAGTTATTGCTCGTTATTTCAAACAATTACTGCCTAACTATGGCGTTTTTGATGAAGAGCGTTATTTCAAAGCGGGTGATCAAAGCTGTGTTGTACCATTCAAAGGCTATAATCTTGGTTTATTAATCTGCGAAGATTTGTGGTTTGATGCACCAATTGACGCGTTGAAACAAGCAGGAGCGGATATCATTCTTTCCCTTAACGCTTCGCCTTATAACCGGGAAAAACCGAATATTCGTAGCACATTGATTCAATCGCACTGTCAGCGAACTCAATTGCCAATCATCTATCTCAATCAGGTGGGGGGACAAGATCAGCTGATCTTTGACGGTTGCTCGAAAGTCTTTGATGCAAATGGCAAAATTACCCATCGGATGGCGGCTTTTGAAGAGCAGGTTGAGCAGTGCCATTTCAATGAGATGAATATTGAGCCAATGGCAAATTTGATCCCTCAATTGTCGCCGCTTGCGCAAATCTACAAGGCACTGGTGCTTTCTGTTCGTGACTATGTGCAGAAAAATGGTTTTAAAGGTGCATTGCTGGGTTTATCAGGCGGAATTGACTCTGGCCTGACACTGGCGATTGCGGTGGATGCCTTGGGTAAAGATCACGTACAGGCTGTGATGATGCCATTCCGCTATACCTCCGAAATGAGTATTCATGATGCCAGAGAACAAGCGGAATTATTGGGTGTTGAATTTGATGTGGTATCCATTGAGCCGATGTTTGATGCGTTTATGACGCAACTCGAACCGATGTTTGCGGGGACTGAAAAAGACACGACAGAAGAGAATTTGCAGGCACGCTGCCGTGCAGTCATTCTGATGGCGATGTCGAACAAACGCCGCCGTCTGGTACTGACGACCAGTAATAAGAGTGAATCGGCAGTAGGGTATTCGACCCTGTATGGCGATATGGCGGGTGGTTTTAATGCATTGAAAGACGTCCCTAAAACTATGGTATTTGCACTGTCGAAATACCGTAATACAGTATCCCCTGCCATTCCTCAACGTGTGATTGATCGACCACCATCTGCAGAACTGGCACCCGATCAACTCGATCAGGATAGCTTGCCGCCATATGACATGTTGGACGCTATTCTTGAAGGATATGTAGAAAAAGATAAATCCGTGGCTGACTTAGTTGCAGAAGGTTTTGACGAAGCCATTGTTCGTAAGGTGATCCGGTTGGTTGATATCAACGAGTATAAACGCCGGCAGGCACCTATCGGCCCACGTATTACAGAGCGTGATTTTGGTAAAGACAGGCGCTACCCGATTACTTCTGGTTTCGGGCGTAAAAACTGGTAATAACAGGAAAACTTCATGAAAAAGATTGATGCAATTATCAAACCTTTCAAGCTGGATGATGTGCGTGAAGCTCTGGCAGAAGTGGGTATCACTGGTATGACTGTGACAGAAGTGAAAGGATTTGGTCGCCAGAAAGGGCATACTGAACTATATCGCGGTGCAGAATATATGGTGGATTTTCTGCCAAAGGTCAAAATAGAAATTGTGGTACCGGATGATATTGTTGATACCTGCGTCGAAACTATCATTCAGACTGCGCAAACGGGCAAAATCGGCGATGGTAAAATTTTCGTCTTTGATGTTGCTCGTGTTGTGCGTATTCGTACTGGTGAACAGGACGAAGAAGCGATTTAACAAAAACGGCTGAAGTGATAACGGGCGTATGCAGTAAAGATACGCCCTGAATGGTTTATCACTTAATCGAGTATAACACCGCGTTAAAGTACTTTATGTGGGCCAAAACATTCATAATGAATATGTTGTTTATCAATGCCGATTGCCAAGAGCTGTTGGGCGATATATTGCATGAATACGACGGGACCACAGAAATAGAATTGCATTCCTTCCTCAGTGATTGAATCTTTCACGACAGATAAATCCATGAGTCCCATATGCTGGTAATCTGCGCCTTGTTGATCTTCGTTTCTTGGCTCACGATACCAAACTTGAGTATGCAGATTGGGCATAGATTGAGTAATCGCATTAACTTTATCTGCGAAAGCATGATAACCACCATGTTCTGCGGCATGGAACCAATTCACTGTACCAACATGGTGTTGATTATGCAGATGTTGCAGCATACTCATCATCGGAGTCAGCCCAACACCAGCAGAAATCAGTGTAACGGGTGTATCTGGTTGGACATCAAGGAAAAAGTCACCGCGTGGTGCTGCCAGTAATATGGTATCGCCTTCCTGCACATTATCATGCATATAGTTTGATACCTTGCCTTGTGCTTCACGTTTAATAGCGATTTGGTAGCTGTGGCTGTTTGGTGCTGTTGTCAGTGAATACTGACGTATTTCCCGGTTTTCAAAAGCGGGAGTGTCCAGGTAGATGCCTAAATATTGTCCTGCTTTGTAATCTATGACCTTACCCCCATCAGCGGGCACAAACTCGAAGCTGGTAATAACGTCACTCTGTGGTTGCTTCTTGTTGACACGGAATTGACGTAATCCACGCCAGCCGCCTTCCTCAGATTCACCTCTTTGATAAATCTCTTCTTCTCGATTGATAAAGACATTTGCCAATACCCCGTAAGCCTTACCCCATGCATTCAGGACTTCATCGCCTGGATGAAACATTTCATCAAGTGTTGCCAGCAGGTGAGTGCCAACAATCTGATAATGCTCAGGCTGAATATTCAGGCTGGTATGTTTATGAGCAATTTTTTCTACGGCAGGTAATAGCGCCTGTAAATTATCGATATTGGAAGCGTAGGCACAAAGGGCATTGAAAAGTGCTTCACGCTGAGCACCGTTTAGCTGGTTACTCATGTTGAAAATATCTTTTAATTCAGGGTTGTGTTTGAACATACGTTCATAAAAATGTGCGGTCAGTTTTGGGCCGGTAGAAACGATCAGTGGGATGGTGGATTTTATGGTAGCGATAACTTGGCTATCCAGCATAGGAAGCTCCTGAATTTTTCTCAAATAGCGTTGAATTTTATAACATGTATTTTAAATACAACTTATAGCTTTTGGCGTTTTTTGTAAATAGAAAAGAGAGGGGATGTTTTGATTTATGTCATAGAAAGGGTGATTTGTATCATCTCAAGGTTGGACCAATTCCCTAAAAAAGCTATATGTTGAAATATGGTGAGATGTGTGATAAGTCTAAAAGTAAAAATTTTATTTCTATTATGTTAATTATCATGATAGAGATAGGGTGTTTGAATTATTTTAAACTCCATGTTTTAGACTAATATTGTGTAATATGGCGATAATATGACACTCTTTCTTTCTGCCAACTATTAATATTTTATGATAGGATGACCGTAGTATTAATTCTATTGTCCAATGAGTTATTATATTAATTTTCAAATTTTAATTAATTATTTATCTTATTTGTGAGTGTGTTATTAATATTTAAATATAGAATATAGAATATAGAATATAGAATATAGAATATAGAATATAGAATATAGAATATAGAATATAGAATATAGAATATAG
>NZ_JANAIF010000370.1 GCF_024721015.1 Xenorhabdus bovienii
AACAAGTTTTGGTGCTGGCGATAGGGGGTGAACTGACCACCGCGTTTGTCGCCGGCTCGCTCTACTCTGCCGCCCATGCGGCGCCGTCGGCCTCTGCCGAAGCGGTGCGTGTGACCTTTCCCGATGGGGCGGTGATGGAATACGAGCCGCAAAGCAGCGCCTTAACCGTGACGGGGATCAAAACCGCCACCGTGACAGCCTCCACATCGGTACAGGTCACGGCACCGGAAATCACCTGCACAGCCAGCAATCAAATCACGCTGGATACGCCGACCGTCATTTGTACCCACCATCTGAGCACGGGCAGTCTGGCCGTGCGCGAAGGCGGCACGATGCA
>NZ_JANAIF010000371.1 GCF_024721015.1 Xenorhabdus bovienii
TGCATCGTGCCGCCTTCGCGCACGGCCAGACTGCCCGTGCTCAGATGGTGGGTACAAATGACGGTCGGCGTATCCAGGGTGATTTGATTGCCGGCTGTGCAGGTGATTTGCGGTGCCGTGACCTGTACCGATGTGGAGGCTGTCACGGTGGCGGTTTTGATGCCCGTCACGGTTAAGGCGCTGCTTTGCGGCTCGTATTCCATCACCGCCCCGTCGGGAAAGGTCACGCGCACCGCTTCGGCAGAGGCCGACGGCGCCGTATGGGCGGCAGAGTAGAGCGAGCCGGCGACAAACGCGGTGGTCAGTTCACCCCCTATCGCCAGCACCAAAACTTGTT
>NZ_JANAIF010000372.1 GCF_024721015.1 Xenorhabdus bovienii
GCGCGAATATTGCTGCCATCCAGGCAAATTTCAGCCCAGTCAATCAAGCCTTTTTCATCCAGAATGGACAGTAACCGGTTAAATATCTTGTTGATAATGCCCGATTTTGACCCGCGGTTAAATCGGTTATAGACCGTTTTCCAAGGACCATAGCGTTCAGGTAAATCACGCCACGGTGCCCCAGAGCACAAGACCCAGAACATCCCATTCATCACTCGGCGGTGTTCAACATGTGGACGTCCTGCCCGCTCTGAATGGACCGGAGGTAAACAAGGTTCTATCACTATCCATGCGTCATCAGGAATGTCGTAGCGTGCCATCATCTTTTTCCC
>NZ_JANAIF010000373.1 GCF_024721015.1 Xenorhabdus bovienii
AGGCGGCACGGGATGCCGAGGAGAATAAACTGCATGGGCGTATTGATACCGAGCAGACAACCCGAACACAGGCCATCACCGACAGCAACAAACGCACCGATCAGTTAATTGCCAACGAACAGGCCGCACGGGATGCGGTTGATAATATTTTACAAAACAATATTAATTCAGAACGTAATGAACGTGCACAGGCTATCACGGACAGCAACAAACGTACCGATAAACTGATTGCCAACGAACAGGGATCACGCACTCAGGCCATCGCGGACAGCAACACCCGCACCGATAAACTGATTGCCAGCGAACAGGCGGCACGGGATGCCGAGGAGAA
>NZ_JANAIF010000374.1 GCF_024721015.1 Xenorhabdus bovienii
TTCCGCGGTGTCAGTCAGCGTGCGGGCCGCGTCCCACGTCGCCAGCAGGGGCGTCTCGGCCAGCCGGTCCAGCTGGCGCTGGTAGCCCGCCAGTTCGGACTGGTACAGCCACGCCAGCCGGGCGCCCGCGGGGTGAGCCGTGATAGCCGTGAGCTGCTGGTGCAGCGGTTGGTAGAACAGCAGCCCGCTGCCCACCAGGACCAACACGCCCAATAATGCCCCGAGGCCAAAGCCCTGCCACGCACTCCAACCCCGCGGCAGCCGTTTCAGGTCGGACTGCTGCAACCGGTCGATAATCAGCTGCAACGCCCGCTCCGCCCGGTAAATC
>NZ_JANAIF010000375.1 GCF_024721015.1 Xenorhabdus bovienii
CGTGAACCATCACCAATATAAGCCAGCCGTGTTGCGCTCAACCGTTCGCCAATACCGGGAATACTTTCCAGTAACCCCTTATTTTTCTTCAGCGAAGGCGAGTCATCAATGTGCTTTTTTATTTTCAATTCGGTGTCTTTGAGCTCTTGCTTTAGCAGGGTGATTATCTTTGCATGAGAATCACAAACAACTTCCTCCGCCACGGAGAGGCGATTCTCTTCCGTCAAAAGCATTTCATTCAGCTTATTGCGATGGCGGACTAAAGCCAGTAATTGGCGTTCACAAAGCGGCGCGGGCTGCCATGCCGGAGGATGCTGACTGGCGCAA
>NZ_JANAIF010000376.1 GCF_024721015.1 Xenorhabdus bovienii
CTTTACGTAACATATTAACCAGCTCAATGCCCGCTAATACGCTCTGCGTTCGCCTGAAATTTTTAAATCCCAGCATGGGACATATCCGCCGTTTGATATTGCGATGATCCTGTTCAATCAAATTATTGAGGTATTTGTTCTGCCGGATAACAATGGCTTCTTCCTTTGATGTTCCCTTGTTCCATTCATCCACGGCGGCTTTATTGGCACCGCTTTTATCCATCGTGACGATCTCAGGCTGACCATGTTGACGCATTGCTTTTTTAAAGAAGCGCAGGGCGGCCGCCTTATCCCTCTGAGCTGTTAACAAAAAATCCACCGTATT
>NZ_JANAIF010000377.1 GCF_024721015.1 Xenorhabdus bovienii
GGGGTTATTTAATATGTTATTTATTGCAGAGTATATATTCTAACAATAGAGATTCTTGCTACAGAGCTATTAAATCCCGTGGCTTGAGTGAGTGCCTCATTCTCCACCGCAATTAAAAAATCACTAACCCCACCCGTACTCCAATTAAAATCTAAAGCAATCTGCGAGTTAACCAGAACTGAGTTGTCACTACCAAGGCCGCTATAGGTAACAATATATTGATTCATGGATTGATCCTCCTCTTTATTTTGTCTAGCACACACTACAGCGGGTATTTTCTTTTTACTATTTGATTAATTAATCGCCTGTCATAAATTTCATTCAA
>NZ_JANAIF010000378.1 GCF_024721015.1 Xenorhabdus bovienii
CTTCAGTACAGACCGTTAATTTAATGGTTTTGGCCATGGTTGCTCTCCAACAAGCCCCTTTCTATTGATGACGCTATTTTCGCAATCCCGTTCTGTTGACTCAACGTGTTCGCCGTGTCGCCAGTCCGCGACAACGGGCAGTCATGGCAGTACGCGCGCGGGCTGTGGGAAAGTAAGCGCATGACAACGACAACACACGATCCCCGGCAAGAAGCCAAAAGTTTGTACTGGCAGGCCTACAGCGTTTCGCAGATAGCAAAACGGCTGGGCGTCAGTGCGAATACCCTGTATTCCTGGCGGCGGCGGGATAAATGGGATGAAGCC
>NZ_JANAIF010000379.1 GCF_024721015.1 Xenorhabdus bovienii
CTTCAGTACAGACCGTTAATTTAATGGTTTTGGCCATGGTTGCTCTCCAACAAGCCCCTTTCTATTGATGACGCTATCTTCGCAATCCCGTTCTGTTGACTCAACGTGTTCGCCGTGTCGCCAGTCTGCGACAACGGGCAGTCATGGCAGTACGCGCGCGGGCTGTGGGAAAGTAAGGGCATGACAACGACAACACACGATCCCCGGCAAGAAGCCAAAAGTTTGTACTGGCAGGCCTACAGCGTTGCGCAGATAGCAAAACGGCTGGGCGTCAGTGCGAATACCCTGTATTCCTGGCGGCGGCGGGATAAATGGGATGAAGCC
>NZ_JANAIF010000037.1 GCF_024721015.1 Xenorhabdus bovienii
AAATATAAATATAAATATAAATATAAATATAAATATAAATATAAATATTTTAGGAATTTTGAGATGAATTTAAAAACGAAAAATAAGACAATTTATTAGTAAATATATATGTCCAATCTCGAGTGTGATTACCCCTATTAGTAGTATTTTGATAGGAATTTCTTCATTATTTTTATTGCCTACTTTTATTTCTTAAATAATATTAGCTAATTTAATTTTATGTAAAAATATATTACCAATTGGTTGACAAAATAAATAATAACCTCATTCACCCTGATTATTAATAATAAGAAAATTAATGCAAATAACACTATAATGTAAAATAACGATAAATAAACAAAAAAAAGATAACCATATAATAAAACACTAAAAACAATTCATTTTATGATATTGTTTTATATATTCAAATAAGTTAAATAGAAAATAACTATATTAAACAGTAATCCTGTGCGAACGGAAGGTGTCAGTTTTCGTGTGAATAGCGCCATAAAAGCTCTGTGTTTGAAATGGGAACACAGAGCTTAGCTGATAATGGTGACCTTTTGCGACAACCTCTAAAGGGCGAGGTATCCTACGCACATTCTTCTTTTTTTTCTTCTACTTGCTGCTTACTTTGAATCAAACGAATGGCAAAATAGAGATCAGGTACGACAATCAAATCTTCATCACTACGACTAAGCCTGTTCTGCTTGATCCAGTAATTTAATTCTGTTCTGCGCCCCGCCAGTACTAAAGTCACATCCTTTTCTTTCAATTCCGTAATCAGCTCATCCAATACAGCGAAAACGCTTACATCATCATGAGTAAAACTAACCGCTGCATCTACCACCAGCCATGTAGGATATTTCGATGCTCTCTCTACATGCTGTAATACCCGTTTTTTGAAATACCCAACATTGAAGTAAGTTAAAGGCGAATTAAAGCGGTACATCATGATGCCATCCACTGACGCTATATCATTGCCTTGATTGATAGAGTGGATCATCCCTTGCTCATTCACCCCCAACAGTTGATCGGAGGGACGAAAAATGATGCGCAGAAATTGCAATAGACCAAGCAATACCGCAAAGCCAATACCATCAATCACACCAACCAGTAAAACGGCTACCAATGTGAAAATGGATAGCGTAAAAGCCCGGCGGTTACGTTTTCGATATGACCAGATATTTTTTAACCCCAACAATGACCATGTGGAGAAGATCAAAACAATACCCAGTGATGACAGAGGGATATACCCCAGAAATTCTGTCATAAACAGCAGTACCAATAATATAGTAATGGCAGCAATGACCGACACCATCTGTGTTTTACCACCAATAGCATCATTAACCGCAGTACGGCTACTGGCAGCACTAACAGCAAATCCCAGTGATAATGATGAGGCAATATTGGCAATGCCCAATGCCCGCAGTTCCAAATCCGCATCAACCTGGTAACCATTTTTACTGGCAAAGCTACGAGCCGTCATCATAAAGCTGACAAAGCTGATGACCGCAAGGTTAATGGAGGGAACAACCAAGTCACGCATAACACCAAGTTGAAATTCAGGCATTGGGACGATGGGCAAACCGCTCTCCATATTGCCAACGATCTGGATACCATATTGATTCAGCTCAAATTGCCAGCTCACATAGGTTGAAACGATCATCGCTATCAGTGGTGCTGGCCAACCTGGATGCAGAAAACGCACACCTAACAATATCAGTAAAGTCATCACTGACATGCCTACTGTTGGCCAGTGAGATTCTAATAATTTATGAGGAAGCGCAATTAACCGCTCAATTAATTCCGGAGGTAAACCCGAAAGTCCGAATACTTTAGCAAGCTGATCAGCCATGATGGTAATCGCCACGCCATTGATAAAGCCTTTTAAAATAGGGCGTGACAGAAAATCGGCAAATGCACCCAGTCGAAAATGGCTCGCTAAAATACACCAGAATCCGGTCATCAGTGTCATGATAATGGCAAGCTGCCAACGAACATGCTCATTTCCCAAGGCCAGTGGTGCAACTGCTGCGGCAATCACGGCGCATGTTGCGGCATCAGGCCCGACAATCAACTGACGGGACGTGCCAAATAAAGCGTAGGCAAACATCGGTAAGATACAGGCATACAGACCAATGATGGCGCTTATTCCCATTAACTCCGCATAAGCAATTGCAACGGGTAACGCAACCGCAGCAACTGAGAGGCCTGACCGTATATCATGACTAAAATACTCTTTGCGGTAATAACAAAAATTCTCCAACCCCGGCATCCAGCGATGTAATCTTTTCCACAACATGGTATTTAGTCCTTTCGTGAATGGAGCGCATTATAATGCGGTGTTAAATAAAAACTCACAACCCTGCTCGCGGCCTCTCAGTTCCTCTATTCGTTATGGTAAAATCAGATAAATAGGCTAAATATGTTTTTTCACCCGATAAATAAACCATTTCAGTCAGATCTGATACACTCTGGCACAAATTCAAGAACATGCCACCATCGGCACTACAGTGGATTCAATTTATGAAACAACTTTTAGACTTTTTGCCATTAGTCGTTTTTTTCATCGTCTACAAAATGTATGACATTTTTTATGCATCAGGAGCATTAATCGCAGCAACAGGATTGGCCGTTGTCATCACCTACCTGATTTACCGCAAAGTTGAGAAATCATCTTTGATCACTTTTATTGTGGTTGCTATCTTCGGCACACTGACACTGGTTTTTCACAGTGATTTATTCATTAAATGGAAAGTGACGGTAATTTATACTATTTTTGCCTTAGCACTGCTTATCAGCCAATGGTTTATGAAAAAAACATTGATTCAGAGGATGCTGGGTAAGGAACTGGAATTGCCGGACTTTATCTGGAAAAAATTGAACATAGCTTGGGCGATTTTCTTTATTGCCTGTGCACTGGCAAATATTTATGTCGCTTTCTGGCTACCTCAGGATGTTTGGGTAAATTTTAAAGTGTTCGGGTTAACGGCATTGACGCTGGTTTTTACTGTGTTGAGTGTGGTATATATCTACCGTCATCTACCTCGCGAACAAAAATAATGCTCCATATGGATACCTGCCGAAGCATTGGCAGGTATTGTTGTATTCACCAAATAAAGCAAGTTTTCTAATGACACAACAACAATGCTTACCAAACGGAGAATTGGTCCTCCGTACACTGGCCATGCCCGCTGATACCAATGCCAATGGGGATATTTTCGGTGGCTGGCTGATGTCTCAAATGGATATTGGCGGCGCAATTCTGGCAAAAGAGATTGCAGAGGGGCGCGTAGTGACTGTTAGCGTAGATGGCATCAGTTTTCTAAAACCAGTTGCGGTAGGTGATGTCGTCTGCTGTTATGCCCGTTGTCTAAAAACAGGAAATTCATCTATCACAATTCATATTGAAGTTTGGGTGAAAAAAGTGGCATCCGAACCGGTTGGGCAGCGTTATCGTGCAACAGATGCAGTTTTCACGTATGTAGCTGTTAATAAAGATAATACTTCACGACGTTTACCCGAAGGAAAAACTCAGTTCAAACTTGAAAGCAGTGATTCAAAACAATGATTCATTAGGAACGTGACCCCATAAACTAAAGGAGCGTATTTATTACGCTCCTTTTTATTTATAAAATAAATAATCCAGATAATAATACATTCTTACTTATTTCAACCCCCTCAGATAGGTATTAAGAAATAATTAAAATCTACTTGCTATAAAATATGATTTCTACATGTGCAGTCAGGGGACGCTTTGCGTCCCCTTGTTTTTGATGAAGATATTGATTAAGACTGTGAAATACCAGTAAGCTTAAATTCAATGGTTGTCACATACCCCGTTGCAGGCGCTTTTTCATAACGCCATTTTCTCATCGCTTGCTTCACTTCCCGCTCAAAGACGTTTTTAGGATCGGCAGCAATAATTTCAATATTTTTAACCCTACCATCTTCGTCAATATCATATTTTACCTTAACCATTCCCTCTGTACCCAATTGCCACGCTCGGGATGGATAAACAGGCACCGATCTGCTTAATGCTTTTGGCCCATTCTGCACTTTAGGTTTGTCATTAAGGGCAGGATGGGTTGGTTTTAACTGATTATTCCGGTTATTCACCATTTGAGAAGCGTCAGAAACTGGTTTGACAGGTTGTTCCGATGTTTTCTCTACTTTTCTTTCCATCGGCTTAGGCTCCTTTTTAACAACCTTTTTCTCTTCCGGTTTTTTCTCAGGTTTAGGCAGAGCAACCTTAGCGATAGGTTCGGGTTCAGGCTCTGGTTCAGGTGGTTCAGGAATTGATTCAGGCATGGCAGGCTCCGAGACAGGGGCTTCTTCCGCTGCCAGTTGGATCATAGCAACAGATATGGGAGTCGCTTCTAGCTGTTTTTCGGGTTCAATAGCATGAAAGAGCGCCGCAGCAATAGAAACATGTAAACAAACAGAAAGTAATACCGGCCAGTGTATCCAACGCATAAGAGAATTCTTGATTAGCAGCATGATAGTCAGTTTTCGGATAGCTACTAGTTTAAATGCAAATGACTATCATATTCAATCATGATTCAAAAACATCTGTATCATGCCACACATTATAGTTAGAGACACTCCCCGCTCTGCACAAACAGAATCGACCTGCGACGCCTGTCACCATTGGTCTTGCGCAACGAATAGATGTGTAAATTGCGACGTGATTGCCCCTCTAACCAGCGACGACGGCGACGGATGTTTTGGCGAATCATTCGCCATCGCCCTACTTCATTCCTGCTATGTTTCATAAAATGTCTCGATTTAACCCTCTCATTCAGCTGAGTGCAGTATTCTTAATCCCCACTGCCAGTAATGTCAACCAATGGAAGGTTTAACACAACGCTGTATTGAATCTAAGTCATTAGTTAATAGATATATAATTGATTCATGATTTAACTGAATCAAATTACATAATACCTGTGAGACTACATCAGGTATGATATTGGTAATGTTTTGATTATTCTCTGCTAAGTTGACTACATTTAGCTGATGGTTTGTTAGGGTTTCCATGAAATGGCGACAAAAAATAGTATGAAATACTTAAATAAACAGGATTGATTGCCACGTATGACAACCTTTTATTCAGTACTGAACTGGCTGGCTATTTTCTTATACTGGTTGATTATTGCCGGTATCACAATTCGTGTTTTAATGAAACGTCGGCCTGTAACATCAGCAATGACTTGGGTACTTATCATTTATATCCTTCCTTTGGTTGGAATTGTCGCTTATCTGTCATTTGGCGAATTGTATCTAGGCAAACGCAGAGTCGAACAAGCCAAACAAATGCGTTCATCTGTCGCTAAATGGCTCTCTGAATTAAGAAAATCCCCCCATATTTTTGCCCATGAAAATAGCAAAGTAGCTGAACCGCTATTCCAATTATGCGAGCGGCGCCAGAGGATCAAAGGAGTCAGGGGCAATAAAATGCAACTGATGACTTCTTATGATCATTCTCTGAAATCCATCGTTAATGATATTGAAAAAGCCAACCATAATATCGAAATGGTATTTTATATATGGCAGGCAGGCGGGTTAGTTGATCAGGTTACTGATGCCTTGATGCGTGCCGCTAAACGCGGTGTCAAATGTCGTATCATGGTAGATTCCGCCGGAAGCTGGCAATTTTTCCGCAGCCCATATCCTGACATCATGCGCAAGGCGGGTATTGAATTTGTCGAATCACTAAAGGTTAATATCTTCCGTCTGTTCTTACGCCGCATGGATTTACGTCAACATAGAAAAATTATTCTTATCGATAATCATATTTCATACACTGGCAGCATGAATATGGTTGACCCGCGCTTTTTCAAACAAGATGCAGGATTCGGCCAATGGGTCGATATCATGGTAAGAATGGAAGGCCCGGTCACAACGACCCTAGGGATTATCTATGCTTTCGACTGGGAAATGGAAACAGGTCAGCGCCATCTTCCGTCACCGCCTGACAGCACTATTATGCCTTTCGAGCAAGCCAGTGGACATACAGCTCAGGTTATTGCTTCTGGACCAGGGTTTCCTGATGAATTGATCCAGCAGTCCTTAATGACAGCTATCTTTTCAGCCAGAGAACAACTTATTCTTACCACGCCTTACTTTGTACCCAGTGATGATTTAATGCACGCAATTTGTACCGCTGCCATGCGCGGCGTTGATGTCAGCATTATTCTTCCAAGCCAGAACAATTCATTTCTCGTTCGCTGGGCAAGCCGGGCATTTTTTATGGAATTGCTAGAAGCTGGCGTAAAAATTTATCAGTTTGAAGATGGTTTGTTACATACTAAAAGCGTTTTGGTGGATGGACAACTCAGCATGGTAGGCTCTGTTAATCTGGATATGCGTAGCCTGTGGCTAAATTTTGAAATCACGGTTGTGATTGATGATAAGCACTTCGGCAATGATTTAACATTCGTCCAGCAGGGCTATATTGCTCGCTCGACTCTGCTTGATAATGAGGAATGGGCGAAACGCCCGCTCTGGCACCGTATTCTTGAACGTATCTGTTATTTTTTCAGCCCACTTTTGTAACATTTTGCCTAAAAGAATATTTCCATTATCATCAATCAATATTTTCCACAGCCCCATTAGCATCATTGGGGCTGTGATTAGTAGTAAGGGTATTCAATCACTACAGATCATGTTTTAATTTCTCTTTGTTATTAATTTCGGACAATACCATCATGGAAAATAAACCAACACATTCTCTCCAATTAGATTTCAATAATCGAATGACTGAGGATGAAACGCTTGAAAAAGCCTACGATATCTTTCTGGAACAAGCGATCACCAATCTCGATCCGGCAGATAGTCTATTGTTTAATTTACAATTTGAAGAACGAGGCGGCGCTGAATTATTAGAACCCTCAGCGATATGGCTTGAACATGTTGATTTTGATTTACATCCTGATTTTTTTGCAGAAGTTATTATTGGCTTGGCAGAATCTGACGATGCTGAAATTGATGATATCTTTGCACGAGTGTTAATCTGTCGGGAAAAATCTCACCCAATCTGCCAGATCTTATGGAAAAAATAAGTCACCTGAACCGTCCTTGCCTATAAATAAGCCCTCCACAACGAGGGCTTAGAAGATATACTCGTGACAGTGTCACACTAAACATACACTAAAGCTATAGCGGATCAACCTTAAGACAAGACACGGCATGTTTGAAGCTGCCTTCAAGCAATGGACGTGTTTTGGCACATTCTGCATCAGCCATTGGGCAACGGGTTCGAAATACACAACCAGATGGTGGATCAATAGGCGAAGGCAGCTCTCCCTCCAGCAATTCGATGCGTTTATTTCGCTCTTTGTCTGGATCAGGAATGGGAACGGCTGACATTAAGGCGCGGGTATAAGGATGTAACGGATTATGATAAACCTCATCATAAGTACCCAACTCCACTGCATTCCCCAAATACATCACTAATACGCGGTCTGAAATATGTTTCACTATCGACAGATCGTGAGCAATAAATATCAGGGAAAGCCCCATTTCCCGCTGTAATTCCTGCAATAGATTCACAACCTGTGCCTGAATGGAAACATCCAACGCAGAAACCGGCTCATCACAGATAACCAGTTTAGGCTCTAGAATCAGCGCACGGGCAATCCCAATACGCTGGCATTGCCCCCCTGAAAACTCATGGGGATAGCGGTTAATCAGGTTAGGCAACAACCCTACCCGCATCATCATATTTTTGACTTTTTCTTTTATTTCCCCAGATTTCATTTTGGGGTGATAGGTTCTGAGCGGTTCAGCAATAATGTCACCAATCGTCATACGCGGATTAAGGGATGCCAGAGGATCTTGGAAAATCATCTGAATATCGTTACGAATATTCCGCCACTGATTGCCACTCATATCCAGCAGGTTTTGTCCAAGCCACGTTACCGTACCGCCAGAGGCTTTAACCAGCCCGATAACCGCTCTGGCAAGCGTCGATTTACCGCAGCCTGATTCACCCACTACGCCCAGCGTTTCTCCTTCGTACAATCTCAGTGTAACGCCATCGACTGCCTTCAGAGTTTTTGCTGGTTGCCAGAACCATTGTTTCCCGTCTTTAATGTCAAAATAAACTTTTAGGTCATCGACTTCCAACAGGACTCGTTTTTCAGCTGCTGCGTTCATACCAATTCCTCCTGAGGTTTAAAGCAGGCACGCAAGCGCCCAAGATCAAAATGTTCCAACTGTGGCTCTTCGTTGGCACAACGCTCAGTTGCAAATTGACAACGTGGCTGGAATGGACATCCTTTTGGCAGTCTCAGTAAGTTAGGTGGGTTGCCCTGAATAGTCGTCAATGATTCCTCATCGTCATCCAGTCGAGGAACAGCATCAAGCAACCCAATCGAATATGGATGGGTCGGGTGATAAAATATGTCACGCGCAGAACCATATTCCATGGTTCTGCCCGCATACATAACCAGTACTTTGTCACAAATACCTGCAACGACACCCAGGTCATGGGTAATCAGGATGATGGCAGTATTAAACTCTCTTTTCAGCTCGTTGAGTAGTGTCATGATCTGTGCCTGAACAGTGACATCCAGTGCTGTTGTCGGTTCATCCGCAATCAACAGTTTGGGCTGGCATAATAATGCCATTGCAATCATGACACGTTGACGCATACCACCGGAGAATTCATGCGGGTACATTTTCATCCGCTTACGCGCTTCTGGCATTTTGACAGCATCCAACATACGAATGGATTCTTCGACAGCTTCACTTTTACTGATGCGCTTATGCAACATCAAGACTTCAGTTAGCTGTTCACCCACTCGCATATAAGGATTAAGGGAAGTCATTGGATCTTGAAATATCATTGAGATCTCTTCCGCCCGCATTCGGTTTAGATCTTTTTCTTTCAGGTTGAGTATTTCTCTTCCATTAAAAGCAGCAGAACCACTCACAACACCATTACTGGCTAATAATCCCATCAGGGCAAAAGCAGTCTGTGATTTACCGGAGCCGGATTCTCCCACTATGCCCAGAGTTTCTCCTGCTTTTAAATCAAAGTTCAGTTTATTTACGGCTATCACACTGCCATCGGGTGTGCTGAACGCGACATTCAGATCTTTCACCGTTAATAGTGGCTCAGCACTTTTAGCATTTTTTGAAGCTTCTACGCTATTCATAGGCTCTCCTTAACGGTCTTTCGGGTCGAGGGCATCTCGCAGGCCGTCACCAATAAAGTTAAAACAAAACAGGGTCAGTACCAGAAAACCAGCCGGAAACAACAACAACCACGGGGCGACTTCCATTGAATTGGCACCATCGCTTAATAAGGCTCCCCAGCTACTGAGCGGCTCCTGCGTTCCCAATCCAAGGAAGCTCAGGAAGGATTCAAACAGGATCATGCTTGGCACCAGCAATGAGGCATAAACCACCACAACTCCCAATACATTCGGTACGATATGACGCAAAACGATATGACGGGTGGATACACCGCCCACTAATGCGGCTTCAATAAATTCCTTACGCTTGAGGCTTAATGTTTGACCACGGACGATACGCGCCATGTCCAACCATGACACCATGCCTATTGCCACGAAAATCAACAGGATGTTTTGCCCGAAGAAAGTCACCAGCAGGATCACGAAGAACATGAATGGGAAGGAGTTTAATATTTCCAGCAGGCGCATCATGATCATATCGACTTTACCGCCAAGATAGCCTGATGTCGCCCCATACAGCGTGCCGAATATCACAGCAATCAAAGCGGCTGCAATACCGACCATCAATGAAATACGCCCACCGATAGCGACACGAACCAGCAGATCACGCCCTGATGAGTCGGTGCCAAAATAGTGGCTAGATTCGGAATCAGGTGGCATCGTCATCATATTCCAATCCGTATCGTCGTAGACAAATTGAGACAACACTGGCGCAAAAATTACAAATAATGTGATGAGAAGCAGCACACACAAACTCGTAATCGCTGCCTTATTGTGGATAAAACGGCGTCGTGCGTCCTGCCACAAACTGCGGCCTTCAACTTCTAGTTGCTCAGAAAAATTTTCCAGAGCTTCGCTATTTCGTTTATTTAGTAACATTGCGTGCTCCAGTCTCAGTAACGAATTTTCGGATCAATGACGGCATACAGCACGTCAACAATGGCATTGAACAGAATAGTCAATCCTCCTACCAAAATCGTCAGGCTCAATACCAGTGAATAATCACGGTTTAAGGCGCCATTAACGAACAACTGACCCAGTCCCGGTAAGCCAAAGATGGTTTCTATGACCATTGAACCCGTAATGATGCCCACAAATGCAGGCCCCATATAAGAAATGACCGGCAATAAGGCAGGTTTCAGAGCATGACGGAAGATAATCGCTCGCAATGGTAGCCCCTTGGCTCGTGCCGTACGAATAAAGTTTGAATGCAGTATTTCTATCATGGAACCACGGGTAATACGGGAGATGCTAGCAATATAGGCAAGAGACAAAGCCACCATCGGCAGGATCATGTACTTCGGCGCACCACCATTCCAGCCGCCCCCCGGTAGCCACTTCAATATAATGGCAAAAATCAGTACCAATAAGGGAGCGACCACGAAGCTGGGGATCACCACCCCTGTCATGGCAAACCCCATCACCGTGTAATCCCATTTAGTATTCTGATTCAGTGCTGCGATAGTGCCTGCACTGACGCCCAATACAACAGCCATAATAAAAGCAGCAAATCCCAGTTTGGCAGAAACCGGCAATGCTTCTGCCACCAAATCGTTAACACTGTAATCTTTATATTTGAATGATGGGCCAAAATCCCCTTTTGAAAGCTGGATTAAGTAATTGAAGTATTGTTTATAGATAGGATCATTCAGATGATATTTCGCTTCGATATTTGCCATCACTTCTGGCGGTAATTTTCGTTCACCCGTAAATGGACTGCCTGGTGCCAACCGCATCATGAAAAATGAAATAGTAATTAGAATTAAAAGTGTCGGGATCGCCTCTAAACAGCGGCGTAAAATAAATTTAAACATTGCCCGTTCCTATTGTTTGACCAAACCATGGCCTTTAATAATTTTACAGTCGGGTAGCCTGAATCAGGCCACCCGACTGTTCCTAGTGTTTTATAATGTAAAAATCCTTGGTATGGATGTTATCCAATGGGTCTTTACCGGTATAACCCCCCACATAAGGTTTCACTAAACGGGTACTTACATAGTAATAAAGCGGAACAACGGCAGAATCTTTATCTATCAGAGCATTCGCTTGTTTGTAGATTTCTACTCGCTCTGCATCGGTCTTCACTTTTAATGCTTCTTTCATCAAAGCATCAAATGCTTCACTCTTGTAGTGAGCTGTATTGTTGCTGCTATAAGATAATTTAACATTCAGGAAAGTCGTGGGTTCGTTATAATCAGCGCACCAGCCTGCACGAGCGATGTCATAATTGCCTTGGTGGCGGGTATCAAGGAAAGTTTTCCATTCCTGATTCTCTAAAGAAACCTCAACACCGATATTTTTCTTCCAGATGGCGGCGGCCGCAATCGCCATTTTTTTATGCAAATCAGAAGTGTTATACAATAAACTGATTTTCAGAGGATTATCTTTGCTAAATCCCGCCTCTGCCAAGAGTTTTCTGGCTTCTTCATTACGTTGCTGCTGGTTTAATTTGGTGTACCAATCTGGTTTTTCATCTTTAAAATCGGCAATGTAAGGCGGGACCCAACCGTAAGCAGGCGTATCACCCTGATTTTTAACTTTGTTAGTAATCAGATCGCGATCCATACCCAATTTCAATGCAGTACGGACGCGAGGATCATTGAAGGGTGGTTTCTGGTTGTTAATTTCATAAAAGTAAGTGCACAAATAAGGATTAACACGTAACTGATCGGGAATTTCTTTTTTTAGTTTTTGGAATAGCTCGATCGGTAGATTGCTATAAGTCATGTCAATTTCACCGCTGCGATAGCGGTTGACATCAGTCACTTCAGACGAAATAGGCAGGAAGGTAACTTGGTTAATGATAGTATTTTTGTTATCCCAATATGTCGGGCTACGCTCGAAAACAAGGCGTTCATTGATGCTCCAGCTTTTCAGTTTATAAGCGCCATTACCTACGAAATTTTGCGGCTGAGTCCATCTGTCTCCATATTTTTCAACTGTTGCACGGTGCACTGGTGACATTGTCGAATGAATCAGTAGTCTGACCAGATAGGGAACAGGTTCGCTGAGTGTTACCTGAAAGGTATGGTCATCCAACGCCTTAACACCCAGTGACTCCGGCTTCTGTTTTCCCTTGATGACATCATCAACATTAATAATATGAGCATATTGGAGATAACTTGCGTAAGGCGATGCTGTATTTGGATCAGCCAGTCGGCGCCAGCTGTAAACAAAATCCTGCGCAGTAACCGGGTCACCATTCGACCACTTCGCATCTTTACGCAGATGGAATGTCCAAACCTTGAAATCCTGATTTTCCCAATGAGTCGCTACGCCGGGTAAAATTTCGCCATTAGGACCATTAATCACAATCCCTTCAAACAAATCACGAGCTATATTGGATTCTGGCACCCCTTCAATTTTATGAGGATCTAAAGATTGCGGCTCAGAGCCATTATTACGCACCAAAACTTGTTTTTCAGCCAACTGCACTCCCGCAGGAACCTGTGCAGCAAATGCCTGCCAACCCGTCATCATACCTAACGCTACCGTAATGCCAGCAGCTAACCTTTTCTTTGTTGTGTTTACCATATTATTATTACTCCAATTGATATCATCCGATTTTTAAAAGCCATATTCACTTTTTGGAATGGTTGTTTTCCGTATCCAAAAGGAACTATTTTGTTTGCAATAAGGCAATCCTTTGCAATAACGATCAGTCATTCGCTTTTTTAATATAGAGATTCTTAAAATCGATATAATCAAGGGGATCTTTCCCTGTCAGCCCCACCACCGTCGGGCGAATCAGACGCACACTGACACGGTAATAAACCGGTATCAGCCCTGAGTCCTTATCAAGCTGAGCTTCGGCCTGCTGATAAAATGCTTTACGTGCTGCTTCATCTTTCGCGGCCAGAGCCTGACTAAGATAGTTATCAAAGGCAGCGCTTTGATAGAAGCCTGTATTGTTACTGCTATCGGACAACAAAGTATTTAGGAAGGAAGAAGGTTCGTTATAATCACCGCACCATGTTGCCCTTGCCACATCATAATTTCCTTGATGGCGGCTCTCCAGTGAGGTTTTCCATTCTTGATTCTGCAACGTCACTTGTGCACCAATGTTCTTCTGCCACATTGATGCTGCGGCAATGGCTTGTTGTTTGTTTTGATCTGACGTGTTGTACAATAAAGTGAATTTGAGAGGATTACGGGCATCAAAACCCGCTTCTTTCAATAGATCCTTTGCCCGTTGGTTACGTTGTTCCTGCGTCCAGTTTGCCCATTCTGGGTTGGTAGTAAAGCCACCATCACCAATGTAAGTAGGGGTGAAGCCATAAGCCGGAATCTGCCCCTGCCCCATAATCCTTTCAGCGATAATATTTCTATCAAGGCTCAATTTAATCGCTTCACGCACCCGTTTATCTTTAAACAGTGGATTTTTGTTATTAATTTCATAGTAAAACGTGCACAGGAAAGGTGAAACGTGTAGTTGGTCTGGAATATCCCGCTTCATTTTCTGGTACAGATAAGGCGTAATAGCACCATTGGTAATGTCTATTTCACCACTGCGGTAACGGTTAATATCACTGACTTCTGAGACGATAGGCAGGAAAGTGCCTTTTTCAATGATGGTTTCTTTATTATTCCAATATTGCGAGTTACGTGTTAAGACAATGTGTTCGTTGACAACCCAATCTTTCAGTACATAAGCCCCATTGCCAATATAATTTTCTGGTAACGTCCATTTTTTATCGAATGCCTCAACCACATCTTGCCTGACGGGTTTCATTGCTGTGTGGCTCAACATATCGACCAGATAGGGAACCGGATGGCTGAGAGTCACTTGAAGACGGTGATCATCCAGCGCTTTGACGCCCAATTGATCAGGCGATTTTTTCCCTTTTAAGATATCCTCAGCATTCTGGACATAAGTATATTGCAGATAACTGGTATAAGGTGACCCCACTTTAGGATCAGCAAGGCGACGCCAGCTATAGACAAAATCATGGGCTGTGACTGGCTTGCCATCACTCCATTTGGCATTGTCACGTAAATAAAACGTCCAGACCTTATAATCTTGATTTTCCCACTTTTCTGCTACCCCGGGTACAGTCTCACCATCAGGCCCTGTCGTAACCAATCCTTCCAGTATATTGCGAATAATTGCCGTCTCAGGTGCACCCTCGACCTTATGAGGATCAAGTGAAGCGACTTCAACGCCATTATTAACGGTCACTTCCTGCTTTTCAGCCAATGCCACTCCTGCAGGAACAGTTGCAGCCATCCCCTGTGCTACAGGAAACGATAATAAAGCAATAGTCGATATTAACTGACCCAACTTTGATGGTGTTTTCCTCATTTTTCGCTCCAAGTTATCAACAGCAAATTAATTGTTTTTTAATTGAGCAACCCTATCATCTTACTCATTTTGTTAATAAATAGTAATTCGTCTATTAAAAATCTATATTCGCATAATAATTGTTATAATATTTTTATAAATGGTTTATTAAATAGTTAAAGTAACTCGCCATTTTTGTGCAAAATACATTCACGAGACAAATACAACCACTTGATAATCATTGATTTTATTTTTACTTTTATCATCTTGGATTCACACAATTCCACCAAAAAGAAAATAAACATTATTTTAACAAAATGCAATCATCACAGAGTAAAAACCCACATCCATCACAAAACAGTGAATCAATAAAGCTGTTAATGGAATAATGGAAAGAAAATAGTGTGGAAAATTACAGGATAACTTTGCAGTAGTAGCAGATAAGAAAGGAATAAAATATAAATAATTGTTTTTAAAAAATGATACAGGAACGACGTTATTGATTAATCATATTTCTCATTGGTTGTTTATTAGCTCATTTTTAGTTAATTCATTCCCTATTTCAGTAAAAATTTCTCTTTTTTATATTAACTTTCTAAATCAATACAAACGTTACCATTACCTGTGCATATCACAGTAATCCAGGAAACACGGCTTTTGTTCCTGTCACAATAAACTCAATTCCCAGCGACATTAACAATAGTCCCATAATTCGGGTAATAACATTAATACCTGTTTGCCCCAAAAATTTGACCAATAAAGTCGCTGAACGAAATAATAACCAGCAACAAAAAGTGAATAGCAGGCAGGTTAATGCAAGCCCCAAATAATTTTGCCATCCTTGATAACGTGCACTCCATACAATACAAGAGCTGATAGCTCCCGGCCCTGCCATAAGAGGCAATGCCAATGGAACAACCGCAATACTGACCCTAACCGCTGTTTCTGATTTTTCCTGCTTATTTTGTTTATCCTCTCCCAGTTTGCCACTAATCATTGACATCGCAATTGTCACTATCAACACCCCACCTGCGATACGAAATGAATCGATAGAAATGCCAAACATGTGCAGGATAGAGTCACCTATCAGTAATGAGATACACAAAATAATGGCAACAGACAAATTTGCGATAAGGTTTGTTTTATTGCGCCCCGCTGGTGTCTGATAATTCGTCATACTAATGAAGACAGGTAAAATTCCGATGGGGTTCACCAAGGCAAACAACCCCATAAAAAATTTAATATACCCAGAAAACCCCAGCAATGATTCGCTCACACATAACCTCTCTGTATATAAATAAACAAAACTTTTAACAACACTTAAGAAAATACCGTAAAAAAAATATTTTTTCGTTACGTTAAATCAATAAACCCAGCGTTCTGATTCAATCAAAGCAACGTTCTCCATAAGACATACTATAAAGATTTAGTTAATCAATTGTGCCATTAAAGTTAAATAGATATTTAAATTCACACTTATACATCAATTGATAATTATTCTCATAAAGGTATAAAGCCGAATGGAATCAGCTAATGTTTTAGTGATCTAAATCACTAAAAAAAAGCCAGCAAGTGATAAGCTGTGCTCAACATTAAATATCAGGCAAGGTGCATAATTAATATATCAACTCATTAATTTAGATAATTTTTTAAGGTAATTAGCGGTGTTCATGATTGAATTTCGAACGATGAATCTCGCTATATTGTTTAATAAATGAATAATCTCACAGCTAATTTCCTTAAAAAATTTAACGTTTATCAGGAGTAATTTTATGGCTATAACTCAGATTGCCGAACTCAATGAATTAGTTGCTCGTGTAAAAAAAGCCCAGAGAGAATTTGCCCATTTTTCCCAAGAACAAATTGACCGAATTTTCCGTGCAGCTGCTCTCGCGGCAGCAGATGCCCGTATTCCATTGGCAAAATTAGCCGTAGCTGAATCTGGTATGGGTATTGTGGAAGATAAAGTGATCAAAAATCACTTCGCTTCTGAATATATTTATAACGCCTATAAAGATGATAAAACCTGTGGGATTTTATCTGAAGATAATACTTTCGGTACGATAACCATCGCTGAACCTATTGGCTTGATTTGCGGTATTGTTCCAACCACAAATCCAACATCAACCGCGATTTTCAAAGCACTTATCAGCCTGAAAACCCGTAATGGTATTATTTTTTCGCCCCATCCACGCGCCAAAAAAGCAACCAATAGGGCAGCAGAAATCGTTCTTCAAGCGGCTGTTGCAGCCGGTGCACCAAAAAATATCATCGGTTGGATAAATGAACCTTCTGTTGAGCTATCCCATGCTTTAATGCATCACCCTGATATTAATCTTATTTTGGCAACGGGTGGGCCCGGCATGGTAAAAGCAGCCTATAGCTCAGGCAAGCCCGCAATTGGTGTTGGTGCGGGTAATACGCCAGTCGTGATCGATGAATCTGCGGATATCAAACGTGCCGTAGCATCGATCCTGATGTCCAAAACTTTCGATAACGGCGTCATTTGTGCTTCTGAGCAATCTGTGATTGTCGTCGATAGCGTTTATGATCAAGTCCGTAAACGTTTCTCGACCCACGGTGGTTATCTCCTGCAAGGAGAGGAGCTTAAAGCCGTTCAAGATATCATTTTGAAAAATGGCAGTTTGAATGCCGCCATTGTCGGCCAACCTGCAACCAAGATTGCTGAAATGGCAGGTGTCTGCGTTCCGGAAGAAACTAAAATTCTTATCGGTGAAGTCACTCTAGTGGACGAAACAGAACCTTTTGCCCATGAAAAACTTTCGCCACTGCTTGCTATGTACCGTGGTAAAAACTTTGAAGATGCCGTTGAAAAAGCAGAAAAACTGGTTGAAATGGGTGGCATTGGTCACACCTCCTCTCTCTATACTGATCAGGATAATCAATCCGAACGTATCAAATATTTCGGCGACAAGATGAAGACTGCCCGCATTCTGATAAATACACCGGCATCTCAGGGTGGAATCGGCGATCTTTACAATTTCAAACTCTCCCCTTCTCTAACACTGGGTTGTGGCTCTTGGGGAGGAAACTCTATTTCCGAAAACGTGGGGCCAAAACACCTGATCAATACGAAAACTGTCGCCAAAAGAGCCGAGAATATGTTGTGGCATAAACTTCCCAAATCAATCTATTTTCGCCGTGGCTCCCTGCCCGTAGCACTGGAAGAAGTTGCTACAGATGGCGCAAAACGTGCCTTCATCGTGACAGACCGTTTCTTATTTAATAACGGCTACACCGATCAGGTTATCAATGTATTTAAATCTCACGGAATAGAAACCGAAGTTTTCTTCGAGGTTGAAGCCGATCCTACTTTAAGCATCGTCCGCAAGGGCGCCGAACAAATGCATCTGTTTAAACCTGATGTCATCATTGCCCTCGGAGGGGGTTCACCTATGGATGCAGCCAAAATTATGTGGGTTATGTATGAGCATCCAGAAACTCACTTTGAAGAATTGGCACTGCGTTTTATGGATATCCGCAAACGCATCTATAAATTCCCCAAAATGGGCGTGAAAGCAAAAATGGTAGCTATTACAACCACCTCTGGAACAGGTTCAGAAGTAACACCTTTTGCGGTTGTTACCGATGATATCACTGGACAGAAATATCCATTGGCAGACTATGCATTAACACCTGATATGGCGATTGTCGATGCAAACCTTGTCATGAATATGCCAAAGTCACTGTGTGCCTTTGGTGGATTGGATGCCGTTACCCATGCACTCGAAGCTTATGTTTCTGTCTTGGCTAATGAATATTCTGATGGTCAAGCATTGCAAGCGCTGAAGCTACTGAAGGATTTTCTGCCTGCCAGTTACCATGAAGGCGCTAAAAATCCAGTTGCCCGCGAACGCGTCCATAATGCGGCAACCATTGCCGGAATTGCCTTTGCCAATGCTTTTCTGGGGGTCTGCCATTCCATGGCTCATAAACTGGGTTCTGAGTTCCATATCCCACATGGATTGGCGAATGCGTTGTTGATCTGTAACGTTATTCGCTACAACGCTAACGACAACCCAACAAAACAAACTGCATTCAGCCAATATGACCGTCCACAGGCACGACGCCGCTATGCTGAAATTGCAGAGCATCTGGGGTTGACGGCATCAGAGGATCGCACTGCCGCCAAGATTGAAAAATTACTGGCTTGGCTGGAAGAGCTAAAATCTCAGTTAGGTATTCCAGTGTCAATTCATGAAACAGGTATTCAGGAAGCCGATTTCCTGGCGAAAATCGATAAACTTGCGGAAGACGCTTTTGATGATCAATGCACAGGCGCCAATCCGCGTTATCCATTAATTTCTGAGTTGAAGCAATTGATGCTAGACTCTTTCTATGGCCGTAAATTCACAGAATATGCCATATCTCAGCAGGCAGAAAAATCAAAAAGAAAAAATAATAAGAAACAGTAATAAATAATGATGTGATGTAATTTAAAAGGTTCAGAGACCATCCCCTGCACCTTTTTATTATTTCATTTTCTGGCTTCATGATAATGCAAACATAAAGACGCCAGGTTCATGGAACTTTTTTTGTCTGAGCTTCACGAATAACGTCCATATAGTGCCTACGACACACGGAGACGTATTTTTCATTGCCTCCAATATCAACCTGTGCACCATCATAAACAACGTTTCCGTCGCTGCCAAAACGCAGTACACGACTGGCTTTTCTTCCACAATGGCAAATGGTTTTCAATTCAACCAATTTATCTGACCAAGCGAGAAGATATTGGCTTCCACTGAATAATTCACCTTGGAAATCTGTTCGTAACCCGTAACAAAGGACGGGGATATCGTCATAATCAACGATTTCACATAGTTGTTCGACGTGTTTTTTCGTTAAAAACTGACATTCATCAATCAAGACACAATGGACTTTTTCCACCTCGTTTTCACGTCTGATAAGTTCAGCGATATTTGTCTCCGATGAAAATAATAAGGCATCAGCAGATAGACCAATACGGGAGCTGACCCGTCCTTTACCAAATCGTGTATCGATTTCTGCTGTAAAAATCAGCGTTCTCATTCCTCTTTCGTTATAGTTATAGGAAGATTGCAATAAAGAAGTTGATTTTCCTGCATTCATGGCAGAATGATAAAAATAAAGTTGAGCCATTGGCCCGTCCATCCTCTTGTCAAATTTAATCAGGTGATAAATCTTTGCAAGTTTACCACAAATTCCGCCTGAAATTATCCCCTGTTATTGACGAATTCAACGTAGCAGAAAGAAATTAGAACAAATAAGAAAAGATTATTTTCATGATAATCATCACATTTGTGTATATAAAATCAACTCCATAAGCGCATTCGGCATGATAAACGAACGAAATTAACATCAAAAAGAAATAGTTATTTTTCTTTCCATTCTTTGCATATTAATAATCAAAGTGGTTTACTTTTGTTCAATTCAATCACTATAATCATAACTAATGGATTACCCATAAAAAAACTTTCATCTCATCCTTGTTTTTTACCTTATTTTGAGAAGAACAGTTAACATTCCTTACGGATTGACTATAAATTAGTTTTATACGTAGAAATTTATCTCCCTCTCAGCTTTGTAGTAATCTACCTCAAACGGTTATTGAGAAATGATAAACCCAATAGCAGGATTAAAACGCAATATATCGATTGCTAAAAGAATTGCGTTTTAAAATGATATGTTTTAGCCTGAGAAAGTAAATTCACTATTGCAGAAAATAAAATAGCATTCTATTATTATCCGTACATCAGCCATCATCATTATAATTTGAGACCAGGACAATGAGCGAAAATTTAAAATCCTTAAATAACATCCGTACCTTGCGCGCACAAGCAAGAGAATGTGAACTTACTACCTTAGAAGAAATGTTGGAAAAACTAACGATTGTTGTTGAAGAACGTCGTGACGAAGACAGCCAAGCTCGCGCACAAATAGAAGAGCGCAGCCGTAAGCTTCAAGAATACCGTGAAATGCTGGAGAAAGACGGCATTGAATTAAGCGATTTAGTAGATGCTTTAAGCGGTAAAGCCACTAGCAAATCTAAGCGTGCTACACGTCCAGCCAAATTTTCATACATTGACGAAGGTGAAACTAAAACTTGGACTGGCCAAGGCCGTACACCAGCTGTAATCAAAAAAGCAATTGATGAAGAAGGCAAAAAGCTGGAAGATTTCTTGATTTAATCAGTTGTTTTGTAAACTTAATAACAAAAATACCCTATCAAGGGTATTTTTGTTTTATGATTAATATATCTAACTAAGTTATTTATTGGCTGATGTAAGGGTACAGAGGGTTATATTAACGGCCAAATCGCCTGCATATTCACGATGTGCTAAAAACAAATTTAACACTAACTTAGTTTTTTATTAACATAGAATTATAAAAAAGGAGCGAACCGCTCCTTTTTACTGCCTTGTCATTGTTCCGATTTCTGGTAAAAATCCAAATACCAATCGACAAACCGTTTCACCCCTTCCTTCACTGGGGTATCAGGTGAAAAGCCAATCTTATCATAAAGTGTGCTGGAGTCCGCACAAGTTGATAACACATCGCCATCCTGAATTTCCATAAAGTTCTTCTTGGCGTTAATCCCTAATGACGCTTCAATAGCTTCAATAAAATCACCCAATTTTGTCGGCTGACCGTTACCAATATTGTAAATACGATACGGAGCAGAACTGGAAGATATCGCCCCATCTTCAACTGACCAGTCTTTATTAGGAGTAGGAATGATATCTTGCAATCTGATTATAGATTCGACAATATCATCAATATATGTGAAATCCCTCACCATATTACCATGATTATAAACATCAATTGACCGGCCCTCTAACATGGCTTTAGTGAACTTAAATAAAGCCATATCAGGGCGTCCCCACGGCCCGTATACGGTAAAAAACCGCAATCCCGTTGTTGGTAGTTGATAGAGATGCGAATAGCTGTGAGACATTAACTCATCAGCTTTTTTCGTCGCCGCATATAAAGAAACAGGATGATCAACCGAATCATTGGTGGAAAACGGTTGCTTTTTATTTAATCCATACACTGAACTTGAAGATGCATATAATAAGTGTTCAACACGATTATGACGACATCCTTCAAGAATATTGATATGACCAATGATATTGGCGTCAATATATGCCATTGGGTTTTGTATTGAATAACGAACACCCGGCTGAGCGCCCAAATGGATGACTCGCTGAAATTGGTGTTTAGCAAACAATTCCGGGATTGCAATTCTGTCGGCCAGATCCAATTTTTCAAATTGAAAACTCGGATGAGGGAGTAATAAATTTAATCTCGCCTGCTTCAAATTAACATCATAATAATCATTGATGTTATCGATACCGACAACTTCATGCCCCATACCCAATAATCGCTGGCTAACATGAAAACCAATAAAACCAGCAGAACCTGTCACTAAAAATTTCATATCATAACTCAAACAACTGGATTGATAGAGGCGCCACGACCAATGCCATAGTAAGTGAATCCACGCGATTGCAGGCGTTCTGGATCATAAAGATTGCGCCCATCAAAAATTATTGGCGACTTCATTGAGTCCTTCATTATATCGAAATCAGGCGCTCTGAAGTTCTGCCATTCTGTACAGATAATCAAAGCATCCGCACCTTTTAATGCCGCTTCTTTTGTTCCCATCAGAGAAAGATCATCACGCTGGCCATAAATACGCTGAGCTTCCTGCATAGCTTCTGGATCATATGCCTGCACTTTAGCGCCGCTTTCCCACAATGCTTCCATTAATACGCGACTTGATGCCTCACGCATATCATCCGTATTAGGTTTAAATGATAATCCCCAAATTGCGAATGTTTTACCTGATAAATCATCACCAAAATGGCGTTTAACAAAAGTAGGCAGCTTACTCTTTTGTTTTTCGTTAACCAGTTCCACCGCCTGAAGTATTTTAGGTGTATATCCAATTTGCTCGGAAGTCCGGATTAATGCCTGAACATCTTTCGAGAAACATGAACCACCATATCCGCATCCTGGATAAATGAAATGATAGCCAATACGCGGATCAGAACCTATTCCCTGACGTACATGCTCAATATCAGCCCCTAACATTTCTGCCAAGTTTGCAATTTCATTCATAAAACTGATCTTAGTTGCCAACATGCAGTTAGCTGCATATTTAGTCAACTCTGCACTGCGGATGTCCATGACAATCATACGATCATGATTACGATTAAATGGCTCATACAGTTCGCGCATCACATCAATCACATTGTCATTATCACAGCCAATTATAATACGCTCAGGCCGCATACAGTCAGAAATCGCTGCCCCTTCCTTCAAAAATTCAGGGTTGGAAACAACATCAAATGGAAAATCTGCGCTGCGTTGAGTTAATACCGTTTGCATAACTGCTCTGACTTTATCAGCCGTACCTACAGGTACCGTTGATTTATCAACAACGACTTTGTAGCCATCCATGTTTTCCGCAATAGTACGGGCTACGGCAGTGACATATTGAAGATCTGCTGATCCATCTTCATCAGGAGGCGTTCCTACTGCAATAAACTGTAATTTGCCATGTGCAACACCGGCTTTAGCATCCGTTGTAAAATTCAGGCGCCCTTCCGTATAATTTTTCTTCACAAGCGGCACTAAACCTGGCTCAAAAATAGGGATCTGGCCATTTTTCAGGTTTTCGACTTTTTTTGCATCAACATCGACACAAAGCACATCATGCCCGACTTCGGCAAATACAGTTGCTTGAACCAAGCCCACGTAGCCAATACCAAATACAGTAACTTTCATATCACACCTTAAATTACCAATAGATTATTTTTCGATCTGATTCTGCAATGTCATGATCCAATCCTTGAATGCTGCACCTAAGTCCTTATGCTTCATACCATATTCGACGAATGCCTGCATATAACCCAATTTATTACCACAATCATGACTGCGGCCTTGCAAGTGATAAGCTTCAACGGGTTCTTTTTCCATTAGCATAGCAATGGCATCTGTCAGCTGAATTTCATCTCCTGCACCAGGTGCAGTTTTCGCCAATAATGGCCAGATTTTTTCAGACAACACATAGCGACCAACGATGGAAAGATTCGATGGGGCTTCTTCCGGTTTGGGTTTTTCAACAACACGAACAATAGGTTTGCTGTCACCAGGTTGCAGGTTTTCACCAAGGCAATCAACAACCCCATAATCGGCGACGCTTTCCAAAGGAACGGGTTCAACCAAAATCTGGCTCGCTCCACTGCTATTAAAGCGTGACAACATTTCACTCAAATTATATTTCGACAAATCTGTACTGTATTCATCCAAAATGACATCTGGCAGAATGACAGCAAATGGTTCATCACCAATCAGTGGCTTAGCACATAACACCGCATGGCCCAATCCTTTTGCGATCCCCTGACGGGTTTGCATAATTGTCACATGATTTGGGCAAATTGACTGTACTTCATCTAGCAACTGGCGCTTGACCCTCCTTTCAAGGATCGCTTCCAGCTCAAAACTGGTATCAAAATGGTTTTCTATAGAGTTTTTGGATGAATGTGTAACCAGAATAATTTCATTAATACCCGCCTTAATACATTCATTAACGACATACTGAATAAGTGGTTTATCAACCAGCGGGAGCATTTCTTTAGGAATGGCTTTGGTAGCCGGTAACATCCTTGTTCCCAAACCAGCAACAGGAATAACAGCTTTTTTTACCTTTTTGTTTATAACTGACATTACATTGTCTCCTACGGATTTGTTGTCGCTGAAAAAACGCCTTTCGCAGCTTAAACAATAACACTAACTTTCTGAAAAAACGTATGTGTGAAGAAAATCGCCCGCGTAAACAGGCGTAAAAAATAATGCGCCCGAGTATACCAGCTAAATCAACTAGATTTACAGTGCGCTGGCGTTTAATTACATTCCCATAATTCAATGTGTAATATCGCCTGAGAATGATGCATAAATGCTATAGAATCACTGATAAAATGGTGGGGAAAACATCAGTTTTATTTGATTTTTGTTATTCCATATGCGGCACTGCCAAAGAGAACTATGTTCACATACCTGATGTGAATGAATCATCTTCAACGTACCAAGAGGAATCCCTCTATCCAGCTGCTG
Source organism: Xenorhabdus bovienii (assembly GCF_024721015.1). GTDB lineage: Bacteria > Pseudomonadota > Gammaproteobacteria > Enterobacterales > Enterobacteriaceae > Xenorhabdus > Xenorhabdus bovienii. The sequence goes on from NZ_JANAIF010000037.1 coordinate 24,586, forward strand.
CTGATGATTACCAGACTGAATACGCGCACTTAATCCTGCTGATGACATTAAGATGGTTTTATTATGCGTATTGTAATAACCCAATAATAATGGAAGTGGTTCCAAAATCTCCGTATCATTTAATATCCGGTTCACCCAGTTCATGATCTCTTGCATATCTGGCAGACCACTTTTTTTATGAAACTTTCGTTTTTTCAATAAATTATTGAAAACCACTCTCAATAGCAGTGCAGATACAGCACCATTATCTTTCGAATGGCTAATATCCAGACAATAGAAAATCATTTCATGATCAGAAAGTGCTGTGATGTCAAAAACCAAACCCATTTTACCTACTGTATTTAATAAGCGGTAATTTACCCTACAGTTAGCAATAATTTGGGAGACAGGTGGCTGTAGTTGTTGTAATAAACACCAGACTGATTCCGTATTTTGTTTTAGTTTCGACAGTTCCTGAATCAGGCGGTTTTGCTCTATCGTATCAGACATAAATACCTTCGGATGTAAATAATCCAAAGCCATTTTCTTTACCTCATTGAGATTGGCTATCGGCTTTAGCAGAATGTCTTTAGCTCCAAGGCGCAGCACATCATCTATCTCCGTCATCTTATTTGTAGAGGAAACAATAATGATAGGAATAGTCAACCCCTTAATCGCCATATGGCCCATAAATTCAATGCCATCCATAATAGGCATGCTTAAATCGCAGAAAATGAGTTCAGGTTTTATCTCTCTATCAACCGTCTGTAATGCCATTTCTCCATTTGATGCACACATCGTTATCGCACCCAGAGAGTTTAGGTAATCTGTTAATAAGGAGCAAAAAACGGGTTCATCCTCTACAACTAATATCCTCTTACCCTGCAATACCTTTTCCACAACAGTAGCCCCTTACCAAGCATTGCGGCTATTACCCATATTCGGGTATCATCAGCCAATCATAGTCCAATAGGTCATTACTATTTGTACTCTTACATATCTTTGCAGTATCGGTCATATTAACAGCAACTACTTAAACAACCGGAGTTATTTTGACAAAAATATGCCCTTGTGGCAGCGACTCACTTTTCGTACATTGCTGCGGCCCCTATCTTGAAAATCACCACTCCGCTCCAGATGCCGAATCTTTGATGCGTTCCAGATATAGTGCTTATGCAACAAAAAATGCAGATTATCTCATCGCGACCTGGCACCCAGATTGTCAAGCTGAAAGCTGGCGTTCTGAAATAGAACAGAGTTTTGCGGGTGTACAGTGGCTAGGGCTAAATGTGATTGAGACAGTTGAAGGGCAACATAATAACGAATCCTATGTCGAATTTTCAGCCTGCTTTATTGAGCAAGGAAAACAAGATAGGCAATTGGTTCATGAGCGCTCCCGTTTTTTGCGCATTGACCAGCATTGGTTTTATTTAGATGGCATACGTCCCCAAACAGGCCGTAATAGTCCTTGTCCATGTGGTTCAGGCAAAAAATACAAAAAGTGCTGTGGCTAGATCAATATCCAAATATCAAACACAACAACTCACACACAGTGAAGAACATTTAAGGATCATGTAATCCATGCAAAACGCAAACATACAAAAAAAAATCTTGCGTACAATCTGTCCTGATGCCAAAGGATTAATCGCAAAGATCACGAACATTTGCTACAAGCATCAATTGAATATTGTTCAAAATAATGAATTTGTAGATCATCGTACTGGCCGTTTTTTTATGCGCACAGAGCTGGAAGGTATTTTCAATGATGAAACATTTCTAGCCGATCTGGATGATGCCTTGCCTGCGGGTTCAAACCGTGAATTAAATACAGCGGGTCGTCGCCGTATTGTTATCATGGTGACAAAAGAAGCTCATTGTATTGGTGACATCTTGGTGAAAAGCGCTTACGGTGGATTGGATGTCGAAATTGCTGCCGTTATCGGCAACCATACTATCCTGCAACACTTGGTGGAACAATTTGATATTCCGTTCCACTACATTAGTCATGATGGTTTAACCCGAGAACAACATGACGAAGCATTGATGGTTCAAATCGATCAATATAAACCCGATTATGTTGTACTCGCTAAGTATATGCGTGTCTTGACGCCAGCATTTGTTCAGCATTATCCGAACCAAATCATCAACATTCACCATTCATTCTTGCCTGCTTTTATTGGTGCTCGCCCCTATCACCAGGCTTATGAGCGTGGCGTCAAAATAATAGGTGCTACTGCACATTATGTGAATGATAACTTGGATGAAGGCCCAATCATCACACAGGATGTGATAAATGTGGATCATACCTATACTGCCGAGGAAATGAAGCGCGCAGGATTGGATGTTGAAAAAAATGTGCTGAGTCAGGCATTGCACTGGGTCTTTTCTCAGCGGGTTTTTGTGTATGGTAATCGTACTGTCATTCTTTGATAAAAAATAAAGTATTTTTTGTCTGTCAGGGGCTTATTGCTGTTGATGATCTGACCTGATGGAATGGGATTTGAGCATCAAGTTTAAAAAAACAGCATTTGATACTTTATTTTCAATTATCTACTTTACAGCGGCGGCTTATCTGATATTATGCCGTCCGCTGTCAACGATAGCATACAATTAAAAAATTTGGTGGGGTTCCCGAGCGGCCAAAGGGAGCAGACTGTAAATCTGCCGTCACAGACTTCGAAGGTTCGAATCCTTCCCCCACCACCATCCATCAAAGAAATACTCTTAATCTCCAATAAATCCAAAATTCAATAAATTCCCACTTTGAGTAAGACAAAAACCTCCGATCAAGGTTCGAATTGAGCACAGCGAAATAACAATATGTGAAGTAAGATAACAATGTGCGAAACGCGTTGATCCGTAGGAAGGGGAAAGAAGTGATGAATTATCCTTCCCCCACACCATCAAATAGATGTTCTGTTACTTTCATCAACTGCCACAATCAACAGGTGTCAGCATGGGGAAAGAACAAGTAATTCGCTCAAAGAGCAGATGAATATTACAAAATTAGCGTGTTTGAATAAGCACCAAGAGCGGAGCTTGGGTATGGCATTTCGCTCCGCTTATGCAATCTGATTACTCCATATCGCTGACAGAGTCTATAAAGCGATTTAACACGCTTGAATGAGATTTTGATTTGTAGACATAACACTGATTAACTGCATCAGTTCGTGATATTGGAATGAAGCCTAAGCTTTCTCCCTCTTCCAATGCACCAGAGTGGGAATCTGTAATAAAGATATAATCTGTTGACTGAATAAAATTAAGACAGCACTCGATACTATCCATTTGCCGTATATTGACTTTCTCTCCATTCCTTATCATCTCTTCTTCTAAATTCTTTATCAAATTACCTTTATAGAGTACTGGATCACATAACCATGTTCTCTTTTTCAGCAATTGAGTAAAGTCGCCATGAACCTCATCCAATAATTCTTTACGGCAGCAGATCCCTAAATTTGGCCCTTCAATTTTTCGGACAAGGCTGAATCGATCACTGAGTACTTTTTCTGAACTTAAAATTATCGTATTGCCCTCATAGTCAACTATTTCATCGATGTTATCATAACTGAAGCGTAATATATTAACCTGAGCATTATTTCTGTCTGCTGCTTTATAAAGCGAAATTAGATGCTTTTTCTTACCCCAATCATGGTATATATTTACAACATTACAAATACTCCCGCTGATGTGTTTCTTTGTAATTTCTTTCTCTTTCAAATAGAGTTCTTTTAGGTCATTATATAGCTCCACTCCGTCTTTGGTCAGAATCATCCCAAACTTCTCCCTTTTAAATAAGCGCTTTCCTAACGTCGCTTCGAAGTCTTTAATTGATTTAGCGACTGGGGGAGTCGTACGGTTCATCACTCTTGCCGCTTTGCTTAAAGAACCCATTTCCACCACCGCCATGAATGCTTCTAATTTACGAGAAAAAAACATAATTCACCGTTCCTATGTAACTTGTGGCTAAAATAATTTCCTTGAAATGGCCTTCTCATCAGGTAACCGCTAAATCAAACTTGATATTATGAAGGTATAATTTTGTACAATAAAAACAAATGTTTTTCAAATGGCATTTATATAAAAATACCAGTCCCTGATGCAATAATGCGGTTTAGATGAACTATATTATTCATCTATATCATGATGAATATTCCACCGTGATTGTAAGCCATTAATAAATATAAGCATGACCTACACGTTTAATTTTCTATCAGAGATTGATTAACTCTTCTACTTTTTCATTAATTATTTTTTGTAATGCGTGACACAAAATAAATTTATAAAATAAAAATACTTGCAAAAATTATAATATCGAATGTTTAATATAACCCATTATAACTAACATACCGTTATTTATTCATTAATTTACCACTTATTAATTCTATGGTTTTCATTATTTAAAAACGATTACTCACTCAAAATTTCAGGTAATGAGAGTATTATATTCAGTATAGTATGACATATAGGAGTAAAATAGCTAAATATCCAAGTAATCAGCTAAAAATTATTATTTAATAAGTAGTTACATTCTTATTTATATCTGTTAACATTGAAAAACAGCTTATTCTAAAGGTGATTATAACGATATGAAATTTGTCTCATTCAATATTAATGGCCTGCGGGCGCGTCCTCACCAACTTGCTGCCATCGTTGAACAGCACCAACCAGATGTTATCGGATTGCAGGAAACAAAAGTTCATGATGAAATGTTTCCTTTAGAAGAAGTTAGCAAGCTTGGTTACCACATCTTCTATCACGGCCAGAAATCCCACTACGGTGTTGCCCTGCTCACCCGTCAGCAACCCGTTGCTGTTCGTAAAGGCTTTCCTACTGATGATGATGAAGCACAGAGGCGCATCATTATGGCTGATATCGAAACGCCGCAAGGCTTATTGACCATAATCAACGGGTATTTTCCTCAAGGCGAAAGCCGTGAACATCCGGTTAAATTTCCGGCAAAAGAGAGATTTTATCAGGATCTGAATCGCTATCTGGAAAAAAACCAATCTCCAGATTCACATATTCTCATTATGGGTGATATGAATATCAGCCCAACTGATCTCGATATTGGGATCGGAGAAAATAATCAGAAACGCTGGTTAAAAACAGGGAAGTGTTCTTTTTTACCGGAAGAAAGAGAATGGATGGGCCGTCTTAAAGACTGGGGCTTAATCGACACATTCCGGGCACAGCATCCAGAAGCCAGCAACCAGTTCTCTTGGTTTGACTATCGCTCAAAAGGGTTTGATGATAATCGAGGGCTGCGCATTGATTTACTGCTTGCCAGCCGCCCATTGGCAGAACGGTGCCTCTCTTCTGGCATAGATTACGCTATCCGCAGCATGGAAAAATCCTCTGACCATGCACCGGTCTGGGCAGAGTTTAGAATATAATTTTCAAACATGAAACACAGCACCTTCAATGACGGTGCTGTGTTATCATTTCGGTTACTCTTATTCCGTTTTATTCACTTTTTCTTTGCCCTTTTTTACCTGTTTTGTTTTTCCTTTTTTGCCTTTTGCGGGAACAGGAGGCAAGTCCCTAAAAGCTTTCAAGTTTCGATACTGTTTCGCCTGCCCGATTAACTGCTGTAACGTTTCCTGAAGGGGCAGCATAAAATCCTGATAACGAAACTGTTTTTCACTGATTTGCGTTAATCTGGATTCCCAATGTGCAGTCATATCCGGTAATACAGCCATATCCGGCAATACATGAATAAGTGCTCGTCCAGCAGGCGTAGCATGAATATTACGCCCTTTTTTGTACAAGAATTCTCGCTTGAACAGCAGTTCAATAATACCGGCCCTTGTTGCCTCTGTACCTAATCCATCCGTCGCACGTAGCACCTTCTTCAGTGATTTATCCTGTACAAATCGTGCAATACCTGTCATAGCGGATAGTAAAGTCGCATCGCTAAAAGGGCGCGGCGGTTGAGTCTGCCTTTCCACCACTTCCCCTTTTTCACACAAAAGCTCATCCCCCTTGGCAACAACAGGCAATGGAGTGCCTTCATTCTCCTCATCCCGCTCCTTGTTGCCAAGAAGAGTTCTCCAACCTGCTTCGGCCAGAAAACGCGCTTTAGCAAGGAATTTGCCACCCGCAATATCAAGTTCAATCGTGCATTTACGGAATACCGCATCTGGTAAAAACTGCATCAGATACTGTCTGGCAATCAAACCATAAATTTGCCTTTCATTCTCTGTCAAATTGACTTGTCTGCTTCGAGCAGTAGGAACAATCGCGTGGTGCGCATCAACTTTCTTATCATCCCAGCAACGGTTCTTCTTATCACTCTCCAGTGCATCCTGCGGAAGTAAATCAGAAGAATGAATCGAGATGGCATTCAAGACAGCATGACGCCCGACGAAATGTTCTTCAGGCAAATAACGGCAATCAGAACGCGGATAGGTGATCAGTTTATGGGTTTCATAAAGTCGCTGGCAGATATCCAGTACATTCTGAGCACTTAAACCAAAACGCTTGGCCGCTTCAATCTGCAAGGAAGAAAGAGAAAATGGCAACGGTGCCGTTTCTGATTCCCGCTTATCCTGATAGGCAGTAACATAAGCAGGCTGTCCCGTAATACGAGCCACTACATGCTCTGCCAATGGCTGGTGTATGAGCCGCCCTTCTTCATCTTGAAAATCAATGCAGGATTCACTAGGCTGCCATAAGGTCGTAAATCGTTCCTCGTTTGGCGTAACAATGTGCGCCTTAACTTCAAAGAAATCTTTCGGCACAAAGTGCTCTATTTCCTCGTCACGACGAACAACCAACCCCAAAACCGGTGTCTGGACACGTCCGACAGATAACACTCCCTGATAGCCAGCATTCTGTCCCAATAATGTATAAGCACGAGTCATGTTAATGCCATAGAGCCAGTCGGCTCTGGCTCTGGCGAGTGCAGAAACACACAGAGGGATGAATTCCCGGTTACTCCTCAGACGTTCAATCGCCTTGATTACCGCCTGGGGGTTCAGGTCATTAATCAGACAGCGCTGGACGTTCTGTTTTTTATCATCCCTAAGGCTCAGAAAATCCAGCACTTCGTCCACCAGTAACTGCCCTTCGCGATCAGGGTCACCTGCGTGGATAACTTCGTCCGCTTTTTCCAGAAGGGATTTAATCGTGTTAAGTTGTTTAGCCACAGCAACCCGTGGCTTCAACTGCCATTTTTCAGGAATGATTGGTAAATCAGACAAGACCCAACGCGCATAACGGCTATCGTAGGCATCTGGCTCGGCCTGCTCCAATAGATGGCCTACGCACCAAGTCACGAATTGGTTGTTACCGCATTCGATAAACCCATCCCCCCGACGATGGGGTTTAGGCAAAACATCTGCAATAGCTCGCGCGAGGCTAGGTTTTTCTGCAATAAAAAGACGCATGGAATTTATTCAATAACTTCAATCAATGCCCTGTCTGAGCGTGGTTCAGTCAGTTCACCAATGGCAATCAAATCAATGTTGTGGCTTCGTGCAATGGCCTTCGCCTCTTCCACGGCATCTGGCAGTACTGCCAGCAATAAACCACCCGAAGTTTGTGGATCACACAAGAGATGGCGCTGACGTGCTGTCAGTTCCCCAATCAAGTGTCCATAACTGTCAAAGTTGCGCCCTGTTCCTCCGGGTACGCAGCCTTTTTCAATATAGTCATCAACATCTGGCAATCTTGGGACTTGTGAAAAGTTGACCGTTGCCTGAACGCCGGAACCCTCACAGATTTCCCCCAGATGCCCAAGTAAGCCAAAACCCGTGACATCTGTCATTGCTGTAACGCCATCGATACCAGCGAAATCTGCACCTGCCTTATTTAGCTGGCACATCGTTTCTTTTGCAATACCTTGATGCCCGGGTTGAAGTAGTCCTTTCTTCTCAGCAGTAGTCAATACCCCAATACCTAAAGGTTTAGTCAGGAACAAAATGCTTCCCGCTTTTGCCTGACTATTGCGTTTCACACGATCGATATTAATGATACCCGTCACGGCCAAGCCAAAAATAGGTTCAGGCGCATCAATCGAGTGCCCACCAGCAAGAGAAATGCCAGCCTCTTTACATACGGCCCGGCCTCCTTCAATAACTTTTTGCGCGATTTCTGGGGATAATTTAGCAATTGGCCAGCCCAAAATTGCAATCGCCATGATGGGCTTTCCCCCCATCGCATAGATATCACTGATGGCATTAGTGGCCGCAATGCGACCAAAATCAAATGGATCATCAACAATCGGCATGAAAAAATCCGTAGTACTGATGATGCCGGTACCATTGCCGATATCGTATACGGCAGCATCGTCACGTGTTTCGTTTCCAACCAATAGATTTGGGTCAAAAAATTTTGCCTGCTCACCGTGCAGAATAGCTTCCAACACTTTTGGCGAAATTTTACAGCCACATCCAGCACCATGGCTATACTGAGTCAGACGGATTTCAGTTGACATAGCTGGCTCCACTTAGAAATAACTAACAAAGTTAGTTAAATCTGGTAATGCTACTTTTTCTGGTGCTTTGAGTACCGGTGTTCCCAAGTAGAGGAACCCGACGATTTTATCATTCTCTCCACATCCCAGACCTGCTTTGACAACTGGATCTTCTGTCCATGATCCTGAACGCCATATTCCACCAAACCCCTGAGCCACAGCCGCCATTTGCATGGCATGAACCGCACAGCCAGCCGCTACGATTTGTTCCCATGCAGGTATTTTCGTATTCTCAACAACTTTGGCAATAACAGTGATAATCATGGGTGCACGATAAGGTGCATTTCTCGCTTTTTCCTCAATTTCTTGGCCCAAAGCATTCTCAATCGCCGATTTTTCCAACAATTTACTGAATTTATCAATACCCTCGCCCTGCATGACGACAAAATGCCAAGGACGCAATGCCCCATGATCTGGCGCTCTCATCCCTGCCGCCAGAATATACTCCAGCTCATTTCCTTCGGGGGCGGGCGTGGTTAAACGTGAAGCTGAACGACGATTCAACAAAAGTTCCAAAGCATTCATAATTTCCTCCTGAATAAGATAATTTGTCACGGCTCAACATTCTCTGTTTAATCGTTACTAAATGAAAGTACAGAAACTACTTTTTCAGTCATTCCTGTGATTTCCGGCTGACATTTACGGATTAGCTGATTAGGATAACCCTATTTGCTCTCATACTTGGAGACGACATGCGTACTTTATGGAAGTTTATAGCAGCATTATTTAAATGGAGTTGGAAACTGCTAAATTTCGCTCGCCAACTTATTTCAAATCTGATTTTTATCCTACTAGTGATTGTAGTAGCTACTGGCATTCTGGTTTATCAGCAACAATCCAAATCTGGCGATGATTATCGTGGAGCCTTATATGTCGATCTGTCTGGCATTGTTGTGGATCAAGTCTCCGCCCGTAGTCCATTAGATCAATTTGGGCGGGATCTTATCGGTGCATCCAGTAGTAGCTCGCAGGAAACGTCTCTGTTCGACATTGTTGACAGTATTCGACGGGCAAAACATGACGCTAAAATTACTGGTATGGTATTAAAACTAGATAATTTTCTCGGCGCCGATCAGCCTTCCATGCAATATATTGGCAAGGCCATCAACGAGTTTAAGGCAGCGGGTAAAACCGTTATCGCCATCAGTGATAATTATAGCCAACCACAATATTATTTAGCCAGCTATGCCAATAAAGTATACCTTTCTCCACAGGGAGCCGTGTCCCTTCATGGTTTCTCAACTAATCATCTGTATTACAAGTCATTATTGGACAGTCTGAAAGTTTCCACCCATATTTTCCGTGTCGGCACATATAAATCAGCGGTAGAGCCAATGACACGGGACAATATGTCCGAAGAAGCACGTCAAGCAGATAGCCTCTGGCTTAATGAACTTTGGAACAATTACCGCAATACGATTGCAGTTAACAGAAAAATCCCTGCCGATAAAGTGCTGCCGGAACCTATCCAGTTTATTGAAAAACTCCGTCAAACTGGTGGAGATAGTGCACTGTATGCTGCAAAAAATAAGTTAGTTGACGAAATTAAACCTCGGAATGTCATTGAAACAGAATTAAGCAACAAATTTGGTTGGGATGAAAAAAACAAACATTTCAATTATATCAGCCTCTATGATTATATCGCACAGCAGCCAATCAAAAATTCTGATCAAAGCAATAGCAACATTGCCGTAATTATTGCCGAAGGTGCAATCATGGATGGCAGACAATCAGAAGGCATAGCGGGCGGTGATACCATAGCGGAACAACTTCGTGAAGCACGCCTGAATCCAAATATAAAAGCCATTGTGTTACGCGTGAACAGCCCCGGGGGTAGTATCAGTGCATCTGAACTTATCCGCAGTGAACTCGTCGCTATCCGTGAAGGCACAACAGTAAAAGATAAAGAAGGTCGTACTGTTAAAGAAAATCAAAAACCGATTGTTGTGTCCATGGGAGGACTTGCTGCCTCAGGGGGCTATTGGATTTCAACCCCAGCTAACTACATCATCGCTGACAAAAATACGCTGACAGGCTCTATCGGTGTTTTTGGTGTTCTCAATACTTATGAAAAAGGCTTAAATTATCTTGGTGTGAATACAGACGGTATTTCAACGCATCCGTTGGCAGATATTTCAGTAACCAAAGGAATAAACCCTATGTTTTCTGATGTCATGCAACTGTCTATTGAAAGTGGCTATCATAAATTTATCGAACTGGTCGCACAATCTCGCCAGAAGACACCGAATGAAATTAAAGAAATCGCTCAGGGTCGAGTCTGGAGTGGCAGTGATGCCAAGAAGAATGGTCTGGTCGATCAGTTAGGTGACTTTGATGATGCAGTCAATAAAGCTGCTCAATTAGCTGGTATCAAAACAGTATCATTGAATTGGATGCAACCAGAACTCTCATTCTCTGAAAAACTCATGCTGGAGTTTTCCTCATCAGCACAAACACTGCTGCCAAATGCCCTGCAATCAATGTTGCCGGCTCCGATTGCCCAAATTGCGCAAGATATGAAACAACAAGCTGTATTTTATAACCGCATGAATGATCCTCAGAATATCTATACGTTCTGCCTGAACTGTGCGGATATCCGCTAAAAATAACGTTAGACAATATCATCGAATTTAAAGCCTGATCCTTACATCAGGCTTTTTTTATTCCATATACTCCCTATAATCCGGCTGAGTATTTTTATTGAGGCGTTAACATGCAGAAGAAATCTATTTACGTTGTTTACACTGGTGGCACAATTGGGATGCAGCGCTCCCCTAATGGCTACATCCCTGTCTCTGGTCATTTACAACGACAACTCGCGCAGATGCCAGAGTTTCATCGTCCAGAAATGCCAACCTTTACCATCCGTGAACACCAGCCTCTGATTGATTCTTCTGATATGAGTCCAAACGACTGGGGAATTATCGCCAACGATATCTACCAGAATTACCACTACTACGATGGCTTTGTGATCCTGCATGGTACGGATACTATGGCTTTTACCGCGTCAGCACTCTCTTTCATGTTTGAAAATCTTAAAAAACCTGTGATCGTGACAGGGTCACAAATTCCACTGGAAGCTCTACGTTCTGATGGTCAGACAAATTTGCTTAATGCACTGTATCTAGCTGCTAACTATCCCATCAACGAAGTCGGCTTATTTTTCAGCAATAAACTGTTTCGCGGGAATCGAACAATTAAAGCCCATGCCGATGGCTTTGAGGCCTTCACATCCCCCAACTGTCAGCCACTGATCGAAGCAGGGATCAACATCCGTACGTTCAATACAAGCCCGATACCTGCCAGTCATGATGAGTTTACCGTACACCAGATTACATCACAGCCTATTGGTGTTGTGACTATCTATCCGGGATTATCCAGCCAAGTTGTTGAAAATATCCTGATGCAACCCGTCAAGGCACTGATATTGCGCTCCTATGGTGTTGGTAATGCCCCACAGCACGCTGATTTATTGAAGATCTTAAGGGAAGCGACTGAACGGGGTATTATCGTGGTCAATTTAACACAATGTATTTCTGGGCGAGTCAACATGGAAGGTTATGCAACCGGCCACGCTCTGGCTACATCAGGTGTAATCAGTGGCTATGACATGACTTTTGAAGCCACCCTGACCAAATTGCACTATTTATTGAGCCAGTCCTATGAATCCGAAGAGATCCGCCACCTTATGCAACAGAATCTACGTGGCGAATTGAGCTATTCAGATGAATAATAGAAAAAGAAATCGGAGGTATAATGAAAACAGCACTATTACTTATCGACCTGCAAAATGATTTCTGTTCGGGAGGAGCACTGGCAGTCAAAGAGAGTGAAGAGATCATCGCAATAGCGAATAAGGCCATCAGCCTCTGCCAGAAAAACAATATCACTGTTATCGCAAGTCAGGACTGGCATCCCGCCAATCATATGAGTTTTGCAGTTAATGCCAGTCAGCCTGTTGGAGAATCTGGGCTGCTCAATGGCATTCCTCAAATATGGTGGCCCGTTCATTGTGTACAAGGGCAATTCGGCGCAGATTTTCATCCTGCGTTGAATCAATCCGCTATCCAAGAAATTTTCCGTAAGGGTGAAAATCCGCAGATAGACAGCTACAGTGCCTTCTTTGATAATGACCATAAGAACGCAACCCGACTGCATGGGTGGCTAGCGGATCAAAATATTCAACGACTGATTGTGTTGGGTATTGCTACGGATTACTGCGTAAAATTTACAGTACTGGATGCACTGGAACAAGGCTATGAAACCTACGTGATTACTGATGGTTGTCGTGGGGTCAATCTTCAGGATGATGACAGCCTGAAGGCATTTAAGGAAATGGCAACTAAAGGCGCTAAACTAATCCCACTGCATGAAATAACAACACTTTCTTAAACCGACAGCCAATACTTCTGGACATAATATTCCAGAACATAACCTCGTCGAATCACTGCACAAGACGAGGTTATTTCCTCATTCTTCTGGCTGTGGTTTTAGTTTCACGACCATTTCTGACTGGAACATGGCCTTCAACTCTTGTTTGCTTTTTATGGTAATTTGGCCATCCGTACCAATCGTCATGTGTTCAGGATCGTGATTATGCTTGGCTTGCCAAAGCATCACCATCTGTAAACTGTGCTCTTTCTGTTCCGGCGTTAGCGGTACACCATCCTGCCACTTGCCTAATTCAACAGCCTGAACCAATCTCTGATAAATTTCAGGTGTCATGGCGGAGAGTAAATCATCCAACTTCATCGATATTTCCTTACGGCTACGTACATTATGCTGAATCGTTTTTTCTCTAATTACTGTTTTGTCAAAAAACAGGCCCAGTAACGAAACTAACCTTCTGTTTCATCCCCAGTTTCCTCGTCAATGAAGCGCAGTGCCGCAGAATTGATGCAAAAGCGCTCTCCTGTCGGTTTGGGGCCATCGGGAAAAACATGTCCTAAGTGTGCCTGGCAGTGACTGCAACGCACTTCTATTCGATGCATGTTGTGAGAATAATCATCAAGACAATTGATGGATTTATCATTGAACGGCTGGTAAAAGCTTGGCCATCCACAGCCAGAATCAAATTTAGTGTCAGAAACAAATAATGGCTGACGGCAGCACAGGCAGTGGTAAATGCCACTTTTTTTGTTATGCAGCAGTTTTCCTGAAAATGGCGGTTCGGTTCCTGCTTTTTGCGTAACATAGCGCTGAACTTCACTAAGCTGTTCTATAGAAAGGGAAATATTTTTAGTTTTAGCCATAGCGACCACCTTTTAAGGCCAATATTTTCAATAAAAAAGCATCGAAAACAACAAAAAATCAACATCAAAATGTTGAGAAGCATTCTAACCCATTCAACATCGCAATTTGCTCTACTAATTGTGATAAGTCTCACATATCTAACCGATGGTAACTTTAAATATCTACTTATGCCCCGATAATGGAAGGCGTAGAGTTGTCTTGGCTGTCTAACAAGCGTTCAGATAGTAATTTCTAAATTGATTTTTTTCAATTGTTGACACGATTCCGCTTGACGGTTGACAAGATTTTGGTAACTTTAGAAACAACTTTTAATTCACTAAAAAATAGCTGGTGGAATACTATGACTATCAAAGTAGGTATTAACGGTTTTGGTCGTATCGGCCGTATTGTTTTCCGTGCCGCACAAGAGCGTTCAGACATCGAAATCGTTGCTATCAATGATCTGCTGGATGCAGAGTACATGGCTTACATGCTGAAATACGATTCAACCCATGGCCGCTTCAACGGTACTGTTGAAGTTAAAGATGGTCAGCTGGTTGTTAACGGCAAAACTATCCGCGTTACATCTGAAAGAGACCCAGCTAACCTGAAATGGAACGAAGTGGGTGTTGATGTTGTTGCGGAAGCAACCGGTATTTTCCTGACCGACGAAACTGCACGTAAGCACATCGCTGCCGGCGCGAAAAAAGTTGTTCTGACTGGCCCATCCAAAGACGACACGCCAATGTTCGTTATGGGTGTCAACCACAATGCCTATGCAGGTCAAGAGATCGTTTCCAACGCATCTTGCACAACCAACTGCCTTGCTCCACTGGCTAAAGTTATCAATGACAAATTCGGTATCGTTGAAGGTCTGATGACCACTGTTCACGCAACAACTGCAACTCAGAAAACTGTTGATGGCCCATCAGCAAAAGACTGGCGTGGTGGCCGTGGTGCAGCACAGAACATCATCCCATCTTCTACTGGTGCCGCGAAAGCTGTAGGTAAAGTTATCCCAGAACTGAACGGCAAACTGACGGGTATGTCTTTCCGTGTTCCTACTCCTAACGTTTCTGTTGTTGACCTGACTGCTCGTTTGGCTAAGCCAGCAACTTACAAAGAAATCTGTGATGCAATTAAAGAAGCCTCAGAAGGCGAACTGAAAGGCATTCTGGGTTACACCGAAGATGATGTTGTTTCCACTGATTTCAACGGCGAAAAACTGACTTCTGTATTTGATGCAAAAGCAGGTATTGCGCTGAACGATAACTTTGTGAAACTAGTTTCTTGGTATGATAACGAAACGGGTTACTCTAATAAAGTTCTGGATCTGGTTGCTCATATCTCTAAATAATTGAATAGCATCTGCGTTCATAAAGCCACCTTAAGCAGGTGGCTTTATTTTTTATCTATTCCGATTTATCTCTTAAAAACATTGAGCTATTCTTGCTCCTAGTCAACCGCCAACTCAGGTTTACATAAGGTCATGACAGATGCTTGATAAAATTTTCTCATTACCGGTTGTAGAACAAATATCTCCTTATATCAGTCAGCGAAATATTGAAGGATTTCCGCTGATTGTTGTTTCACACCCTAAAGTGCGCGGCGCAATCAGTATTCAGGGTGCACATCTTATTACATGGCAGCCCAGTGGCGAAAAACCTGTATTATGGTTAAGCGATAACACTGAATTTAATACAGGTACAGCCATTCGTGGTGGCATTCCCATTTGCTGGCCTTGGTTTGGCTCGACAAGCGCTCCCAGTCACGGTTTTGCACGGATCTTACCTTGGGAATTCAGGGCACACCATGAAAATGAAAACGGCGTGATCTTGACATTTACGCTACAAGATAACGCCGATACACATAAGTTATGGTCACACGAGTTCACACTCATTGCCCGTTTTAAGTTAGGGGAAACCTGCGAAATAGAGCTGGAGTCTCACGGAGAATATCAAGCAACATGTGCGCTCCACTCTTACTTCAATATCAGTGATGTCAATCAAATCTGTGTCAGCGGGCTTGGTGCTCATTTTATCGATACCGTTGCCGATAAAAAACAGTACGTTCACGAAGATCTGACTTTTAAAGGACGAATTGACCGTATTTATACTGAACCAGAAGATTTCAGCCTACTCAGTGATACACCGTGGAAACGAACTATTGAAATTCACCATTATCACCATAGTGATGTAGTTTGCTGGAATCCCGGTGCCGAACTTTCCAGCAGTATGAAAGATATGAGTAAAGAAGGTTATAAGAATATGGTTTGCATCGAAACTGCACGTATCAATTCCCCACAGCTATCCAGAAATAACAACCCTGCCAGACTTTCTGTGGTTATCCGTTGCCGCAAAAATCCTTGATGGAACTTAACTACCACCTACTGAAGTAGGTGGGTTAGCGCACTTCGGTGCCGACGACTGAAAGTCGTCGAACCACGCACC
>NZ_JANAIF010000380.1 GCF_024721015.1 Xenorhabdus bovienii
TCAACAGCCAGTACTTCACCCTCGGCGCTCTGGTGATTATCTCCGGTCTGCTTTGGTTCTATTACAGTGAGTATCGGGAGAAAGCCAAAGCCTACACGGAACTGGATGCGAAGTATAAGAATCAGCAGGCCATCACCGACAACGCCTTTCAGTCCATCAGGATCATCAATGACATCTCACGAATTAATAGCGAAAGCCGGGATCGGTCAGCCGTGGATTCTGAGCAAACCAAAACGGTCATCAAATCGGTTGTTGCCCATAATGATTGCGCCAATCGCCTTGTGCCTGATGGGGCTGTTATCCGGTTGCAGCA
>NZ_JANAIF010000381.1 GCF_024721015.1 Xenorhabdus bovienii
GGACTGATAGGCGGATTTATCAGTCTCGAAGCGGGACTGAGTTTATACCTGATGTTCGTTAGTGCTGGCGTGTCCGGTGCAATGGGGAGCATCGCCTTAACCTATTTCTGGAACAGACTGACAGGGGAACAAAGATGAGCAGAGGCATTCGTAATAACAATCCCGGCAACATTGACCACCACTCAGCGAATAAGTGGCAGGGTCAATTGCCCCATGACCCGAGTATAGAAAAGCGGTTCTGTCGGTTTGAATCACCAGAGTATGGTATTCGGGCACTGATGAAGCTGTTGTGCAATTACCATAAAAAAGG
>NZ_JANAIF010000382.1 GCF_024721015.1 Xenorhabdus bovienii
CCAGCGTGTTGACCTGAAAACACCGGCTAAAGACATGGTGCTGGATAAAACCCAGGCCAGTTTTTGCACCCGTTCGGAGGTCATCATTGGGGGTTCCGATGAATAACCGCCTGCTGCCGGTCGGCTCTTCCCCGTTGGAAATGGCCGCCGCTGAAGCGCTCGCCAGTCTGGCCGATATTCCCGTCCCCCTTCGTGAGCTGTGGCATCCGGATCGCTGTCCGGTGAAATTGTTACCCTATCTGGCGTGGGCGTGGTCGGTTGACCGCTGGGATATGGACTGGCCGGAGCGTGTCAAACGGGAGTCGATTAA
>NZ_JANAIF010000383.1 GCF_024721015.1 Xenorhabdus bovienii
GCGCTGAGGGATCCCCACAAATTAGCGCTAATAAATCAAAACCATGTTTTGGTAGATTTTGGCGAGATATTTGAGTGTGTTATTAAGAACGATTTCAAATAATATTAGCGGGGAATGCCGTAATACATTCTCCGCTAATGTAAGATGAGAGATAACTCGCCTTGATTTAATACTATTTGCCTGATAATTAAGATGTATTCCTTTATTTTCGGCATAAAAACCAATCAGCCAAAGTACAACTGAACTCAGTGTAGCAAGTAGACTCAATACTGATAAACGACCAGCACCGTGGCTATAACTTGCTCTAAG
>NZ_JANAIF010000384.1 GCF_024721015.1 Xenorhabdus bovienii
CAGATTAATTTTCATGAGCGCGATCATGATCTGATACAAATGAAAAATCAAGCATCTTCAATGACGACGGATATAGAAGGTGATATACGAAAACTGCCGTACAAATCGTCAATGAAGCTTTAGAACATGGAATCACGCTGTTTGTTGTCAATAACCAGCTGAAATATCGGACCACGCGCGACAATATACCACCGGAATTGCTCAGCGAATGGAAAAGCCATAAACAAGAGCTAGTACTACAGCCGTAATCCATCATGTGCCATGATAGGGCTCTTCTTCCTTAAATAAAAGGCGGTGTCACATGCCA
>NZ_JANAIF010000385.1 GCF_024721015.1 Xenorhabdus bovienii
CGGCAGTGCCTGGCGATCCAGCTTGCCATTCAGGGTCAGGGGCACCGTCTCAATCCGGGTCAAGCTGGCCGGCACCATGTAGTCCGGCAGGCGGGCAGACACGTGCCCTATCAGGATTTCATCCGACAGCTCCCCGTCCGTGACCAGATACGCCGCCAGCACTTTGTGGCCTTCATGCTCGCGGTCAATCACCACCGCCTGTTTCACCTGCGGGTGCGAGGCCAGCGCGCTTTCGATTTCTCCCAGCTCAATGCGGTAGCCACGGATCTTGACCTGAAAATCATTGCGCCCCCGATATTCCAGATT
>NZ_JANAIF010000386.1 GCF_024721015.1 Xenorhabdus bovienii
GGTTTTTCTTTTTGGGTATCGGATATACTCAAGTGCTTCTATTAATGCCTTCGCATCCTCCCGATTTATCACTACGTTTGTGTCTGGCGCGTCATATTCAATGGCAACCAAAACGCGAGCCATTTTCGCAATGAAGCTAATGTCATCCAGTTTTTGCGGACGCTGCCAGCGCGTGATTTGTGATTCATGAAAATCAATTATCCTGGCTACGTTCCGTGAACCTGTCAGCGCGATCTTGTTAAGCAATTCACTTTCCTTATCTCTGAATAATTTGCGGTAACTTGCGTGTTTCATTCGTAAAAT
>NZ_JANAIF010000387.1 GCF_024721015.1 Xenorhabdus bovienii
CTCCCCTGTTTTTGAGCGAGTCCAGAGCGATGCCCCTGATCCGAAAAGCGTTCAAACGTCTGCACTACCCTGTTGATATTATCGCTCAGTGTGTTCGCGGGGATCTGGCCTACGCGCTGAGCCTGCGTAATCTCGAGGAAATGCTCGTTGAGCGTGGAATAACCGTCGAACATTCCACGCTTTCCCGCTGGGTTCATCGTCTGATCCCGTTGAGGGTCAAACGCTATCGGCGGAGCAAGCCCGCCGTTGGGCGTCGGTGGCGAAGGGATGAAACTGATATCAAAATCAAAGGGCAATGGCGT
>NZ_JANAIF010000388.1 GCF_024721015.1 Xenorhabdus bovienii
GGCGCTGCGGGGGAATTCTCATTGTACACCGCATCGCGATACAACATGATGATGCTGTCCGCATCTTGCTCAACACTGCCGGAATCTCGTAAGTCTGCGTTTACAGGTCGTTTGTTAGGGCGCTTTTCAACATCGCGGGATAGCTGGCTCAGGGCTATAACAGGCGTTTTGAGGTCTTTCGCCAGTCGTTTTAAGCTGGAAGAAATATGCGCCACGGCCAGATCATTACGCTCTGCCTTTGGCTTATCAATCAGCCCCAGATAATCAACCATGATGAGAGATAATGCCGGGTGT
>NZ_JANAIF010000038.1 GCF_024721015.1 Xenorhabdus bovienii
GCGCCGATGGTAGTGTGGGGTCTCCCCATGTGAGAGTAGGGCACTGCCAGACACCTATTTAGCCAGAGAAGCCACCCAACCGGGTGGCTTTTTTGCGTTTGATGAATTTTAAAAAGACTTTTGAAAAATAATTTACTACTCAGATTGGCTGAACAAAATTAATGTGCCTTCCCCTACTCGATACCAATTCCAGTCTGTGAACGAATAAACTGATTGCGAAACATTTTCCTTTCCTGCTGACCTTGTTGTGATCCATCTGTGATGGAAAATAACCATGTACCGATGAATGCTACAAACATAGAAAACAGTGCTGGGTATTCGTACGGATAAATTGGTTTTTCATGACCGAGGATGCTGACCCAAATAGTAGGCCCAAGGATCATTAATACAACTGCAGTAATTAATCCTAACCACCCGCCAATGAGTGCCCCGCGTGTTGTCAGCTTATTCCAGTACATCGACAATAAAATAATCGGGAAGTTACAGCTTGCGGCAATTGAGAATGCCAACCCCACCATGAAGGCAATATTTTGTTTTTCGAATAAAATACCCAATCCTATGGCGACAAAACCGAGGATAATGACAGTAATTTTGGAAACCCTCAGTTCATCACGCTCATTGGCTTGACCTTGCTTAATTACATTGGCATAGAGATCATGAGAAACCGCTGAAGCACCTGCTAAAGTTAATCCCGCCACAACAGCTAAAATAGTGGCAAAGGCCACGGCAGAGATGAAACCAAGGAAGAAGTTACCGCCAACGGCATCTGCTAGATGGACAGCGGACATATTTGTTCCACCAATTAATGCTCCAGTCACATCTTTGAACGCGGGATTGGGGCTGACTAATAATATTGCACCAAACCCAATGATAAACGTCAGGATATAAAAATAGCCGATAAACCCTGTGGCATAGAAAACACTTTTACGGGCTTCTTTGGCATCACTAACGGTAAAGAATCGCATGACGATATGTGGCAATCCGGCAGTACCAAACATCAATGCCAGTCCTAAAGAGAGTGCTGATATAGGATCAGACACTAATCCGCCTGGGCTCATGATTGCCTGACCACGGGAATGCACAGCGATGGCTTCTTTAAATAGAGTATTGAAATTGAAATTTACGGCTTTCATGACCATCAGGGCCATGAATGTTGCTCCTGCCAGTAACAGGATTGCCTTGATAATCTGAACCCATGTCGTTGCCAGCATCCCACCAAACAGCACATACAGCACCATCAAAATACCGACTAAAATAACTGCGATGTGATAATTCAACCCAAATAGCAGCTCAATGAGTTTTCCTGCCCCAACCATTTGAGCGATCAAATATAGCGCAACGACAACTAAAGAGCCTGTTGCTGACAGAGTACGAATGGGGCGCTGTTTTAATCGATAAGAGGCGACATCAGCAAACGTGTAACGCCCTAGATTTCTCAGACGTTCAGCGATGAGGAATAGAATAATTGGCCAGCCAACGAGGAAGCCGATCGAATAGATCAGTCCATCATAACCAGAGGTATAGACTAACGCGGAAATTCCCAGAAAAGAGGCGGCTGACATATAGTCACCAGCGATGGCCATTCCGTTTTGGAACCCTGTAATGCGTCCACCAGCGGTGTAATAATCTGAACGTGATTGCGTTCGTTTTGAAGCCCAATAAGTAATGCAAAGCGTGAACCCAACGAATAATAGAAACATGACAATAGCTTGAATATTCAAGGGTTGTTCTTCTACATTGCCTGAAATGGCATCCGCTTGTGCCAAGTTGTGAAAGAGTGTGGAAAATAGCAGCATCGCTGACAATACGATTTTTTTCATTTTTTTACCTCATTGAGGATAGTCGAAGTCAAACGATCAAATTCACCATTCGCCCTGACAACATAGATCCCTGTTAATATGAAAGAAATAAATATAATCCCGACACCCACAGGAATACCACGGGTCATGCTGGAGCCTTCATAGAGGGGAGTACCTAGCCATTCAGGGGAAAAAGCGATAAGAAAAATAAAGCTAACATAAATTACTAACATGATGGTGGATAACAACCAGGCAAAGCGTCCACGTTTCTTAACTAATTCCTTAAAGCGGGGATTATTTTCAATTTCTTGATAAATATTAGGATTCATCAGAGCGTCTCCTTTTGGATTTTGAACGATACACCTTAATGCGTTGTAGACAGCCAAACGCAGGGTACAAAAATCCGTGGGAACTCATGACGTATCTGTCATGTCCCTGCACAGTTCTCTGCTTTTGGTGATACGTTATTAAGCCGCCTTCCGGCGGCGTACTTTTTTAAGACAGATTCATGGATTGCTTTTCTTCCAGTAGTTTTTCAACGACACCCGGATCGGCCAGTGTGGAGGTATCACCTAAGTTACTGGTATCGCCGGAAGCAATTTTGCGCAAGATACGGCGCATGATCTTTCCTGAACGTGTTTTGGGTAACGAATCCGTCCAGTGAAGAATATCGGGTGTTGCAATCGGGCCGATTTCTTTGCGAACCCAATTTCTGACTTCGGTATAAAGATCTGGGGAAGGTTCTTCACCATGATTCAGTGTGACATAGGCATAAATCGCCTGTCCCTTGATATGGTGTGGAATGCCAACAACGGCAGCTTCTGCAATTTTTGGATGTGAAACCAGCGCAGATTCAATTTCTGCGGTTCCCAACCGATGACCTGAAATATTCAGGACATCATCGACACGGCCAGTGATCCAATAATAGCCGTCTTCATCACGTCGAGCGCCATCTCCGCTAAAATACATGCCTTTGAACGTCGAAAAATAGGTTTGTTCAAAACGCTCATGATCACCATATAAAGTTCGCGCTTGTCCTGGCCAGGAATCCGTGATGACAAGATTGCCCTCACATTCGCCAGTTAATGGCTCACCTGAGTTGCCTACCAATGCCGGACTGATGCCGAAAAATGGCAAAGTAGCCGAACCTGGTTTGAGATCAACTGCTCCGGGTAATGGCGTGATCATGAACCCGCCTGTTTCGGTTTGCCACCAAGTATCGACGATAGGGCATTGACTATTACCTATCTTCCGGTAGTACCATTCCCATGCTTCAGGATTGATTGGCTCACCTACCGAGCCCATGATACGTAGTGACGTACGTTTGGTTCCTTCAATCGCCTTATCGCCTTCAGCCATTAATGCACGAATGGCGGTTGGTGCAGTATAGAGAATATTAACCTGATGCTTATCAACGACCTGACAGAGGCGATTGACATCGGGGTAGTTTGGCACCCCTTCAAACATCAATGATGTGGCACCGCAGGAGAGAGGCCCATACAGAAGGTAACTGTGGCCGGTTACCCAGCCAACATCGGCTGTACACCAGTAGATTTCACCCGGACGGTAATCAAACGTGTATTTGAAAGTCAAAGAAGCATAGACCAGATAACCGCCTGTGGTATGTAGAACCCCTTTAGGTTTGCCGGTTGAGCCAGAGGTATAAAGGATGAAAAGTGGATCTTCGGCATTCATTTCTTCGGCAGGGCAATCTGTGCTGACATTTTCGATCAACTCATGCCACCACAAATCACGGCCTTCCTGCCAGTTTTTGGTGTTACCAGTACGCTTGAAGACTACCACATTAGCAACGTCGGTCACGGCTGGATTGCTCAATGCTTCATCGACATTTTTTTTCAATGGAATAACGCGGCCTGCACGTATCCCTTCATCTGCGGTAATAACCAGCTTGGCATTGGAATCGATAACCCTGCCAGCAATGGCATCAGGAGAGAAACCACCAAAAATCACGGAATGGATTGCACCAACTCGGGCACATGCCAGCATGGCAACGGCGGCTTCGGGTACCATTGGCATATAAATCGCAACGACATCGCCTTTTTTGACACCAAGTTTTTTCAATACATTGGCGAATTGGCAGACATCATGATATAGCTCGCGATAAGTAACATGTCTGGATTCTGCGGGATTGTCTCCTTCCCAGATGATAGCGGTTTGCTCACCACGTTCTTGCAAATGGCGGTCAAGGCAGTTGGCACTTAAATTCAGAGTGCCATCTTCAAACCAGCGGATACTGACATGTCCTGGGTCGAAAGAAGTGTTTTTAACCCGAGTATAAGGTTTTATCCAATCTACTATCTTCCCTTTCTCACCCCAGAACGATTCAGGATCTTGTAGTGACCATTGGTAATCTTGTAGATATTGTTGTTTGCTTATCAGGGCCGTTTCTGCAATGTCAGCAGGAATAAGATGCTTGATTATTTGAGTCATATTTTTATCTCCTTGCGATTGTTAATACTATGTCAAAACAACGTTAACTAAAGTGTAAGGAGAAATTTTGTTTCTTTTTTGGGCGTAAGATCACGCATTAAAGAGAATGGATTTCATGGAATGATCAATTAATGCGGAGTGTTTGAGAGAAATTTAGTTCTGTTGATAATTTAATGTTTGGGGAGAACGACTAACTTATGGATTTTATTTAGTTATTCTATCCAATGAAAAAATGCAACTGAGAAATGGAAAGGAAACCATAGTTATAATATGGAATTGATAATCATTTTCATTATCGTCCAAGTCATTATAATAACCACCTTGTTCACAAGCTGTGAGCCTTATACATTCTAAACCACTGGAGATATGACATGAGCTATTCCCTGCCTGCTCTACCTTACTCTTATGATGCTCTGGAGCCTCATTTCGATAAGCAGACGATGGAAATTCATTATACCAAACATCATCAAACCTACGTAACTAACACGAATACAGCGCTGGAAGCCTTCCCTGAATTAGCTAAACTTCCTATTGATGAGCTGATCCAGCAGCTTGATAAAATCCCTGCGGATAAACGCACTTTTATTCGTAATAATGCGGGAGGGCACTCAAACCACAGCCTGTTCTGGAAAGGATTAAAATTGGGAACGGTCTTGGGTGGTACTTTGAAAACGGCCATTGAGCGGGATTTAGGTAGTATTGAGATCTTCAAGGAAAAATTTGAGCAAGCCGCTGCAACCCGCTTTGGCTCTGGCTGGGCATGGCTGGTTCTAAAAGCAGATGGCAAACTTGCGGTTGTTTCAACTGCCAATCAGGACAGCCCGTTAATGGGAGAGGAAATTGCCGGTGCTTCAGGTTACCCCATTTTGGGTCTGGATGTGTGGGAACACGCTTATTACCTGAAATATCAAAACCGCCGTCCAGACTATATTAAGGCGTTTTGGCATGTAGTGGACTGGGATGAGGCAGCAAAGCGTTACGAAGAAAAAATTAAGTAACTAGTGAGACTGATTTCTCTCAGTAATGCTGGTCAGTATTATGGCCAGCATTTTTACTATTCGATAATATTGTTATTACGGATGAGCAATAAACCCTACCGCTTCGTAAACTTTATCTAAAGTCGCCTGAGCACGAGCTTGTGCCTTGGCAGCTCCTTCAGCCATGATTTGATTAAGTAATGCTTCATCATTGCGGAAATGGTGAAAACGTTCCTGCAAGTCAGTCAACATTCCAGAAACGGCTTCTGCAACTGCACCTTTCAGATGACCATACATCTGGCCTTCAAATTCAGCTTCCAATTGAGGAATTGTCTTACCTGTTACACCTGCCAAAATGTCCAGTAAATTGGAGACGCCGGGTTTATTTTCCAAATCATAACGTACACGTGGTGGTTCTTCGGAATCAGTGATGGCACGTTTGATTTTCTTCGCTGCCGATTTTGGATCTTCCAGCAGGGCAATAACGTTATTACGGTTATCATCCGACTTTGACATTTTCTTGGCTGGATCTTGCAAAGACATCACTTTAGCACCACCCGTTGGAATGAATGGTTCTGGTACGGTGAAAATATCACCGTAAATGGCATTAAAGCGCTGTGCCAGATCACGGCTCAATTCAAGATGCTGTTTCTGGTCAATTCCCACAGGGATTTGATTGGCCTGATAAAGCAGAATATCTGCGGCCATCAGAACCGGATAGCTAAATAACCCTGCGTTGATGTTTTCCGCATGACTAGCTGATTTATCTTTAAACTGGGTCATACGGCCGAGTTCACCGAAATAGGTGTAACAGTTAAGTACCCAACTTAATTGAGAATGCTGTGGAACGTGTGACTGAACGAAGATCGTACTTTTCTTGGGGTCAATGCCACATGCGAGGTAAAGTGCCAGCGTATCAAGCGTGCGTTTTTTCAATTCATTTGGGTCTTGGCGCACGGTAATAGCATGCTGGTTAACGATGCAATAGATGCAATCATACTCATCCTGCATTTTAACCCACTGACGTAATGCCCCCATGTAGTTACCGATGGTCAATTCACCGGAAGGCTGTGCGCCGCTGAATACAATAGGTTTTTGGGAGTTTGGTTTCATTACAGTGGGTTCATTCATTTTGTTACGCTTCCTGAAGTTTCAACGTGGATAATCCGATAGCCGGTAGTAAATCCGGGAAATGGTCCAATATATAATCTGGGTGGCTTAATGCTATCGATTCTCCGTAGTTATATCCATAGGTTAAGCCAACACAAGGGCAGCCGGCTGCCTGTGCCGCCAAAATATCATTACGGGAATCACCGACAAAAAGCAATTCTTCTTTATGGATGCCAAACATGCCCATTGTTAGATATAGCGGGGCAGGATGGGGTTTTTTCTCTTTAACATCATCACCACCCAGCACCAGTGAAAAGTATTCACTGATCCCCAATGATTCCAGTAATGGCGCAATAAAAGGTGTGGGTTTATTGGTTACGATGGCCATTGGCAGATTATGCTGTGCCAGTGTTGCCAGAGTCTCTTTTACGTGGGGAAACAGTTGGCTGCCTGTTGTCACGGTTGTTTCATAAAACCCATCGAATAGCTTACGGGTTTCACAATGCAGTTCAGGGGTGGATTCTACTCCTGCCCATTTCAGTGCACGCTCAACCATGACATCCGCGCCGTTACCTATCCAGATAGCAACTCGTTCTTTGCCTGCCGCAGGTAAACCTTTGGCAATCAGAGCCTGATCCAGTGCTTCCGCCAGACCGCTGGCGCTGTCAACTAATGTTCCATCCAGATCAAATGCAATGGCACGAAGATTTTTCTTAATACTTGTTACCATTATGCCACCTTTGATAATTCACGGCGCATCTCATCAATGACCGTTTTATAGTCAGGCTGGCTGAAAATAGCAGAACCAGCAACAAACATATCTGCGCCCGCCTGAGCGGCTTCTCTAATATTATTGGCCTTGATGCCACCATCAACTTCAAGACGAATATCGTATCCGCTGTCGTCAATGATTTTGCGTACCTGCCGTAACTTGTTCAGGGTTTCTGGAATGAAGGACTGGCCACTGAAACCCGGGTTAACGGACATCAGCAGAATCACGTCCAGCTTATCCAGCACATAATCAAGGTAACTGAGAGGGGTTGCTGGGTTGAAAACTAGACCTGCCTTACAGCCATGTTCTTTGATCAGTTGCAGGGTACGGTCAACATGCTCGCTCGCTTCGGGATGGAAAGTGATGTAGGTTGCACCTGCCTTGGCAAAATCAGGGATAATACGATCTACAGGTTTTACCATCAGATGAACGTCTATCGGTGCCGTAATGCCATAATCACGCAGCGCCTGGCAGACCATTGGCCCAATGGTCAGGTTTGGCACATAGTGATTATCCATAACGTCAAAGTGGACAACATCAGCGCCTGCTGCCAGAACCTTTGCGGTATCTTCACCTAATCGGGCAAAATCTGCGGATAGAATGGATGGGGCAATCAGAAAATCTTTCTTCATTATTATCTTCTCCAATTCATTGTTTTATCCCCATTATTCCAGGGGTAAGAAACCTCAGTCACTTCCGGCAGTATAACGCCAAAAGCTCATCAACTTTACTCCGAGCAAGAATGTTTCTACTTATTGTCCGACGGGCTTTAACAATATGAAGAGAAGCCTGATGGTACCATTCCCGCGTCATTGGCGTGTCATGGTTGGATATGAGCACAGGAATGCCCTGCTGAGAGGAAAGATGATAGGCCATCCTCGCTAGATTTTCTTGATCGAGGAGGTTAAAACTATTTGTATGATAGGCCGTAAAATTAGCCGTTGCCGAAAGTGGGGCATACGGAGGATCACAATAAATTACTGATCCTTGTGGTGCGTTGTCTAGCGTGATTTGGTAATGCTGGCAGACAAAAGAGGCTTTTTGGGCTTTTTCAGCGAACCAGTAAAGTTCATCTTCAGGAAAATAAGGTTTTTTATACCGCCCAAAAGGGACATTAAATTCTCCCCGAGAGTTATAGCGGCAAAGGCCGTTATAGCAGTGGCGGTTAAGGTAAAGAAACAATAGACTGCGGTACAGTGGTTCTTGGCTTTTGTTGAACTCTTCTCTCAGGCGGTAGAAGTCTTCCGCAGTGTTGAACTCCTGAGAGAATAATGGACGGGCATGATTGATAAATTCTTCTGGACGAGATTTTACCGTGTCATACAGGTTGATCAGATCACTATTTATGTCTGACAAGATGTAAGAATCATAATCGGTATTCAGGAATACCGAGCCTGCGCCAACAAATGGCTCAATTAAGCGTTCTCCCTCTGGCAGATGACGTCTAATGTCATCCACCAACGGGTATTTTCCACCGGCCCATTTTAAGAAAGCGCGTTTTTTTTTCATGCCGTCAAATTAGCTATTCAATAATTTCAGAGCCGCAGATTGTACTCTGTTTAGGACAGCATATCAGCGCCTAATCAAAATAGTTTTATTTTTTCAGATCTTGCTGAACCTGTTGTAGTTTTCTAACCCAAGGTTTTTTGGCCTGAACTTCAGCCGGGAGTGAGGAAATGGCACTTTTGGCGTCAGAAACCGAACCATAACTACCGTGGATCAAGATAAACCATGCCTTACCTTCACGTTTCGCTTCATAAACCGTATAATTTGAAAGGTTATTGTTCTTTGCGAAGGCAATTAAGGTATCCGAGCGGCTGGCGCTACTTAACTGGAGTGTGAATCGGTTGGCGGAGGCTTTCAGTAAATCACCGCGAGTATCGGTCACACCCTTTTTACTGGCCTGATGATGGGATATTGCTGGTTTATCAGTTGATTTGGCATGATTTTCTGATTTTGCCACTTTTTCCGTTTTTTCTATTTTCGGCGGTGCAACTTTTTCAGTCTTATTCTGTTCAACTGGCGGTATCACCGTCTGTTGCATAGAGTTGGACTGTGATGGCGTCAGGTTTTTTTGCACCGTATCATTGATGTTGCGTTGCTGTTGATTCAAGGCATCAGAAATATCACCGGGCAATTCTATGCGCTGGTTGTGGCTACTTGCCTCAGGTGTTGGAGAAAGATCTTTGCTTGGTGTATTGCTAATGGGTGGCATACTGATTTCTTGTGAGCCATGGCTTGCCGGTGCCGATGGATTTTCCGGTGAGCTACTCTGATTATTGGTAGAGAGTGAAGAAGAGCCGGATAGATCGATGTTTTTCTCAGCCGTATTCTGGGATTGCTGTTTCTCATGATCAGTTGGCGATTTCAATGCAGAACTGATAGCAATAATCAGCAGTAAAAGCACCAGAATTCCAACCCCAATCATTAATTGCTGGCGGGATACTGCCAGTTTGGGCTGGTTGGATTGGCTGCGCGATCGCGGAGGGCGGCGATCAGATGTATCAGGTTTAAATTCGTTTTCTGTTTTTTGTTTGTTTTCTGATTTTAATTCGTCCATATGCCCTCTCAGCAGAGATAATACTGCCAATTGTTATTTTAGAGGTTTGGCAGCCTGATCTAACTAAAACCGATAATGTTCTATCTGATAATGTAGCTATTTTATAGCATAACAGCCAGAAAATGATTCATTATTCAAGCTTTTATTCTCAGAAGGAATTTTGCCATATTCAGATAATCGTGTATTTAGCTGGTCGATGGCAGACATAGGCGGACGGCGTCCAATATGACATCAGACCCGATATCAGAACGAAGTTCTGCTTTCCCAATTGCCGTAGGCAGTACCAGATGCAATTTTCCCGCAGAGACTTTTTTGTCGCGCATCATATGCGGCAAATAGATTTCTGGAGACATTTCCACTGGGCCGTTGACTGGAAGCTTTGCCCGCTCCAGCAAGCTGATAATGCGCTGAGTATCCTGTCTTGAGAACGTGCCCACAAGCTCAGATGCCCGTGCTGCCATCACCATACCCGCAGCAACCGCCTGACCATGCAGCCAGACGCCATAACCCATTTCAGCTTCAATAGCATGCCCAAAGGTATGGCCGAGATTTAATAGTGCTCGCATCCCATTGCGTTCTTGTTCATCAGCAGCGACAACCCATGCTTTGAGTTCACAGCAGCGACGAATGCAATAAGACATTGTCTGATTATCGAGAGCCAGTAATTTCTCGATATTGCTTTCAAGCCAGTTAAAAAATTCACCATCCAGAATGATGCCGTATTTGATAACTTCAGCCAGACCTGCATGCAGTTCTTGAGCAGGTAATGTTTTCAGGCAATTGATATCGATGATAACGGACGCTGGCTGATAAAAGGCCCCTATCATGTTTTTGCCGAGGGGATGGTTGACGCCGGTTTTTCCACCGACGGAAGAGTCAACCTGAGAAAGTAATGTGGTGGGTACTTGAATGAAGCGAATGCCGCGTTGATAGCAAGCGGCGGCAAACCCTGTCATATCACCGATTACACCACCACCGAGAGCGATAAGCGTTGTGTCACGACCATGATTATTTTCCAGTAAAGCGGAAAAAATGTCATTGACCACAAAAAGTGATTTGTACTGTTCACCATCAGGTAAGATAACTTCGTCTACCCGAAGACCCATACCCTGCAATGTGGATTTCACCTGTTCAAGATACAGGTGAGCCACCGTCTCGTTGGTCACTATCATGACCTGCTGACCAGCTTGCAGGAGCTTGAATGCCTCATCGCTAGAAAATAGCCCTTGGGCTATGGTAATCGGATAGCTTCTTTCACCTAACGTAACAGTTACTTGTTCCATATCACCTTTCGCCTTATCGTTTGCTGCTGTGCACACCAGCGTGAATCAGTTTTTTTCCAGTAATTCGATAATTTGGTTAGCAACAACTTTGGCGCTTTGCTCATCTGTACGGATAGTCAGATCAGCAATTTCCTCGTAGAGAGGGTTGCGCTCATCAGCTAAATTTTCTAAAACTTCGCGTGCTGGTGCATCCACTTGAAGTAAAGGGCGTTTTTTATCACGCTGGGTACGAGCTAACTGTTTTTCGATGGTTGTTTCTAAATAGACGACCACACCACGGGCAGACAGACGATTACGGGTTTCTTTCGATTTAACAGAACCCCCACCCGTTGCCAGTACGATGCCTTGTTTTTCAGTCAATTCGTTAATTATTTTTTCTTCACGGTCGCGGAAGCCTTCTTCGCCTTCCACATCAAATACCCAGCCCACGTCAGCTCCGGTACGTCGCTCAATTTCTTGATCAGAGTCGTAAAACTCCATATTGAGTTGCTGAGCTAACTGACGACCAATAGTGCTTTTGCCGGCACCCATAGGCCCAACCAGAAAGATATTGCGTTTCTCTGCCATGTTTTTGGTATTACTAAGACTATTTGTTAATGATAACCCGCCCCGCCAATCAGATTAGCCACGGGACCTAAACTGAAACCTCATGAGTGAGAATGTGAGATCAGATGGGAAAATTATCTCAGCACATCAACCTGTATTGCAACTATATATATCTGGCACGAACCGTTGTAGTCTGGTTTATGCTTTGTTGGCTGACTGTGAGCCTACTTTATGTTTATTGGGGTAGACTCTTACTTGTGATGTTAGACCCGCTCACTCAATTAGATAATCCTTGTATGCTAAATTACTCTCAGCGTCAAATCCATAAACAGGTCAGACCAAGAAAAATAGTAGAAAATCTGGTGAAAAAGACATAATTACGCCTATTAATTGTTTGATATTTATCATTTATTTTTTTATTGGTTAAATATCGGTCAGTTGAGGTGTAATAAAAATTACGAGTTCCCTTCGGCTGTGCTGCTCTCCTTTTTGGTTAAATAATGCACCCAATAGAGGAAGATCAGACAAGTAAGGGACTTTTTGCAGGCTAGCGCCTTTTTTCTGCTGAAAAATGCCACCAAGAATCAGGGTTTCCCCGTTTCTGACGGTAACCTGCGTCACGATTTCCTGTTTATCTATCGCCAGATTTTCATTTCCTCCCTGACTAATGGGGAGTCCAGGGGCGTTCTGGCTGATTTTTAGCGCTAAACGGATTTTCCCTTTTCTCAAGATGTGTGGAGTCACCTCCATACCTAATACCGCCTCCTTAAATTGAATCGTCGTTTTGTCCTTGTCCTGAACGAGATAAGGGATATCAGAACCCTGCTTAATGCTGGCTGGCTGTTGGTGTGAGGCTGTCAGCCTTGGGCTGGCAATGATATCCAGTTGGTTTTCCTGCTCCAGTGCACTGAGCTCCATTTCTAGCAAGCTTGCATGGATGCGGGCAGTGTTCAGTACCAGTCGGTGGCTTTGATTACCTGCGGATTGATGCAAATTCAAACGGTTGAGGCCTATTGAGCGATTTAGTGGATCAGCCGCCATGCCCCAGTGAATTCCCAACTCATGCAGAGCCTCTCTGCTGCTGGTGACAATATGGGCCGTAATTTGTACTTGTTGTTGTGGTGTATCCACCTCTTTCAGCCAACCTTTGATGCGGGTAATGGCATCAAACTTATCTTCCAATATCAGGCTGTTGGTTAAGGGATCGTGTTCAACTTTGCCCCATTTTGTTAGTAGCGCCGGAATATTTTTCTGTAATTGTTCGGCGATCTGCCCTGCGTCAGCGTATTGCAGAGTAATAGCCTGATATTCAATCTCCTGCTCCTGTTCATCCCGTTCTGCTGGGGAAAATTCGAGTTGTTCATCTAATTCGTTTTTCGGTGGCTGGAACGGATTTCTTACCGCTATTTCGCTCTCTGTTTCTTTCCATGCGTTAATTTCTTCGGCAGAACTGAGGGTTGGCAGTAGCAGGAACAGGCAAGCCAGTAGAATAAAAAAATGATTGTTCATGATTATCCCTCATGGAGGGCATCTGACAGCACCATGCGGACAGTCAGATCGTTATCGACAGGGATGATGGTGAGGTGTTTAATCAGCAAAACAGGTTGTACTTGTTGAATTTCATTGAGGAAATGGAGGAGTTGGTCATAGCTTAGTAACAGCATGATGTGCCAGAAAATTTGGTTGCCTTCCTTATGGCTTTTCCACTCCATGAGTTGACTGCCAGAGCTGGTTAAGGGCTGATGAAGGCGTTTGAGTACGGTGGCATTTTTTTGCGGGATATTGTTGGGCAAAATATTGCTGCCTTGGCTGAGTTCTGCTGTCAATTGCTGAATCTGTTGTCGGATATCGGGTAGATTGGGTAACTCGGCGATACGCTTTTCGGATAACGCCGAATTGTGTTTCTGCTCGGTGATATTGAGCTGGAGGTCATGGATTGCGTATTCATTCTCCTGCCAGACCCAAAAATAGAAACTTAATATGAGTGGAATGACCAGCAATTGCTGCAACAGAAACAACTGCCATGCTGGACGATGAAACCACACAAGATAATTACTTTTCATCAGGTGCTCCCATTAACCAGTTGGCATCGATAGTAAATATCTTGAGATGTTCTTCCGTGGTGCTCATTTTTTTCAGTTGGACATTGTTCAGTGAGGCATTGTCGGTCAGGTTATCCAGTAAGTCCGAGACATCATCGTAGTTTTGACTGCTGGCGGCAAAAACCAATTGGCCGGTGTCGTCACTGAATGCAGTAAGCCAGCTTTTTTCCGGCAATAAGTGCGGAAGTTGACGAAATAACTGTAAATATCTTTGATTCTGTTCCATGAATGTCTGTTTTTTCCTTAATTGCAGTGTCAATTGATGATGGTGTTGAACGGCTTGTTCGTTTTCTTTGATATTTTGTTGTAATTGCACTAATTGGTGGCTAATTTCTGTTAATTGGTTGCTATATTTCGCAAGTTTGTTTTTTTGTTGCACGGAAATAAACGTCAGTACAGATACGCAGAGCATTAATTGCAGGCAGAACAATAGCCCCCATTTCCGGCATAGGCGTTTCAATCTTGCCTGACGCCACGGTAAAAAATTAACCTGATACATCATCTATCATCCGGCCTCAGTGCCAGCCCCGCAGCGATAATGAAGGCATTAGTTTTTTCGGGTAATGGGAGCTGGTAATGGCGAAATGCGGTCAGCATGTTCCAGACATGAACGGGTTCTGCTGGCATAGCATGCTGTTCGTCACTGTAATAAATCTCAGGGCTAGCCATGTCTGGTGAGACAGGCAACTGGCTGATGATTTGTGCCAGATGCGGATGTGCCTGCATTGATATCAACCCATAACTAAAAGGGCCACTGGCGGGGGCAACCCATAGCCAGTCTGCTATGCGTTTGTGGATCAACCAGCCGTCATCGGGAACGCCTGCAAGTTTGGCAATATAGCGTAATGCGCAGGGAGAAATATCAATGGCATCGGGGGATAAATCGATGTCTGCGAGCAGCTTAAGCCAGAGGTTGAGATCTTTTTGCCGGGTGGCGCTGATACAAATTTGCTGACCACGCACCCGATAATCCAACGCAAGATCACTGACAGGGAACTGTTTTTCGGCATTGGCATGCATAAACCAGCCGAGTTCTGGTTCTTGCAATAGAGTATGGGTAGGTAGGGCGATCTGCTTCTGTAAGGTTTGTTGAACAGGTAATGTTAATCGTAAGCTAATCTTTTTAGGTAATTTTTGCCGCCATTGCATTAAAATGTGGCCTAATTTTTCAGGATGTTGTAGCCGTCCTCCTGAAATAATGTCGCTTGATAAACGATATTGCCAGCAATGGCGAAGTTGCCAGCCATCACGACGTTTAATGGCTGCGAGAGCATTAATGTAATGTTCATGGACATCCAGTCCGATATACCATTTTGATAAATACATGTAGCGATCTCCATACCTGCTATTAATGAAAGGTCATATCCATAGTGCTGTATAGCCTTTATACTACGTACTAATCGTTTATAAACTGCCCGATTAACATGGCGTGAGAAATTTCAGGTGAAGTTCATAAAGTATTTTTTGATCCTTGTCGTTGTTTGCATTTTATTGGGAACCGCCTCGATTTTTGGTTTGTACAAATATATCGAGCCGCAGTTGCCAGATGTCGCGACTTTAAAGGATGTCCGATTGCAGACACAAATGCAGGTGTACAGTGCTGATGGCGAGTTGATGGCGCAATATGGTGAAAAACGTCGTCTACCGCTAACCCTTTCCGAAATGCCACCCTTGATGGTAAAAGCCTTTATTGCCACTGAAGACAGCCGTTTTTATGAACACCATGGTGTTGATCCCATTGGCGTTATCCGTGCGGTTTCGGTCATGATGACTTCTGGCCATGCTTCCCAAGGGGCGAGTACCATTACTCAACAGTTGGCGAGAAACTTTTTCCTCAGCAGGGAGAAGACGCTGATACGTAAGGCGAAAGAGGCGTTTCTGGCGATTAAGATCGAACAACTGTTGACGAAGAATGAAATCCTGGAGCTATACCTCAACAAAATTTACCTTGGCAATCGTGCTTACGGTGTAGGGGCTGCGGCTAACGTCTATTTTGGTAAGAATGCCAATGAGTTGACTTTGAGTGAGATGGCGATGATTGCCGGACTGCCGAAGGCACCTTCTACTTTTAACCCGCTCTATTCTTATGATCGTGCAGTCGGCCGTCGTAATGTGGTATTGGGGCGCATGCTGGAAGAAGGGTACATTACCCAACAGCAGTACAATGAAGCCAGAAGTGAGAAATTGGTTGCCCGTTATCATTCACCACAGATTGTCTTCTCTGCGCCTTATCTGACTGAAATGGTACGGCAGGAAATGATTAACCGTTATGGTGAAAATGCCTATACCGATGGATATAAGATCTATACCACCATTACTCGTAATGTCCAATTGGCTGCCGTTGATGCCGTCCGTGCAAATGTGATTGATTATGATGTGCGTCATGGCTATCGCGGCGCACAGGAAGTGTTATGGACTGTCAGCCAGTCAGCATGGAGCCAGGGCCAAATTGTCGATAAGCTGAAAACCCTGCCCAAATATGGTCCATTGCTGCCTGCGGTGGTCACGAAGTCCAGTGCGACTCAGGCTGAAGCTATGCTGGTGGATGGCAGTAAAGTTGAACTGACTATGGCGGGTGTTCGTTGGGCGCGTCAATTTAAGTCTGACAGTCTGCAAGGGGCGGCACCACGCAGTGTCAATGAAGTGATTCGAGCCGGTGAACAGATTTGGGTCAGAAAAGTCAATGATACCTGGTGGCTGGCACAATTACCTCAAGTTAACGCGGCGTTGGTATCTCTCAACCCTATGAATGGCGAGGTAGAAGCGCTGGTCGGTGGGTTTGATTTCGAGCTAAGCAAGTTTAACCGCGTGACCCAATCTCTGCGTCAGGTGGGTTCCAACATCAAGCCATTCCTGTATACC
This sequence comes from Xenorhabdus bovienii, assembly GCF_024721015.1. Lineage (GTDB taxonomy): Bacteria > Pseudomonadota > Gammaproteobacteria > Enterobacterales > Enterobacteriaceae > Xenorhabdus > Xenorhabdus bovienii. The sequence continues at coordinate 16,463 of NZ_JANAIF010000038.1, forward strand.
GCTGCGATGGACAAAGGGCTGACGTTGGCATCTATGTTTAATGACGTGCCTATCAGCCGTTGGGATGCGGGAGCTGGAACGGATTGGCGTCCTAAAAACTCACCGCCGACTTATGATGGCCCGATTCGTCTGCGTCAAGGATTAGGGCAATCCAAGAACGTGGTCATGGTTCGAGCCATGCGTGCGATGGGGGTGGATTATGCCGCTGACTATCTGCGCCGGTTTGGCTTGCCGGGGGAAAATGTCGTGCGGACGGAATCGATGGCGCTGGGTTCTCCTTCTTTCACACCAATGCAAATGGTGCGTGGCTATGCAGTGATGGCGAATGGCGGTTATTTGGTTGATCCTTACTTCATCACTAAAATTGAAAATGATGAAGGAAAGGTATTGTTTGAAGCTAAACCGAAACTAGCCTGTCCACAGTGTGAAAATATTCCGGTGATTTATGGTGATACAGCGCGTTCCATTGAGTTGTCCGAAGATTCGATTGAGAACGTGACCCATTCCAATGTCACGCAAAATTCGACTCAGCCCCAGTCAGAGTTAGAGCGTGCTCCGGTCAATACGAACAACGATGATCAGCAGTACGCGCCTCATGTCATCAGTACGCCGCTAGCGTTCCTGATTCATGATGCCTTGAATACCAATGTCTTTGGTGAACCGGGTTGGATGGCTACAGGCTGGCGTTCAGCCCGTGATTTGAAACGCCGGGATATCGGGGGCAAAACAGGAACGACAAACAGCTCGAAAGATGCGTGGTTCTCTGGTTATGGCCCTGATATGGTTGCCACGGTCTGGATTGGTTTCGATGAGCATAGTAGAGCTCTGGGGCGTACACCCGCCCTGAAAGGTGAAGGCGGAGCGAAAAGTGCTCAACCCATTTGGAATGATTTCATGAAAGTGGCGCTGGAAGGTGTACCGGTAAAAGTGATGGAACCACCAGCAGGCATTGTTTCTGTCACCATTGATCGCGCGACGGGTAAGCTATCCAATGGTGGGGGCAATACCCGTAAGGAATATTTCATTGAAGGTACACAGCCAACGGAATATGCCGTTCCAGAAGCAGGAACGACAGTCACTGAGAATGGGGAGAATCAGGAACTATTCTGATTGACGACAGGAATCAAGGAAAAAAGCCTTGTCGGGAAACTGACGGGGCTTTTCATTATTATCAGCTTATCAACATCTGTGCTCTATTGGATTACTTATTACCCACTTTATCTTTGACGGCTTTGGTAAACTGTTTACCCCCATCCACGGCCGTATAATGCACATGAATGTTGATATCTTTTAACCGCCATGAGGCCAGTGGTAGCAGAGGATCACGGAATATTTTATTGATCACCTGCTTATCTGGGAATGCCAGCGTCCATGTTGAAATGGCTCCGGTGCCTTCAAATGGCAGGTAACGGTCATCATCAAACATCAGGGTGTACAGCCAGTTCTCTTTTGCCACACTGCCATCATCTTCACTTAGGGAAGAGAGGGCGATCTGCTGCTGGGCGCGCAGATTGGTAACAATATTCTTATTGTTGCCTGCTTTTCTGCTGGGGTCATAAAGCCAGTTTATTCCTTCAAGATCCGCGCTGGTCAGCGTTGAACTGCCCGTCTGGGTCAGGACGGCACTGATTTCTGGTGACAGGATAGGTGTGACGCTCAAGGTACTCAGCGAAATTGACACGGAAATCCGTTTGATCTGACGCAGGTAATGCCCGGGGTAATTGGTATCAAATAGCTTGGGATTCAGTGTAAAGCTGACCACCTGTTTTTTTTCAATTTGATTCTGTAATTCATGCGCTGTCAGCAACTCGCTGAGGGAGATGGTTTTCTTGATATTCATGCGGCGTTCATTGCGCTGTAGCCACGCATTTTCCATTTGCAGCAGATCCAACTGCAATGATTCGCCCGCCAACAGGCCACGATAAGAATCATTCCACGCCGTAGTTTTGATAAAGCCTCTGCGCTGATAATCCCCCACTTCATAACGCCAGCTTGCTTCGGCCATCAACGACCCTAACATCGGGTTCAAAGTCTGCCTTGATCTGTTCAAGGGTGACAGGATACCAGCCGGTGACATCCAAACCTTCCGGTAATGTACCGAGCAGTTGTAGTGCCTGTTGATAGCATAAACTTGCTTTGTTCAGGCTGTCTCGGGTTAGTTGGCGGTAAAGGTTATCTCCCTCCTGTATCCAGAGTGTGATCTGAAAATGGAACAGCGTTTTTTGGTAATACACTGGCAGGCTGTAAGCAATGGTATCAGAGTCGTCTTCTTTCACTGACGGGGGCAGGTTACTGCCATTTTCGATGATAGGGCGAGAATTCCACATCTGCATTGACCCATAGGGATCAAACAGATAGTTGAGTAGCCAGCGTCGGGCATCGTAGAAACGCTGTTCTTCGCTAAGCCGATAAGTTACCAAGAAAGGCAGGTGGAAGAATAACTCCCAGAAATATATTCCGTTGGCACCGCTAAAGTCTATTGGTGTTGATGATGTACTGTCATCTAACGTCGGTTCTAGCAGTGATTGGGTATCCCATGACAAAACCTGCTCAATGGATTGCGTTGCCCGGGCGACTAATTGTTTGCCAAACAAGGTATTTAATCTGATGGCGGTGGAGCGGAATCCAAGGCTCGTAATGTCCAGATATTGTGCCTGTTTTGTATTCCTGCTTAAGGTGATAACAGGGATCCTATCGCTTTCTCTTACGATGATCTGGTATTTATTTGAGACTGTACCTGTATAGTCTAGAGGTTGGTTAGCACCTGAATACTCGGTTTCTAATGTTGCGGATAGTGTGAAGGAATATTCGTCGATATTAGCACGGATCGGGATAGTGATTTCTTCCGTGGTGGCACTACCATTGAGTATTACTTCCTTAATTGTTGGGGCTGTGCCTGAAGGTGTATCAAGCGTCAGTGTCAATTTTGATTTTGTGTATTCCCAATTATAAAGGACATCAAATGTCCTCCTACCTCTTGAACCTTTATTCTTTGTTGTGACAACAAGTGCTGACGTATCTGGTTTCCATGTTTCACTTCGCTGAGAAACTATACCATTGAGCCAATTCAACTCAGCGAGTTTAGTCACGGTATTGTCTTTCCATTCATTAGGAGACACAGTAAAAAGTATGATGCTGCCATAAGATACAGTAAATGTTGATGTTGGTGCTTGATCCCCTTGCCAGGTAAGATGGAATGTTTTCAGACTGGTTTGACTGGCAGGAATATGTATCTTGATTGATTCCTTGTCAGAATTATCAACTTTAATAGTGCCATCAAAGTCTTCGGTAGGAAGTTTTGACAAAAATTCTATATTATTGAAAATTTTAAATTTTGTACCGTATCCTTTGGGATTCCTTTTAATCAAAGTATTTGTCCCTGTCAGAATCAGTTTGGTTTTATCTCCGCTGAGTTTAGCGTCTAACTTCAATATGAGGTTCTTATTGTCTTCACTTGCTTTGTATTCGATAAATTTCTCAGTACCCACGTAATGGTGCTGCAATGTGTCAGAGTTTTTAAAAATTTTGTACCAAGATGAGATAAGTGTATTTTCATCTTGGTTATTGAGTGCTTTTTTATCCACCAGCAGTAAGTCGCGCAGTTCAAGGAAATAGTCTTGGTTTTTCTTCCAGACACTACTGTCTGTTTTTGTGGTGTCATACAGCAAGACGCCCATCCACGGATCGCCTTCGCGTTGTATATCCACCATTGCGATCAGCCCCGGTTTGTATTTTTCATCTTTCAGATACGGGTTTTCGTTATCGGGGACACGTTTACCATCTTTTGTCGGGTATTCGCCTTTGGAATCGGTACCATCCAGTCGGAACAGGGTATTCGGTGCGCTCCACTCACCGTTGCTTTGCTTATAGGTGAATTTTACGTTGATGGCGCGATAATCCGATGGTTTTTGATCTGCGCTCATCAGCGGGCTGGCTTCCCGTTCAACCCAAATAGTATATTGGCGGCCAGAAATCACGATTGGACGCAGAGCCAGTAACGTTCCTGGCAGTGACAGGGTGATTTTCTCCCATTCACTCCATGCCAATGGGCTGATCCGATCATTGTCATCACGCATCTTGATATCAAGAGTGCGCCAGTAATACTCCACCGGTTCAGCGTTGTTTTTACCGATAAAGTGATAATAATCATTTTCCGGATCAGTGCCATCAATATACCCACTGACCAGTTGCAGATTACTGATCCGCTCAAACTCGGTTAAATAACGCAGGATAGCCGTCTGGATCATATTGTTGTTCAATCTGGACTGCCCCAAATCATTTTCCAAATCCGCAAAAGCACGGGTTTTACGTAGCCTGCGGGCAGGGTCGATAAAGTTTTCAGGGAAGTTTCTTTGCTTCTGCCATGCCTGCCAGTGACCATATTGGCTCAGGTTACGGTTCCAGTGTTCAATGCGCTCATCACTGATGGTTTGTACGCCATAGCCCGTTTCCAGACGGGAAAACAGGCGGAACAGATAGCGTTGTAAACTGGCGATAGCGAAAGCCACTCTGCTGGTGCTGACCTCTGTGGCAACTTGCAAATCGGTCAAGAAGTAATTTGATAAGTCTTCAACGGTGGTGATATCGGATAAATTATCATCCGATGGCGCCCATTGTCCCAGCAGATACTCAATAAGGGCATCACGCCACAGTTCATTGAGAGAACCTTCCAGTTTGGTTTGTTCTTCCTGTGTGCAGGCGGCAAACAGTGCGCTGCTGACTTGTTGCCAGTGATCATAGTCGGATTGGTTCGATAGCTTGGCAACATCCAGCAGGGGCTGGGCAGAGATGTCACTTTTCTCGGCCAATACTTTGACGCGCATAATCGTGCTGATGCCGATAACATTTTGTGCCACGTTATGCTCGAAGCCATTTGTGACCTGTTGGATTTCTTTGCTCGTCCAACCTCGGTTGTCCAGATGTTATCCAGCGGTGGCGTTTGGCCTATTTGATTGGCTTGGCTCAGATAATAGAGTACGTCGTCTTCAGTTTTGTGATTGGCTAATAAATCCAGCCAATCACCATAACGGCTCAGTCGATGCAAGAAGGTGAGATCAAGATCGCGTAGCTTATCGTCGGGCAGATGCAATCCAAACCAGTCTGGATTCCCGATTAGCGCCTGTATCGTTTTTGCTGTCAATTTGAATGATTTGACAATCGCGGTGTAGCGGTTGAGGTCGTACCATGTGGCGACGGCTTTTGCCTTCAATTGGGGATCGCCGGCTGGAGTTGCCAATGAGATGGAATCGCGCAGGAAAGTCGCCTGATTGTTGCCTGTCCACAGTAATAATGGCAAAGAGAGGGTTTCATCAAGATTAAACGCATGGCTGATGGCTTTAATCACCAGATCTTGCTGAGCGATAAAGGCATCGCGGATCAGAACTGTCAAAATTTGAGTCCACGTATCTCCTTGAGCTTTCCAGGCTTCTTCTTCTGCCAGTTCTTGCAGGATTTTTCCAACCTTTTCAGACAAGGCTTTTTCCGCGCTATTGTCTGCTGAAACTAGATCACCCTGAATAATTCCCATGTTTTCATCAACCAGTTCGGAAAACGATTTCATCCAATTAACCGGGATTTGCTTGGCCTGAAATCCCATCATGGCCGCCGCAATTTTATCTTCACTCAGCAAGGCATATTGTTGATCGGGCAGAATGGAGATCACTTTTTTGAGCCAGTCGATATTCTCAATATCTTCGCTAGTCACACCATTGGCGTCGGGTTGATAAGGTGTCAGTAATAGATTCAGGGATAATGTAGACAGCTCATGGCGTTTTATCCATTGTGCAGCATTCATGACACGGACCATCACATCAAGGATATCAATATCTTCGGCATTTTTACTTAATACGGGCACTCCGGCCAGTTGTTGCAGGTAGTTCGGATTATCGTTGTTCAACAATAACAACAATCCCAAACCTTCTTTGACGGGCAACTTCAGCAGGCGCGGTAATTCAACCAGCCGGTACAGCGCCGATACCACATCCAGTGAGCGTTTGGGTTTGGTCAGCGTTTGTGCCTGCATGATTAAGCTGAGTAAAATCTGACAGGTCGCATCATCGATCTTCAGGCCAGCACACAATTGATTGACGGTTAATGCGTCCAGCCCTTCGATCGTGGAGGGATCGAATTCCTGATTGTCTAAAACCAGTACTGAAGACGATGCTGCCTGCTGTGACAGACCGGAAGCATTGAACAAACGATCAAAAAATGACAGTTTGTTTTCGAGCGAATAGGGGGTAATTTGGCCGATAAAGGCTGCAAATTGCTCGGCTGTGGTGCTGTATTCCTGTTGGAAATGCAGGAAAACGCCCAAAGCACGTAACGTTGCTTCAGTAATGGCGAAATCCTGTTGTTTTTCAGCTTGTCGGGCGGTTACCAACAGCAGATCAAGCTGTTCAGACGTCAGTTTCAGTGCTTTCTGGATATGCAGGAAACGCTGAATGCGATCGAAATTGTCATTGCTGATTTCTTTGAGCAAAACGACATCTTTTGCTGTTTTCGGGTCTACGGTTTTTGCCAGATAGATGGCCGGTTCGGTGCCGGCATTGATGAATGAAGCTGCGTAGTTGGCACCGGAAGGGAACTGTTTACCCGCATTAGTGGGCTTGGCGACATTGCTGGAATAGGTGACGATACTGTGGGTGATTTTATTGTCAGACAGCCCATTGATGGCGAAAAGCCGTTCCGCTTCTTGAGAACTCAGGTTGGTTTGCTGGGTAAAGACGGTGAGACGAGATAAAGATAACGCGGCCTCGGCTGCATCCCCTTTAACGCCGTAATATTTGGCAAAGAAATCTTTTTGGTCGCTTTGCGATTTTTCCTGTAGCAGCGTCTGAAGTTTCGGTGCCAGCGAACTGCTGACCATCATGGCTGTTTGCAGCGAGTCTGAACTCAGATTGTTATCGATAAAATTGGGATATTGGCGATCGGCCTGTTGGATCAGTTCAAGCAATGGGAGCTCTTTTTCTGCCAACACTGCGATGGTTTGTTTCAGCGGAAAATGAAACGGCAGTGCAAGCGGATAGTGAATCTCTGCCAGTGAATTGGTCAAAGGCTGGTTCTTGTTGATATGCGCCTTGACCTTTTGGGCCAAGGCTTCAATGATCAATGGTAATAGGCTACTGGTTTTATTGAGGTTTGTACTATCAAGCAACAGTGTTTCGATATCGGGACATCTTTGGCTGAGAAATCGGACACTGTCTTTGTCAGCCTCGCTCTCAAACAGTCGAGTCTGCTGATACAAATCAACCAGATAGGCCAGAGGCCCATCATTGGTTTCGGGTAAACCCGGCAGACAGTAGAGATCTTGATTATCATTAAAAAGCGTCTTATAGCTGGTTCTTGATTCCAGAATATTGGCCATAAATCATACCTTTTAAATAGAAAGTGTGATGAATTAGAGAACTTATTCTCATTACCAATCCATAACGCAGGTTTATGTTTTTTGGCAGATTGGTAGGGTTACACTATGGCCTGTCAATGATTGCTATCCAGCCTAAAATATATTTTGGATCTGATCGTTTTTTAAAAAAAACACTTGATTTCAATTGGCTGGATTAAGTGTTTTATTAATCAATAGAAAGAAGGTTTTTTATTGGGGATTAATGACGATCATATTTATTAATATTAACGATATAATAAATATATTTATTAATTATTTTTAATAAAGGGAAAAGCTTTTTACCCATATTATTTATGGTAATTATTTTAATTAATTTAGTTTAAGTGATTGATGTTTTTTGTCAGATTGGCGGCTTAAAATGGGGACAGGATTAATATTAAGAGGCGTTATCTTTTATCGCAAATAGATTTCAAGTTGTAGCGCGATGACAAGTGAGTGAATTCCCAGGCATATAGATAACCATGTGACTGGGGAGTAAACGCAGCCAGCAAAAGCAGAAACTTGAAGGCACATACCTGTCGATTGGGATAGGTTTTAACGCGTTCCATTGCTTGATGCTTGCAGGTATCGCTGTGCAAAAAACAGGGCACTGACGTTTCTGGCTTCGTTGAAATCGGGATGTTCCAGCAAAGACATCATATCTGCGATTGGCCAGCGAACCTGTACTAGTGGTTCTGGCTCATCTCCTTCCAAACGTTCGGGATAAAGATCTTGAGCAATGACAATATTCATCCTGCTGGAAAAATAGGAAGGAGCCATTGTCAGTTTCGTCAGCAGTTCCAGTTTGGCTGCCCCGAATCCCACTTCTTCCTTCAGTTCACGATTGGCTGCTTCAAGGGGGCTTTCTCCTGCATCAATGGCACCTTTAGGAAAACCCAATTCGTATTGTTCAATGCCAACGGCATACTCGCGGATAAGGAGTAACTCATCGCCGATCACGGGAATGATCAGTACTGCTTCACGATTGGAGGGTTTCATGCGTTCATAAAGTCGCTTTACGCCATTGCTGAACTCAAGATTAACAGACTGAATATTGAATAAACGGGAATGGGCAACGTCATTTATATTCAATATTTTAGGTTTCTTCTGATCAATCATGCTTGCCCCTAATGGTTGCCATACACTGGCTAATTGAAAAATGATGCATCCAATCACCGAAAGATTATTGGTAAATTCAATTTTTGTGATGAAATTGGATACGCATCCAAACTTTGCTTTAATATGGCCGATTATGCCAGTAAATGACAGCGATTATCGCTTGTATGTATTTTTGTTGCTATCTTGCTGCTGCACAAAAGGCTTTATTTTGCGAAATGGTGTAATAAAATTTATTTAACATTTTGTTAATAAAATTAAAAATAGAAGGCAAGAATAGAAATAGCCTGAATCTGCGTATTTTGCTAGGTTGTTATTCTGCCAGTCTCTTTATTGCTGTCATGGGCGTGGAGAAGAAATGAGTTCACTAGTCATTATATTGGCTATTTTTATCACTAGCCTGATTATAATGGCTTCCTTTCTGACTTTCAGATGGAAGCGGCCTGATAACGCGCGTTATCTACCGTCAATCGCCAAAACAGCCCATCGTAAGCTGAATGCTGATGAATATCAGGCAATTGACTCTTATTTGCAAAATGTCCTGCCCCTGATGCAGCCAGATAGGAGCCACAGATCAGGCCAACCAGCACTGCCTGTCAAAAATGATACGGTTTATACCATCAATCACACCATCAACCGCTTTTCTGCCGCCACTGATGAATCGCAGCATTGGCGCTATTATGTTGATGAAATAGAGATACATCTTCCTGCGTTACTTGAGTCATTCATCAAGCAGCAGAATACGATTGAGATTGTTCAGACCACATCCATGCCTCTTGTGATTGCCGTGAATGGCCACTTCCTGAAAGATTATCAGCAAGATCTGTCCATTGCGCCAATCGTGAAACAAACGGCACAGGCTTCAATCCAGAAAAATGGCAATTCCAGTGCCAATTTTTTGTATATCCGCAAGGAAACGCCAGAAGAGAATCGTCTGCGTCATTCAACAGGCATTCTGGAAGGCATTCTCATGTGTATTGGCTTGTCGTTCTGGTTTTTGGCTCTTTTCATGCCAACGCCCATATTACCGTGGCTAATGTTGGCTGCTGTTCTGTTTCTGATTGCCAGCTTCTGGCCGATTTTCAGGCCATCTTCTTCGCGTAACTTGTTGAATATTAGCTGCTTCAGTGGTATTCCGAAACGTTGGGGGATATTCAGTGAATCTGAACCGGAACAGCGGAGGAATATCTCTCTGGGTGGTATTGATCTTCTCTATCCCTCACATTGGGAACCGTATGTCGTTCATGAGCTTGACCGAAATACTGAAGTTGATATATATACCAATTGCCATGTCGTTCGGCAGGGGCGCTACCTCTCATTGCATGAGGAAGAAAAACACTATCCTTATCAGCGCCATAGAAAAAATCTGATACTGGTGGTTTTTTCCATTTTTGCCCTGTTGGTACTTTATTTTTACCAGCCCGTGAGCTTATCTATGCGGCTCAGTTTTGCATGGCTGCATGGCAGCAATACCCAAGTCATCACCAGCGTTACTGAACTGCAAAATATGCCTCTGAAGGAAGGTGATGTACTGCGAGTCAAAGGCATCGGGATGTGCTACACACCACCCAGACTGAATGATAATCCCAGTGGAATCAAACATATATTTGCCGCGTTTGACTGCACTGGCATCTACTGGAATAACGATAGCCCATTGCCCATGCCGGAATCAGACATTATCGAAAATGCATCAACATTGATTACAACGGTCAATGAGCAATTACACCCAATTGAACGTAGCCGGAAAACCAACCCTGGCCTGAATGAAGCCATTGCGAAATCGGGTATGACACTACTCGACAATTTTTCGCAAGTCATCTTGAAGACGCATAATTTGTGTATGGACGAGATTGATTGTATTCGTCTGAAAAGCGCACTGGTCAATCTGAGCAATGCTGAGGATTGGGATGATCTATTGAAACAGGCTGAAAGAGGGAAACTGAATGGAACCAAAGTATTATTACGTTCAGTAAGTGCAGATGCACTGGAAAAGTTAGTTAATACTACCACAGCATCATTTATTTATCGGGAAATTGATAAAATAAGCATGCTCCTGAACAGCCCATCGCCGGGAGGCGTCCTGCTGATCAGCGAGGAAGGGAATCAGTTGGTTGAATTGCCTTATTCATCATTTCTTGCCTATGAATACAGCGCACTGGATCAGTGGAGGGAATTACAGCGGCTAGCTGACATATTGTTGAGTGCTCCATTTGAAGCTGTCGGAATTGTGACGAAATTGTCCGAAGACGCGAATGGGACTCGCCGTATCACCTTGCATAGTGAACCCGATTCCGTGACTCTTATTCGTTATTTGGGAAGCAGCTTCTTCCTGGCAATACTCATGGCGATATTGAGCATCAATGCCATTCTGATGATAAGCAAAAGGCAGAGAAACAAGGTGCGGCTCCAGCGCATAGGCCAGTACTACGACAATTGTTTCAACTCGAAACAGCCGCCGATGGATTAGCGATGAGTCTGCGGGCTGTGTTACCCTCAATCCGTTTTTTGCCAGCTTCGATTAGACATTTGGGAGAAACAACCATGCCGAATTCAGACACCGATCAGACTGTGCGCCTCGATAAATGGCTCTGGGCTGCCCGTTTTTACAAAACACGCTCCATCGCGCGTGAAATGATTGATGGGGGAAAAGTTCATTATAATGGGCAGCGGAGTAAGCCGAGTAAACTGGTTGAGTTGAATGCAGAAATTAAACTGCGTCAGGGAAATGAAGAGAAAATAGTGACTGTTTTAGCATTGAACAGTCACAGACGCAGCGCCACTGAAGCCCAGCAACTTTATCAGGAAACGGAAAAAAGCATTATCAATCGGGAAAAAACGGCATTGGCTCGTAAAATGAATGTGCTCACGATGCCGCACCCCGATCGCCGCCCCGATAAGAAAGAGCGGCGTACACTGATTAAATTTAAGAACACGAAATTAAACGAGTCGGAATAACCGTCTCAGTGAGATGAGAGAGATTTATGACCAAGCATGATCAATTACACCGCTTTTTGTTCGAAAGCCATTCTGTCCGGGGAGAACTCGTTTCCGTCAGTGAAACGTACCAGCGGATGATGGAAAATCACCATTACCCTCTGCCCGTACAGCAGTTATTAGGTGAATTGTTGGTCGCAACCAGCCTATTGACTGCCACATTGAAATTCAACGGAGATATCACCGTACAGATTCAAGGTGATGGGCCAGTCAGACTGGCGGTCATTAATGGTAATAATCAACAGCAGATGCGGGGCACTGCCCGTATTGATGGTGATGTGGATGCTGCGAGCAGCCTGCGGGATATGGTCGGCAATGGTTATATGGTTATTACTGTTACGCCAACAGAAGGTGAGCGCTATCAGGGCGTTGTCGCGCTGGAAGGGGAGACGCTGGCAGAATGTCTAGATGCGTACTTCAAACAGTCGGAACAGTTGCCAACCAGACTGTTTATCCGCACAGGAATGCTGGATGGAAAAATGGCGGCGGGTGGCATGTTATTGCAGATCCTGCCCGGCGCACAGGAAGGCAGCGAAGACCTGCTTGATCATCTGGTACAACTCACTGCGACCATCAAGGGAGAAGAGCTGTTTACGCTGGATGTGAAAGAAATTTTGCATCGTCTTTATCATGAAGAAGATGTGACGCTGTATGAGCCTCAACAGGTTGAATTCCGCTGCACCTGCTCTCACCAACGCTGTGCTGATACGCTGGTGACGCTGCCGGATGCTGATCTTCAGGAGATTTTGCTCAAAGATGGCAAAATCGATATGGAATGTGAATTCTGTGGTATGCACTATATTTTCAATGATAAAGATATCAGCGAAATAAAGATTGTGAAAAAAGAATCGCTGCACTGATGCGATTAATTATTTTTCCAGGGCGTAATATACGCCCTTTTTTATGTGTTCATTAATCCTTTCATTCCGTGTCCTGCGTCTCATATAAACCTAAAAAAAGTAATGCAATTATCAATTTTTTGATAACAATCGCTGTTAATTAGTCATAATTATTTATTATTTCCCGCAGAGAAAAAGTGTAACTGATCAGGAGCAACACATGAGCGTTAAAGGCATTACTGCGCAGGAACTTGCGGTTTATGGTATTTGTGATGTTAGCGAGATTGTTTATAACCCAAGTTATGAATTGTTATTCTCTGAAGAAACTCAGCCCTCACTGCAAGGGTATGAGCGTGGCACACTGACCCATCTTGGTGCAGTTGCGGTAGATACGGGGATTTTCACGGGGCGTTCTCCCAAAGATAAATATATTGTCCGCGACGATGTGACGTGCGATACCGTATGGTGGGCTGATCAGGGAAAAGGTAAAAACGATAACAAACCGCTCAGTCAGGAAACTTGGTCTCAGCTTAAAGGGTTGGTTACACAGCAGCTTTCAGGCAAACGTTTGTTTGTCGTGGATGCATTTTGCGGCGCGAATGCAGATACCCGCCTGAAAGTACGTTTTATCACCGAAGTGGCGTGGCAGGCTCATTTTGTCAAAAACATGTTTATTCGTCCATCGGACGAAGAATTGGTTAACTTCACCCCGGATTTTATTGTAATGAACGGGGCGAAATGCACCAACCCGCAGTGGAAGGAGCAGGGGCTGAATTCTGAAAACTTTGTTGCCTTTAACCTGACTGAACGCATGCAGTTGATTGGTGGTACTTGGTACGGTGGCGAAATGAAAAAAGGGATGTTCTCAATGATGAACTACCTGCTGCCATTGAAAGGTATTGCATCCATGCACTGCTCTGCCAACGTGGGTGAAGAAGGCGACGTTGCCATTTTCTTCGGCTTGTCTGGTACAGGTAAAACCACACTTTCCACCGATCCGAAACGCAAGCTGATTGGTGATGATGAACACGGCTGGGATGATGACGGCGTGTTTAACTTCGAAGGTGGCTGCTACGCGAAAACCATTAACCTCTCCAAAGAAGCAGAGCCGGATATCTACCACGCGATCCGCCGTGATGCTCTGCTGGAAAACGTTACCGTGCTGGCGGATGGCACAGTTGATTTTAACGACGGTTCCAAGACCGAAAATACCCGCGTTTCTTATCCTATCTACCATATCGAAAACATCGTTAAGCCAGTATCGAAAGCCGGACATGCCACTAAAGTGATTTTCTTGACCGCTGACGCTTTCGGTGTATTGCCTCCGGTCTCCCGTCTGACGCCAGAACAGACCCAGTATCACTTCCTATCTGGTTTTACGGCGAAGCTGGCGGGAACTGAACGTGGTGTGACAGAACCTACGCCAACGTTCTCTGCCTGCTTTGGTGCGGCATTCCTGTCACTGCATCCGACTCAGTATGCAGAAGTGCTAGTTAAGCGGATGCAGGCATCAGGTGCGAAAGCCTATCTGGTCAATACTGGCTGGAATGGCACAGGCAAACGCATCTCTATCAAAGATACCCGTGCGATTATCGATGCGATCCTGAATGGTGATATTGAAGATGTGGATACCATTGAGCTGCCGATCTTTGACTTGGCTGTACCGACAGCATTGCCAGGCGTGGATACAGGCATTCTTGATCCACGTAACACCTATGCGGATAAATCTGAATGGGATGTTAAGGCTAAAGATCTGGCACAGCGTTTTGTCGATAACTTTGACAAATATACTGATACAGCCGCAGGTGCTGCATTGGTGAAAGCAGGGCCTAATCTGTAATAGTTGCCGTGTTAAATTCACAGCAAACCACGTAAGACCCTATCTGGCTGGATAGGGTTTTTTCATTCATCGAACATTCATCAGCGATCAGTTAGGTGGCAGGTCGAACAGCAGGATTTCGCTCTCTTGGCTGGCAATTAATTGAAGATGAGATTCATCCCAGATAGCGATGCCATCGCTGGTGGTCGCCTGAACGCCATTGATAGTCACTTCGCCACGAACAACCTGAATCCAGATTTTTCGCGATTTTTCTATATTATATTCGTCTGTTTCGCCGTTTTTCAGTGCCCAACGCCATAAAGTCATATCCTGAAATACTTTTAACGAGTCATCGCGAGTATCGGGCGAAAGGATTAACTGGCGACCTTTGGCAGAATCAAAGCAGCGTTGCTCGTAGCGCGGAGACAGGTCATTTTTTTCCGGCATGATCCAGATTTGGTACAGGTGAAGTTTGCTACTATCATGCGGATTATATTCAGAGTGACGGATACCTGTTCCTGCGCTCATAATCTGGAACTCTCCGGCGGAAATTTGCCCCTGATTTCCCATACTGTCCCGATGTTCGACTGTACCGGAAAGCACATAGGCCAGGATTTCCATATCCTTGTGAGGATGCATGCCAAACCCTTGCCCGGCATCAATCACATCTTCGTTAATCACCCTAAGGGCAGAGAACCCTATGAAATTGGCGTCATAATAGTCAGCAAATGAAAATGTATGCCAACTGTCCAACCAGCCGTGATTGGCGTGACCTCTTTCTGAAGCTTTACGTAAGTAGATCATTTTCAAAATCCCTCAATGTTTTTTGTAGTCTAATTGAAGGCTTGAAATATAAAAGATTGTAAATTTAATCTTAAAGTTCAAAATTTTTGAATGGTAGCTAAGCTGAGTTAAGTATAAAAAAAAGCCAACATTCAAGTTGGCTATAAAATAAACACTGGAAGCAATGTGAGCAATGTCGTACTTTCACATGACCCTGAAGGTGGTGCACTGAAAGTAATAATAATGATAATTGTTCTTATTATCGTTTGTAAAGTGTTTTTTTAACCAAATTTAGAGGTATGACTAAAAAGTCGATCTTTACACGGGATTGTAGGTAAAGTGATCGCTTCGTTTTTTCCTTTCATTTCCTTCGATATTCGATTGATGTTTATTATCATTTAATAATACAAATATTATCAAAAAATGATAAAAATAGAAAAATGGGCGATTTAATAATCAAATAAAACAAGAAAGCAGTGATTTCATTACAGGCGATCTGCGGATTAACCCATAAACGCTCCTATCTCGACATTTTTATGGTTACTGTATTAGCCGGGCTTCTGGGGCTCGTTGTGGTCATTATTCTCGGTTCGTTATTCGGCTCATTTTGATAAACGAGTACTTAATGTAGATAAGGAGCTATATATGTCCACTATCGTGTTGCCTCGCATTATGGAAGTAGGCGGTGGGGCTATCACCCGTCTTCCGCAGGTTCTGCAAAGTATCCGCAGTAAAAAACCCCTGATCGTGACAGACAAAGTGATGGTTCAGCTAGGTTATCTAGATAAACTGCAATCTATTTTGCAAGATGCTGGCATTGAAAGCGATGTTTATACTGACACAGTACCAGAGCCAACGGCTGCCTCTATTCAGGCCGGAATTAAGAAAATGAAAAGTGATCGGTTTGATGCCGTTATTGCACTGGGTGGCGGAAGCGCGATTGACAGTGCAAAAGCCATCGCTGTGATGGGTAAATTTGGCGGCACAGTCAATGAATACCGTTTCCCTCGTCAATTCAATGAACCGGGACTTCCTATCATTGCCATTCCCACGACGGCGGGAACAGGATCAGAATGTACTCGCGTCACCATTATTACTGATGAAAAAACCGATGAAAAATTACTTTGCATAGGTGCCGGATTCATGCCGATTGCCGCTATTATCGACTATGAGCTGACTATCAGCGTTCCAGCAAGAACTACGGCAGATACTGGCATTGATGCGATGACTCATGCCATCGAAGCTTATGTTAGCCAGAAAGCCAATCCCTATTCAGATAGTCAGGCTATTGCCGCTATGAAACTCATCGGCCCTAACCTGCGCAAGGTCTATCACGATGGCAATAATAAAGTTGCCCGTGAGGCCATGATACTAGGCTCGACCTTGGCAGGTATTGCATTCTCTAACGCATCTGTTGCATTAGTACACGGTATGAGCCGCCCTATTGGTGCCTTCTTCCATGTTCCACATGGGTTATCCAACGCCATGTTGCTTCCCGCTGTCACCCGGTTTTCTTTAGATGCAGCCAAAGAGCGCTATGCCGAATGTGCACGCGCACTAACTTTTGCAAAACCAACAGACAGCGACAATGTAGCCTGTGAAAAACTACTAACGACTTTAGTCGATTTAAATGAAGCGCTTTTCGTGCCAACACCAGAGCAATTTGGCATTGATAAAACACGCTTTTTTGCGGTTGTGGAAACAATGGCAAAACAAGCGGAAGCATCCGGATCACCGAGTAATAATCCACGAGTTCCAACCATTGCGGAAATGGTAACCATTTATAAGCAATTGTGGAATTAATGACTGATTTACTGGAGAAAAGGCCATGAGTATCGTAGGACATTTTATTAACGGCAAGGTTACTGATATCCATTCACGCTTACAGGATATTTATAATCCTGCCACTGGCGAAGTCAGCCGTCAGGTTGCTATTGCCTCCAAGGCTACCGCTGAAGAAGCGATTGCGGCAGCACAAGCGGCTTTCCCTGAATGGCGTGATACTCCGCCAATAAAGCGGGCACGTATTATGTTCCGTTATAAGCAACTGCTGGAAGAGCATGCTGATGAAATTTGTCGTTTGATTGGTCAGGAGCATGGCAAGATTATTCATGATGCAGCAGGTGAACTCCAACGTGGTATCGAAAATGTTGAGTATGCCTGTGGAGCACCTGAAATCTTGAAGGGAGAGTTTAGTAAAAACGTAGGGCCGGGAATCAACTCCTGGAGCGACTTCCAGCCATTGGGTGTTGTTGCAGGGATTACCCCATTTAACTTCCCGGCGATGGTTCCTCTGTGGATGTACCCTCTCGCACTGGTTTGCGGTAATACCTTTGTACTGAAACCCTCAGAACGTGATCCAAGTGCTCCCCTGTATATTGGCCAGTTATTAAAAAAAGCGGGGCTACCCGATGGTGTATTTAACATCGTCAATGGTGACAAAGAAGTGGTGGATACACTACTAACTGACAAACGGGTAAAAGCAGTCAGTTTTGTGGGATCAACTCCCGTCGCGCGGTATATCTACACGACCGCTACAGCCAACGGCAAACGTTGCCAAGCACTTGGCGGGGCTAAAAACCACGCTATCGTCATGCCAGATGCCGATATGGAGAATGTAGTAAACTCACTCTTAGGGGCTGCATTTGGTTCATCAGGTGAGCGTTGTATGGCACTGTCTGTTGCAGTGGCAATCGGTGATGAAATTGCTGATCAGTTGGTCACTCAGCTGCAAGAACGCATGAAGTCCCTGACCATTGGGGTTCATAGTGATAAAAATAATGATTTTGGCCCCGTCATTACCCGCGAGCATCAGCAAAAAGTATGCGGTTATATTACAAGTGCTGAACAGCAAGGCGCCAAAATTTTGGTTGATGGTCGTAACATGAAAGTTTCTGGTTATGAAAATGGCTTCTTTGTCGGTGCCACATTGATTGATGACGTCACTACAGATATGGATAGCTATAAAGCAGAAATCTTTGGCCCCGTTTTACAAGTCGTTCGCGTTAAAACCATGCAGGAAGCGATGGATATTATCGATGAACACGAATATGGCAACGGCACTTGTATCTATACGCGTGATGGAGAGGCAGCTAACTATTTTGCCGATCGTATTCAGGTTGGTATGGTTGGGATCAATATCCCGCTGCCTGTCCCTGTTTCTTACCATAGCTTTGGCGGCTGGAAAAACTCATTGTTTGGTGATCTCTACGCCTATGGTCCTGATGGTGTGCGGTTCTATACTCGTCGTAAAACTATTACGCAACGCTGGCCATCCGCTAACCTACGTGAAGGCGCAGAGTTCTCAATGCCAACATAAAATTTTCCTACAATACCCTGTTAATTCAGGGTATTTTTTCTCTACTGCGCTCTATTTTATTTTTTTACTCAGCCAACTATATTGGAGTGTATCAGCATTGATTCATGCCAAAGTTAATGCCAACATGAATATTATTTCTTCATAATGGATAAACAGAGCTTTGAATAACCATCGTGATAAAAGCTCCGCAGTGACGCGAGTGCTGGCTATCTCACGATTCTGGAAGAACAGCAGGTGATTGTGACGAACATGACCACCAAACCCCTGAGCCACAGCCGCTGCTTTTGATGCCATTGTGGAGGCCAAAGCCTCACTGAATCTGGCCACTGATGCTCTAAACAACTGGCTGAGCTGAACCACATTGAGACACAGAAAGCGCACATGACCCAAGTTTTGGCCGAGCTGGATGCGGTTAAACGGAGCGCCATAAACTCATTGGATATGACAGCGCTCCAGTTTAGAGAACTGGCTAAAACCGTACCGAATGAACTTGGCCAGAATATTATGGCCATTATCCAACAAACCGATATCGTGGGGGCTGTCCGGCAGAGAACGGGTGCACAGATGGACGCGATAGCCACACAGGTTGACCGAATGACTGATCGTGGTAGTGGCTTTGTGAAAAATATCAAGAATGCAGAAGATAACCTTAAATTGCGTTATGATCGGCTTCAGCGCTCCTTTTGGGGGATTGTTGGCGGGGCTATGCTGGCTACAGTGATTGTTACTGGTTTTAGTTCCAAATTTTTCTTTAGCGAAGGCGTAGACAGAAATTATAATGCAATAGTCAGCACTTATCGCCTCGTCGAGCAACTCAAAGTACAGTGTTATGCACCGACAGGGAAACTTGATCCAGTTCTCAATAATTTAGAAATGCTAAAGAAAAAATAGACGAGTCCGATAAAATATGAGACAAAATTAAAATGAAATATATAATATAAATGGAGTTGTAAAATGAAATGTGAACCGCGCTTAAGAACATTAGTTGAAGATGATTATAAATATGAAGATCATCTTAATTTTAAAAAATAAATAGAAGATCTAAAATATAAAAAGATTGAATGGGAATTGGAGCGGCAGTTTAAAAATAATCAAGAAGTTATTGCTTTCTTATCAGAAGGTGAAGCAATGGCTTATCTAAAAGTACTAGACCCTAATTTCTATAATTCATGGAAGAATAATATTAAAACTATCTATTCATATACTGATCTAGTTTCATCATTTTCTGGTAATATCTATGATTCTTATGGGGTGGCGAAAATAGTAAATGACTTAAGAAGTTTCGGTGTAGATGCAAAAGAATATGCTGGTAAGGATGGGAAAAGATATATAAAGTTAACAGGTTATCCTGGAGTAAGAAACTATTTAAACGCTACAAGATATCTTGCTAATAATCCACGTATAGTGTCTTTTGGAGTAGGTACGCTAGGTATTGAAAGTGGGATTGCCCAAGGTGCTAGATTCGGTGTAGTATTCTCAGCGGCATATAGACTAATTGAGTTAATATTTAAAAGTTGAATTGTTTGTTAACTTAACAATGGATGGTGCAAAATTAGCTGTATCAATAGGCGTTGCTTCGGCGGTTAAGGGTCTAGTAGTCACTCCAATCTTAGCCTTAGGAGGGAGTCTTATGCTTGTAACTCTTGGCGTTTTTGCTATTGGAATTCTAGTTTCGTTTTCTTTATATTGGTTAGATGATCACTTTAAAATTAGTGAAACTATAATTAAAAATTTAAAAAATCCTAAAAGAACACTATACCTATTGGAACTCCTACAGCAGATCAATTTTTTAATATGTTGGGTGGATATAGTCGTGGATAATACAAGTAAATAAAAATTATATTTAGGTATGCTATTGCTTTTTTTTATGGAGGCATTATCTATATTTTTCTCATTGAGTGATTATATCGGTTTTTTTAGGCGTGATAATTTCATTACATTTTCATGGAAGAGCGCAGGATTTATTTGGTTTAGCCCTGTGTTAATTTATCTTGGTTATATTTTATTAAGAATAATATTGGGAAAAACAAAATCTATTAATAGAAAAGTTGGAGAATATATTTCATATGTGTCAATAATAGGTTTTTTTCTTACTTTATTTTTATCTTTTTATGTTGATGATGAATTAAAACTGGAGGGGTATATAACATGTAGTAAATCATCATGGATGGCTCCGAACAAGTATGTTAAGGATATTTCATTTTGTCACTAAGAATATATTTTATATGCTTAGTTTGGTATTATTAGTTAATAGACTCTATCTTCCCATATGCTATAATCGGATGTATATGGTTCCATGATATTGATTTATAATTGGGATCCTGTGGAAGAACTGACAAATTTGATAAGTTTGAGATATTAGTGGTTTATCTTAACGTCTATAACTATTTGATAATTAACTTAGAACAGCACTTTTGATAGATTTTTTCCAACATAACCAAATAGTGTACTTTTTGATAAATATGATTAAGTAACTTATTGAGGTTTCAGTAACTTTACATTTTTGTCAATTCTTCCACTGAACCCCCTGAATGACTATTGCAAATTTAAATTTGTATGTTAATTTATCTTTCTCATATCTAAAAGACTAGGATGGTAATTTTATGTCATATATGATTTATTTAACTTTAAACGGTAAGAAGCAAGGTTTAATCTCCGCAGGGTGTTCAACGCTTGATTCTATAGGGAATCGGTATCAAAAAGGGCACGAAGATCAAATACAGGTACTCAGCCTGAATCATGCAATTTCACGCCAGCAGAACGTGAGTCACCAGCCAATACAGTTCATCAAACCAATCGACAAGTCATCACCACTACTGGCAATGGCAATAGATTCGAATGAGTCACTGAATGGCGGTTTTATTTTTTATAGAACAAGCCAAACAGGGCAATTAGAATTATTCTACGAAGTAAAAATTACGGAAGCCACTATCACAGATATTTCCTGTGTATACCCACATTCTATAAATGATCATGATATGATGCCATATGAAAAAGTTACATTAAACTATAAATCTATATCATGGAATCATGTGACTGCTGGAACATCAGCTTATAGTATATGGGAAGATAGAATATTGTAAATATAAAACTAAGCATATACGCAATTAACTTGAAGAGGCGGGTTTTAAAATCTGGAAGTTATCAGTCAACCGAGTGGTGAGCTCTTTCGCT
>NZ_JANAIF010000389.1 GCF_024721015.1 Xenorhabdus bovienii
ATCTGGTCAGCAATACTGATACTGCGCAGGCGGCGGCACTCGCGATACGCCCCTTTAGAGGGCAGGTTATAGAAATGGAATTGCGGGATACGCCATGTTGACGCCCACGCTGTCACGGCGGAGGCGGCATCTTTCAACGGCTTACCGGTTTCCTTATCGATCAGGCCATCCAGGGCGTAACCGTCAATATTCTTGGCGATGTATTTCGCGATATAGCCCACTGCGCCGCCCCGGTTCATGTGCCGGCATTCAAAGCGGTACTTTTTCGCGCCCCGTTCATCGCCATCTTCTTG
>NZ_JANAIF010000390.1 GCF_024721015.1 Xenorhabdus bovienii
TCATGGTTAATCAACTCTTATGATGGAATGGTGGGGCATTATTATTGCACGAAATTTCTCATGACGACACCATCTAACGATGCCCCTTATCCGAAAAGCCTTCAAACGTTTACACTATCCTGTTGATATCATCGCCCCGTGCGTGCGTTGGTATCTAGCCTACGCCCTGAGTTTGCGTAATTTGGAAGAAATGATGGCTGAACGGGGGATTGCCGCAGGGGTTACGCATGAAAATATTGAGTGGATAATTCTTTCATTTTTAGAGGGACGCTAATGAAAGAATTAGTGGAGG
>NZ_JANAIF010000391.1 GCF_024721015.1 Xenorhabdus bovienii
GTAACCGAATCGAATAACCGGTTTGGGTATAAAAATGACGCGAAATTGGATCAAAACGGGTGGTGGAAATGCGGGGATAAAGGGGTAATTTTCCAATGGGGTTATACAGAGAAAACGCTGGCTGAATCCTCTGAGACGATTACATTTTCGACAGAGTTTCCCCATGCGTGTTTTGGCGGAATGGCATCGCCATCGTATCCCAGTACGCTCGCCAGTAATTCCAGCGCCTATTTTTTCAATCTCAATGATGGTAAACGCGCAATCATTACCTGTGACCAGTCGGCGGGTGCG
>NZ_JANAIF010000392.1 GCF_024721015.1 Xenorhabdus bovienii
GTAATTCCAGCGCCTATTTTTTCAATCTCAATGATGGTAAACGCGCAATCATTACCTGTGACCAGTCGGCGGGTGCGTCCGATGATGGGTCGTATATTTTCTGGTGGGCAGTGGGGATTTAATCATGTATGTATATTGTGCAAAAAATAACATGTTTTACCCGGAAGTTTTGAAGCAGGACTACCTCAATGTGGGAAAATGGCCTGCAGACGGCATCGCGGTTGACGAGAGTGTTTATCTGGAGTTTGTGGCAAACAGGCCACCCGAGGGCAAGCGTCGAGTCGTTGGTGA
>NZ_JANAIF010000393.1 GCF_024721015.1 Xenorhabdus bovienii
TAAAATGGTGAAAATTTTACGTAGAGATACGTTTTTTGGCTATAAAAGAATCGATCTTAAAGTGGAATCCCGCCCTGTGAATCTCATGGCGTATGAACTGTAGCAGTACCAAACCTGCTAAAAGGTACCTGGGAAGCGATAGATGTAAGAAAAGGAATTAACTCGCCTGAACCACAACCGAGATCTAATACTTTGTTTATTGAACTATGTTGTTTACTTAACTACCACCTACTGAAGTAGGTGGGTTAGCGCACTTCGGTGCCGACGACTGAAAGTCGTCGAACCACGCA
>NZ_JANAIF010000394.1 GCF_024721015.1 Xenorhabdus bovienii
TATACCAAACTGTCTAGTTTAGATTTATAATCTATTTGAAAATAATTTAATGGAATTTAATTTCGGATATGTCAATTTAAAAGAATATTAATTCTGATTAGCTTGATTATACTTGGATGCCAATAAGTAACGATTTTTAGCCATCAATACTATTGCAAAGAGATTAAATATGTGAATAACAAAAAAAATTCATGGATTATAATTGCTTAAGTGGAATGAGTTGTAATATGTAACGAAATTTGACTTAGGAGATGTTATATAGGATTATATTTACAGTTTGGTATA
>NZ_JANAIF010000395.1 GCF_024721015.1 Xenorhabdus bovienii
ACACCAATCACCGACGTGTTAATGTCGCGTATCAGCGTACTGAGTCGGGTCGTTTCCCTGACCGAGACGCCATGATGAAATGACATAGAATTTACCTCATCGGGTTTGTGATGGGAGTATGTTGCAACGACATGGTGCAAGAATCACGCAATCCCGCCTGTCACCGCTCCGCGACACCGGACGCGCGTTGTCTGCGCGCCCGCGCAGGGCAATCATGGGGCAACTTCTTAACGGACGGCGCGCACATGAACCCCATCGATATTCTGACCAGCAGTGATTACGT
>NZ_JANAIF010000396.1 GCF_024721015.1 Xenorhabdus bovienii
GCGCCTATTTTTTCAATCTCAATGATGGTAAACGCGCAATCATTACCTGTGACCAGTCGGCGGGTGCGCCCGATGATGGGTCGTATATTTTCTGGTGGGCAGTAGGGATTTAATCATGTATGTATATTGTGCAAAAAATAACATGTTTTACCCGGAAGTCCTGAAGCAGGACTACCTCAATGTGGGAAAATGGCCTGAGGACGGTATCGCGGTTGACGAGAGTGTTTATCTGGAGTTTGTGGCAAACAGGCCACCCGAGGGCAAGCGTCGAGTCGTTGGTGA
>NZ_JANAIF010000397.1 GCF_024721015.1 Xenorhabdus bovienii
ATCTTACACAGTTGATCAGAGTGTCCGAACAAGCCCTTTATAGCCAATTCCCGCTTACTCCAATTTGGAAAACTTTTATGATTAAATTTTTTTGTTTACATTTCTTCTAAACATTTTATATATTTGACTAAGCGATGTATATCATAGATACGATAACAGGTGAACACATTTCGGCGGCGGTCAGTAGAATTGACCTCAAGGAAATCGCATTGATCAATAAATCCAAGCGCTTCGATTTTAATTGGAACGCTGAAAAACTAAAGGACGTATACAAGTTAGCT
>NZ_JANAIF010000398.1 GCF_024721015.1 Xenorhabdus bovienii
TTTCAATTTGTCGATACCATCAAATACAATTCTGTCGCCTGATTTCAGCCCCTCAGCAACGAGGTAATTGGTACCGCTTGCGCCGGAAACCGTGATTGGCGTTCTGGTAACTTTATTGGCAGCATCAACTTTAAAAACAAAGATCTTATCCTGTACTTCTACAGTTGACGACTGAGGGATTGCAATGGCATCGTTATGCTCAAGGCTGATCCTGATCTTGCCGGTATTGCCTGAGCGCAGCAGACCCTGCTGGTTAGGGAATGTAGCTCTCAGGGAAATC
>NZ_JANAIF010000039.1 GCF_024721015.1 Xenorhabdus bovienii
AAGCGAAAGAACTCACCACCCGGTTGACAGATAATTTCCAGACTTTAATTCCTGCATCTTCAAGTTAATTGCGTATATATCTGATTCTCCCCATTTGAAACTAGGCAGTATAAATTTATAAAGCATCTCCCCTTTTTTATTGCTTTCAATTTTCAAAGTTGGTTTAATAAAAATATTTAAAAATTCTTGAAACTCAACCCGATATGCATCTCTAGTATTTTTCTCATTACGCATTATTGTCTTAAATTGAGAACTTAATCTCGGGCGATCTTCACTCGTACTCCAAAAAGCATACTTACTCCCATTCCCCCAAAAGCAGTTACTTAACAACGTTTCCAAATCTACCCAATTGAAGTATATAGCTGCGAATGTTCCACCAAGCATTAGTGAAGCGCCTAGCGCAATCAGAAGACTAACGCCAAAAGTCACTTCCGACGCGGCTACCGCCATAGACCATCCTACAGCCATTATTATTGATCCTGTACCTATTGAAATATGAGAATAAGCTTCTTTATCATTACCAAAACCAAAAGAGTTGTAGGCATCGTAATAAGAAAGTGCTCCACTCACAAACCCTGTAGTAATTAATCCACCATTTACCCATTTTGTTATTAAAGCACTTTCTAACAGAAGCCTGCGTGATGCAGAATCCAATAACGCTTTTGCTGCGGGGCTATTCAATTTACCCGCCAGGCTAGCTGCAACTTTAATAGCATCTCCACCAATAGCGGAAACACCTTTCGCAGCAATTAATCCGCCTAATATAGTATTCGCATAGCTTGAAACATAATAATAAGGAAGTCTGTTTGCATTAAATGGCGCATTCTTTTCGAAACGAGACATTGATGTCAATTTATATAACATATAACTCTTCATAAATAAATCCAAACCACTTAAGCCAGAGCTCAATAAATAGCCAGCAGACTTATTTGCATTATAAAAAAACTTAAACTGAGGATTTAACTCAGGCCTTTTAAATTTAATCAGCGGTATTTTTATCTTTATATTATTATTGTAATTATCCAACCTGTTAGACCAGTCAAACACTTTTTTCCCTACAAACCTTTTCAAGCCAGACTCAGCATGATCCATGCCTTTCTTAATTTTACCTGATACTCCTTGATTTTCATATTCTTCAATTTCTTTTAGAAACTTATAATATTCTTTCTCGGTTAATTCGAAATATTTTCCTTGCTTTATTTCAAGCCCCAAATAATCTAAGATTTTAGGCACAAGTTTATGCGTTACCTGTTTAACACTCAACACATGTAAATGTAATATCCCTTATATGATAACTCTGTTGTAAATACATACAGTCTAGCCAGTAAATTGCCAACGACACTGAGTATTATATCTATTCCCCGATTGAGGAACTTTGCAATGGAACCTTTATCAACGCCATCATGGCCCAATGAATTCACTATTCCATTGAGGGCAACTTCCCACGCACTATTTCCGTCTATGGCCAATGGACCCGCAATAATACTTTCCATCGCCAACAATCCCTCCTCTGAATGCTTTAGCGGCTCCATTAATTCAGCGTGTAAAATACAGAATCGTTCAAATTCTTTTGCATCACCTTCGGTATAAATGTCCTTTTTATCAGATACGGAGAAAAAATTCTTAAAATAATGTGTAAGCCCACCTAATTTACCTGCAATCATTTCACTTTCAAAAAAACATTTATAAAATTCAAGAATCTCTTTCTTTCTATCTTTTACACTCTTAATCGGCGTAGTTAATTTAAGCCACCAAGTTTTCCAATTTTCTTGGTGAATACACTCCTCAACACATTTTTTAATTTCTTTATTTTTTGATGCAGATAATATCTCAACAAAATTCCCTATCGTAAGAGGATACATATTAGTTGCACTATAGCTTAGCTCCCAAAGATTAAGTAACATATAGGCCATTAAAATATCACGCTGATATCCCACCGGATCATGCAATACCACAATCTTCGCTTTATCTTTGTAATAAGGGCAGATAAGACTGTCTATATAACGCATTTCCATATCGGCATCCATGAAAAAACTGCCTTCCGTCGTGATATCCCCCAAATCAGCAGCGTGTAAAAGCGGATCGGATAATTGATTTTTGTATGCCTGAAATTGTTTTTCAGGATCTTTGAAATCTTCCACTAATCCGTCGAAATGTTCTTGTCTGGCATCAATGGCATAATCTGATACCTCACTGTCTAAATCCACAAATTGCATCGCATTCTTGCGGAAGTTTTTATCATTATCCATCTTATTCAGGACAGATTTAGCCAGCTCGACTTCACTGTAAATGAGGCTGATTTGGGTCACATCTTTATCAATCGCCAGAAAAGGATAGCCTAATCCCGTTGTACCGCTGGCAGGGTGGATTTCTTCCCATGATGAGCCGCCGGCTTTTTGCTCATATTTGGTGTATTTTGTGACCATCCCCCTTTTGCCCTCTAAGGTGACAATTTCAGGGCTGAATTTGAAAATCAGTAACTTGCCATTCTGTTGGGAGCCCTGGGTTTTAATCGCCCCTTCTTCTTTGACATAGATCCAACCCGGTCTTGGCATTCGAATGCTATAGCCCCCCAGAACGCTGGCACTTAATGAATCATCATAAGGATCAATAAACGTACTTATTGGCGGCGGTAATTGAGCATCTATCCATGTGTCACCAAAAAAATTCATATAAGCATATCTGACAGGATAAACCGGCCGGATATTGGCGTCACAGGGCCTGACAACGGTATCCATATCCAACTCATGAGGTATGCGTGCCTTCGCCTCATCGACCATTTTTTCAAACGTTTTTGCCGCTTTTTTCGCGGCGGTCTCAAGAGCGTCACCCGCGCTCGTTAATATCGATTTTTCCATTTATCTTCTCTCCTTGTGTTAACTTAATGCCCGGTTTTTAAAACAATACTCATAACAAGCCAGCGCCCGTACCTCTTGCGCCTGTGCTTCGACACAGGCATGCTGCCATGCCCGCTGCCAGAGTTCTTCGTTATCCCGCGCCAGACTTCTGCCCGCCACCAGATACAGAATCGAACGCTGATGGGCGAATCCCGCCAGACAGGCAAGATTGGCCTGTTGCACCACAAAGGCGGGCAGCTGTTCTTGCTGTTCTGGCGACAGTTCAGGTTGGGTCTCTGCAATAAATTTCACTATCTGCGCCACCGCCCGCGCTTGGGTCTGCCCCGCCAATATGCCCACCAGAGAGCGGTTGATGGCCACGGGAGCCGTTTTTTCCTGATCCAGGCTGTTTTCAGCCACAGAAAGGGCGTAGTACTGCCCCGTCTGGCTGTCGAAATAACCGATCCGCATTATCGGGCGCATAAAGTGCACCAGTTGTTCATCCGGCAGGCTTTTCAGTAGCGGGAGCAAGCCTTGCGGCACATAGAAGCGGTAAAACACCCAGGATTGGTGTTGTTCATTTCTCAGATAGGTGAATTTACGCAGGTGATTACGGATCACAGGAAATGGCTGGTCACTGTCGATAAAAATGCCCGGCTCCGGGGTGATCGGCTGGCTGATCTTCTGCTGAAAAGCCGAGTGCACCGTTGGGTCATCCGTTAACTCCACCAGATAAGGGGCGCTGTCTTCGAGCGTGATTTGGGTTTCTCCCTGAAACAGGCTTTCCCATCGCAGGTTGGAGACCATCAGGTCTGGCACGATAAAGCTGCCCATGACCCGGCGGTAAACGGTGGCATCAATCACCCTATAGCGGTATTGCCCGCGCTCCCTGGCGGGCAGGGTTTCCGTCACGGCGAACTGCAATACGCCACGCGCGGCCGGCAGGAGGGGGTTGTTATTGTGTTCGTTCAGCGGGATCACCCGGGCATTCCGCTCCACCCCCTGCCGGAACTGCCGCAATAGCGGTAATTCGACCTCAGCGCTGGCGGCAAGGTATTCGGGCAACGGCTGAATACGTTGGTATTGCCCCGGTGAATCTCCCGCCTGCAGGACATATTCTGCCAGTGCCGACAGCGCCTGCGGCTGGCTCGTTGCATGGACAATCGCCCGGGCAGAGTCATGTTCGCCTTGTGGCGTGGTATAGGCATAATCCACCACCCAATGTTCGGCATAATCGGGTATCCAGGACATTATTCCGATGACTCCTGCGGCTTACGGGCTTTTTCCCGGCAATCCTCGGCCATGACCAACCCTTCATTGGCTGATCCGCTGAGTGACGGCACCGTGCCCGGGCTGCCCCCCGTTACCGACACATCCCCTTGCAGGGTGATTTTGCCGGTGATCGTCACCCCTGAACTATCCAGCTTAATCGACCCCGCCTTGCCTTTGATCAGCACGGATTCGCTGGCCTGTAGCGTATGGACTTTCGTCAGGCTCTGGATGTTGTTGACCACATTCAGGGTGTAGTTGTTGTTAATTTTGGCGGTTTTGTCCCGCCCCACTTCTTGCCGGTGATCCGCAAAGATATTTTCCTGCCAGTTATTGTTGATGCGGGTTTTGCGATCTTTGGTAATGGTTTCAAACTGGTTCAGATCAATCTGGATGTGCTATTCATGCATGATCCGGATGAATTCATCGTGGCCGATTTCATGTTTGCGGTTGTTCAGAACATGGTGGCTTTCATCGTGACCCACACGCTGGGTTTTATCGTGGTTTATCTCGATAAGCTGATCTTTCTGGGCGTGGATATAGATCTCTTCACGGCCTTTCGCATCTTCAAAGCGCAATTCGTTAAACCCCTCACCTTTGTGGGTGCGGGTCTTGAAGGTGGTGCGCGTTTTTTCCGCCGGCAGATCCAGCGGTGGACGGTTGCGCCCGTTGTAGGTACAGCCTGTGACTATCGGACGATCAATATCCCCGTTCAGGTAGGAAACAATCACCTCCTGACCGATGCGCGGGATCGCCATAAAACCATAGCCATCACCATTCCAGCCCTGCGCCACCCGCACCCAGCAGGATGCCCGGTCGTCCGCTTCGTCATAACGGTTCCAGTGAAAATGAACTTTGATAGCGCCATGTTTGTCGACGTAGATCTCTTCCCCCTCCGGCCCCACGACAGTGGCCACTTCATCGCCATCTGCCAGCGGCTTATAGCGGAAAGGCGGGCGCCAATCCTGCCTGCCCGGAATAAAGGAAATCTGGTTGGTCAGGGTGGTTCCCTCCCCGGCTTCACCGGAGGCTTGTGGCTGATGCCCCTGATGGGAAACCGTGACTATCTGCCAGCGATCATTCATGGCACCAATCGGGTGGGATTGCAGAACGAAGATCCGACCAGGTCTTAATTTGATACAGTTGGTACTCGCTTTACCGACTTTGCTCTGGTTCTGCAACTGCTCCAGCCGCAATTGGGTGAAAGGACGACCTTCTGCATCCTTCTGAAAACGGCCATAACTTTCAAAAACTGAATGCCCCATGCCTTTTTCCAGTGCAGCGGTATGTTGCAATGGGTAGGAGGGGCGCAGGAAGTTGTTGTCTTTATGGAGGGTTTCATCAGGGCAGAGGTATTCGCCGTAATTCCACTGCCATGCGGTTGAATCACTGTTGTCGGTATTGGCCTGAACGTTGTAGGTCAGGGTCAGTGCCGCCAACATGCCAAGGTGGGCGTTGCTGTAGAACAGCTTGTCCTCTTCAAACCAGAACATGATGCCCTCTTCTGCCGCCAGACGGCACCAGAAATCATAGGCAGATTCACGTTTTTGGGTGGTGTATTCCCGTATCGCATGTTGCTGGTGATCTTTATAGAATTTACTCTCCGCCTTGATGCGATGCTCTTTCAGCAACCGGGCGAGAATATCCGGTACGGATTGGTAATGAAAAATCCGGCTGTCCTGATTGAGCGTCATCAGCCACATTTCAGGGCGGACAATAAAGGTGTAATAGGTACGCAGACCGTCAGTATTGCCCTGCTCTGCCCCCGCCACAATGCCGTTGACGGTGCGTTCAGTGACGCCATCGCGCATGACGGTCAGAGAAACGCTGGTGCCAAGCTGCTCGCTGAGCGCCACGTTATCCAGTGAACTGACGACGGTCATGGTCAGGTGAAAGAGTTGCGATAACCCTTCCTGTAAACTGAAATCCACGACCTGAAAGGTGGTTTCCAGCAGTCGGCCTATCCGGCAGGTAAAAACTAATCCATCCATTGTAGAAATTCCTTACATGATTGAGCGATAACCTTCCAGCATTGAAGGTGACAGATACCATTCCGTCCCTGAAGGCTGGCTGATGACACGCATTCTCAGCCACGATCCCTGGGCAAGACAGAACGGGAAGAATTGGTATAGTGAATTGGCGAATCGATACATTTCACCGGCACTGCTATAGGCTGATTCATCCATTTCCAGGGTGATAAGCAGGCAGCGAACAGGCCTGCCCCGGATAAGCCTATCGCCCCATTTCGCGGTGATATTGCTGATCCCGTCAATCATGCGCCGGATGCTGCGGCTGCCCGGGCGATCACCCTCTGGGTACAGGTCAAAATCCTGCAACAGTTGTCTGACCGATTCCACGCTCTCTAAGGCGTAGCTGCCAATGGCATAGTGTGACAGGAAATCCCAATAGCGAAGGCTGTCGGTAATGGGTGGATAGGTGCGTGAAGTGGGCATGATGTTTTTTAATTGCAAAATCTCGGGAACGTTTTCACCGCCCAGAGAAATCGCCCCGGATGTCAGAGGGGGCAGGTTCTGTTCAAAGCCATAAAAATGGCAGATGAATTCGCACTCAGGCGGTTTATGCATTAATTTCCCTTCCCTGTCATAGAACACCACTTGGTAACGGACTCTATTCCATTCATCATGGGGGGTTTCAAGTCCGTAAAACCCAGCGTTGTCATATTCAGGGTGGTAACGCTCCATGCCGGTCAACAGGCTCGCCGGATAGAACAGATACTCATTCCCACGGTGCTCTTCTTCGCTGCCCGGCTCATTTTTCAACTCAATGCCGGCGATATGCAAAATTCCCTGATTGGGTGCCAGCGGCAGAGGATAACGAGCAGTTTCGGCGGCAAAAGGTAGTGTGACCTGACAGTTGCGCTCCATGTTGACAACAGGGGCACAATGTAACTGAAATGCCGATTCGATTTGTTCCGCAGATAACGGCAGTAGCGTATTTAATGTCAATTCCACACTGAATTCGCGATGTTCCGCCAGTTTGAGTTGTTTCGCCATTATTGGCAGGGGTAAATCCAGAAATTGGTTGATATGTGGCAGATAGAGCGATTCTATGAGCAACTGGGGTGCCCAATTGTCATCTTTGGCCGATGACAGTGTCAGACGGGATGCACCGAAACGGGCTTCAAATCGCTCTCCCTGAGCTTTATAAACCTGCCCGTTGTGGTGCAGCTCGGCATCGGTGTAATACTGCATAAGCCCCAGCATCAGTATATCGGCGACTGGCTCGTCACTGCTCAGAAACAGGCTTATCGGTCTGGTCTGCCACTCCGCTTCTTTACCGGTGTAACGAAATTTCAGGATGATTTTGGTCGCCTGTATCTGATGTATGATTTCACGGGAAACCAATGTCAGGGGGGCAACCGGGCACAGACGACACATCACAAATGGCTGACCTGCCTCGGTATAAACCTCGGTTCCTGCCGGGATGGAAAAATCGGAATCTCCCTGCCCATGACTGTCGAACTGGATAATGCTGGTTGCAGGAAGGCCTTTCAGCGGCTGGGCACGCAATTTTTGCAACAATGGCCGCGTCAGTTCAGGAAAGCCATCCTCGATTTTTTGCTCTAGGCGCGCCGTTAACACAGAGGCACCCTCAAAAAGTCTTTCGACATCAGGATCCCCGCCACCCAGTACATCACGGAGGTGCGGGTTTTCTTCACTCACAATTTTTGCAAGTTGCCTTAAATAATCAAATTCCCGCTGATAATAATATTCAAACGATTTCACAACTGACTCCTTTTCCTTAAAGCGGCATGTTGTGAGAATGACCACTTTGCCTTTATACCCGTCCTTCAAGTTACAGCGTTGTTGGCATCCTGAAATACATAGGGTATATGTTGAGTTTATTAATTTCAGGTAAGTGAAAAATATTCATCAATTCTTATTAATTAAAAATAACTACTTAATATATACGTTGTCGAGGGTATGTCAAAACAAAAAACAGCACACATATTGTTCCTTTATTCCCCCCTTTATTCATCGCAAAAATATTAGAGGCTCTCAATATTATTATTTAAAATTAATAAATCAATTTGATGAATTGATGCATTCTCCATTAAAAACTTTAGAGCGGTACTGCTCCCCACGGAAGGAACCCGTGCCAAAGCAGATTTTGTTCAAAGGATGGTGTGATGTGCTACTGATATGCGATGGGCTCAATTTTTAACTTGGAAAATTCATGCTGTTAAAATTTTTTGCCAAAAATATTGGAAAAAGTAAGATAAATTACGATTAACGTTGGAATTTATTTCATTGAGGTCAGTGAATATATGAAGTTAACAATTAAACAAATAATGGTTTGTGACTAGCCTGCGGTCATCAACCTTAACAGCAGATGACCGCAGACTGTTCAACGACTTAAGTTTTCCAATTGGGTAACCCACTCATTAAAATGCCTACATTTTTCTCTCAATTTCTGCAATCCAATATGTTCAACAACAGAAACACCTGCGCTAACTTTATCGTAATCAGAAAGTGCGTTAAAAATTCTCTTTGATGGGGCTGTTTCTTTGCCATCATTAATAAGCTCTGGATTTTGATCTTCAGCCATACTCACCAAAGAAGCGATGGCAGTATCATGCTCAAGGTATTCCCAATCTAATTTCGCAGGGTCAGAAAAAATTAAAGCTTCAAACTCATGGAGCTGTATATATGGAATGAATCTTTCATCCTTTACATCGTTCAAGAATGCATCCTCAAGAATTCGAACTCTGGAATAGGCATCTTGCTGATTAGCTTGTCGATAATTTGGAAAATCATCAGGTAATGCATATAAATCAAACATTGTTGTAAATCGACAGTTTCTGTCCCGATCTTCTTTCATCCAAGTTTGAATATCCGCTTTTGCCTTTTGATAACTAAGTAATCCTCCACGATATTCTTTTGATACCCGCTTATCTCTACCCGTCAAGACACAGCGGGCATCAGCATACACGCCAAAGGTCGCTAAATGAGGTGCCAAAACGCGGGAAACGAAAGCCTTCTCTGTTTGGCCTTCAGCCGTTACGTGTAATCTAATCACGGCTGCCCTCCAAGAACGTTCTTCTCCCATAGTTCAGATAAACTATAGCGCTGAAGCCATTCACTCAAACTTTCATGTTTTAACTTTTTAAAGGTGCTTGCTCCAGTCTGATTATCACGCTCAACAATTATCAGCTGTTCGGCATCAAACTCATCTACTAACCGTGTAGATTGGGTTGCAACAACAATCTGTGTGTTTTTTGAAGCACGTTTGATCATTCCTGCCAACTCGGTAATTGCTTCGGGGTGCAAACCCAATTCAGGTTCATCAAGTACAATCACTTTAGGCAATAATTTTGGTGGCTGAAGCAATAAAACCGTAAGAGCCATAAAACGAAGAGAGCCATCTGATATCTGTTCCGGCCCAAATAAATGATCAGGGCGGTAATTGTCAGACCAATTCAAACGAACAAATAACTCATTCCCTGGCAAGACATCCAACACAAAATCTTCAAATTGGGGCATTACCTTACGTATATGCCTAACTATACGATCGTAATAAGTTCGATACTGAGCACTATCCTTCATCATCTTAAGGAAAGCGGCAAGATTTCCAGCATCGCTTCTCAAATAGCTCGCATCATCAACATAAGTTCGGTCTTTGATGCGTGATGTATCGGATGTATCGTGAAATTGAAATGTTTTTATTCCGGCAAGGAAGGCAGTTATTTCTTTGCTTGTCGTATGTTTGTCACTGTGCAACCCTGATTCACTTCCATCTCTTGGTAAAAGATATTTCGACTGTGTTGCATTATTCTGTTTTTGAGACGTTACACACTCATCGCTAAAAAAAAGCCGATCTGAAAGAGCATAAGACAACGTGGCCTCATAGGTATCCCATGCAGCTTCATCTTCTAATCGAATACTGAAGTTCATTGACTCAGTGACTTTTGAGCCATAATGCAAGAGTTGGCTGACCCCCTGCCGCCCAATATATTTCTGCAAAGCTCCCGATGTCATGGATACCAGCATACGAAAGAAAGATATTAAGTTGCTTTTACCTGAGCCATTGGCACCGAGCAGCAACGTAATATCGCCAAATACTATGGTTTGCCCTTTCACATTATCAATGGATTTAAAGCCTTTGAGGCTTATCTCAGTAAGCTTCATTCTGACCCCTTAATGTTATGGAGTTTATCTCGTATGACTTAAAAACTACTATAAAGATACCATCTACTCTACCCCATGTTAAATCTCCTGACATGATTATTAATTTATTCAATAAGTTGAAATTAGGAGCAATTTTTTGTTTGCTCACAGCATGGTGCAATGTGCTATTAATTGACTGATTGCTTCATCATCGTGGAACAACTCTATGAAATTAACAATTAAACCAATAAGGGTTTTATCCCCACAGGATAAGATTGATTTGAAAAAAATTTGGCCGGAACAAGATGCGCAGGAGTGGGAAGTGCTGTTAGCAGGTGATCAAAAACTGTTTGTAGCACAGTTTAATGATCGGCTACTTGCTGCGGTCAAAGTGACGCTCAATTCATCAACAGGAATACTGGAAGATTTTTGTGTACGGGAAGTGACCCGTCGGCGCGGTGTGGGTTCTTATCTGCTGGAACAGGTCAAGGCCGCGTTTCCTGAGATCAACCGTTGGGAATGGAGACTGAATCATTTTCCTGATATCCACGCTCCGGCGTTGAGTGGTTTTATGGCGGCCTGCGATTTCCGCTATGATGCCCAAAAGAATGACTATTATTGCGAATAAGCCATACGCCAGACCGAGGCAACATTACGCGCCGTTACCCGTAAGTTATCAGCACCATTGGCAAGGGCATCGGAAAGGGAGCAGGCACCCGGCACAATGGAAAAGACTGCATCCAGCCCGTGCTGATGCACAACATGGTAATCACGGCTCATTCCCCCAACCAAAGCGATGGTGGGAATACCAAACTTTTTGGCGACACGGGCAACGCCAATCGGCGTTTTACCCTGTATGGTCTGGCTATCCATACGGCCTTCACCCGTAATCACCAAATCCGCCCCCTGAATGGCTTCTTCCAGTTTCAGGATATTAATGACAATCTCAATACCCGACTGCAAGTTGGCATCCAAACAACCTAACAGGGAAGCGCCCATACCTCCCGCAGCACCTGCTCCTGCGACATCAATCACTTTTTTTCCCGTCAGTGATTCAATTTTCATCCCATAATGGTGCAATGCCGAATCCAACACTTTGACCATTTCCGGTGTCGCCCCTTTTTGTGGGCCAAATATCGCGGATGCCCCCAATTCGCCACATAATGGGTTATTCACGTCACAGGCTACAGTGATTTCAAGCTGATTAAGACGTGGATCAAGAGAGGAAAGATTGATACTTTCCAATCGGGTTAGTGCCGCCCCCCCCAATGGCAGGATGCGGCTGTCCCCATCCCAGAGTTTCGCACCCAGTGCCTGCATCATTCCTGCACCACCGTCGTTGGTAGCGCTGCCGCCAATACCCAAAATCAACTTCTGCACACCGTGTTCCAGCGCAGCCAGAATGAGTTCTCCAGTACCGTAACTCGTCGTTATCAAAGGGTTGCGATGTTCCATCGGCACGAGATGTAAGCCAGAAGCAGCAGCCATTTCAATGACGGCGGTTTTCCCATCTCCCAGCAAACCAAAGAAAGCATCAACCGGCTGCCCCAAAGGATCGGTTACTGAACATGAAATTCTCTGCCCGCCCGTTGCGGCCACCAGAGATTCCACTGTACCTTCTCCGCCATCCGCCATTGGCAACCTGATATAAGTTGCCTTCGGAAAGATTTCCCTAAATCCCTGCTCTATCGCCTCCGCGACTTGCAAGGCACTCAGGCTTTCCTTAAATGAATCAGGGGCAATCACGATTTTCATAATAATGTCCTCTATTTCTCTGATGCTTCTGGCCAGTAAAACCAAATACACCAAAGATTAAAGTGGAGACTGAAGCGATGGGGAAACCCATCAACGTCTTATAGGGCAGCAGACACAAAAAAAGCGATAAATAAATTATCGCTTTTTAATCCGTCAGTGATGAGTTTACGCTTCAATCGCCAGCCGCAATTTCTTCATTGCGTTCTTTTCTAGCTGTCGAACACGCTCGGCCGATACGCCATACTTATCCGCCAATTCCTGCAAGGTGGATTTGTTGTCATCATCCAGCCAACGGGCGCGGATAATGTCCTGACTACGCTCATCCAGCCCTTCCATCGCCAGAGAAAGTTTATCCGCCGCGTGGTTTTCCCAATTGTCTTCTTCAATGCCATCGGCAAAGTCAGAAGCCTTGTCCTGCAAGTAGAGCACAGGAGCCACTGGCTGGCTGTCATGACTGTCATCATCAGACATATCAAACGCCATATCCTGTGCCGACATGCGGGATTCCATCTCACGGACGTCCTTGCTGGTTACCCCTAATTCTTTGGCAACCAAATCAACTTCATCCTGATTGAACCACCCCAGACGTTGTTTAGCCTTGCGCAAATTAAAGAACAGTTTACGCTGAGCTTTTGTCGTTGCGACTTTCACAATGCGCCAATTACGCAGTACATATTCATGGATTTCTGCCTTGATCCAGTGAACAGCAAAAGAAACTAGACGAACGCCTACTTCTGGATTAAATCGGCGAACTGCTTTCATCAGGCCAATGTTGCCTTCCTGAATTAAATCCGCCTGTGGCAGACCATAGCCAGAATAACTGCGAGCGACATGAACAACGAAGCGCAAGTGAGACAGAATCAGCTTTTTCGCTGCATCCAGATCTCCCTGGTAATGCAGCCTTTCTGCCAGTTCCTTCTCTTCCTCTGCGGAGAGCATAGGATAAGCATTGGAGGCACGGACGTACCCTT
The DNA here is from genome assembly GCF_024721015.1 of Xenorhabdus bovienii. GTDB lineage: Bacteria > Pseudomonadota > Gammaproteobacteria > Enterobacterales > Enterobacteriaceae > Xenorhabdus > Xenorhabdus bovienii. The sequence goes on from NZ_JANAIF010000039.1 coordinate 12,961, forward strand.
CCAAACTACCTTGTGGAACTAATGCCAAAGTTTGCATTTCTTTTGTCATTCAAATTCTCTCAAATCAGATCCAAATTGATGGCCTTGTAAATTTTGCCTGAGCCAACCGATAAGGTTTATTCAAGCCAAAGATATGTCTATTTTACCATCATAGAGATCATATTCAAATCATCTAAATGGTATGAATATGGATACAAATTGCTAACTGTGTTTTCGACCACAATTTCTTCGACCGTAATGCAGCCCAAAAGTTCACCTAAAGACCAACAAACGGACTCATTCCGGCCTGAAACGGCGTAAATGCTGAATAGTCGCAAACCATGCTGCAAGCCAGCCTATCATGCCAGAAATCAGTACCAGCAACAGGGATTCATCCCATCCCAAACCGTACAATTTAAAGGTAGTACCAAAGACACCTGCAACATCCGTAACGACATTGGAGAGTTTCCAAACCAGTAACGATGAAAGGATCAGAGAAAAAACCGCGCCCAATCCCCCCAGCAATACTCCACCATTGAGGAAGGGACGCAGAATAAAACCATCTGTTGCACCAATCAGTTTCATTACATTGATAGTTTCGCGACGACTAAAGATACTGAGACGAACGCTGTTACCAATGACCAAAAGTAGCGCAACCACCATCAAAATACCTATTACAGCAGCAATCTGGCCAATAAGATCTGCTAAGGCCGTGAGACGGGTAAACCAACTCTCATCCATTCTGACTTCTTCGATACCTTTGATCTGGGAAACCCGATCACGCAATGTTGTTAATACCGTCGAATCTTGAAAATCCATTTGAGGGGAAATAATCGCGACCGCTGGCAGCGGGTTTTCTTCCAGTAGATTTAAAGCACCCGCAAAACCAGACCATGCACGAAATTCATTCTCGGCTTCTTCACGGGACAGGTAATTCACCGATTTCACACCATCAATGACTTTCAACTGCTCAATCACCTGTCTGGCGCCGCCGTCGTTCAAGGATTTATCCAGATAGACCGTAAGTTGCGGAACGGGATACCACTGTTCCACCGCTTGATTAACATTTTTCCAGACGATGTAAAACACGCTCGGCAAGGTCAATGAGATGGCAATCACCATGATAGTCAGCAACGTCGCCAGCGGCTGGCGCAGCATATCTGACAAGGTGCTTTTCCACGCGTAACGCTGCTGTACGCGCCAGCCCCCTTTCAATGATTTGGACTTGGGTTTAGGCGGTGTCGTTTTTTTCGCTGAATGACGGACATTTTTAACCATGATGTCCTCCTTGCATACGCCCCTGATTCAACGTCAGGATACGGTAATTTCTTCGTTCTATGAGAGCGACGTCGTGCGTCGCCATCAGAACCGTGACACCAACGCGGTTAAACTCTTCAAACAAGCGCATGATCCCCTCAGACAGTTCCCCATCCAGATTTCCCGTGGGTTCATCCGCCAGCAGGACGGTGGGTTTGTTTACAACCGCGCGGGCAATACCAACACGCTGCTGCTCACCACCAGAAAGCTGAATGGGAACGTTTTTCGCTTTGTCCAGCAAGCCTACCTTATCCAACGCCGCAGATACCCGGCGGCGGATATCCTCGGCGCTTGCCCCTGAGATAATCAGTGGCATGGCAACGTTCTCGTAAACCGTGCGATCCAGCAGGAGATGATGATCCTGAAAAATCATGCCGATCTGACGACGCAGAAAAGGGGTTTCACGGGGTTTCAATCGGCTGATGTCATGCCCCCCAAACCAAATATGGCCTGCACTTGGGCGTTCTATACCGCAGATAAGTTTCAAAAGCGTACTTTTACCCGCTCCTGAATGACCGGTTAAGAATGCCATTTCCCCTGGAAGCAGATGAAAATCCACCCCTTGCAGCGCTTGCCGCCCTCCCAGATAGGCTTTACTGACCTGTTCAAAGCGAATCATTGATAGTTAATCCTCTCGGGCAAAAAGAGCCTCTATAAAATCGTCAGCCTTAAATGGACGGAGATCTTCAATGCCTTCCCCAACACCGATGTAACGAATAGGGATATCAAATTGGTCGGCAATGGCGAAGATAACCCCCCCTTTGGCAGTACCATCCAGTTTGGTCAGTGTGATCCCCGTCAATCCAACCGCTTCATGAAAGAGTTTAGCCTGACTGACCGCATTTTGGCCTGTGCAGGCATCCAGAGTCAGCATAATTTCATGCGGAGTCTCTTCGTCCAGCTTTCTCATCACACGGACAATTTTTTTCAGTTCTTCCATCAGATGGGATTTATTCTGCAAGCGCCCTGCGGTATCAGCGATCAGAATATCAACGCCTTTCGCCTTGGCGGATTGGATCGCATCAAAAATGACTGAGGCCGGATCTGCGCCGGTATGCTGTGCAATTACCGGGATTTTGTTGCGCTCTCCCCAGACCTGCAATTGTTCCACTGCTGCCGCACGGAAGGTATCTCCCGCCGCTAACATGACGGATTTGCCCTGAGACTGGTACTGACGCGCCAGTTTACCGATGGTTGTCGTCTTACCAACGCCATTCACACCCACCATCAGGATGACATAAGGAGATTTACCTTCTATATCCAGTGGCTTATCAACTTTTGCCAGAATATCTGACATTTCTTCTTTCAGTTTCGTGTATAACGCTTCCGCATCTTTTAATTCTTTGCGGCTGGCATGAGCGGTTAAATTGTTAATGATCTTACGGGTAGTTTCGACACCAACATCCGCAACCAGTAACTGCTCTTCCAATTCTTCAAACAGATCATCATCAATTTTCTTGCCGCGGAATAACCCTAAAAATCCGGAACCCAGATTCTGGCGGGTTTTCACCAAACTACGTTTCAAACGCGCAAAAAAGCCTTCTTTGCTCGGACGATCCTGCTCTTTGGGTAATACGGATGGTTCTTCTACTAAGTGCTGCTGCTCCGCTTCTTCCGCGGCATAACGGGCGACTTCTTCGGCTAAACGTTGCTGCTCGGCTTCTTCCGCGGCGCGACGGGCGGCTTCTTCGGCTAAACGTTGCTGCTCGGCTTCTTCCGCGGCGCGACGGACGGCTTCTTCGGCTAAACGCTGCTGCTCGGCTTCTTCCGCGGCGCGACGGGCGGCTTCTTCGGCTAAACGCTGCTGCTCGGCTTCTTCCGCCGCTGACTTGTCTTGTTCAAGTTGTTCTTCTTGCTGTTTCTTTTCCTGACGACCACGTCCAAACCAAGAGAAGAAACCTCTTTTTTTCTCTTCTGCCATTGGGCACTACACTCCTCGCGGTTAATTATGGCGTTTAACAACCTATCCCATTAAGTTATTTTCTTTACCCGTTTGCGGGTGCAATTAATGCTTATTAGGATAAGCTAAAAACCTATCGCAGCAGACGCTTTGTTTTTCAACCACTACGCCTGCTGCGATAGGTTCTAACGGTGATAAAATCCAGTCTAACATTTTCATCACATCACAACACATATCTATGTGTGGATTTCGTGGTAAATTAATCAATGTATTTCTTCATTCTCACTTTTTGTATCCGTCGTCTATTATGCAAATAGCATCGGATGACAAATGCTTAGACTATGTAAATTATGACTAAAAAATCACAGAGCGCGTCTTTGGGACAAATCCGCCTTATTGGCGGAAAATGGCGCGGGAGAAAATTACCCGTTCCTGATAGTGAGGGGCTACGTCCGACGACTGATCGTGTCCGTGAGACACTCTTTAACTGGCTGATGCCCATCATTCAGGAAGCTCGCTGCCTGGATTGCTTCTCCGGCAGCGGAGCACTTGGGTTTGAAGCCTTATCGCGCAATGCAAGTCACGCGACCTTGCTTGAATATGATCGTAATGTAGCAAAACAATTGTCAGCCAATTTAGCCTTACTTAAGGCCGAAAATGCTAATGTGGTACAGGGAAACGCCCTGCAATATCTCAACCAGACAGGCACACCTTTTGATGTGGTTTTCCTCGATCCCCCATTTCGCAAGGGGATGCTTGTTGAGACAATCAACTTACTGGAAGCCAACGGTTGGCTGGCTGAAGAGAGTTGGATTTATGTTGAAGCGGAATCAGAATCTGCTGCAACAGAAGCTCCCGCAAACTGGCAGTTACATCGGGAAAAAATTGCCGGGCAAGTTGCTTACCGACTGTATATCCGCCGCCAGTAGTCTGGCAACAGACCTGCTTAAATACGATTTTGGAGTTAATGATGTTTATTCAATTAGGAAAAGTTATCATGGTTCTCGTTTGGGGAATTATGATTTTCAATTTGATCCATCCCTTTCCTAAACCATTGAGATATTTCATGGATATCGCCATGGTTTTCACGGCGATAATGCATGCCTTTCAACTTTTGCTATTAAAAAACTCCCAGCCCAAAGATCAAAAATTTTCTGTTTTTCTTCAGACCAAGATCTTCTTTTTTGGTGTGTTTGAGTTATTGGCTTGGCAGAAAAAACAGCGTCAAGATAAGAAATAACGTCCCATTTCCTTTCTATTTGGTGTCAGTGATGCCGACGGTATTCTGTCGGTATCATTTATTTTGATTATTCACTCACTGGTTATCTAATCAAATAACAAAAAAGAGGAAATAAATGATTTCATCTCAAAGAGCACAAATCATCAAAAAAATTTATTGTTTTAAATTTGACTCTGGAGTTTACTCCAGAGTGTAGAGTTAACTGTAACCCATTTGGATTAACTCTATTGAGAGGCCGCCTATGTTCTCCATATTTAAAAAACATAAGCAATTACAGTACGGCTCTTTGTCTTACAAAAATAAAGAGCATCAAGATAAAGACCACGAGCATTCCCACGGCTCTCATGGCAAAGAAGATAAAGGTTCACACGACTCCCATGAACATGATCGAGGACACTGCTCACACGACCATGCCCCTACCATACGGGATACAACCCCTCTTGAATTAACCGCCAACCAGCGTTTTAACTGGATCATCCACGGCATGGATTGCCCAAGCTGTGCGGGCAAAATAGAAAATGCGGTTAAAAAATTGCCAGAAGCTAAACAGGTCAAAGTGCTGTTTACTACCGAAAAACTGGTGGTCGATGCTGATTCTGATATTCGCGCAGCCGTCGAACAAGCGGTAAAACAGGCGGGTTTTGAAATCAAGCAAACGGATTCGACGACTAAGTTGCCTCCAGCGGCAAATCACTGGAAAACCTTTTCCCCAATTCTCATTCTTATAGCATTAATGGTCATCAGTTGGGGCATTGCAAAAATAAATCCACCCGCTGGACAGATTGCTTTCATTATTACCACGTTGATAGGGTTATATCCGGTCGCTACCAAAGCCATCAAACTGATCCGTTCAGGGACTCCCTTTGCTATTGAAACTCTGATGAGTGTCGCCGCTATCGGTGCTCTATTCATTGATGCCACCGCAGAGGCGGCAATGGTTATTCTGCTGTTCAAAGTGGGCGAAGTACTGGAATCTTATGCCGCAGGGCGGGCCCGCCGTGGTGTCAGCGCCTTGATGGCGCTGGTTCCTGAACAGGCGCTACTGGTGACAGGAGGAGAAAAGAAAACCGTTCCGGCGGCTGACCTGCGTCCGGGGGATATTATTGAGATTGCGCCGGGTGCCCGTTTACCTACCGATGCCGAACTACTCAGTCCGTTCGCCAGTTTTGATGAAAGTGCTCTGACGGGTGAATCTATTCCAGTAGAGCGCCAGCAGGGAGAAAAAGTTGCTGCGGGCTGCCTCTCTGTCGATAGCGCAGTGCAAATGAGAGTGATCTCTGAACCGGGACACAATGCCATCGACCGCATTCTTCAACTGATAGAAGAAGCGGAAGAGCGCCGTGCTCCCATTGAGCGCTTCATCGATCGATTCAGCCGTATTTATACACCGCTGATTATTTTGTTCTCTGTACTGGTCGTGGTAATCCCTCCCCTCGTCCTTGCCGAGCCTTGGGAAACTTGGCTCTATCGTGGACTGACTTTGCTATTAATCGGCTGCCCCTGTGCGCTGGTTATCTCAACGCCCGCCGCGATCACTTCTGCACTGGCGGCAGCGACCCGTCGTGGTGCCTTAATCAAAGGCGGAGCGGCATTGGAACAGCTCGGTTCAGTCACCACCATTGCGTTGGATAAAACCGGTACACTGACCGAAGGAAAACCCCGGGTCACGGAAATCGAACCCGTGGAAAACATCAGCGTAGAAACACTGCTGGCGCTGGCAGGGGCGGTCGAAAGCGGCTCGCACCACCCATTGGCAAAAGCTATCCTCAACGCCGCAGAAAATAAAGGCGTGACGGTTGTCGAAGCTGAACACCGTAAAGCGTTGGCTGGGATCGGGGTTGAAGGGCTATTGTCGGGGCAGAAGATTCTGGTCGCGGCTCCGGGGCGGCTGCCGGAAAATACGTTATCCACCGCATGGAAACAAAGGGTCACGGAGCTGGAAAGCAGCGGTAAAACGGCGGTTGCCGTGGTACAGGGTGAGCAATTTGTGGGTTTGATTGCCATGCAGGACACCTTGCGTCAGGATGCCATAGACGCGATCCGCGCCCTGAAAAAGCAAGGTATCAATGCCGTGATGCTGACTGGCGATAACCCTCGTGCTGCAGCCGCTATTGCAGATCAATTGGGGATCGATTATCGCGCGGGTCTGTTGCCGGAAGATAAGGTAAAAGCCGTCACTGAGCTAAATGAAAAACACCATACCATGATGGTCGGTGATGGCATCAACGATGCCCCTGCCATGAAAGCGGCCAGTATCGGCGTCGCCATGGGGAGTGGTACTGATGTTGCGCTGGAAACGGCTGACGCCGCCTTAACACACAATCGGCTGACCGGCTTGCCTGAAATGATCACCCTGTCCCGTACAACGCACTATAACATCCGCCAGAATATCACCATTGCGTTAGGCTTGAAGGCGATATTCCTTATTACCAGTCTATTGGGCATCACGGGGCTGTGGATGGCCGTGCTGGCTGATTCAGGCGCCACGGCGCTGGTTACAGCTAACGCCATCCGGCTGCTGCGGGTTAAGTCGCAAAAACGATGATTGATTAATACGCGGATTGATTAAGAACCCAGACCTCTTAATCAAGAGATAAACAAGATAAATTGAAAAGGTGCAAAAATGCACCTTTTCAAAATTACAGTGACTCAAGATTGCTATTAAGGAAAAAGGAAAAATGGCACTCAGTGAAGTGATTGGTGCTATCCAAGTGCCATATTAGAAGCCTAGCACAGCCCACTTTTTCTGCCAGTCACTTAAGCTACATTTTCGCTTTTTTTGATCAAATATCGATAAGGAGTTTGCTCTGTCTCCTGTGCAATCAAGGCGTGCTCCATAAAACGGCAAAAACCCGGAATATCACGGGTCGTCGCCGGATCATCAGCAATGATCAATAACGTCTGGCCAGCATCCATATGGCGAACGATCTTACGTACCATCATCACTGGCTCAGGACAGCGTAACCCCTGCGTATCAAGCGTTTTGTCAGGGTTAGCAAAAACATTGGACATAACAATCTCTGTAGGTTCAAACACACTATGGCGATGGATTATATTACAAAATATCATCAACTGCCGCACTTTGCTTTTGTTGCGCAACGCGCGTATGATGCGTTTCACCTGATAATTCAGGCAAAGAAAGTTTGTTTTTTGGGTTCCCTTACCCCATTCATCAAAAAGGTACAATATGTTCCATTTGACCACGCAGCAGAAAGCCACGGAGTTGATCTGGCTTTCACTTTTCCACATTTTGATCATTACTTCCAGTAACTATCTGGTGCAATTGCCTGTCTCCATTTTTGGTTTTCATACCACTTGGGGAGCATTCACATTTCCTTTTATCTTCTTGGCAACCGATCTGACTGTACGCATTTATGGTGCACCATTGGCACGTAAGATCATCCTCACTGTTATGCTACCAGCGCTGCTGATTTCCTATTTCATTTCCGCGCTATTTTTTCAAGGAACGTGGCAGGGATTCGGGGCATTAGTAACCTTTAATCTGTTTGTTGCCCGTATTGCAGCCGCGAGCTTTATGGGTTATGTCCTCGGCCAGATATTGGATGTGGGAGTTTTCAATCGCCTGCGTCAGAAACGCCGCTGGTGGATAGCACCGACTGCCGCCATGTTTTTCGGTAATTTGCTCGATACACTGGCATTTTTTTTTATCGCATTTTATCGCAGCAGCGATGCATTCATGGCGACACACTGGGTAGAGATTGCTCTGGTGGATTACGCTTTCAAGCTGTTCATCTGTATGCTTTTCTTCCTGCCAGCTTATGGCATCCTGTTGAATTTAATCCTGAAATTTTCCTTCTCTCATTCAACAGATAAAACTCTGGTCAACAATCATTGAAGCAACATTACGCCCCGAATCAATCAGGGCGTAAATAAATCTTTCGATTTTATCTCACAGATCGCGCATTTCCTGCTTTGGCTCATAACTTCCCTGTATGTTTTATCGTATAGTGTTGGCGGACAGGCAAACAAATACTTTTATTCGAAACTGCTAATGATCTGCCACACGCCAGTGTTATGACAGCTCATGTTGAGTTTCCAGTGAAGAAGGAATATTTCTTATGCTGAAAGTGATCCAGTCTCCATCCAAATATATCCAAGGGCCAGGTGCGTTATCTCACATCGGCCAATACACCAAAATGCTTGCTGATCACGTTTTTGTGATTGCCGATAATTTCGTGATGAGCCTCATTGGAGATACCGTTAGCAAAAGTCTGGAAGAACACGCAGTAACCAGCCATTTTGAGATCTTCAACGGTGAATGTAGCCGTGGCGAAATCAAACGCCTGTCAGACATTTCAGCGAGTAACCAATGTCAGGCCGTAATTGGGATCGGGGGCGGCAAGACTCTTGATACCGCCAAAGCTATAGCGCATGAATGCAAGTTACCTGTAATAATTTCCCCCACCATCGCTTCCACAGATGCCCCAACCAGTGCCCTTTCCGTTCTGTATACCGAGCTGGGTGAATTTGATGGCTACCTGCTGTATCCACAAAACCCTAATATCGTACTGATGGACACCCGTATTATTGCCAAAGCACCGGTTCGTCTGCTTGTGGCAGGAATGGGAGATGCGCTTGCCACCTATTTTGAAGCCCGGGCAAATAGCGCTGCTCATAAACCAACGATGGCTGGTGGTGCAACATCCAATACTGGGCTGGCTCTGGCCAAACTGTGTTACGACACCTTACTGGCAGAAGGTTATAAGGCAAAACTCGCGGTGGAAGCGGGTGTCAGTACTCCGGCAGTGGAAAATATCATTGAGGCGAATACTTATCTCAGTGGTATCGGTTTTGAAAGTGCGGGGCTTGCCGCTGCCCACGCCATTCACAATGGCTTCACCGTGCTGGAGGAATGTCATCATCTCTATCACGGAGAAAAAGTGGCGTTCGGCACACTGGCACAATTGATGCTGGAAAACAGCCCGAATGAAGAGTTGGAAACCGTGCTCGATTTCTGTGTTCAAGTCGGTCTTCCTGTCACTCTGGAGCAACTCGGCTTGCGGGACAGTGAGAAATTGCACCAGAAAATCATGGAAGTTGCCAAGGCCAGTTGTGCCGAAGGTGAAACTATTCACAATATGCCGTTTAAAGTCACTCCAGAACAGGTCCATGCAGCAATAATGGCCGCAGACCGCATGGGCATGGATTGGCTGTATTAATTTATTGTGGAAGTTATCGATTCAGGGCGGAAATTCCCGCCCTGAATGTTTTTGTCGCGACTAAATTTTTATTGTTTCTCATCATGATGAATAACATAACGTGTACTGCGGCCACCAGCACCTGTCTTCTCCATATAGCCCAGCTCAAGAAGATGGCTTAAATGTCGAGTGGCGGTTGCCCGACTAACTTTGGCGACTTTCTGATACTGGCTACTGTTGATCCCTTGTTCAAAATCGCCATCAAGCATTCTATTCAAAACTTTAGTTTGTTCTTCAGTAAGTTGGGTTTGATCAATTCGTTTCCAGAACCTGGATTTTTTCACAACACCATCAATGGCTTTCAGTTTAGCGATGAGTGTGTCATTGAGTGTTTGCAGAAACCATATCATCCAATCGGTAATATCTAACCCGCCGCGCTGAGTTTTTTCCAAAATGTCATAATACTGCTTACGTTGTTCACAAATACTCACTGACATCGCATAAAACCGGATTGAGCGGCTTTCTCCCTGAGCCAATACCAAATCGGTCAAAAAACGAGTTATACGTCCATTGCCATCTTCCATTGGATGGAGCGTGACAAACCACAAGTGCGTGATTGCCGCCCGTAATACTGGATCAAGATTTTCTTCATGGCAGGAATGATGGAACCATACAATAAATTTTGCGATTTCCTGGCATAATGTTTCAGCAGGAGGAGCTTCAAAATGGATTACGGGCTTGTCTATTCTGCCGGAAACTACCTCCATGCCCCCATTCCGGAGCTGCCCACCTTTAACAGGATTAAATAGGGTATAGCCGACAGGAAACATTAACTCATGCCATTTCAAAATACGTTCAAGGGTTAGAGGTTCATTGTATTTTTCCACCACATCAAGAGCAATCTGTGCCATCCCATCAGCTTGTTCACTGGTTGGATACAGTTTTTCTTCACTGATCCCCAATCTATTTGCCAATGAAGAACGTACTGATGTCGCATTTAATTTCTCCCCTTCTATTTCACAGGAGTAGAGAATGCTGGCCAGAAGATTATCTAGTGTCGTCTGCTCTGGGTTTTCAGTCTCAGATCTACCCAGCAATAGCCCCTGATTAAAATGAATCTGTCGCAGAACTGGCGCCAGTACACTTTCGTCCCATTGAAAATCAGGCCAATCTTCGTGCTGCCAAATCCACATTGGACATTCACCTCATGATGCAAATAATCAACACATTCTACTCACAAGGTGAGGCGATTAACATCACTATTCGCCTCACAAAATGAGGCAAATAACACGCCTAATTGCCTCATGCCCTCAACGCCCGGAATACGCTTAGTCAATTCAATAGAATAGGCCGCCCAGCCCATTTTTTCCATGTGGCACGGGGTATGGAACGCCATTTTCAGCGGAGTCTATTTCAATGGCAAAATATATTCAAAATCTACAGTTGCTGTTTGATAAGGAACAAAAACGAACTAAAAGTGCGCATAGGATGGAATAAGAAAGTCAGTATTGTGCTAAACATCACTCTTATCTGACAAGATAAGAATAGAAGGATAAATAAAAGGCATGCTCCTTCTGGAACATGCCTGCTATTCATAATTAATATTTATTAATATGACTTAATATCCGTCATCTAGTTTGTTGGCTTCGGCCAAATACCAGCAATATGATTGAGGCATTCTTCTTTAGAACCTATCATCCCGATTGCCCCCCATCCGACTGGAAGCACATAGGCCTCAGGCCAGACCGAATACTTTTTTCTGCTGTTCACGACGACTATCCAATTCATGGCTTCGTTTCCTGTTAGCTGTTCCAAGATAGGCCTCCGGTTTGAAGTTTTCTGGCAGTGCTGCGGGTAAGAAACCTGTATCTATCAAATATTGTAATACTTGATGGACATATCCTGCCGTAATGACGGGGCATTTAATGTCAGTGTTGGCCAATAATGCCAGCGTTTGCTTCAACTCCAGTTCTGGGTGAATTTCATGAACATAAACCGGATCTAACGCTCGATAAGGTTTCTCTGTCATGTCCCTAATCAATGGGATCAATGGATACAACGGGTGTGTATCATCCAGTGCAAGGATCTTCTCTTTACCCTCATTGAAGGGGACTGGGTTGAGGATATAGCCAAACTCCTGTACCCAATCGAAAAATTGCCGGATAGAGACTTGAACCGGATTAAATAAGTTAAAGAATTTACCATCGGATTCCGGTTGCTTGGAGATATGAACCAACGATGCAGCGACATAATCAACCGGTACAATATCAAGCAGCAATCCATGCTCAGGGTAAAAGCCCATTGCCAGATAACCTTTCAGGGAAGCAACGAGATAATCATTGCCTTGTGCAGCTCCTGTGCGGGTATGCCCAAGGATCAGACCCGGACGATAAATACTGACGGGTACGCCTCGCTGGCGGGCAATATTGATGATCCCTTCAGATACCCACTTACTGCCTGAGTAACCTGAAGGATCTCGTACCGACTCGCTCATAGCACGATCATCTTCCATAAATGGACGGGGTGATTCTGTGGCAAACAGGGCATTCACGGAAGAGACATAATGGAAATTTTTCAGTCGTGCTGTGCAGGCAAATTCCAGCGCGGTTCGGGTTCCATCGACATTAATGCTCTTCAGTGCGCTATAAGGATAGATAAAGTTAACCAACGCCCCGTTGTGATAAATCACATCAACGTTTTCAGCGAGCTGTACCCATGTTTCCGGTAACAAGCCAAAGCGTGGCTGCCCCAAATCTCCGATAATGAAATCTACGCGCTCAAGCCCGTTAGCAACATCAATCTGGTACTTGTCAAACCCGGCCTTGATTCTGTCTCGTGCGTGTTCTTCATCAGAGTCACGGCACAAACAGATAATTCTGGCCGCAGTCTGTTTCAGCAATTGCTCCAGCAAATGCAGACCAAGATATCCCGTGGCGCCGGTGAGCAATACCGTATCCGGCTGATACCAGTTAGCATGAGGCAGGCCATCAGGGCGCACACTTTCTTTCAGATAAATATCTTTTCTGAGCGTTTCTGCATGTTGCTGAATTAATGCCTCACTGTGATAGACTCCCCCAGCACTAGCCGGATTTGCCTGATACGCTTCCATCATTTCATCCAGAATAGACGAGATTCTGGCAACCGTAGGTTCAACATAGATACCTGAAATCGGTATCCGGAGTGAAAAGGCTTTCTCAATCCGTTCCACCATGCGGGCAACCAAAATAGAATGCCCCCCAACCTGAAAGAAATTATCGGTGACACCCAATACGTCTGTCGCCAGCAGGTCACGCCAAATTGCATAAACCTGTTTTTCAGTTTCTGTTTGAGGCAGTACAACGTCATAGCTGGCATTCAACCGCTCTGCGACTTCGTCTAACCGTTTTCTATCGCGTTTGCCACTGCTCGTCAGTGGGATATAAGGGATACGATAATATTCTGCAGGTATCCAGGCTTCGTGCAGAATTTCCCTGAGTGAAACCTGGGTTTCACGTACCCACTCTTCGGGTACAACCCTATTGGGATCGAACAGTACAAATGCCTGAATCTTGGCAAGATCGCCACTGCCGACAACACGAATAATCGCATCCTGTACGCCATTTTGTTTTCTTAATGCGGTTTCAATCTCGCCCAACTCGATTCGATATCCACGCACTTTTACCTGATCATCCTGCCTTCCCATATAAATGAGAGAGCCATCTTCAAGCATACGTGCCATATCTCCGGTCAAATACGCTCTTTTACCTTTTTGTGTCATATCGGGTACGTATCGTTTGGCCGTTTCGGTTGGGTTATTGCGATATCCAGCCGTCACCCCAAGCCCACCGATAAGGATTTCACCCACCGTTCCTTTCGGCACTGGCCGCAAGTATTTGTCTACAATGGTGATGGTTGTGCCGGGGATCGGCCCACCCAATTGAACCTTATCTCCTTTTCTCATACGAAATGCTGTTGACCAGATAGTGGTTTCGGTTGGGCCATAGAGATTCCATAAAGTGCCACCGGATGCCGTTAGTTGATCAGCCAGATCCTGTGACAACGCCTCTCCCCCACAAAGCATGCTCAACTTTGAACGAGGTTTCCAGCCAGCATTCAAGGCCATTAACCAAGTGACAGGCGTCGCTTGTGCAAAGGTGAATTGGGGATCAGACAGCGTTTGCGACAGAGCCTGCGCATCACGCTGAGTATCAATTGATGTAATGTAGATACTGCCGCCATGAACGACAGTCAGTAGTAATTCCAATAATGAGATATCAAAAGAAAAGGTCGTCAGGGCAAGCATACAATCATGCTGATTGACTGACAGTAACTTGCCGAATGCACACAGGCAGGCAGCCAGATTGTCATGCTGCACCTGTACCGCTTTTGGCAACCCAGTAGAGCCAGAAGTGAACATCACATAAGCCGGGTGATCACCCAATGCAAGCATATCGATGTTTTCTGTTATTTCATCATTAATTATTTCACTGGTGTTATTCAGAAGGGTGTGCAAAGGGATTAATGTTGATGCCTTCAGCCCCGCAGATACCGTATCATCCGATACGAGAACACTTTCCGACAGGCTGGCGAGAATGTCATTCAGACGTTTTTCTGGCATCATCGTATTGAGGGGAATATATACCGCCCCAATTCGCCAAACCGCCAGCATAGTAACAAACCAGGGGATTCCCCGTTCGGCAGCAATAGCAACGTTGCTCCCCATTTTAACACCGTACTGATGCAAAATATTTGCTGCATTTTCAACACGCTGCTGTAATTCACCAAATGCCAGTGTTTCATAGGGATCAGAAACCGCAATATCATTCGGTATCGTTTTCGCCAGTTTTGCCAAGCGAGATGGTACGTCATCAAACCATGGTTCAAGTGCTGCTATCCTATGACTGATATTACTACTATTAATATTGTCATCAGGTGAAGATGTTTGCTCAGTGAATGCTGTGTGTAATATTGCCTTGTGTGTGTGTGTATTCATAATGATGTTCTCTTTCTGTCTTCCATTTTATTTCATCACTTTTTGTGATGAATGGAGACATCAATGCTGTTAGTCGTTAACATTCAGTTTTCGCCTACATTCAGCTATTGCAAATACCTTATGTCGACATTCAACTGAATAGGAAAAATAAATTGCATAAAATTTCATGCTAATTTAATAATTTTATTAACTAATATTATTTTGTAATCTTTAATTAACCTACAAATAAAGAGGTTATTTATTGGCTAACAGAGTGTATTACGCCTTATACAATCTAGTATCGCCTTGATATTATTATATTATTTTAAAAAATAGAGATTCAAAGCCTCATGATAACTGGCATCATGAATATCTATTTATAGTAATATCTACTATTTTGAATTATAAATTCAAACATTTTATTTGTAATTGCGTTATAAAAAACGCCAAGCATGTAAATAAAAATAAATGACACAGCTAAACAGAGGCATTATTGAAATAATGATTATCCGTTAAAATCCCGACGATAAATGTCACACTTTATTTATGAATTTATGTCTGTGTGATTTTATTAAAATATAATTTCATATTTTTACAACTTTATATTTACTGAGTATTAACCCATGCCAATAATATGGATTAATTTTAAGAAAAGAACATAAACGAACTTTAAACGCTCATAAATAACAAGCAAAGCGCTTTATTGTGACGTGCGTCACTATAATATCAGTAAATTATATTTCAAAACTCTAACAAATCACTCAAAATTGCGGTCTTTGCGAAATCATATCTACAGGTCAGCGATACATCACAGATATAGCATATTGTTTTGGCTATTATTTCCTTCTATATAGAAAATAGTTAATGAGAATTCTTCGTTTAACATCATCATCGCTCAGAGATGGTAATTCGCTAACACCAAAAGTCATGTGGAGACAAACATGTTAAGTATTTTTAGACCGGCACCCCACAAAGCCCGGCTGCCCGCACAAGAAATAGATCCACTCTACCGTCGCTTTCGCTGGCAAATTTTCATGGGGATCTTCTTTGGGTATGCGGCTTACTATTTGGTAAGGAAAAACTTTGGATTGGCAATGCCTCACTTAGCGGAACAAGGTTTTTCCAAAGGTGATCTTGGCTTCGCTTTGTCAGGGATTTCGATTGCATACGGTATCTCAAAATTTATCATGGGTTCCATTTCTGATCGTTCCAATCCACGTGTTTTCTTACCTGCCGGCTTGATACTCGCAGCAGCAGTGATGCTGTTTATGGGTTTCGTGCCGTGGGCAACTTCCAGCATTGCCATCATGTTTGTCCTGTTATTTCTGTGTGGCTGGTTCCAGGGCATGGGCTGGCCTCCCTGCGGCCGTACTATGGTTCATTGGTGGTCACAGAAAGAGCGTGGTGGGATCGTTTCTATCTGGAACTGTGCGCATAACGTTGGTGGCGGCTTGCCTCCGTTACTGTTCATGCTGGGTATGGCGTGGTTCCAGGACTGGAAAGCCGCATTTTATATGCCTGCATTTGCCGCCATCCTTGTCGCAATTATCGTATTTTCCTTGATGCGCGATACTCCACAATCCTGTGGTTTACCGCCGATCGAAGAGTACAAAAATGATTATCCGCCTGACTATACGGACAAACATGAAAAAGAATTGACTGCAAAAGAGATTTTTTTGCAGTACATTCTGCCTAACAAATTGCTGTGGATGATCGCGATTGCCAACGTATTCGTTTATCTGCTGCGCTACGGTATCCTCGACTGGTCACCAACATACCTGAAAGAAGTGAAGCACTTTGCTATGGATAAATCGTCCTGGGCTTACTTCCTCTACGAATATGCGGGTATTCCCGGTACGCTGCTGTGTGGATGGATGTCTGACAAAGTGTTCAGGGGCAACCGTGGTGCCACTGGCGTATTCTTTATGACACTGGTGACTATCGCCACCATCGTATTCTGGTTGAACCCGGCGGGTAACCCAAATATCGATATGCTCTGTATGTTGGTTATCGGCTTCCTGATTTACGGCCCAGTGATGCTAATTGGCCTGCACGCTCTTGAACTAGCACCGAAAAAAGCGGCGGGAACAGCGGCAGGCTTTACCGGTTTGTTTGGCTACCTCGGTGGTTCGGTTGCCGCCAGTATCATTGTCGGTTATACCGTTGACTTCTTCGGTTGGGACGGCGGATTTATGGTCATGATCGGCGGCAGTGCCCTGTCCGTCGTTCTGCTGTTGTTTGTCATGTTAAGCGAGAGTAAACATAAGCAGGAAATCGCTCGTAATGGTAATGCTAGCCAGTAAATTACCGCCACACAAACGGTAATAACACATAAAATTGACCGCAGTATCATTGTTAATACTGCGGTTACTTGAAAAATTAATTGCCAAATCCAACTGACTGAACTAATCCATTGTTCCTTATTACAGGTTTACTTATTCATGTCATATTTGGTTAAATATATTACTGATTTTTACTTTATATATTTGCTCTTCATAGCCATAATCATTTTATTTCCAAGTGGTTATTAAAATTAAACATTTATAAAACCAAACCAAATCTATAACATTATTAGTTTACCTATTTATATATCGTATTGAATCAAAAATACAACATCAACAGCACGTTTAAAGAATGAACATTACTGTCATAAAACTGTGACATTCCACTGATAAAATCAGTATTCAGCATTGTGTTATGTCGTCATTTTATATAAAAAGCTGCATTGAATAATCATCATATTCTTCTTGCTGTTTTAAAAAACAAGCTAAAAAAATAACATCATTTTATTTAATATTTTTATTACTATACATTACTATATATGTGGAGACTCTCAATGCAAACCCCTATCAAAACCATCATGGCAGGCCTGCTGTTAGCGTCGTCGATGTCCGGTATTGCACATGCCGCAGATAAGATTGTGATCGCCCATCGCGGAGCCAGCGGCTATCTGCCTGAGCACACACTGCCTGCCAAAGCCATGGCCTATGCACAAGGTGCTGATTATCTGGAACAAGATCTCGTAATGACCCAAGATAATGAACTCATCGTGCTCCATGATCATTATCTTGACCGCGTAACAGATGTGGCAGAGCGCTTTCCAAACCGTGCCCGTGCCGATGGCCGCTACTATGCTATTGATTTTACCTTACCGGAAATTAAATCCCTGAAATTTACCGAAGGTTTTGATATCGAGGAGGGTAAGAAAGTACAAAGCTATCCCGGACGTTTCCCAATGGGGAAATCAGATTTCCGCATTCATACTTTTCAGGAAGAAATTGAGTTTATTCAGGGTATGAACAAATCTACTGGCAAAAACATGGGTATCTACCCTGAAATCAAAGCCCCATGGTTCCACCGCCAGGAAGGTAAAGATATCACCGCCAAGGTACTGGAAGTCCTGAAACAATACGGCTACACCAAAAAGAGCGATAAAGTTTATCTGCAATGCTTTGATGCCAATGAACTGAAACGCATCAAAAATGAGCTGGAACCGAAAATGGGCATGGATCTGAAGTTGATACAGCTCATCGCTTACACCGACTGGAAAGAAACTTATGAGCAGAAACAAGATGGCTCATGGGTGAATTATAGTTATGACTGGATGTTTAAACCGGGTGCCATGAAAGAAGTGGCAAAATATGCCGATGGCATTGGCCCTGATTACCATATGCTCATCTCCGATGACTCCACACCAAGCAACATTAAGCTGACGGGTCTGGTGAAAGAAGCTCATATGAGCCATTTGGCCGTTCATCCATACACTATCCGTGTCGATCAACTGCCAAAATATGCCACCAGCGGTAATCAATTATTCGATATCGTTTTCGATAAAGCCAATGTTGATGGTGCTTTCACCGATTTCCCTGATTTAGCCGTAAAATTTCTGGAAAAACGCCACGAACATAAATAATCAACACTAGCAATGAAGGGGCAGCCGGAAGCTGCACCTTTAGCAATAAAATCGTTGGATTAAAACCCTCTGACGCCAATAGTCGCGTCAGGAGATCCCGACCGGAAAGGCAATCACTTCACTAATCCGTTCAGCGCCCAGCGCAAGCATGATCAGGCGATCCACTCCCAAAGCGACTCCGGCACATTCAGGCATCCCGTGTTCAAGGGCTTTAAGCAGATGTTCATCAATCGGCATAACAGGCAATCCCATCGCTTTACGCTTACGATTATCCTGCACGAAACGCAGGCGCTGTTCATGACTGTCAGTCAGTTCACGAAAACCATTCGCCAGTTCCATGCCTTTGAAATAGACTTCAAAACGCTCTGCAACACGGTGATCTTCCTTGCTGATTTCAGCCAAAGACGCTTGTGAAGCCGGGAAGTGATAAATAAATGTCGGTTTTTCAAGCCCGATATGCGTTTCAACGCCCATAGTGAAAAGCAGTTGCAACAAGGTATCCCGATCTTCTTCCTGATCAGCGATATTGCTGAGATCGAGCTTCGCTGCCACTTCACGCAGTTTTTCTTTACTCGCGGTAAGCGGGTCAATCTCCAGATAGCGAATGAACGCCTGCTGGTAAGAAAGGGATTCTGCACTTTCGCAATCTAAGATCTGCTGTAACAGATCATCTACTTCATTCATCAAGCGGTACATGTCGTAATGTGGACGATACCATTCCAACATGGTGAACTCAGGATTATGGTGCCGACCCGCTTCCTCATTACGGAAACTGCGACCCATCTGATAAATGGAACCACTTCCTGCTGTCAAAAGACGCTTCATGTGGTATTCGGGGCTAGTCATCAGATACAGAGTCAAGCCATCCGCCGCTCCCGGCCCGACAAACCGTGTCTGGAAAGGCACAAGATGGATGTCAGTGATGGTCGCCTGACTTATGGCAGGGGTTTCAACCTCCAACACCCCACGATCTGCGAAAAAGCGCCGTATCTCCGCAAGAATCTTCGCCCTTTTCAATAAATTGGCGATAGGGGCACTTGGCTGCCAATCCGCGACTTTATTCATGTTCCAATGACTCCAAAACAAAACAAAACGCGCAGTTTACTCATATCAAGTCCACTAGACAAATTTTCAACATCAGATTCGTGAATATCATTTTTACTTGCCATTCTCCGCTATACCAGTGAACAGAATACCCCTGCCCTATATGTGGAAAACAGCAGGACATAAAAAATAAAATTTGATAAACAATAAGCCAAAATTTATACGCTATGAATTGCAATACTGCTGTGAGAACAATATCAAAAAAATCATAAAGTTCGGATTAATTTACTTTCTATAACGAAACATTAATTAATGATTTTGATAAAAATATTTAATTAAAAAACAATCCAAAATTATTATTAATATCATGTTTTCTGTGCAAAAAACAAAAATAGCCGCCAGAAAAAACCCAAGAAATTAATCTAATTTTCTATTGTCAAAAATAAAAAGTAATACTATTTTTTGTAAATAGGAAGGTCGCCATCGTAGCATTATTCCAGATAGTATTAACAGATAGTGTTAACATATATTTTATAATGATTTCACTTATATTTATAATAAGAATAATTTACTATATAAATAATTTAAGAAAACCAAAAAAAACGTTCTAGATCACATTATTTCAGCAAAATCCCACAAAAACCCCCATTCATATCAAATTTACCCTCTTCACAATTAGCTATACTTAATCCATACAAAAAGTAACAGATAGTGATCCTAAATCGTTAAAGCATAAAAAATTATCAATAGCGCTCGTTTAAACAAGAAAAAATATCATTGTGAAATAACAAAGATAAAGAAAGTGACGAGTGATAACGCATTGGGTCCTCTAGCCGATTGTAACTAATTTCATTTGAACCACCCACTTGAACAATGGAGAAGCGCAGTGCAAACCTTCAATGCCGATCTAGCAATTATCGGAGCCGGTGGCGCAGGCCTACGGGCAGCCATCGCCGCTGCTGAAGCCAATCCCCAGCTCAAGATTGCCCTGATCTCAAAAGTTTATCCCATGCGCAGCCACACTGTGGCCGCAGAAGGTGGATCAGCCGCCGTCACTCAATCCCATGACTCCTATGACTTTCACTTCAATGACACCGTGTCGGGTGGCGACTGGTTATGTGAACAAGATGTGGTTGAGTATTTCGTCAAACACTGCCCGACAGAAATGATCCAGCTGGAGCAATGGGGCTGTCCCTGGAGCCGCAAGGAAGACGGTTCCGTGAACGTGCGTCGTTTCGGCGGCATGAAAATCGAACGGACATGGTTTGCCGCAGATAAAACCGGCTTTCATATGCTCCATACGCTGTTCCAGACTTCCCTGAAATACCCACAAATACAACGCTTTGATGAGCACTTTGTGCTCGATATTCTGATAGATGAAGGTCAGGTGCGCGGTTTGGTGGCACTGAATATGATGGAAGGAACGAAAGTTCAGATCCGTGCCAATGCGGTCATTATGGCAACGGGCGGAGCAGGACGCGTATACCGTTATAATACCAATGGCGGCATTGTCACGGGAGATGGCATGGGAATGGCATTCCGCCACGGCATACCACTGCGTGATATGGAGTTTGTACAATATCACCCAACTGGCCTGCCGGGTTCTGGTATTTTGATGACAGAAGGCTGCCGTGGTGAAGGTGGCATTCTGGTGAACAAAGATGGCTACCGCTATCTACAAGATTATGGGATGGGGCCAGAGACGCCCCTTGGCCAACCCGAAAACAAATATATGGAACTGGGGCCAAGAGACAAAGTTTCTCAGGCTTTCTGGCATGAATGGCAGGCAGGCCGTACTATCGCGACGCCGCGTGGTGATGTGGTTCATCTGGATCTGCGCCATTTAGGTGAGAAAAAACTGCTCGAACGCTTGCCATTCATCTGTGAGTTGGCAAAAGCCTATGTCGGTGTTGATCCGGTTAAAGAACCGATTCCTGTTCGCCCAACGGCACATTACACCATGGGCGGAATCGAAACTAACCCGCAGTGTGAAACTCGCATCAAAGGGCTGTTTGCTATTGGCGAATGCTCTTCCATCGGCCTGCATGGGGCAAACCGCCTCGGTTCCAATTCACTGGCAGAACTGATGGTATTTGGCCGTTTGGCAGGTGAAGAAGCCGTCAAACATATTCAACAAGCCACACCTGCCAATGAAAACGCGCTGGATGCACAAGCCCGTGATATCGAAGATAAACTCAACAAACTGCTGAATCAGAAAGGCGGTGAGCGCTGGGCGAAAATCCGTGATGAACTGGGTATTTCAATGGAAGAAGGTTGCGGGATTTACCGGACTCCAGAGCTGATGCAGAAAACCATGGATAAAATTGCGGAGCTGAAAGAACGCTTCAAGCATATCGAAATCACTGACCGTTCCAGCGTGTTCAATACTGATCTGCTCTACACGATTGAACTGGGCTTTGGTCTGGATGTCGCTGAATGTATGGCGCATTCCGCCATGCATCGCAAAGAGTCCCGTGGAGCCCACCAGCGCCTTGATGCAGGTTGTACAGAGCGTGATGATGAGAATTTCTTGAAGCATACGCTGGCGTTCTATAACCCAGAAGGTGCACCACGTTTGGAGTACAGTGATGTGAAAATCACTAAATCCAAACCTGCGAAGCGGGTCTATGGTGGTGAAGCCGCAGCACAAGAGAAACAACAGAAGGAGCAGGCGAATGGCTGAGATGAAAAACCTGAAAATGGAAGTCATGCGCTATAACCCGGAAATCGACAGCGAACCTCATTTCGTCACCTACGAGGTGCCTTATGATGGGCAAACCTCCTTGCTGGATGCGTTAGGCTACATTAAGGACAATCTGGCTCCCGATCTGTCTTACCGCTGGTCTTGCCGCATGGCGATCTGCGGTTCCTGCGGCATGATGGTAAACCGAGTGCCAAAACTGGCATGCAAAATCTTTCTGCGCGATTATCCGCAAGGGATGAAAATTGAAGCGCTCGGCAACTTCCCCATTGAACGAGACTTAGTTGTCGATATGACTCACTTTATTGAGAGTCTGGAAGCTATCAAGCCTTATATCATTGGCAATGATCGCAAGCCCGCTGATGGCCCGAATGTGCAAACACCTGCACAAATGGCGAAATATCACCAGTTTTCAGGCTGTATCAACTGCGGCCTGTGCTATGCCGCCTGCCCGCAGTTCGGCCTGAATCCTGAATTTATCGGCCCTGCCGCAGTCACGCTGGCACACCGTTATAACCTTGATAGCCGCGACCACGGCAAGAGAGAGCGTATGCCTCAGATCAACAGTGACAATGGCGTGTGGTCTTGTACTTTCGTCGGTTACTGTTCTGAAGTTTGCCCGAAACACGTCGATCCGGCGGGTGCAATTCAACAGAGTAAAGCGGAAAGTGCCAAAGATTTCCTTATCTCCATGCTGAAACCACAATAAGGGAGGAGAGAGTAATGACGACTAAACGTAAACCTTATGTGCGCGGTATGGAATCCCATTGGTGGCATAAATTAGGCTTCTATCGTTTTTATATGATACGCGAAGGCACTGCCATTCCCGCCATTTGGTTCAGCCTGCTGGTGCTCTATGGTCTGTTTGCCCTGAAAGATGGCTCAGAAAGTTGGGCAGGTTTTATCTCTTTTCTACAACATCCGGCGGTACTGGTGATTAATATCATCACCTTGCTGGCGACCTTGCTGCATACGAAAACGTGGTTTGAACTGGCTCCGAAAGCGCTCAATATCATTGTCAAAAATGAAAAAATGTCACCGGAGCCGATTATCAAACTATTGTGGGCAATCACTCTCATTGCCACCGCCGTGATTCTCGGCGTTGCACTATTTTACTGACCCCTAGGAGGATCTGATGAATCAACGACCTAAGCGTTCCGATGAACCGATTTTCTGGGGTCTATTTGGTGCCGGCGGCATGTGGAGCGCCATTGTTGGTCCGGCGATGGTTCTGCTGCTGGGCTTTCTGATCCCGTTGGGATTGGCACCGGAAGCACTCTCTTATGATCGTATTCTGACATTCTGCCAGAGTTTCATTGGCCGTATCTTTTTGTTACTGATGATCAGCCTGCCGCTCTGGTGCGGGATGCACCGTCTGCACCACGGTATGCACGATCTGCAAATCCATATCCCAGCCAGTAAATGGGTGTTTTATGGAGCAGCCGCTATTTTGAGTATGGTTGCTTTGATTGGGGTGTTTACGCTGTAATTGAGGTTGGTTGAAGCCCACAAAAGGTGGGCTTATTTATTGGAGAGAACGCAGGATTTGGTGACGATAAAGTGCGTCAGTGAGATCTTGTTTAGTGCTTAAAAATAATAAAATATAAATTATTTCATCCTTAATTTCACACAACACTCGATATTCTCTATCAATATCTAAAATATGCAAAATATCACACTATTTTAAATCAAAAATGAGGTGCGGAATGACAGTTATATCTCAGGAAAACAAACTTTACAAATTTGGGGGCTTTCACAGGATCCCTAATACCTTCATGTACAGCATTTCCTCCAATTTGAACCAACTTTGTTCATCTAAATCTATCTGTTCAATAATGATTGTATCACCTATTGCTCCATCATCAAGTAATCGAAGTCATTCTGGTCTTTATAGAGGTAGTGACCGGGTAGCTACGATAATCGCCAACTTTTTATTATTTCATCAGTAGTGCCAAAAACGTTCATTTATGCAATGGCTGTAGGCCAACGAAGCCGCGCGGCATTGAGAATTGCAAAAATATTAAATGGCAACAGGAAATCACAACTATGAACATTAGTTACACCCACATTTCGACGCAGAAACAAGACACCCAGGCTCAAATTGCAGCCCTAGAGGCCGCAGGGTGCGAATAGATATTGCAGGAAGAAGTATCAGGAGGTCGCTGGGATAGGCCCTGCTAGAGCAGTTACGTCATGATGTGGTTGTTGTATGGAAGCTGGCTCGTCTTTCACGTTCCTTCAAAGACCTGCTGCTGACGCTGAAAAAAGTCGAGGTTGCCGGAGCCGATTTCGAAAGCCTGAGTGAAGCTAATTAACCTCAGCTTCGTTTAAAAATAGCGATATCACAATCCCGTAAATTCAAGCTCGGTTTTTTAGGTTGGAATGTA
>NZ_JANAIF010000003.1 GCF_024721015.1 Xenorhabdus bovienii
AAAATACTTTCCTTCATCTTAAGCGCTGGCGTGGTATAGCCACTCGCTATGCAAAAAATAGCGCGTCTTTTCTTGCCGCAGTGCAAATCCGTTGCCTTGTTCTTTGGCTGAAAATCTCATGACGACATCGTCTAGGACGATGAAAATGATTGATTAAGGAATATACTTAAAGTTTATAATGTCAATAAATTGTCGAAACTGACTTGTCTATTCGTTACTTGAAATTGTATTGTGTAGTCAGCATAAAAAATTATCGGTCTGATTAAAAAAGGTGTAAAAATGGACAACGCAAATAAACCAACATTCCATAATGTACTGGAATTTGTGCGTATATTTCGCCGCAAGAATAAATTACAGCGCGAAATAGTAGACAACGAGAAGAAAGTTCGAGATAACCAAAAGCGTGTATTATTGCTGGATAACCTGAGCGATTACATTAAACCGGGAATGTCAGTTGAAGATATTCAAGGAATTATCGCTCATATGCGCAGTGATTATGAAGAACGTGTTGATGAATATATCATCAAAAATGCGGAATTGTCTAAAGAGCGTCGTGAGCTGTCCAAAAAACTTAAGGCAATGGATGGCGGAGTAAAATAAAATTTTGTTGTAACCACGCCCTTTGGGCGTGGTTATTTTGTCAGCCCCAGTGAGGTTTTAACTCTGGATCGACTAAAGCGTAAATCTGGTAATAAGTTTCCTCATCTTCAGCCATCAGTGCCAATTGTTGTGCTACATCTTCTCGGCTCACCATACCGTGAACTTCACCTTGATAGCGTTGGCAATGTCCAGTACCTGATTTATCAGTGAGTCCTCCGGGACGAATGATCGTAAAATCCAATTTGCTGGTTTGCAGGTAACTTTCTGCCAGCGATTTATGTCTGACTGATTGCCCAAATAATGATTTGGCACGTGGTGACAACGTTTTCCAACTGTCTCCACATCCGATGGATGTAACCAGTAGCATGCGTGAAACTTCAGCTTGTTCCAATGTATCTATGATGGCCATATTACCATGGTGATCAGCGTTTCCGCCGCCAATGGTTGAGAAAACAATAGGGTTTTCTCCGGCCTGAGCAATGGCTTTTTCGATACTCTTTTTGTCACAGGCATCGCCATGTATCACATTAGCGCCCATTGTACTCAGTTCCACGGCTTGCTGTACGTTACGAACTAATGCCGTAACGGGGTGGTTTTGTTGCAGTGCCATAATGGCTAAATGGCGTCCAACGCCTCTGCCAGCACCAAAAATTAGCCAAGATTTCATAGTCGGAATGTTCTCCATAAAAATCAACAACTCTAAATGATAATGATAATTATCTAAGTTTATTGAAATCAGAGAGTGAATGAAATGAGACAGGCAGGTTTTTTATAGAATGAATGATAAAAAAATGGCTCCATAAAGAGGAGCCATTTTTGATTTTTCTGAGAATCACAACATCCAATTATTATTCAAATGATTGCGGTTTTGACATTGCAGATATTGCGACATTTGTTGCAGAATGCCCACCCGCGCCGCCTTTTCCTCTGAATGGATAAGCAGGGCGTTGCCATTCGCTGACAATGACAGTCTGTACTACTAAGTCTGGTGCTGGTGCCTTTGTCATTGGGGAAGAAGCGTGATGATTTTTTTCCACGATAATCGGAGACTCAGCAATTTTTGTCTCTTCCGCTTTAACTTCCTCTGCCTTAGAGCATATTTCCGTTGCGACAGTTGGCTGTTCTTCATGCTGTTCCTGTTCAACGATAGACGTCACAATGATTGGTTCTGCTATGTGGCGTGTTTCTTCCGTGTCATTTAAGGCTTCAGGCTGATGTTTAGTTTCATGGTTGACGACGGGTTCCAGGTTTTCCGGTGCCGATACTTCAGGTTTTTCAAGCACAGGTTCTACGGATGCCACGAGCGGATAACCATTGGTCGCAAGCTTAACATCGTCATGAGTGGCTGCAATTTGCTCGGTAACCTGAGTATCAGCAACAGTTGAAACTGACACTGAACCAGCAACAGCAGGTATCGGCATGACACTCTCTTGCTGCTCTGACGCTGTTTCTTCCACAGCAGATACTTCTGGTTCAGCAGGCTTTGTCACAGGTGTAACAGGGTAACGCACCCAAACTTTACCTGATGCCAACTCTGGAGACGCAACTGCCATTGCCAGTGGTACAGGTGATTGAGTCAGGTTACGCTCATCACGATAACGACGACGACGCTGACCGCTGACACGTAAATGGCGTGGTGAACGGCGAGAGCGGCGAGGCATGATGTTGTCTTGCTGCTCATTATTTTGCGTGATTGAGCCTTGTGGTATTGAAGGCTGATTAGCCGCTTCTACATTCGTATCGATAATGGCTGGTACAGAAACTTTTTTCTCTTCTTCTGTAATCGCCGGAATGACCACCTTTGTTACAATCGGTAAAGAGACAACAACAGCTTCTTCTTTCACGTTATCTGTGATACGAATTTTCTGTTCAAGCTGACGACGCTGACGACGAGGCATTACAGGTTGATGCTCTTCGACTTCCTCTTCTGTAATTTCAGGTCTACTCGTCTGTTGAGCCTTGGTTTCCAGTTGCTGCTGACGTTTTTCTTCTTGACGGTGGCGCTGGCGTTCCGCCCGTTGTTCACGGCGCTGTTGCTGCTGTGCTTCACGAGCTTCATTATCTATATCTACATTTACCGCAATATTATCCGGCGCGTTGTTTTTCTGCTGAACATTGCGACCTTTACGCTGTTCATCGCCGCGCTCACGGTTATTGCGAGTGTCATTCTCGTTACGCTCACGTCTTTGATTCTGGCGACGTGAATTGCGGCGTTCTGGGGAACGTCGGTTATCGTTACTAGAAGATTTATTGCTCTTTTCCTGCGCCTGTTTTTCTTCTTCACCACTTTCACCACTGAACATTTTTTTCAGGGCGCAGAGGAAGCGACTGAACAGACCTGGTTGTTCTGTTTGCTGATTATTGCTCACTGCTACCTTTTTCTCTTTTGTTTTTGCTGCCACAGGGGTGGTAGTTTCTGCAGGCAGATCAAAAGTTGAAATAGCAGGTTGCTCAGGACGCTTGCGTTCATGTTGTCCATCATCCTGAGCATTCGTCATTTCTGCTTCATGTATTTGTGGAAGCAGATAACTCAGGGTAGAAATTTCTTCACCTTTACGAACCCGTAAAACAGAGAAATGCGGAGTTTGCATCTGATCGTTTGGTACGATAACAACACCTACATCACCTTGGCGATGTTCAATGGCGCTGACCGCCTTACGTTTTTCATTCAGCAGGTAGGACGCAATCTGAACGGGAACAATCGCATGAACCTGATGTGTATTCTCTTTCAGTGCTTCTTCTTCGATCAGGCGAAGAATTGACAGAGAAAGTGATTCGTTGTCACGAATGGTTCCTGTACCGCTACAGCGAGGGCAGACGTGGTGACTGGATTCACCCAGAGATGGGCTTAAACGCTGGCGTGACATTTCCAGCAGGCCAAAGCGGGAAATGCGGCCAATCTGAATACGGGCACGGTCTTGACGTACTGCATCACGTAAACGGTTTTCAACCTCACGCTGGTGGCGTACAGGTGTCATATCAATGAAATCGATAACGATAAGACCACCGAGGTCACGCAGGCGTAATTGACGTGCAATTTCATCCGCAGCTTCCAGATTGGTGTTAAAGGCCGTTTCCTCAATATCTCCCCCACGGGTTGCCCGGGATGAGTTGATATCGATTGCAGTCAGAGCTTCAGTTGTATCGATGACTACTGAACCACCAGAAGGCAGCCGAACTTCACGCTGGAAAGCTGATTCAATCTGTGATTCTATCTGATAATGACTGAACAGGGGAACTTCACCACTGTACAGTTTGATTTTGCTGGCGAAATCAGGACGTCCAAGCGCAGTGATATGCTGGCGTGCCAAATCGAGAATTTTAGGATTGTCGATCAGAATTTCCCCGATATCCGGGCGTAGGTAATCACGGAAGGCGCGTACGATAACATTACTTTCCTGATGGATCAGGAACGGAGCTGGGTGATTATCTGCGGCTTTCTTGATAGCTTCCCAGTGTTTCAGGCGGAAATTCAGGTCTCCCTGCAAAGCTTCGGCGGATTTGCCTACTCCGGCAGTACGGACGATAAGCCCCATACCTTCGGGTAATTCAAGAGAGGAGAGCGCTTCTTTTAATTCGATACGGTCATCACCTTCGATACGGCGAGAAATACCACCTGCTCTGGGGTTATTTGGCATCAGAACTAAATAGCTACCAGCTAGACTAATAAAGGTTGTTAAGGCTGCACCTTTATTGCCTCGTTCTTCTTTATCAACCTGGACGATGACTTCCTGACCTTCTTTAAGGATATCCTTAATGTTAGGTCGGCCATGAGCATGATAATTACTGGGGAAATATTCGCGAGCAATTTCTTTAATGGGCAGGAAACCATGACGTTCCGCACCATAATCGACAAAAGCAGCTTCCAGACTAGGTTCAATCCGTGTAATTTTACCTTTATAGATATTTGCTTTTTTCTGCTCGTGTCCAGGACTTTCAATATCCAAATCATAAAGACGTTGCCCATCAACAAGGGCGACACGCAACTCTTCCTGTTGAGTTGCGTTGATTAGCATTCTTTTCATTCTAACTTACTCATTATTTTTTACATTGGTATAGAGCTGCGAGCAAAAAGAGATGCACTACTGGTAACCGATGGCCTCGTGTCTTTTACAAAGCCGCCAGCCTCACGGCTATCGTTTGTATAGAGGCGCCTATATTTGTCGGCGAGTCTGAATTTCATTTAAATACAGCACTCTTTATTGGGATACTGTAATAAACCGGTACAGATTTCACCCAATCCAGTAAGCTGCAACTCGCAGCCCATAAATTGTTTGATTAAACATTACGTCTTACGCCATTGCTGCGTTTTTGTTCGATCAGACAGATAACAAACAATTTCAATCTTGCCATTCATAGTTTAGTAAACTGTGGCCAGAAAGCATTATTCCATTGCTATTGGGGTGATAGCAAGGTGACTTTATCGCTTTAGCAGTTTTTTATCAGGAAATAGTGATAAGTTGTTAATCTTTGGTCTTTATCCTAAGACATTAGAAACAATGAGAAATGAAACTATGGATGTTATTTATACATATTTAAAAATGAGTGGCGCTCTGATTGACGGATAATTAAAATCTTGCTTATGAAAACAAATAATCCAATTGTACAGTTTGTCACTATTGATGACGATGAAGCCGGTCAGCGAATTGACAACTTTTTGCTGGCGCGCTTAAAAGGTGTGCCTAAAAGTATGATCTATCGGATCTTGCGCAAAGGTGAAGTTCGAGTTAACAAAGGAAGAATCAAGCCTGAGTATAAATTAGCAGCGGCTGATGTTGTCCGTATCCCACCAGTCAGGGTAGCGGAAAAACAGCAGCCACCTGTATCTGCCAAGCTGGGCAAAGTAGCAGTTCTGGCAGAATGCATCCTTTATGAAGATGACTACATACTAGTCATTAATAAACCATCAGGTACCGCGGTGCATGGTGGAAGCGGATTGAGCTTCGGTGTAATCGAAGGGCTTCGTGCATTACGTCCCGAAGCGCGTTTCCTCGAACTGGTGCATCGTCTCGACCGTGATACATCGGGTGTTTTGCTGATTGCGAAGAAGCGTTCTGCATTGCGTGCACTGCATGAACAGTTGCGTTTGAAACAGATGCAGAAAGATTATTTTGCGCTGGTACGAGGGCAGTGGCAGTCACATTGCAAAGTGGTGCAGGCACCTTTATTGAAAAATATCCTGCAAAGTGGTGAGCGGGTAGTGAAAGTCAGCGGCGATGGTAAACCATCGGAAACACGTTTTAAAGTTGAAGAGCGGTATGAGTTTGCGACCTTGGTGCGCGCAAGCCCAGTAACGGGACGTACGCACCAGATCCGTGTGCATACCTTACATGCTGGTCATCCTATTGCATTTGATGACCGCTATGGTGATAGGGCGTTTGATGCACAACTGACAGAAACAGGGCTTAACCGATTGTTTCTGCATGCCAGTTCATTAAAGTTTACTCATCCATCCACGGGAGAAACTCTGCGTTTCGAAGCTCAAATGGATGATGAGTTACGGCAATGTTTAACAACATTACGACAAAATAATTATTGATAACACACCGTCAGTGGGTTTATCCCCTGGCGGATGAGCATTTCTGTTAGAGTGATCAATGGCAGACCGATTAGGGTGTTAGGATCTCTGCCATCGAGCTTTTTAAATAACGTAATTCCCAAACCTTCACTTTTAAAGCTACCGGCACAATTAAAAGGCTGTTCTTTGTTTAGGTAGCTGATAATTTCGGGTTCTGTCAGATCTCTGAAATGGACATGAAATAATTCACAGCGGGTATCAGTGTTTCCTGTTTTGCTGTTAAATAGCGTAATTCCAGTATAAAAAGTGACACACTGTCCACTGGCTTTTTTGAGTTGTGCGAAAGCGTTCTCAAAATTGTGTGGTTTACCTGTAATTTTTCCATTTAAAACGCAAACCTGATCTGAACCTATAATCAGATGGCTGGAATAACTCGGTTGTAATGCGGTAGCTTTTGCCTGTGACAGGCGCATCACCAGTTGTGTGGGGCTTTCATTCTCTTGTGGGCTTTCGTCAATATTGGGATCAGCACAGACAAAAGGTAACCCCATTTTTTCCAACAATAGGCGGCGATATATCGATGTTGATGATAAAACAATCGGAAGCATCATTTTTTCCATAAAATACGTAGAGAAATATTCTCAGACATTTTAAACTATACCCCGCTTAATAAGCGAATTTTTGGCGGAAAGGTGCAGATGTGTGGCCTTTTTCTTTGACTATGTTCCATTACAAAGATAATATGCGCGCCTTATGCAGAAGGTAAAATTACCCCTGACCATTGATGCGCTTCGTGCAGCTCAGAAAAGCTTAGACTACGAAGGTAGTTATTCTGCTGAACAAGCTTCTCGTCTCGCCGAGTCTGTGGTCAGTGTGGATGGTGATATAAATAGCTCATTATCATTTCAAATTGATAATCTGCGTCTGGCAGTTGTAAAAGGGCATTCCGATGTGGATGTTACACTTGCCTGTCAGCGTTGTGGCAGTAATTTCAGTCATCATGTTCACACAACGTATTGTTTTAGTCCGGTCATCAATGATGAACGGGCCGAGGCATTACCGGAAGAGTATGAGCCAATCAACATTAATGAATTTGGCGAAATAGATTTGCTGGCAATGATTGAAGATGAAATAATTCTTTCTCTGCCGGTAGTCCCGGTGCATGATTCTGAACACTGTGAAGTGTCCGACGCGGAAATGGTATTTGGTGTACTGCCTCCTGAAGCAGAAAAACCAAACCCATTTGCCGCATTAGCCAGTTTAAAGAAAAGTACTTAAGGAGTAAGGTCAATGGCCGTACAACAGAATAAACCAACTCGTTCTAAACGTGGTATGCGTCGTTCTCATGACGCACTGACTGCAACACATGTCTCTGTAGACAAGACTTCTGGTGAAACTCACCTGCGTCACCACGTGACTGCTGACGGTTACTACCGTGGCCGCAAGGTAATCAACAAGTAATTCAGCTAACTATTAGCAAGTTGATATCTTGGCTAATCTAACCTTAGCGTTAGATGCTATGGGCGGGGATTTTGGTCCTCGCGTTACGGTGCCTGCTGCATTGCAGGCACTGGCATCTAATCCGCAATTAAAATTATTGTTGGTCGGAGATCCCGAAACCATCTCCCCTTTGCTTGCAAATAAAAATGCTGAGCAGCTTAGTCGTTTGCAAATTATTCCTGCGGAACACGTTGTTTCCAACGATGCAAAACCTTCTCAGGCGATCCGTTCCAGTCATGGTACTTCGATGCGTATTGCACTAAATTTAGTTAAAACTGGTGAAGCGCAGGCATGTGTCAGTGCAGGAAATACAGGCGTATTGATGGGGCTGGCCAAATTGATGCTGAAATCCATCGAGGGTATTGAGCGGCCTGCATTGATGACGATGATCCCTAATTTAAAACAGCAGAAAACTGTTATATTAGATTTGGGAGCTAATATTAATTGTAATAGTCGTATGTTAGTCCAGTTTGCCATTATGGGAGCAGTAATGGCAGAGGATGTTGCAGGTGTGAAAAATCCGCGTGTAGCATTACTCAATATCGGAGAGGAAGAATCCAAAGGGCTGGATAATATCCGCGAAGCTGCTATGACCTTACAGAATACCTCAGCAATCAATTATATAGGTTATGTAGAAGGGAATGAGTTACTGACGGGAAAAACCGATGTACTCGTGTGTGACGGCTTCGCAGGTAATGTTACGCTGAAGACGATGGAAGGTGCGATCAGGGTGATTTTATCTTTGGTAAAATCACCGGATGGTCAGAAGAAAAAATCATCGTGGTTGAGGAAAGTATTCAAGAAGTGGTTGTTAAAACAGATATTAAAACGCTTTGGCCACCTAAACCCTGACCAGTATAACGGCGCAACACTATTAGGATTGCGTGGTATCGTCATAAAAAGTCATGGTGCCGCGAATGAACGTGCGTTCAAGGCTGCTATAGATCAAGCAGTTCAGACCGTACAGAATCAGGTTCCTGATAGAATCGCTGTCCGGCTGGATGCAGTATTACCCAAGAGTGAATAAGCATAAATGTATACAAAAATCTTAGGTACAGGCAGTTATTTGCCTCCGCAGGTGCGTACTAACGCAGATTTAGAAAAAATGGTGGATACGACTGACGAGTGGATTGTTACTCGTACAGGCATTCGTGAGCGTCGTATTGCGGCTGAGGGTGAAACCGTTGCCACTATGGGATTCAAAGCAGCCGAAAAAGCTATTGAAATGGCTGGCATCGATAAAACACAAATCGATTTGATTGTTGTAGCAACAACAACTTCATCCCATGCGTTTCCGAGTACGGCCTGCCAGATTCAGAATTCATTAGGCATTCGAGGTATCGCCGCCTTTGATGTTGCGGCAGCTTGTGCTGGATTTACTTATGCGTTAAGCATTGTCGATAAATTTATCAAGGCTGGCGAGGTTAAACATGCCCTGGTTATCGGGGCAGATATTATCTCAAGAGTTGTCGACCCTAAAGATCGCAGTACAGTTGTCCTCTTTGGTGATGCAGCAGGCGCAATGGTAGTAGGGGCTTCAGAAGAGCCGGGTATACTGTCAACCCACCTGCATGCTGATGGTCGCTATGGCGATTTACTGTCATTACCTAATCAGGATCGATTGAAATGGGGTTCACCTGAATACGTTACAATGGCTGGCAATGAAGTATTTAAAGTTGCTGTCCGTGAGTTGACCAGTATTGTTGATGAAACACTGGAAGCAAACAATTTGGATCATTCTCAGCTTGACTGGCTAGTGCCACATCAAGCGAATTTACGTATCATTTCGGCGGCTGCCAAGAAATTGGACATGACGATGGATAAAGTGGTTGTAACACTGGATCGTCATGGCAATACTTCAGCAGCATCTGTTCCAACGGCATTTGATGAAGCGGTACGTGATGGAAGAATTCAACGCGGCCAGCTTGTCTTGATTGAAGCATTTGGCGGTGGCTTTACCTGGGGCTCAGCGCTAGTACGTTTTTAATTTAACAGGAAAATAAACATGTCTGATTTTGCAATGGTGTTTCCCGGTCAAGGTTCTCAGTCACTTGGTATGTTGGCTGATTTAGCCACAGAATTTCCGCTGGTGGAACAGACTTTCGCAGAGGCTTCTGCGGTCTTGGGATACGATTTATGGGCATTAGTTCAGCAGGGGACAGCAGAAGAGCTGAATAAAACGTGGAAAACCCAACCTGCATTGCTCGCAGCTTCAGTTGCTATCTGGCGTATATGGCAGCAAAAGGGAGGCAAGCAGCCTTCCATGATGGCTGGCCATAGCCTTGGCGAATACTCGGCGCTGGTTTGTGCTGGTGTGATTGAATTCCAGCAGGCGATCAGGCTCGTCGAATTACGCGGGAAATTGATGCAGGAAGCTGTATCAGAAGGGCAAGGGGCGATGTACGCCATTATCGGATTGGATAATGAATCCATTGCAAAGGCATGTGAAGAGTCCGCACAGGGTCAGGTTGTTTCACCTGTGAATTTTAATTCGCCTGGACAAGTCGTTATTGCGGGTGAAAAAGAGGCTGTAGAGCGTGCAGGTGCTGCTTGTAAAGCGGCTGGCGCAAAACGTGCTCTGCCTTTGGCTGTCAGCGTTCCGTCACATTGTGCACTCATGAAGTCGGCAGCCGATCAGTTAGCTGCTGCATTGCAATCAATTGTGTTTAATCAGCCACAGTTCCCTGTTGTCAATAATGTAGATGTCAAAGTAGAAGAATCTGCTGATGCGATTCGCGACGCACTGGTTCGTCAGTTGTATAATCCTGTACGCTGGACAGAATCCGTTGAATATATAGCGGCACAAGGTACTGAACAACTGTTGGAAATGGGGCCAGGTAAGGTATTAACTGGTTTAACGAAACGGATTGTTGATACTTTAAATGCTGTAGCAGTAAATGATGTATCATCACTCACAGTTGCTCTGAATAAATGACTGAGGAAAACATGAGCTTTGATGGAAAAATTGCACTGGTCACTGGCGCTAGCCGTGGCATAGGTCGCTCGATTGCAGAATTATTGGTTGAACGTGGTGCTCGTGTTATCGGCACAGCAACCAGCGAGAATGGAGCCGAAGCAATCAGTGCCTACCTTGGTGATAAAGGCAAAGGTTTTGTATTGAATGTCACAGATTCAGAATCCGTAGAAAAAGCACTCTCGAATATTCGTGCTGAATTTGGTGAAATAGACATTCTGGTAAATAATGCAGGCATCACTCGTGATAACTTGTTGATGCGTATGAAAGATGGAGAGTGGCAAGATATTATTGACACCAATCTTTCTTCGATTTTTCGTCTGTCAAAAGCAGTAATGCGTTCTATGATGAAAAAACGTTATGGACGTATTATTTCCATTGGATCTGTTGTCGGAACAATGGGAAATGCAGGGCAGGCGAATTACGCGGCAGCGAAAGCAGGAGTCATTGGTTTCAGTAAATCACTGGCTCGTGAAGTCGCTTCTCGTGGCATCACCGTCAACGTTGTTGCACCTGGTTTTATCGAAACGGATATGACTAGAGCGTTGACAGACGATCAACGAGCAGGCATTTTATCTGAAATTCCTGCCAGTCGTCTCGGTAATGCAAAGGAAATTGCCAGTGCTGTAGCGTTTCTTGCTTCTGACGAGGCCGCTTACATTACGGGTGAAACATTACATGTCAATGGTGGCATGTACATGATCTAAAAATGAGCGAACTCGCTGTCTCTGATGTATTTTTATACAAAAAGATACAGTTTGTGGTTCGACCAGCCGGGATTTGGTTGCATCTTTTCCTGTATTTTATAAACTACGAAAACCATCGCGAAAGCGAGTTTTGATAGGAAATTTAATAGTATGAGCACTATCGACGAACGCGTTAAGAAAATCATCGTTGAACAACTGGGTGTTAAAGAGGAAGAAGTTGTAAACACAGCTTCATTTGTTGATGACTTGGGCGCTGATTCTCTTGACACAGTTGAACTGGTAATGGCTCTGGAAGAAGAGTTCGATATCGAGATCCCAGACGAAGAAGCTGAAAAAATCACTACAGTTCAGGCTGCTATTGACTACGTTGAAAACGCAGGTAAATAAGCATACATACCTAGGCGGTCGTTCGACCGCCTATGTTCTTCGTCCTAAATTTTTTCCCTCCCTGGAGGATAACCGTGTCTAAGCGTCGAGTAGTCGTGACCGGACTAGGCATGTTATCTCCTGTCGGCAATACAGTAGAGTCTTCTTGGAACGCTGTTTGTGCCGGACAGAGTGGTATCGGCCTTATCGAACATTTTGACACCGCTAACCATGCAACTAAGTTTGCTGGTGTGGTGAAAAATTTTAATCATGAAGATTTCAATATTTCGCGCAAAGATGCTCGAAAAATGGATCTGTTTATTCAGTATGGAATTGCTGCTGGTATACAAGCTATTGAAGATGCAGGAATCGAAGTAACAGAAGCCAATGCTAGCCGCTTTGGTGCTGCTATTGGTTCTGGTATTGGTGGTTTGGGTCTTATTGAAGAAAACCACAGTACATTGCTCTCGGCGGGACCTCGCAAGGTCAGCCCATTCTTTGTACCTTCGACCATCATCAATATGGTTGCAGGCCATCTGAGCATCCTTTATGGTCTTCGTGGTCCTAGCATCTCCATTGCAACTGCCTGTACCTCTGGCGTGCACAATATCGGTCATGCAGCTCGTATTATTGCGTACAATGATGCTGATATTATGCTGGCAGGTGGTACTGAGAAAGCCAGTACTACATTTGGCGTTGCAGGGTTTGGTGCTGCTCGTGCATTATCGACCCGTAATGATGATCCTCAAGGTGCAAGCCGCCCTTGGGATAAAGATCGAGACGGGTTTGTGCTGGGTGATGGCGCCGGTGTTCTGGTTCTTGAAGAATACGAACATGCCAAAAAACGTGGTGCAAAAATTTACGCTGAAATCGTTGGCTTTGGTATGAGCAGTGATGCTTATCATATGACATCACCGCCTGAAGATGGAGCGGGTGCTGCGCTTGCAATGGAAAATGCCCTGAAAGATGCGGATATTTCCCCAGACCAAGTGGGCTACATTAATGCTCATGGTACTTCAACGCAAGTTGGTGATCTTGCGGAAGCTCGTGCGGTAGAATCTGTTTTTGGTGAAGGCACTAAAGTATTGGTGAGTTCAACCAAATCAATGACAGGTCACTTGCTGGGTGCTGCGGGAGCGATTGAATCGATTTTCACTATTCTTGCTTTACGTGAGCAGATTGTTCCTCCAACCATTAATTTGGAAAATCAGGATGAAAACTGCCGTTTGGATCTTGTTCCAGGCGAAGCACGTAAAGTTGAAGGGATGGAATACGCACTGTGTAATTCTTTCGGTTTCGGTGGTACTAATGGGTCACTGATTTTCCGTAAGATATAAAAACGTCCTCTTTTTATGAAGAGCCTCAACATTTGTTGAGGCTTTTTTATTCCTGATTTTTATGATTTTTTTGAATAGGCATTTTTGCACTGCCACGGTTCATATACTATGATAACGCTCCTTAATAGCTGAGGTTATCACGCCTTCTTATCGAAAATTAGAAAATGAAATGATGTATTGGATTAATGGCAAACCGTGTAATCAATTACCTGTTAATGATCGTGCGGTACAATTTGGTGATGGCTGTTTTACAACAATAAGAGTTGAGCAAGGGCAGGCAGCTTTGCTACCTTTGCACATAAAACGGTTACAAAAAGGCGTTGAAAAACTGTTTATGCCAGCACTGGATTGGCTGCAACTTGAGGATCATATTAAGCAGGTGGTTACCGGCTGTGAATCCGGTATTCTGAAAGTTATTCTCTCCAGAGGAGTTGGTGGTCGTGGTTATGGTATTAGTGATGCTATCGAGCCAAATCAGGTTCTCTCGTTGAGTTCATATCCAGAACAGTATGTTATCCAGCGTAAAAATGGTATTTCACTCGTTCTTAGCCCAATTGTTATGGGTATCAATCCCCAT
Organism: Xenorhabdus bovienii; assembly: GCF_024721015.1. GTDB lineage: Bacteria > Pseudomonadota > Gammaproteobacteria > Enterobacterales > Enterobacteriaceae > Xenorhabdus > Xenorhabdus bovienii. Next base: position 13,580 of record NZ_JANAIF010000003.1, read on the forward strand.
TTGGCGGGTATTAAACACTTGAACCGCTTGGAACAGGTTCTGATAAAAAGATTCATTGAGCAGTCAAAGGCTGATGAAGCACTGGTTCTTGATAGTGATGGCTTACTGGTTGAGTGTTGTACTGCTAATATTTTCTGGCGAAAAGGTAAAAACGTTTATACGCCTGATTTGAATCAATGTGGTGTAGAAGGGGTGATGCGGCAGAAGATTATGCAATTATTGGCAGAAAGTGATTATAACCTGTCATGTGTCATGCGTTATCCTGAGGTATTAGCTCATGCTGATGAGGTGATTATCTGCAATTCCTTGATGCCTGTTATCGCAGTAAACCAAATTCAGGCGCATAAAAATCAGCCTGCATGGAAATATCAATCAAGAGAATTGCATGAGTATCTATTGCCTGCATGTTTAAGGCTGTAGTTATTCAATACTCATCATTGAAGGATAGGTCAAAGTGATTACCAATGAAACTTAAAAAGCGTATTTTCATTTTACCCAGCTTGATTATTATGATTGTAGCAATCATGTTTTTTTCTTTTGTGAAAAAAATAGAAAATTTTGCTAATCAGAAAATTAATCTTAATCAAGAAATGATATTTACTGTGCCAGCAGGAACAGGGCGTGCTGGGCTAGGAATATTGTTGGTTCAGCATAACTTAATCAAAGATCACCAATTGTTGTCGTGGTTATTCCGATTAAAACCAGAATTGGCGAAATTTAAGGCTGGTACTTATCGTTTGCAACAAGGCATGTCATTGCGAGCAATCTTGCAACTATTTTCCAGCGGTAAAGAAGTGCAATTTTCTATCCGTTTCGTTGAAGGAAGTCGATTGTCTGACTGGGAGAAAATATTACAGAATGCGCCATACTTAAAACATGAAGCAGAGGGCAAATCACCAAAGGAATTGACTGACGCTTTAGACATGAAAGCGGAAGAACCATTGGAAGGTTGGCTCTATCCCGATACTTACCTGTACACCGCAGGAACCAGTGATGTTGAATTGCTAAAACGTGCTCATCAAAAAATGAACATGGCACTAGAGCAAGAGTGGAAAAATCGCGAAAAAAATCTGCCATATAAGAGTGTTTATGAGATGTTGATCATGGCATCCATAATCGAAAAAGAGACAGCAATAGATTCTGAGCGTACAAAAGTTGCTTCGGTATTTATTAATCGGCTGCGATTAAAGATGAGATTACAAACTGATCCGACAGTAATATATGGGTTGGGGGATAAGTATACGGGTTCTATTTTCCGTAGTAACCTGACTGCTTTTACGCCATATAATACTTATATGATTGAAGGATTACCGCCAACGCCTATCGCCATGCCAAGCCTAGCTTCGATTAAAGCTGCGGCACACCCTGCTGTGACAGGGTACTTATACTTTGTTGCAAATGGTAATGGCGGTCATACATTCACTGCGAATCTGGCAGAACATAATAGGGCGGTAAATCTTTATCGTCAGAGATTAAAGCAGGATAAATGAACAGCAAATTTATTGTTATTGAAGGGCTTGAGGGCGCAGGGAAAACCACTGCAATCCGAACAGTGGTTGAAACATTGAAACAGTATGGCATTTCTGATCTGATTTTTACTCGTGAACCGGGTGGAACTCCGTTGGCAGAAAAATTACGTCAACTCATCAAACAGGGCGTTGAAGGTGAATCACTGACGAATAAGGCAGAAGTATTGATGCTATATGCAGCCAGAGTCCAATTGGTAGAAAATGTTATCAAGCCGGCACTGGAAAAAGGAACTTGGGTGGTTGGAGATCGTCATGATCTTTCCTCTCAGGCATATCAGGGCGGTGGTCGTGGCATTGATCAGAAACTGATGACATCATTACGCGAATCGGCACTCGGTGATTTTTACCCGGATTTGACTATTTATCTCGATTTGCCACCAGAGGTTGGTTTACAGCGTGCTCGTGAGCGGGGTGAATTGGATCGCATTGAAAAAGAATCCTTGGATTTTTTCCACCGTATTCGTGAAAGATATCTCGAGCTTGTGGCACAAGATGACACCATCAAAAAAGTAGATGCGACACAACCGCTGGAAAAAGTGCAGGATGCTATTCGTCAGACCTTATTACAGTGGTTGAAACAACAGGACATGCAGGCATGAACTGGTATCCGTGGCTTAACCATGCATATCGCCTGTTGATTGAATCCCATCAGCAGGAGCGTGGGCACCATGCCCTTTTGCTTCATGCTCATGATGGAACGGGTGCCGATGCGTTATTGTATGGATTGAGCCGCTGGTTGATGTGTCAGGACAAACAAGGAATGAAAAGTTGTGGCAAGTGTCACGGCTGTCATCTGATGTTGGCAGAAACGCATTCTGACTGGCATGTTCTTGCCCCTGAAAAGGGAAAAAGTACTATTGGAGTTGATGCTGTACGTCAGCTCAACGAAAGACTTTACGAATATTCTCAACAAGGTGGCGCTAAAATTATCTGGCTACCCTCTGCGGAGTCTCTGACCGATGCTGCTTCCAACGCCTTGCTAAAAACATTGGAAGAACCCCCTAAAAATACCTATTTTTTGTTGCAGTGCCAGCGTCCAGCGCGTTTGCTGGCAACGCTGCGCAGTCGCTGCTTTTACTATTTTCTGCCTGTGCCTGAACAGCATGTAGGGCTTTATTGGCTGCAACATCAACTCCCTGCAATATCATCGCTGGATGCGCAGACGGCGTTAAAACTTTCACAGGGTGCGCCTCTTGCTGCTGAACAGTTGCTTCAGACTGAAAAATGGCAGCAGAGAAATGTGTTTTGTCAGGCAATTGAACAGGCATTGTATAACTGTGATACCCTGTCACTTTTACCATTATTGAATCGTGATGATGCACAGCAATCTTTGTATTGGCTGGTTAGCTTGTTATCCGATGCTGTGAAATGGCAGCAGCAGGCGCAGGATTACTGCGTCAACCAAGATCAGCAGGCTTTGATCCATCATCTGGCTTCCACTCAAAGTGTGGAAAAATTATTAAGTACAGTTGATGATTGGGTACATTGTCGTCATCAATTACTATCTGTGGTGGGCATCAATCGGGAATTATTGTTGACAGGACAATTACTCAATTGGGAAAAGCAGCTTTGTCCCACACGGTAACTCATTTAGATACGAGCATATTATGTTTTTAGTTGATTCACACTGTCATCTCGATTGCCTTGATTATGAAACTCTACACAAGAGTGTGGATGATGTTGTGGCTAAGGCAGCAGAACGGGATGTGAAGTATATGTTGGCGGTGGCGACTACGCTACCGGGATTCCAGCAAATGAAGAATTTGATTGGTAAACGTGAAAATATCGCGTATTCCTGCGGTATTCATCCATTGAATCTGGATGAAGGCTACGATTTTGATGAACTTGCCCGGCTTGCAGCGGACGATGATGTCGTCGCAATGGGAGAAACCGGTCTGGATTATTATTATCAAAAAGAAAATGCAGAGTTACAGCGAACTTCCTTTCGTGAACATATCCGCATTGGACGTAAATTAAACAAACCTGTCATTGTTCATACCCGCGATGCAAAGGATGATACTCTTTTGGTCTTGCGAGAAGAAAAAGTACAGGAATGTGGCGGTGTGCTGCACTGTTTTACGGAAGATAAAGATACGGCGAGAGCTTTGCTGGATCTGGGTTTTTATATTTCTTTCTCTGGTATCGTGACATTTCGCAATGCAGAACAGATCCGTGAAGCGGCAAGGTTTGTCCCACTCGATCGGATTTTGGTAGAAACTGACTCACCTTATCTGGCACCTATACCGCATCGAGGTAAGCAGAATCAGCCTGCCTATGTACGTGATGTCGCTGAATATATGGCGGTATTGAAAGGGGTGAGTCTTGATGAATTGGCCGCGGTGACAACCAGAAATTTTTGTGACCTGTTTCATATCAACATCCCAGAAAATGAAGTTATCTAGATAACCTTTTATGTTTTAGTTTAGTATTTCGACTTCGTATTTAGACTTAATCATGAGTCATCTTTAATGACAAAAAAGGAGAAGTGAGATGGCAGAAGAAACTATTTTTAGCAAAATCATTCGTCGTGAAATTCCTTCTGATATTGTTTATCAGGATGATCTGGTAACAGCATTCCGTGACATTACCCCTCAAGCGCCCACCCATATTCTGATCGTGCCAAACGTACTGATCCCAACGGTTAACGATGTCACTCCAGAGAATGAACTTGCATTGGGGCGCCTGTTCACTGTTGCAGCGAAAATCGCACAACAAGAAGGCATCGCAGAAGATGGTTATCGCCTCATCATGAACTGTAATCGCCATTCCGGGCAGGAAGTTTTCCATATCCATATGCATATGGTGGGTGGACGTCCATTGGGGCCACTGTTGGTAAAGTAATGTGATTCACCATTATTGGTACACGATAGCGCTGTAACCGGAGTAGGTTAATGAAAAGAATTCTCTTTGTTATATTATCAGCGATGTTTCTGGCGAGTTGTAACTTACCAATACAGTCGCCTGCTCCTGTTACACCTGTGAAGCCAGAGAAAAAAACGGAACCACAAGTACAGCCATCGGATAAAGTTCCTCAGCCACCTAAGATTCAGTCGACTAATTGGAATGGCATTGTTCAACCGTTGGTTGCGCAGATGGTTAAGGCCAATGGTGTGGAAACGGGAAAAGTATTACTTGTCGATACTGTTAAAAACAACACTAATGGTTCGCTGCGAGCCCTGCAAGTGACTGATATCATTAATGATGCCGTGAGCCGTAAACAGCTTTTTCAGATTGTACCGAAAAAACAAGTGCATAGCGCTCAACAGGCATTGGGATTGTCATCGGAAGATAGCTTGGGATTGCGCAGTAAATCTATTGGCTTGGCACGTTATTTGAGTGCTGATTATGTGCTCTACTCCGTGGTTTCTGGTAGTAACGATCAACGTAACATAGAAATGCAGCTTATGCTGGTTAAAACGGGTGAAATACTTTGGTCAGGTAGCGGTGACGTTAACTAGCGATAACACCTTGCTAAGAATGTTATGTCAGCAATGGCCTGACATTCCAGTAAAAAATTGGGAAATCAGGCGATTAAATGGACTGACACAGGGAAGTTTCTCTATTACAGATGGTGTGCGCCAGATGGTTGGGCGCACACAAACACAGAATAGTGAAACACTGGGTGTGGATCGTCAGCGGGAAAATCAGGTTTTACGCAGGTTATCTTCCACTGGCATCTCTCCTAAAGTAATAGCCATGAACGGTGATTGGCTATTGCTGGAATGGTTTTCGGGAACAAAGATAACTCACGAAACGTTGAACTTACCATTATTGCAGAAGTTACTGGCACAGATACTTGCCACTCTTCATAACCATCACCGATTGGGTTATCCCCTCCAACTCAAAAAGCAAATCGCATCTCAGTGGCAGCAGATTGACCAGAGCCGCTTATCTCCTCGCTGGCTGCGTTTGCAGAAATTTTTTATGGCAGCCAGAACGCCAACAACCCTGAAAATAGCACCTGCTCACATGGATATTCACCCCGATAATCTACTTATGACTGTAGAAGGGTTAAAATTGATTGATTGGGAATATGCCGCTGATGTCGATATTGGTTTTTCATTGGCTGTGTTGTTTAAAGGCAATCAGTGGAATGAGATGCAGCAACAGATTTTTTTAGATTATTATTGTACTTACGCATCAGGGTACGCGGATATCACATTATTGCAGCAGAGAATTAAACGGTGGGAACCGTGGGTCAGATATATGATGCTGATGTGGTATGAAGTACGTTGGCAGCAGACGAAAGATCCGCAATTTTTAGTATTGGCGCACCCTCTGCGCCAGGGGTTTAAATTAGCGCATTAAACTGGCGTTTTAACACGCTGGATAGTATCAATCGCCATTAATGACGATGAATTATAGATGGCAACCAATGATATAGAGGTGAGGAATGTTATGGGGCCAGTAATGTTAGATGTTGTTGGTTATGAGTTGGATAATGAAGAACGCGAAATTTTGCAACATCCATTAGTGGGCGGTTTAATCCTGTTTACCCGCAACTTCCAGGATACGCAACAATTGCGTGAATTAATTCGCCAAATCCGTGAAGCGTCGCATCACCGTTTGGTGATTGCGGTCGATCAGGAAGGGGGACGTGTTCAGCGTTTTCATGAAGGCTTTACTCGTTTACCTGCCGCACAGTCTTTTGCCTGCTTGAATGACTCGCTTATGGGAGCGCATTTGGCGCAAGAATCGGGTTGGTTAATGGCATCAGAAATGATTGCAATGGACATTGATATCAGTTTTGCTCCTGTACTGGATCTAGGACACCAGTGCACTGCGATTGGTGAGCGCTCATTCCACGGAGAGCTTGAACTCGCGGTGATGATGGCAGAAAAATTTATCAAGGGTATGCATTCCGCAGGGATGAAATCGACAGGTAAGCATTTTCCGGGGCATGGAGCAGTTGTAGCAGACTCTCACAAAGAAACGCCAAGGGACAATCGCTCGATGGATGCTATTAGCTGCCATGATATGCATATTTTTCGCGATCTTATCCAACGTAACCTGCTTGATGCAATTATGCCTGCTCATGTGGTTTATTCTCAAGTAGATGATCGTCCAGCCAGTGGTTCACCTTATTGGCTGAAATCTATTTTGCGTCAGCAACTGGGATTTGAAGGTGTTATTTTTTCCGATGATCTGTCGATGGAAGGTGCGGCTATCATGGGCGGCTATGCCGAGCGAGGAAAATCCTCATTGGAAGCGGGTTGTGACATGATTTTGGTGTGCAACAATCGGCAGGGGGCAATCAGCGTGCTGGATAATTTGCCGATGGTCAAATCTGATAGGGTAGCACGGTTATATCATCAGGGTAGTCAATACAGTCTGGAAGAGTTGAAGAAATCACAACGCTGGCAACAGGCAAATAAAGAATTGAATGGCTTGTGTGAGCAGTGGTTAAGTTATATTTAATCATTGTTTTATATATTTATTTTAATAAAATTGGGGATGGGTTGCTAGTTGGCAATTCTGTCCCTTTTTTGTTTTTCTTCTCGATTTTTCCTTTTTTTATTTCCCGATGAGACACCGTTTCTATCAAATCAAACCTCATATTCACACAGCATTAACATTGTAAATTCTTATTGTTCATAAGTAAGATGTATATCAAATTAATTGAAAGTAAGCGCGAAAATTTCGTGACTGATGTCTAATTAATCAAAAGAATTTGATCGTAACTATTTTTGGTATGACCAACTAACCAGCCATGATATTCTGGAGATATTTGCAGTATGAAACTTGTCAAATCTGATGTTATTTAAGAACGTTATTAAAAGAAACGGCTTTAGCGCCTTACATAACATTAGTTGTATTTTCAGTGGGGTAGTCATGACAACGCCAAAGACAAGAATTGTCATCATTGGTGGGGGCGCTGGTGGTTTAGAGCTGGCAACGCGTTTAGGGCACAAATTGGGGCGTAAGCAAAAAGCCGAAATTACTTTGGTGGATCGCAACAACAGCCACTTATGGAAACCATTATTACATGAAGTAGCAACGGGCTCTCTTGATGATGGTGTTGATGCATTGAGTTATTTAGCTCATGCCAGTAACCATCATTTTAACTTCCAGTTAGGCACGCTTACGAATATCGATCGTGATGGAAAGAAAATCACTCTGGCGGAAATCCGTGATGAAAGCAATGATCTGCTGGTAGCAGAGCGAGAGCTGGCTTACGATATTCTTGTTATGGCATTGGGTAGCCAGTCGAATGATTTCGGCACAGCAGGTGTAAAGGAAAACTGCATTTTCCTCGATAATCCACAACAGGCGCATCGTTTCCATAATGAAATGTTGAACTTGTTCCTGAAATATTCTGCCAACCAGTGTGCGGGAGAAAAAGTCAACATCGCGATCGTTGGCGGTGGCGCAACTGGCGTAGAACTTTCGGCAGAACTGTATAATGCAGTTAAGCAGTTTAATAGCTATGGTTTTGAGAGTTTGAATTCAGACGCGCTGAATGTCACTCTGGTTGAAGCGGGTGAGCGTATTCTTCCGGCATTGCCTCCACGGATTTCCAGTGCGGCACATCAGGAATTGACCAAACTTGGCGTCAAGGTGTTGACCAAGACTATGGTGACCAGCGCAGATAAGCATGGCCTGAATACCAAAGATGGAGAGCTGATCAAGGCTTCCCTGATGGTTTGGGCAGCAGGAATTAAAGCGCCTGATTTTATGAAAGACATTGGTGGACTGGAAACAAACCGCATTAATCAGTTGGTTGTGAAACCGACTTTGCAGACGACGTTGGATGCTGATGTCTTCGCCATTGGTGATTGTGCATCATGTCCGAAAAAAGAGGGTGGGTTTGTTCCTCCTCGTGCCCAGTCTGCTCACCAAATGGCGAGTCGTTGCTATGATAATATTCTGGCTTTATTGAATGAAAAGCCATTAAAAGAATATGTTTATAAAGATCATGGTTCATTGGTTTCCTTATCTAAGTTCAGTACAGTTGGTAGCCTGATGGGTAACTTGATGCGCGGGTCAATGATGGTAGAAGGCCGTATTGCACGTGTGGTTTATATCTCGTTGTATCGTATGCATCAGGTAGCACTGCATGGATATATAAAAACAGGTTTGATGATGCTGGTTGGTGGCATCAATCGTGTCATTCGTCCGCGGTTGAAATTGCACTAATTTACTGAAAATGGCTCATCTGAATTTAATTAACACAGATGAGCCATTTATCTATCCTATTATATTTATTATTACACCTATCATAATTATTATTATCTAATTTAATTCTGAATGATTTATTATAATCAATAAACGTATTTTATTAAATCCAAGTATCTATTTGAATTAATTAATTATTAATATATTTCATGATTGTTTTTTAAAATAATAAATTCAGATTTTATTGATATGATTTAACGAATAAATTTAAATGTTATTGTTGTAGGTTAATTATTTATAGTTAACTGAAACTATTTATCTACATGCTTAATTAATTATTGTAATAGAGTCTGCTTCAGTTAGTTTACTGTAGCATAACAATGTAGTTTAAACTGTTAGGATTGGAGATATTCAAAATGATAAAGGCATGAAATAAAGAGTGTAAATTTAATGATTTTATTATATCAGGCTAATGGAATAGGATTTTTCTTAAATAATGAATTGAACGCATTTTTAGTTCTCTTAAATATTCAGGGAGCATGCTTCAATAAAAATGTGTATAAAATTATTAATATATCAAGGTGCTATGTGGGTAAATTAAAGATAAGACAGTATGGAATAGGCTCTCTAATTGCTATTGCTGCCATTGGCACTGCCGCAACACTTTATTTTGAATCCCCACAACCCAAAGTTGCGCAAGTATTATCTTCAGAGCCTATCCGAATAACGGTTCTTACTCCTCATCACTATTGCCATGAGACAGTATTCGCCATTCCTATTAGATCAGAAGATATGAAAGGGGGGCTCTTTACGGGATATGAATACCGTATATTGACTCTTCTTGACAATATAAAAGCAAGCAGGGAATATCTTGCATTAAACCATTCAGCATTAAAAAATTGCCTGATGGTTTATGTGAAGGAGCAACGCACCGTTGGGTATGATGTTAATTATACTATTGGGGATAATCCTGGAAAAGTGCGAGTGACGTACAAACCGGAGCAAACCATTCCGTTAAATGAAAAAGGGCAATTAATTCTCCAGCCATATTTGTAGCCATACTTTTTTCAGAAGGAGATTGCACTGTTTCGCCTGGAACCGTATCGGCGAAACAGTGCAATCGTTGTGTTATATCTGATGCTGAATGAAGGCTTCCAATAATTGCTGGATGAAAGACAAACGTGCAGGTCTCTCTGTTAATTCAGTAATAAATTTCAGTTTAGAGGGACCATCCAGCCGATAAATGTTAGGCTGTGTCTGCAATAAACCGATCAGATAATTTGGGTCGACTTTATTGTTATCACTGAACTCGATAAAGCCACCTTTCTCATGCGCTTCGATGCGTTTGATACCCAAATTCTGTGCGGTCAGACGAATTGAGGCAGATTGCAATAACTGGCGACTCGGATCAGGCAGTAAACCAAATCGGTCAATCAATTCAACCTTCAGTTCAGCCAGTTCAGCGTCATTGTGGGCGCTGGCAATGCGCTTATAGAAAGACAGGCGCATATTCACGTCAGGGATATAATCATCAGGCAAAAGTACCGGCATACGTAGTTCAATCTCGGTCTGGCTGCTGGTTAAATCTTCAAGTGATGGCTCACGTCCGTTTTTGAGCGCATCAACGGCACTTTCCAACAGTTCCATGTAGAGTGTAAAACCGACGCTGGCCATCTGGCCGCTTTGGTCTTCACCTAACAATTCACCAGCTCCCCTGATTTCCAGATCATGAGTGGCGAGTGCAAACCCTGCACCTAAGTCCTCGAGGGATGCGATGGCCTCCAGGCGCTTTTGGGCATCGGTAGTCATGGCTTTTGGGTTTGGAGTCAGCAGATAAGCATATGCCTGATGATGGGAGCGCCCGACGCGTCCGCGTAACTGGTGCAACTGGGCCAATCCAAAGTGATCAGCGCGTTCAATGATAATCGTATTGGCACTGGGGATATCAATTCCGGTTTCAATAATGGTGGTACATACCAGCACATTAAAACGTTGGTGATGGAAATCTGCCATGACCCGTTCCAGATCACGTTCACGCATCTGCCCATGGCCGACGACGATTCTGGCTTCAGGAACTAATTCTTCCAGCCGATTTTTGGCCTTCTCAATATTTTCGACATCATTATAGAGGTAATAAACCTGGCCACCACGCAAGATCTCCCGCAGGATGGATTCACGGACGACTAAACTGTCATATTCACGTACAAAGGTTTTGACCGCTAAACGCCGGGCAGGCGGCGTGGCGATAATCGATAGATCACGCATACCACTCATTGCCATATTAAGCGTGCGAGGAATGGGAGTCGCGGTCAGAGTCAGGACGTCGACATCAGCACGAATGGCTTTGATACGTTCTTTGTGGCGAACTCCAAAACGGTGTTCTTCATCGACAATCAATAAACCAATATCTTTCCAGCACAGATCATTTTGTAGAAGTTTATGGGTACCGATGATGATATCGACTTTGCCTTCAGCAGCCATATCAATAACCTGCTGTTGTTCTTTTGCACTGCGAAAGCGTGACAGTACTTCAAGATGCACAGGCCAGTTTGCAAAGCGATCTCGGAAATTATCATAATGCTGCTGTGCCAACAGGGTTGTCGGCACGAGAACGGCTACTTGTTTGTTATTAGTGATGGCCATAAAAGCGGCGCGCATCGCGACTTCGGTTTTCCCAAAGCCAACATCACCACACACTAACCGATCCATGGCAATGGGTTGGCACATATCATCCAGTACCGCATTGATCGTTTGTTCTTGATCAGGTGTCGTATCAAACGGAAAACTTTGGCAAAACAGTTGGTATTGCTCGGGATCCTGCTTGAAGGCAAAGCCCGGTTTAATGGCACGCTGCGCATACACATCCAGTAACTCAGCGGCGACATCACGTACTTTTTCGGCCGCTTTTTGACGTGCTTTATTCCACGCTTCTCCACCTAATTTGTGTAGTGGGGCGCTATCCTCTGCACCGCCAGCATAACGGCTGATGAGATGCAGGGAGGAGACTGGCACATACAATTTGTCTTCTCCGGCATAGGTCAGGATCAGATACTCCGCCTTGATGCCCCCGGTTTCCAGCGTAATCAGTCCCTGATAACGACCAACACCATGTTCAAGGTGAACAACAGGCTGGCCACGACGAAGTTCAGCGAGGTTGCGGATCAAAGTATCAGTATTGATGGTGCGTCGGCTATCTTGCCGGCGCCGGCTTACACGCTCACCGAGCATGTCGCTTTCGCAGATAAGTGCGAGTTTATTTTCTTCATCAATGAAACCATGCTCCGCCGCCCCTATCATCAAGAAACAGCCAGACTCATTGGCATCTATCAACTGTTTTATTTTTATCGGGCTAATTTTGATACGTGACAACAGCTTTTGTACGGTTTCCCGACGTCCCTCACTTTCTACCGAGAAAACGATCCTGCCGTTGAACTGTTCGATGAAACGGCGCACCTTATCCAAAGGTGTTTTGTGCTGTGTGGCAACCGATAAATCAGGGAGAGCCTGATAAGCAAGGTTGGTGCTTCCTGCTTTTTGAGGGAGTGCGTCATTTTTAACCTGAATGCGGGGCCAGTTTTTTAATTCAGCGAATAATTTATCGACAGGTAGCCAAATCCGCTCAGGAGATAGTAATGGCCGCATTGGATCAATTTTTCGGTTTTCAAAGCGTTGTGCTGTATCCTGCCAAAAACGCTCTGCTGCGCTGACTAAATCCTGTGTAATGAGCAGGGTATTTTCGGGTAGATAATCAAAAATCGCAGGCAGGGGCTGTTCAAAGAACAGGGGTTGCCAGTACTCAATGCCAGCCGGCAGCATTTTCTTGCTGACCTGCTGGTAAATATGTTCAGCATCGCGGCGAACTTCAAACTGTTCGCGCCATTGACTGCGGAATAATTCAATCGCCTCTTGATCAGTCGGGAATTCATGGGCTGGCAATAAATTGATTGTTTCCACTTCAGCCAGTGTTCGCTGGCTATCTACATCGAAAGTACGCAGGCTATCGATTTCATCATCGAAAAAATCAATGCGGTAAGGATGTTCACTCCCCATCGGGAACATATCAAACAAGGCGCCGCGTGTAGCAAATTCACCATGTTCAAGTACTTGCTCAACACTACGATAACCGGACTGTTCCAGTTCTGTCCGCAGTTTATCCCGTGAAAGGTGCTGACCTTTGAACATAACCAAGGCATGTCCCTTGAGATATTCATGTGGACAAACACGCTGCATCAACGTATTGACGGGCAGGATTAGTGCACCTTTCGTCATGAACGGTAAGTGATAAAGCGTGGATAAGCGATTTGAGATGATTTCTTGGTGGGGTGAAAAACTATCGTAAGGTAATGTTTCCCAATCTGACAGCATATTTATTGGTGCGTGGGTGAATTGCAGAATTTCATCACGCAATCGCAAAGCATTTTGCATATCTTGTGTCACCAGTAGCACTGGACCTGAGTGACGTTCAATGATTTCGGCACATTCGACTGCACAGGCGGCACCAGTCAAATGACCCAACTGGCGGATATCACCGCGACGTTCAGGAAGTTGATAACGGTATTTTGCGGACATAAGCGTTTGATGTGTTCTCTAAGGTTTAGTCCATTCCCAACACATTTTTGACCAAGTAGCCTTGCAACAAATACGCTGGCAGGTTGAGAGAAAGTAAAAAAACACAGAACCGGGGTACGAGTGGTTCCATACAGTATTGCTGCCCTTTATTATCACTGAACACTTTGCTTTGGCAACAGAAGAGTAATAGATTTCATGTTTATTGATTTTGGCAAAAGTATCTGGGCAGTACTTCCAGAGGAGCGCAAGTCAGATTGGATGACATCAGAAGCTCTTGTTAATAGTATCTTTATATTAGATTATGGCGTTTTCAAGGCTACGCATCGGCGTAGCCTTTTCTGTATCAGGCCAAAATTTTCGAGGGTTGAGTATAATGGCTGGTTTTTTTATTTTTCACTTGAAATTGACGATAATCAAATCTGAGCGAAACGGTGATACTATGTGATAAGTAAAGCTGACGGGATAGATATTGGTTTTGTACATATTGGCATACATAACTAGAGATAAAATATGACATTTTTTCTTAACCCATTGTTTTTAAAAACATCATTTTGATACGGCGGATTTCATGTTTCAATCTGTCTCATTATTTATAGGATTGCGCTATATGCGCGGACGAGCGGTCGATAAATTCGGCCGTTTTGTCTCTTGGTTATCGGCCATTGGTATTACGCTGGGTGTGGCTGCACTGATTACTGTGCTGTCAGTCATGAATGGTTTTGAACGTTCATTGGAAAGCAGTATTTTGGGTTTTATGCCGCAGGCAATCATCACATCAGAAAAAGGCTCTATCAACCCTGATGAGCACCCGATGAATCAGCTTTCGGGTCTAAAAGGAGTTAACCGTATTACTCCGATTGTACAAGGCGATGTGGTGCTACAAAGTGCCCGTAATGTTGGTGTGGGAATCATGTTGGGTATCACTCCTAATGAATATACGCCACTGGCGGCGCATATTGCTGATATTGATCGTACTCAGTTACAACCCGGACGTTATTTCGTCATCTTGGGGGAGAAGTTGGCTATAAAGCTGGGTGTTAAACGAGGTGATCAGATCCGCGTTATCGTACCAAGTGCCAGCCAGCTTACGCCGATGGGTAGAATTCCCAGCCAGCGGTTATTCACGGTGATTGGAACATTTTTTGCCAATAGTGAAGTCGATGACACGGAAATGCTGGTCAATCAACAAGATGCGGTGCGCTTATTCCGTTATCCCATGGATAATATCACTGGCTGGCGTCTGTATCTCAATCAACCGCTGACGGTGGATGTATTAAGCCAGCAAACTTTACCGGAAGGATTAGTATGGAAAGATTGGCGTGAACGCAAGGGCGAATTTTTTCAGGCTGTTCGGATGGAAAAAAATATGATGGGGTTACTGTTGAGCCTGATCATCGCAGTCGCTGCTTTTAACATCATCACTTCCCTCTCTTTATTGGTGATGGAAAAACAGGGTGAAATTGCCATCTTGCAGACGCAGGGACTAACCCGCCGTCAGGTAATGGCGATCTTCATGATCCAAGGGGGGAGTGCTGGCATCATTGGTGCTTTGTTGGGAACGGGGCTGGGTGTTCTGCTTTCCAGTCAGTTAAACAGTTTAATGCCTCTTGTTGGCCTGTTGACTGAAGGTATCCAATTACCTGTTGCGATTGATATTACCCAAGTGGTGCTTATTGCCACCAGTGCCATGTTGATCTCCCTATTATCGACTCTATATCCTTCCTGGCGCGCGGCTGCCATTCAACCTGCTGAGGCTTTACGTTATGAGTAATCAACCCTTATTGCTGTGTCATCATCTGTGCAAAAAATATCAGGAAGGGCAGGTTTCCACAGAAGTGTTAAAGAATGTCACTTTTTCCATACGGCAGAGAGAAATGATGGCGATTGTCGGCAGTTCGGGATCGGGTAAAAGTACACTTCTGCATTTGCTTGGCGGGCTGGATTCGCCTACGTCCGGAGAAGTTCTTTTTAAAGGGCGATCATTGAATGAAATGTCTGCCTCTGTACGAGCCGAGTTACGCAACAGTGAAATCGGTTTTATTTACCAGTTCCATCATCTATTGCCTGATTTCAGTGCGTTGGAAAATGTTGCTATGCCGTTATTGATTGGCGGTAAAAAGCGCCAGGCTTCACAAAAAGCGCTGGAGATGCTGGCGGCGGTTGGGTTGGAAAAGCGGGCACACCATCGGCCTGCTGAACTGTCCGGCGGTGAGCGCCAGCGTGTCGCTATTGCCCGTGCATTGGTGAATGAACCATCACTGGTGCTGGCGGATGAACCAACAGGCAACCTTGACCAGCGTAATGCTGACAGCATCTTTGAAATTTTGCAGGAATTGAATCAACGTCAAGGGACGGCGTTTCTGGTGGTGACTCATGATCTGAAACTTGCTGGCCGATTGGCTCGTCAGGTCGAAATGCGCGATGGGTTTTTACAGGATGAACTCGTTCTGGTGGGAGAGAGGTAATGGCGAATTTGCCTCTTGCATTATTTACCGCATTACGGTTTAGCCGAGGTCGTCGTCGTGCAGGAATGGTTTCTCTGATTTCTGTCATCTCGACATTGGGTATCATGCTTGGTGTTGCAGTGCTGATTATCGGCTTGAGTGCTATGAACGGTTTTGAACGAGAACTGAAAAACCGGGTGCTTTCTGTTGTACCACATGGGCAGGTCTACGCGGTAGAACAGCCTTTTCAGCATTGGGAACAGGCACTTGAGCGCGTAAAACAGACAGCGGGTATTGTTGGTGCTTCCCCTTATATTGAATTTACCGGATTGATGGAGAAAGGTGAAAAACTCCACGCTGTACAGATA
This sequence comes from Xenorhabdus bovienii, assembly GCF_024721015.1. Taxonomy (GTDB): domain Bacteria; phylum Pseudomonadota; class Gammaproteobacteria; order Enterobacterales; family Enterobacteriaceae; genus Xenorhabdus; species Xenorhabdus bovienii. Next base: position 29,606 of record NZ_JANAIF010000003.1, read on the forward strand.
CGAGGTGTTGAGCCGACCACCGAAGCTGATGTCAGTGCTTTGCCTCAATTTGTCGGTGATGATGCATGGAAAGTGTTTCATGCTGGCAAACATCAGGTGATTTTAGGGCAGGGTGTGGCGAATTCGCTGCATGTGAAACAAGGTGACTGGCTGACGGTCATGATCCCCAATAGTGATCCGAGTTTGAAACTTTTGCAGCCGAAACGCATTCGCCTACAGGTTACTGGGATTTTCCAGTTAAGTGGCATGCTGGATCATCGTCTGGCTTTGGTTCCTTTATCCGATGCGCAGCAATATCTGGATTATGGTCATGCTATTACGGGGATTGCCATCAAAGCTGATAATGTTTTTGCCGCAGAACAGCGGGTTTTGGATGCGGGTAAGGCGACAGAAAAATATGTCTATATCAGTACATGGATAAAGGACTACGGATATATGTACAACGATATCCAGATGGTACGCGGCATCATGTACTTAGCGATGGTTCTGGTTATCGGTGTGGCTTGCTTTAATATTGTTTCAACGCTGATTATGGCTGTGAAAGACAAAAGCAGTGATATTGCTATTTTGCGTACACTGGGAGCTAAAGATGGTCATATCAGAGCGATTTTTTTATGGTATGGATTACTGACTGGCATGGTCGGCAGCGTTATTGGCACGATGGCTGGCATCCTCACATCGCTGAATCTGACGACTATTATTAAAGGGCTGGAAAAACTGCTCGGTCATCAATTCCTTTCTGGTGATATCTATTTTATTGATTTTCTGCCGTCAGAATTACATGCTATGGATATTTTCTATGTCCTGTTAACGGCATTGATATTGAGTCTGTTGGCCAGTTGGTATCCGGCTCGTCGGGCCAGTAAACTTGATCCAGCACGGATTTTGAGCGGTCAATAATATGCCAAAGTATCAACAATCCTCTAAGCGCGCTATCGTGTCGGTTTAATCGATAGCGATTTAACGGGTAGGGTTCTAATCAGCAGAATAGACGACCTAAGCATGTTCTAAACAGAACAGGTGCCGGGTGAAAGGAAGATTAGGGCAATGCTAAGGAAATAGTTTTATGCGTGTTCGTCATCGGTTTGGTAAGTTTTGCAAGATTAAACGATTGCGGTGTCAGCGATTAAATAGAAAAAATTTTTACAGGGATATTCGATTGGCAAATAAAATAAAAAGGCCTCATGTGGTCGTACTGACGGGGGCGGGTATCTCCGCTGAGTCAGGCATTCGAACATTTCGCTCTTCTGATGGCCTGTGGGAAGAACATCGTGTTGAAGATGTTGCTACGCCAGAAGGTTTCCAACGTGATGCTGAATTAGTTCAGGCATTTTACAATGCGCGTCGAAAACAGCTCCAGCAGCCGGAAATTCAGCCTAATGCCGCGCATTATGCCTTGGTAGAGCTAGAACAGCAACTGGGTGATAATTTTCTGCTTGTGACACAGAATATCGATAACTTGCATGAACGAGCAGGAAGTCGTCGTGTTTTGCATATGCACGGTGAATTGTTGAAAGCGCGCTGTTGCCAGTCTGGTCAGGTGATTGAATGGAAGACCGAATTGACAACGGAAGACCGCTGCCATTGTTGCCAGTTTCCTTCTCCACTGCGTCCCCATGTCGTATGGTTTGGTGAAATGCCATTGGGTATGGAGCAGATTTATTCTGCTTTAGCGGATGCTGATCTTTTTATTGCCATAGGGACGTCTGGTCACGTTTATCCCGCCGCAGGTTTTGTGCATGAAGCTAAGTTATCTGGCACACTTACTATTGAGTTGAATCTGGAACCCAGTCAGGTCGAAAGTCTATTTGATGAAAAACACTATGGTCATGCCAGTAAAATTGTCACGCAATATGTTCAGTCATTACTTCAGCAGATGAAGGCGGATAAAAGCTGATTTGACGCAATACTTATACTGTCCCTCTTCTCCATAATGAAGATAGATGATTCAGGGGGAGGAGAAGATGGACAGATTATTAGAGCGTTTTTTTGAATATATTGCGTTTGATACTCAATCAAAACCATCAGTTAAAGCCGTTCCCAGCAGTAATGGTCAACTGAAACTCGCCAGAGCACTGCATGATGAGTTGACTCAGCTTGGTTTTTCTAATGTTACGCTAAATGAGCAGGGTTGTGTAATGGCAACATTGCCATCCAATGTTGCCTGGTTTGTGCCTGTCATCGGTTTTATTTCACATCTCGATACTTCGCCGGATTTCTCTGGTAAGCATGTTAATCCGCAAATCTTGGAAAACTATCGAGGAGGGGATATTGCCTTGGGGATAGGAAATGAAGTGCTGTCGCCAGTCATGTTTCCGGTATTGCATAACTTATTGGGAAAAACATTGATTATGGCGGATGGAAAAACTTTATTGGGAGCGGATGATAAGGCGGGCATTGCTGAAATTATCACAGCGATGGTGCGCTTGAAGCAGCAAAACATTCCACATGGCGATATTAGGGTTGCATTCACGCCCGATGAAGAGATTGGCAAAGGAGGACACTCTTTTGATGTAGAAGCTTTTGGTGCTGAATGGGCCTATACCGTGGATGGGGGTGGCGTGGGTGAGTTGGAGTTTGAAAATTTCAATGCAGCGACTGTGACTATCAAGATTGTCGGTAATGTGGTTCATCCTGGCAGCGCCAAAGGGGTGATGGTCAATGCATCTTCTCTGGCAATGCGTATCCATCATGCATTGCCAGTGGACGAAACACCTGAACATACGGAAGGATATGCAGGTTTTTATCACTTGCAGAGTGTAAAAGGTACGGTGGAACGTGCTGAGATGCATTACCTTGTCCGTGATTTTGACCGTGATAATTTTGAAAAACGTAAAAACACGCTATGCGCTATTGCGGAAAAGGCGGGAAAAGGACTGCACCCAGATTGCTACATTGAACTGACGATTGATGACCGTTATTACAATATGTACAGTGAAATGATGAAACACCCACATGTTATTGCCATTGCTAAACAAGCTATGTTGGATTGCGATATTGAACCGATAATTCAGCCTATTCGTGGTGGTACTGACGGAGCACAACTGTCTTATCGCGGTTTGCCTTGCCCGAATATTTTTACGGGTGGATATAATTACCATAGTCGGTATGAATTTATTTCACTGGAAGGAATGGAGCAGGCGGTAAGTGTCATCATGCGGATTGCTGAACTGACAGCTATCCGTGAAAACAATTCATTATTTGACATATAGAAAATCCATCTGCTATGCAGATGGATTTTTTACTCAGAGATTAATCATTAAAATACCAGTAACCGCTATTGACCAATGCCGCTAGTAGGCTGATAAAACGAACATCATCAATGGCATCACCCAGAATACCCGCATCCACTCGATCATGCTGACAAAGCGCATCAGCGGCATGGATATGAGGAGTATCTATTAATTCGCCATTGACAAAACATTGATCATCAACTCGCAGGACGCGTAACCCACTTAAGCGATTCAAACTTTCACCTTGCTTCAGCAGTTCATAAATTTCATCGCTTTCATAAGGGGGTTCTGGTGGGGCAATGTCCAACTCATGGCGTGATTGGGAGATAAATTCGCCAAACCAATTTTGGAAAGTTGCTGGTTGTTCCAGCAGATCACGCATCATTATTCGCAGAGTGTCCAGTTCATTTGACTGAATTAGCGCTGGATTATCACGCAATGCCAGCTCTGGATCGCTATAACGATGGCTTCCCAATTCATTTGCCAGAATATAATCAGCAAAACCACTGAAGAGTTCACGGGCATTGGGTGCGCGGAAGCCTACGGAATAATTTAGTGAATCCTCGATAGCGTAGCCTTCGTGCGGGAATCCAGGGGGAATATAAAGAATATCCCCTGGCAACATTTCTTCATCAATGATTGCCTCAAAAGGATCAACCTGTAATAAATCAGGGTGAGGGCAATGCTGTTTCATTGGTATTTTTTCGCCGACACGCCAGCGACGGCGTCCCTGCCCCTGAATGATAAACACATCATATTGGTCAAGGTGAGGGCCGACACCACCGCCTGGAACAGAGAAAGAGACCATCAGATCATCCATTCGCCAGTCAGACAGCATGCGAAATGGTTTCATCAGGGCAGAAGAAGGAAGATGCCAGTGATTAACGGCTTGTACAAGTAATGACCAGTCTTTTTCGCCTAAATGGTCATAAATTTCAAATGGTCCATGTGAAACTTCCCAACGACCGTTTTTCTGACTGACCAAACGGCTATCGATTTCATTTTCCATCGCCAGTCCCGCCAGTTCGTCGGGAGAAAGGGGATCGATAAATTGCTGGAAACCCTGCTTAATCAGCAGTGGCCGTTTTTGCCAATGATTCTGCAAAAACGATTGCCAGTCCAGATTTAGCTGATAATCCATGGTGACATCCTGAGTGACAAGTGAATTTCCGGCCATTATAACGAATAGTCAATCACGATATCAGTTTTGGTTGAAATATTTCGAGTTTGCTCCCACTCAGTATTCACAGCTTTGCTGTGAGCGGAATACTACATTTACCCTAGTCCCCCCAAGTGGGCTATCTTCAACGCTGATGCTTCCGTCATATTGCACGACAATTTCAGCAGCAATTGACAGCCCTAACCCTTGACCAGAACGTAATGTATCTGCACGTAGACCACGCTCGAAAATCATGTCGCGTTTTTCTGGCGGTACACCTGGGCCATCATCATCGACAATGATAGTGACAGAATTATCGCCCATTAAGGCGGTGATTTCGACGAACTCCAGACAATATTTACAGGCATTTTCCAGAATATTTCCCATCACTTCCAAGAAGTCATTCTTTTCGCCTAACCAAGTGATTTCGGAAGAAACATCCAGTGTAATATCGACCCCTTTGTACTGATAAACTTTTGTCAGTGCGATGATCAGTCTATCCAGCAAAATTGAGACGGAAGAAGTCTGTCTCAAAAGTAGGTTATGATCGCTGTGCATATTGGCACGACGTAGGTAGTAGTCAACTAGTTGGGACATCCGGTTGATTTGCTCAAGCATGATTGGTTCAGCCTGTGTAATGGACATCTGTTTACCTGAGCGCAGTGAAAGTAGGGTAGATTGCAACACGGCTAATGGGGTTTTTAGGCCATGTGATAAGTCAGAAAGTGTCGTGCGATATCTAGTATAACGTCGACGTTCATTGCTTAATAATGCATTCAGGTTTCTGACCAGACCTTTTAATTCGTTGGGGGGCTCTTCATCCAATTTTTCACGTTCACCTCTTTCCAGAGAGCTTATTTGGGTAATTACCGATTTAATTGGACGCAGACTCCAATCGGCAGCAAGCCAGATTAATGGGATGATTAAAATCAGGTTGGCAAGCAATACATATCCAAACCATGCCCAGACTTTCACTGAACTCTGCATATCTTGTGGGATAGTATCAATAATAACAATTGTCATCGCAGGCAGTTTATCGGTCTTAGCATAAGAGTTGACTGCTACAGAATAAGTTAATGACTCATCATTATCGATCCCGTCGGTTTTGGTTGAATTGTCTGACTGAGTCGATGTTTTAGGGTAGAGAAAACCTTCCTTTTCTTTAAAAGAGATAGATAAATCATGCAAACCATCTTTTTTCAGCCATTCCTCAGGAATTTTTTTTTCCAATTCTGGCGTATGATTTTGGCGCCAGAGAATACGACCTTGATTGTCATAAATCAGGGCCAGGGAGCGATTAGTCATGGATAAATTTGGGGGAATTTTAATAACCAGCTTGCTACCATCCCATTTAGCCAAGGTACTAAATAAATTACTTTGGCTACGGAGTATGGAGTAAATTGTTTTATCAAAACTCACTAAATACCCGATAATGGCGACAAGGCCATATGACAGCGTCAGCGCAAGGATAATGGCCGACGTCGCCATGAGAAATCGAGTTCTCAGTGAAATATGCTTTTTCGAAAATTTAAATATCATGTTGTTTTACATCGAAACGATACCCTTGGCCTCGGACTGTAACAATGACTTCGTCTGACCACTCATTCGATATTTTTTTTCTTAAGCGTCCCATTAATACATCAATTGTATGACTTTCACGTAATTCAGCATCAGGGTATAACTGGCGCATCAGTGATTCTTTACTGACAACTTTGCCATTATTACGCATCAGAGTTTCGATAATCGTATATTCGAATGCAGTCAATTTGATACTGTTTTTATTAACTGAAAACTCTTTGCGAGAGAGATCAATTAAGAATGGCGATAATTCAACGAGTTGAGATGCTAGCCCACTATGACGTCGCATTAATGCCTGTATGCGCGCGTTAATCTCTTCCAGACGAAAAGGCTTGGTAACATAATCATCTGCTCCAGCATTCAGTACTGTGACCTTTTCTTGCCAGCTGTCATGAACTGTGAGGATTAGGATCGGTAAATTAACCTGATCGCTGCGCCAACGCCGTATCATGCTGAGGCCATCTTCTCCGGGTAACCCCAGATCGACGATAGCAATATCAGGATGATTTTCTTTCAGATAATAATCAGCTTCTTTGGTATTTTCAGCCGCATCAACCTGATGACCGAGTTCTTGGAGCTGTACTGTCAAATGATGGCGAAGTATCGCCTCATCTTCAATAATGAGTATACGCATAATGATTCCTTATGCTAATCAGTAACGTTTACTAAGTAAATTTAAAATAGCTAAATAGTCAATTTCGCCAACAGGTATTAAATAAGATTATATATATCATTATTATGATTGAATTAAGTATAGTAACTATTTTGGCCAAGCCGGAATATTAATGAAAGTGACTTTTAAAAACAAGGGATTAGAATTGGTGGGAGTAGATAACTTTGCTTTTATTTATGTTTTATGTAATTTTTCGCATGCTTTTTTTCCCCTATGGACAGGAAAATTTCCTGTCCATAGGGGGATATATGAAAAAATTTTATTTTAATTCATCGACTAGTGAAGTGGCATAGCCAATGTAGTTTGCTGGTGTCATGGATTTGAGACGAGATTTTTCCTCTTCGGGAAGCTCAAGGCCATCAATGAAGGTTTTCATACCTTCGGCATCAACGCGTTTACCGCGTGTTAGTTTTTTCAATTTTTCATAGGGTTTTTCAATACTGTAACGGCGCATGACGGTTTGGATAGGTTCAGCCAGCACTTCCCAGTTCTGATCCAGCTCATCCAACAGGTGCTGTTCGTTGATTTCCAATTTATTCAGACCTTTCATGGTGGCTTGATAAGCAATTAGCGCGTACCCCAAACCCACACCCAGATTGCGCAATACAGTCGAATCCGTCAGATCACGCTGCCAGCGGGAAACGGGTAGTTTGCTGGCAAGATGCCCCAGAACAGCATTTGCCAATCCCAGATTTCCTTCAGAATTTTCAAAATCAATTGGATTGACTTTATGTGGCATGGTAGAAGAGCCGATTTCACCAGCAACTGTTTTCTGTTTGAAATGATTCAGGGCAATGTAACCCCAGGTATCACGATCAAAATCCAGTAGGATAGTGTTAAAACGTGCTACACAATCAAACAGTTCCGCAATGTAATCATGTGGCTCGATTTGAGTGGTATATGGATTCCACTGAATCCCCAGAGATGTGACGAATGATTCGCTGAACTGGTGCCAATCCACCTGCGGATAGGCAGACAGGTGAGCATTGTAGTTGCCGACAGCACCGTTGATTTTACCTAGGATCTCAACCTGCCCAAACTGGCGAAATTGGCGCTCCATACGATAAGCTACGTTAGCCAATTCTTTACCAACAGTAGAAGGGGTGGCGGGTTGTCCGTGTGTACGTGACAACAAAGGTAAGTCACGGTAGTCGTGGGCCATACGCTTGATAGTGTCGATCAACTGACGCCATTGAGGCAGTATAATCTCTTCACGGGCGGTTTTGAGCATCAATGCATGCGACAAATTATTGATGTCTTCTGATGTGCAGGCAAAATGAATAAATTCAGAGACTTGATGAAGAGCAGGAATATGCGCCACTTTTTCTTTCAGAAAATACTCAACGGCCTTAACGTCATGGTTGGTTGTGCGTTCAATTTCTTTGATGCGCAGTGCGTCCTGTTCATTGAAATTTGCGACAATTTCATTCAGGTAAGCGTTTGCGCTTGCATCAAACGCAGGAACTTCTTTAATTTCTGTTGTGGCGGCCAGTTTTTGCAGCCAACGTACTTCAACCTGCACGCGGAATTTCAGTAAGCCGAACTCACTAAAAATAGCGCGCAGTGCGCTAACTTTGTCGCCGTAACGACCATCAATTGGAGAAACAGCGGTCAGTGAGGATAATTCCATTGGTAGCAACTCCCGGATTTAATTTAACAATGATCAAGAATGTCTTTTGCCTGTCGGATTAGGCGCTGACGAGAAAACATGATTTGCAGGCGACTGCCGCCAACTTGCTGCCATAATACGGCGCTGCGGATACCTGCCAGTAATGCTGCTCGGACTTTCGCCTGTACCAGCGTATTGCGTAATACATCAGGTGAACCCGTGACTTGAATGCGAGGCCCTAATGGGCTGATAACATCGACATAGATACCCGCAAGGGCGTTGAGGATACCCTCTGACATAGGTTCAAAGTAGGTTTGTTGACGCTCTAGCTGGTTAATGCGATTAGCCAGTTCATTAGCTGCCGCCTGATTTTTGCTAAGTCGGCGTTCTAATACTATTAGGCTCAACATATAGCGGGTAAGGCCGGCAGAGACTCCACTGCGAGTGTTGTTGAACATGCTCAACATAGCATCAAGGCCGATGCGCAGGTTGCAGGCATCGTTGCCAAAGACATCCTGTGTGGATGCCGGATTCATGTTCAAGATACTGTTGATCATCACTTCAAAAGTATCGGCATCACATTGGCCTTCATGGGCAAGCTGCTGAACCAGATGGCCTGACTGGCAGATACCTGCCAGTGCCAGTGTAATGTCATAATAATTTTTAGCCACGACTACTCCTGTATACGTTGTTCGATCACGCCACCGCCTAGACAGATTTCCCCCTGATAAAATACGGCCGACTGACCTGGAGTGACAGCGGCAACGGGGCTATCAAAACGAACTTCAATTTTGTCTTCATTCAAGGGGATGACAGTGCAGGGAATATCATGCTGACGATAGCGCGTTTTTACTACGCAGCGCATTTCTGTTTTTAATGTCTGACGATCAACCCAATCAAGCTGTTGTGCAATCAAACCGACAGACATCAGACGAGGATGATCATGACCCTGAGCAACAATCAGCGTATTGTTTTCGACATCTTTATCGACAACATACCATGCCTCTTCGCTGCCATCTTTGGTTCCACCGATCCCCAATCCTTTGCGTTGGCCGAGTGTGTGGTACATCAGACCAGTATGCTGACCGATGGTCTGTCCATCAACTGTAATGATAGAACCCGGCTGGGCAGGCAGGTAGCGCCCCAGAAAATCGCGGAATTTACGCTCACCAATAAAGCAAATGCCTGTAGAGTCTTTTTTCTTGGCGGTTACCAGCCCGATTTCTTCAGCAATGCGGCGAACTTCGGGTTTTTCCAGCTCCCCAACGGGAAACAGGCTTTTAGCAATTTGCTGGTGGCTCAGGGTATACAAAAAGTAGCTTTGATCTTTATTGTCATCCAGTCCACGGAGCAATTGGCTGATACCATCCACATCCCGACGGCGGACATAATGGCCTGTTGCGATGTAATCAGCCCCTAAATCCTCAGCAGCAAATTCCAGAAATGCTTTGAATTTAATCTCTTTGTTACAGAGGATATCGGGATTTGGAGTTCTGCCCGCTTTATATTCAGCAAGGAAATGTTCAAACACATTATCCCAATACTCGGCTGCAAAATTAATGGTATGCAGCTCAATGCCCAGTTTGTCACAAACTGCCTGGGCATCCGCAAGATCAGCGGCAGCCGAGCAATATTCTTCACCGTCGTCTTCTTCCCAATTTTTCATGAACAGACCAGCTACCTGATAACCCTGCTGTTGCAGAAGGTAGGCGGAAACGGATGAATCTACACCGCCGGATATCCCGACAATGACTTTTTTCTGGCTGTTATCTAACATGGATATATCTCACTGCGGAAAAAAACAAGCGCAATACTTTAACACGTCGGTAGATAAGGTGCACCAAACGTCTTCGCGCGCTTTCTTATTCGGCTTCTTATTTAAAAGTTCATTTGGTGAAAGGTGACCCATAGCTATCCAATATTGATAACGGGTAAGCCTGATTTTCCAGATAACAGCGGATACTTTCAGCAACGAGCGGTGATCGTAGCTGTGGGCTGCTGAGGATCTCTTCTGCATTTAGCCAGTGGCAGCAGTGAATATCTTTATCTTGTGGATCGGTATCTACGATTTGTTCCATTTCAATCAGGAACAGAAAACGGATAAAAGGCGTACCATCAGGGGCGTTCCACTGATGTAATTTCAATAATGCCTGTGGCTTGGCACGAATGCCGGTTTCTTCCCATAATTCGCGTTCAGCGGCTTCCAGCAACGTTTCGCCCGCTTCAAGATGACCCGCAGGCTGGTTCCAGAGGGGAATCTCATTAATGAATTCTTCGACGATCAAAAATTTGCTTTTTGCATGCACAATGCAGGCAACTGTGACGTGTGGATTAAACAAAATCAATTTCTCTCCATTCTCCTGGGGATAGCTGCCCCAATTGTAACGAACCCATACTGAAACGAATTAAGCGCAATGTTGGAAAACCGACATGAGCGGTCATTCTGCGTACCTGACGGTTGCGGCCTTCAAAAAGGGTAATTTTAAGCCAGCTTACTGGAATACTTTTCCGTTCCCGAATAGGAGGAATCCTTTCCCAGAGCCATTCTGGTTCTTCTACCAACTCGGCCCCAGCGGAAAGTGTTGGGCCATCTTTCAATGTGACGCCGTTGCGTAGCTTGTTCAGAGCGCTCTCATCAGGAATTCCTTCAACCTGAACATAATAAACCTTAGCTGTTTTTTTATGAGGCTGCGTCAACTTGGCCTGCAATTTTCCATCGTTGGTTAAAATCAGCAACCCTTCGCTATCGCGATCCAGACGACCTGCGGCATAAACATCAAGAAATGGGATAAAATCCTTTAACGTTGTCCGCCCCATTTCATCGGTGAATTGTGGGAGCACATCATAAGGTTTGTTCAAGATCAGTACCCTGCGAGGGCCTGTTAATTTTTTTATAGTATCTTTATTTTTTCTTTGGCTGAATCGGTTAAGTTTACGTTTTTTAAAAGAGATATTTGTCATGATAAGCCATCGCGCAAAATGAGGGTGCGTATTGTACCTTAAATCTGTGACCATTGGCGTTTGCAGAATATTCAAGTAGTATTGACACGTCCCTTACAAAAAATTAACAAGTCATTGCGCTTATCTTGAAAGGAGAGGTTAATGGAAAGCAAAGTAGTTGTTCCGGCGGAAGGTAAAAAAATTACTATTGATGCCAAAGGTAAATTAAATGTTCCGAATAACCCGGTAATCCCTTATATCGAAGGGGATGGCATTGGTATTGATGTAACGCCGGTCATGCTGAAAGTTGTTGATGCTGCGGTTCAGAAAGCTTACGGCGGTGAGCGCAAAATTTCTTGGATGGAAATCTACACCGGAGAGAAATCTACCCAGGTTTATGGCAAAGATGTCTGGTTGCCAGAGGAAACTCTGGATCTGATCCGTGACTACCGTATTGCTATCAAAGGCCCTCTGACAACACCTGTTGGTGGTGGTATTCGTTCTCTGAACGTGGCCCTGCGCCAGCAATTAGATCTATACATCTGTTTGCGCCCTGTTCGTTACTATCAAGGTACTCCAAGCCCGGTTAAACAACCTGAATTAACCGATATGGTCATCTTCCGGGAAAATGCTGAAGACATTTATGCTGGTATTGAATGGAAAGCAGGCTCAGCAGAAGCGGATAAAGTGATCAAATTCCTGCAGGATGAAATGGGTGTCACTAAGATCCGTTTTCCTCAGCAATGTGGTATCGGTGTGAAACCATGTTCAGAAGAAGGGACTCAGCGTCTGGTACGTGCTGCGATTGAATATGCCATCGATAACGATCGTGAATCAGTGACTTTGGTTCACAAAGGCAACATCATGAAATTCACTGAAGGCGCTTTCAAAGACTGGGGTTATGAACTGGCTCTCACCGAATTCGGCGGTGAACTGCTGGATGGTGGTCCATGGGTGAAGATCAAGAATCCTAAGAGTGGCAAAGACATCATCATTAAAGATGTGATTGCGGATGCTTTCCTGCAACAAATCCTGCTGCGTCCGGCTGAGTACGATGTTATCGCGTGTATGAACTTGAACGGTGACTACATTTCTGATGCATTGGCGGCACAGGTAGGCGGTATTGGTATTGCACCAGGGGCAAATATCGGTGATGAATGCGCATTGTTTGAAGCGACACACGGTACTGCACCTAAATATGCTGGTCAGGACAAAGTGAACCCAGGCTCTGTGATTCTCTCTGCTGAGATGATGTTGCGCCACATGGGATGGTTTGAAGCTGCTGACCTTATTATTAAGGGAACGGAAGGGGCGATTGCTGCCAAGACCGTAACTTACGACTTCGAACGCCTGATGGAAGGCGCTAAGCTGCTGAAATGTAGTGAGTTCGGTGATGCACTTATCTCTCATATGTGATTGATTACGTAATTGAATAGATAACGGGGGCTTAATAGTTCCCGTTTGTTTTTTGTACATCGAAACTCTTCTGCAAAACGGATTAAAATTTGAACGCTATTTCGCGGCTAAAATAATCCAGTCTTTGCCTCGGTCATCGTGGTATTTATACGGGTTCTGTCGCATTAAGGTGAAGTCAGGTAATATTCTGTCTTTTACGCTGTGAGCTGAGCATGTCTTTAATACGAAAATTATCTGGCGATGAGTAGAATGAATATGATTACGAGAATTGTAAGTGAGTAATAATAGAAACTATTGGGGAACATCTTTTGCCTGCGCCGCTTTCGCATACCCCATAATTAAATTTGCGTGTTTGTGTGGTTTAGATCTTAACCTTGGTGATAATTATGACGTATATTATGAAAATAACTTAAACTCGTTGTAATTACTGCGCTTGGTAAGTACTGAGTACATGTCATAATTTGCGTCATAAAGCAGACTGAGACTTACTTAAAATCCGACCTATTAAGTCATAAAAACCGTACTAATCGACCGTCAAGATCAACTAAGACATGAACAGCTATTTTTCCCCACTACAAGTCTGATAATTTAACAGAACTTCCAGTATTGCTGATAATGGGTTATCCTTCGGGAAACTGCAATAATGCAGAAGGCGCGCTTAATGGGGTTTGAAGCGTTAATCTATTCACGTTTCCACCTCCGTAGACGGAGGGGAGCAGCTACACTGTCACCTGATGTTTTCTGTCCGCATCAATGATGCTATTCGCAGTGACTCTGAATAGTATTTCCGACGTTATAACCCCAAAAATCCCGAACACGAGGCTGTCAGAAAGCCTATTCCGGGCTGACCATTGAAACCCGTAAAGCACGTCTGATGCAGCTTCGTGAGAACTGGCAGAATACCTGCAACCAGTATTTTGAACGTGCACAGCGCCCGGAACACATCGCGGAAGAAATCCAGAAAGCGACAAAGGCACTGATCGTCGCCGGCAGTCAGACTCGCGATGAAGAGCTACGGCAACGTAACACCTTCATGCACTGGAGAATGACAGCCGGACAGACTCGCTGCATAAACAGTCTCGGGAGATGGTGGCAGCATTGTAGAGCCTGAAAACAACCCTTTCAGACTTTCATCATAAACATCACGAAACTGTCCGGTGAGGTCACAACGTGACTGAATAGCCTCAAAATGGGCGCGCGGGATGAAGTTACCAAAGGTATATAGAGCAGCTTTGATAAGCTCAATGAAACGTTTGGCAAAAAACTACTGCAACGGCTGGAGATAACAGAAGCATCTTTTGATGCACTGGATAAAAGACTCAAGGCAGCTTGTGACAGACTGGAAAACGTTAACAGCCGACTGCAATATCGGTTTATTGCATGGCTTGCAGTGAGTGTGGTGGTTGGCACACTGTTTTTCCTGAAAAGATTTATCTTTATCCTGGTTTAGGAAAACATGAAAAACTATAAACTTAGTAGGAGACGTACTTGAAGACGGAACAAAAGTGGATTCATGAATACAATATTTGGTTTTATGCACTATTCGGAACGGCAGTAGGTGCAGGAACCCTGTTTCTCCCTATACAATTAGGACTATCCGGACCACTTGCTATGTTGGTTATGCTATTGATAGCATTCCCATTTACCTATTACCCTCACCTAGGTCTTGCACGTTATATCATTACCAGCAATTCCCCTTCTCCCACATTACTCAGTGCAACCAAACAATATTATGGGATCAGGATAGCTCGTATCATCAACTTTTTTTATGCACTAACTTTCCTGCTTATTATTTTTGTTTATGCAATATCTATTACCAATTCCGTTAATATTTTGTTGCAGCAATTTTGGCAGATTCAGTTTCCACGAACACTAACAGCGTTTATGGTAGTTTTAGGGTTACACCTAATTTTCTTATTGGGTAAAAAAATCACACTGAAATTCATGGGCGTGTTAGTTCTTCCACTCATTCTTTACCTGCTGACATTATCTGTGACGCTTATATTTCAATGGGATAGTGCAAATATTAAACATCTCATCAGCAATATTCATACTGATCTGGATTCAGTGAGAGCGCTTTGGTTACTAATGCCAGTTATGGTATTCTCTTTCAGCCACACCCCAATCATGTCTACTTTTTCTAACCACTGTAAACGAGCCTATACAACAGATGCGGAATACCACATTAAACAGATTGTGAAACCGACTTATGCGCTAATCTGCATAGTCATTCTGTTTTTTGTATTTAGTTGTGTTTTAACGTTATCACCTCAGGAAATACAGGCAACAAAAGACAACAATATTACCATTCTCAGCGCGATCGCGCAGAAAGAGGGCTTGTATTGGATAGCAATAACGGCAACCCCTGTTGCTATCATTGCTATGACTAAATCATTCTTAGGAACTTACTTTGGGGCATTGGAGGGAGTAAGAGGATTAGTCGGAGCATTGGAGAGTAAAATTCTCCATCATAAAGAAAATAAAGTGCGTGATAAGTTGATCGGCATGGCTATTGTTTTTGTCCTTACTTTAATGATTACTATCTGGAATCCGAATACTCTGAACGTTATCGCAGGCATCACTGGACCTATGATTGCGCTTATTTTGTTTGTTTTACCGTCTCTATCAACGTACTTGGTTGAACCACTACGCCCCTATCGTTCTTTTTCTAATTTGATAGTTCTATTAGTCGGTCTTGGTAGTTTTGGTATTGCTGTTTTTAGCCTTTTTAGCTGACAGCCATTCTCAATGGGGTTTCTGAAAATAATCGAATCCCCATGCTTTCATTATGACCACACCTGGGAACTGACATTCGGTAATTCCATCTCTATTTTTCATGTTTACAGGAAATACAGTGGGAGTGTTTACATCCATAAAATTCTCAAGGAATTCTTTATGTGTCATAATATTATCCTATTATTCAGGTAATAAAACCCCGCACATTTGCGAGGCTGGTGTTTAATTTAATGACTTATTTAGATAGTACTATATACATAAACGCGAATATTGGTGGAAATAAAAAGAATATAGCCAATATTGAACATGAAATTCTGTAGGTTGCTTTTTTGAATACACATGCCATAGCTGTAAAAATCAGCCCTATAGGAACAGAAATGCACCAAAAAAAACCAAATAGAAAAATATAATCACAAAAAAGCGAATTTATGAATTTTACTGCTTTCGCCATATATAATCCCTCATGAAATCCCATTATAGATGTCATGAATATATCAGAGTCACTCACCACAGCCCATTATTGATTATTGAACCTGTTCCGTTTGCCATTGCTCCTGAAAACTTCACCGTGTTCACCAAATTGACTTTATCGTTAAGGGAACGGAAAGGGCGATTGCTGCCAAGATTGTGACTTATGATTTTGAACGTCTGATAGCTTCCGTTGATTTATTGAGATAAGAGATTCGTTTACCAAAATTCCACTCAAACTTTTCCTTATAACAGATCTATCTCCGTTTAAATTATGATATGTAAATAATAAATCTTATTTTGATTGAAATTATAAAATCAATATATAGCTAACCGAGATTGTAAATTTAATTGTTGCGGGTAACGATTGATAAGATTAATCAGTAGTGTAAGATATTAAAGAATTGTAACTCAATGATAATAAGGCATAACAGTAACAGAAATAATCTATTTTGATTATATTCTTTTACTCTTTTAAACGTGAGATTAGATTAAATAATGAGGGAATTATGAGAAAGATAATAATGCTTTTTACGTTACTATTTACATCGGTTAATGTTAATGCTCAAGTATTAAATGAGAATAATCCGGACAAGTACAAGAAATTCAGGCTGGATTATGTGGAGATGGTCGATCTGGCTAACCCACAAAGGTTATCGTATAGAGTTTTTTATGAAGAGCCTTCTACCGGAGAAAACAGCAAGTGGTTTGATGCTATTAAGCAAGGTGATTTTGAAACCGTCAAAAAAATGGTTGAGAGTGGTCAAGATATTGAAGCCAAAGACACCGGTAGCTTAAATCAAACTGCACTGGGTTGGGCTACCTTTATTGGTTATGAAGATATAGTGGATTATTTAATATCAAAGAAAGCTAATTTGTGGGCGACAGACACAAGGGATGTTCATCATACCTTAAAATCGGCAGTTTTAGGTAAAAATACCAACATAGTGAAGAAAATACATAATCTAATGAAGCATGAACTTGATTTAAATGATCAAACTATTGAGGATGACGGCGAAACACCCGTAATGATCGCAGCAAGCAATAATAGAATTGAGATAGTAAAATATCTGATTGAGCAGGGTGCGAATCTGAATTTATTTACGATAACTGATGATAAAAGCATGTATTCTTATGATCAAAGCGCATTAACCTATGCCTGTGAGCGTAATTTAGAAGAAATGCAAAAATTACTCATTAAGCACGGGGCGTTAAATCACAAAACACATAAGCCATCATGTAATTAATTTTGTAAGATATAATTAAATAAATATTAAAGTAGAATTCACTTGTGATCACTACAGATATAGCCATCTATGAAAATAGATGGCTATATCTGTTTGTAATAATAGAATATGCCCTATTAGCAACTATTACTTGCGGGTAGATGAGATTAAATAAAACACTGGTAATGGACATAAAACTTAGAGTAAGATGCAGCGTACTGACTGTAAGTACAGATATCAACTAAACCCCATTAATAGCTGAAAGGAGGAATTTATGATGACAACAACAATGACTCTTCTCAGGCCAGCTCATAGCTAATTACTGATTTTTCTTTTTAGTATTGCTTTGGCTAGGAAGGCCTGATCACATCCCTTATTTTTTCATTGATCATAGGATTGATCCATGGGCAATACTTTGCATTTAGCTACGTCTCGCGTTCAGATTATCGCAGCAGAAAATACTTGGCTGGAAGGTAAAGCTATCCAGCAACTTGAAACAACAGCACAACTCCCTGATATGGTAAGCGTCGTTGGTCTGCCTGATCTCCATCCGGGCAGAGGATATCCCGTTGGCGCTGCATTTTTTTCACATTCACGTTTTTATCCAGCCCTTATTGGCAATGACATTGGCTGCGGTATGGCGTTGTGGCGAACAGATTTGACACTGAATAAATGGTCGCTGGACAAGCTGGAAAAACGGCTTGGTTCTATTGATAATCCTCTGCAAGCAGAAGAGTTGCCTGATGATATACCTGAGCATTTTTGTTATTCACCGGGAACGATTGGTGGTGGCAATCATTTTGCTGAATTGCAGCAACTGGATGAAATTTATCAGCCGGAAATGCTCGAAACATGGCAATTGAATAAGCAACAGCTCTTATTATTGGTACATAGTGGTTCGCGCGGGTTGGGACAAGTTATTCTTGAACAGCATGTTCGCGAACATGGGCATAATGGGCTGATAGCCTCCAGCCCGGAAGCACAGAGTTATCTTCAACAGCATCAGCAAGCTCTGGACTATGCTTGTTTTAACCGCCAGTTAATTGCAGAGCGGATGTTAAAACGCTGGCGAACTCATGGAAGTTGTTTATTTGATGTTTCACATAATATGCTTATGCCATACACAATTGGCGGTGTTGATGGCTGGCTGCATCGTAAGGGCGCAACACCTTCTGATCAAGGAGCCGTAATTATTCCGGGATCTCGAGGGGATTACAGCTACTTGGTTCAGCCACTGACCAGTGATCGCAGTCTCTTTTCCCTTGCACATGGTGCGGGACGGAAATGGATGCGTAGTGAGTGTAAAGCACGTTTAACTGGACGTTATAACTCAGAACAGCTTTCTCGTACCGCATTTGGCAGTCGTGTGATTTGTTTGGATAAGCAACTGATTTTTCAGGAAGCCCCAGAAGCTTATAAACCTATAGGCGGCGTGATGGATGCTATGCTGCAAGCGGGTTTGGTGAAATTGATAGCGCGGCTTAAGCCCATTCTGACATATAAAACGCGGGGTAACAAGGAATGATATTGTTGCAGATTTCCGCGGCTCAGGGGCCAGATGAATGTGCGCTGGCCGTCAGAAAGGCTTTGGAACGGTTGATCCATGAAGCCGACGAATTAGGTGTTATGGCTGATATATTGGAGGAGGAGGCAGGGCGGCGTTCTCATACATTACGCTCTGTGATGGTTGCTATTCAGGGCGAAAATGAACAGCAGCTTTTTGAGCGCTGGAGCGGGACTATCAAATGGATTTGTGCAAGCCCGTGGCGAAAAGAAGACGGCCGCAAAAACTGGTTTATCGGTGTGGCGCAGTTTAAACCTTTACAGCAAATGATGGAAAGTGAAATCCGTTTTGAAACGCTAAGAGCCTCAGGTCCTGGTGGGCAGCATGTCAACAAAACAGAATCAGCGATTCGGGCAGTGCATATTGCTAGTGGAATTAGTGTCAAGATACAGTCGGAGCGAAGTCAGCATGCTAATCGGCGGCTTGCTTGCTTGTTATTGGAGCATCGGCTACAGCAACAGCAAGATATGCATCAGGCTCAACTTAAGGCTGAACGACGTTTATTTCACAACCAAATAGAAAGGGGTAATCCTGTACGTACCTTTGCAGGTATGCAGTTTAATCCGCAAATTTGATGATAAATAGAGCGACGATGGGTGTTCGTCGCTCTAGAATCGATTATTGAGTACCTTGAGATAAGGTATTTTTTATTTGAGTCTTGCAGGTTTTGACGGATTTATCTAATGATTCATCAAAATGTTTATGGCTTGGAAATGCCTGTTTATTCTTTCTGATTTCTATGACTGTTTGTTTGATAGTGGTAATTAATTCATCTTTGTTGCTATGGATTTCCTTAAGATCAAATCCCTTCTTGTTCAATTCACTAAAGGTTTTTTGAGCTATAGTATCTGGTGAGTCATTGGTCTTGAATGCTTCTACAGAGGCTTTTCCAAACAAATCACAATAGGTTTCCGCTGTTTTATCTGCATTCATATGTGCGGCATAAGAGAAGAATGGGACAAGGAAAAGGGGTAGTAAAAGACGTTTCATAGTTTCCTCTTAATCGACTAGACCGGGATAGTGGTGACAACATTAACAATAGTACATTATTCATGGTTTGCCCCGAATTCCGGTGGAAAACTGGGTGCCTTGATGATGTGATTAATGGTGTAGCTGGCCTGTGCACTGGCCTTTTTTACACAGGGTGCGGAGTAACTGAATTGGGTCATGTTTACTATCTGTATTGATTCGGGCGAGGAATCTGACATTTTTATCTGTTATCTTGAGTGCATCAACTTCAAGATAATTCCCAGAGCCTGCCGTAAGTTTGTACACAATCAACTCCTTGGCACCATCACCGTTAATATCTGCAAATGTCACTCTTGGCTTATTGTTATCTTCGAACACCAAACCATCACGGGAAAAAACAGCTCCGGTTTCGAATTCCGTCAGATCCCGATCCTTGAAAACAGCGATAGAATAGCTGCCAATTGATTCACTTTCCAGATCGCTAACTGATATGACGGCAAATCTCTTATCAGGTAAACTAATCAATGCTCCGTCTTTTGCGAGGGCTGGGGTTGATAGTGATAGAACGATTAGAGCAGGGATAACAGCAATTTTTAGTATCTTACACAAATACATAAGCAATACTCCATTGGCTATTGTTTGTTTCAACATGTGGATGGTATTAAATTTATATCGTAGCATGGATTTCAAAAGCTGAGATGCTTACTGGCCGGATGAAGTCGTCAATTGGGTTAGGTCGATAGCCTATAGGTGAGAGAATGTGATTTTAGTGCGGATTATTAGTAAATTTTATTATTATTATTTGGATATTAAAAGTGTGGTTATTGACTATAAATAACAAGAAAATATTTCGTAATATGGTTTTTTTTGATATGGATGCTGAATTTTATTCTAATTTAGATATATCATTCTTTAGAAATATCCAACAATTCATTACACATTGGTTATTTTTTGTTTGAAAATATGAATGGAATTAATTGAAAGCCAGAAAATCAACGGGAGTGGAAACTCCCGCTTTATTAATCTCAACATATATCAAACTCTACGTGCTGTTTTTTTCAATTTTTTCTACAACCTTGTTGTATTCTTTCCAAACAACGGATACTGGTGAACTTAAACAACAGATAGAGATCGAACCGCCTGTTGCTGGGTGATACTCGTATTTTGATTTTCCTCTATAAACCCGTTTAGGCAGAATGTTGTCTGCGGGGTTTTTTCTTTTTCGCTCTAACATCAATTATAACCTCACTAGCAGATTATCTGATGGCCAGATAGTGGAACATTAACATCTTATTAACTTATCGTTGTTGTTTCTACTGTAAAAATAACAATTGAAAATTTTAATATGCAATGATGGTTTTTTCCAACTATCACAGTATTAAAATTTAATAATCTCATTTGAAGAAGAATATTGCTATATGTTTTCGTAAATCTTAGAAATTTCAATATTAAATTTTGTAATTATTTTATTATTTTTAATAAATAGAGTTATTACTACATAAGGAACATGACAGTATATGGGAGGGAGGAAAAGTGAGTAGTACATTTGGTGTGCTTGTAGAAAGATGACTTCTGATTAAAGCACGTTTTTTATAAGGGTATTGTATTGAGATTGCTTTGTGGTGGTTGTATCTTGATTGCCAAAAGGTTATTTATTATGGGTGAAATTGTTAATTAAATTGTATTTTTGCAATATATCTGGAAACAAGATTACGCAGCATGTATTGCTGGTGAAATGCGCTTGAGAGGCTTGGAATGGGCAATAAATCTCCAGTAAAACTTAGTGTGAATCTTAATAAATGCTAAAGTAAATGTAAAAAAATTATTAAAAGTTACCCATTGAAATAGATATTGTGTTACATTCTTTTCGTTTTACTGGCGGGTATCTCTGTATTTTTTGTACACAGAATTGTGTTGCTTGTGACTGGTTAATTATAAAGGATATTGAGCACAATAAATTTTGCAGGATACTGATTTATGGTCAGCTAATGTTTGCTAATAGTAAGGGGAAAATATCTTGACGGATCTGATTAACTTCATTAACAACATACTTTGGGACTACGTATTAATATATTTACTCCTTGGAGTTGGCCTTTACTTCACACTGCGCACTGGTCTTATACAGCTTCGTCATTTTAGCCACATGTTTTCAGTCTTGAAAAATAGTAATAAGTCAGATGATTCTGGCATTTCATCTTTTCAGGCTTTATGTACTAGCCTTGCAGCACGTGTTGGAACGGGTAACCTAGCGGGAGTTGCAATTGCGATTACAGCTGGTGGGCCTGGCGCTATTTTTTGGATGTGGGTAGTCGCATTTATTGGTATGGCAACTTCTTTTGTGGAAAGCACGCTTGCCCAGTTGTACAAGACGAAAGACGATCAAGGAAATTATCGTGGCGGCCCTGCCTACTATATGGAGAAAGGGTTGAAGAAGCGATGGATGGGGGTATTGTTTTCAGTCTTCCTTATTATCGCGTTTGGTCTTGTATTTAATGCTGTTCAGGCAAACTCAATTGCGGAAGCGGCTGCTTTTGCCTTTCATGTCAAACCTATTTATGTCGGTATTGTATTAGTCATTATCAGTGGCGCGATTATTTTCGGCGGATTGCGTTCGATTGCGCGGGTTGCGGAATTAGTCGTACCACTTATGGCTGGTGCTTATTTGTTACTGGCGTTTTGGGTTATTGGTCACAATATTGAGCGTATTCCAGAAGTATTTGCATTAATTATCAAAAGTGCCTTTGGCCTTCAGGAAGCGATCGCGGGAACATTAGGTTATGGCATTTCTCAGGCGATGATTCAGGGTGTTCAAAGAGGGCTGTTCTCGAATGAAGCGGGGATGGGTTCTGCACCAAACGCAGCGGCTTCCGCATCGCCATATCCGCCGCATCCGGCCTCTCAGGGCTATGTGCAGATGCTGGGGGTATTTATGGATACGATTGTTATCTGTAGTGCAACCGCTGTCATTATCCTGTCTTCTGGTATTCTCAATGAAAATGTGACTGCTATCAGTGGAATTGAATTGACTCAGCGGGCATTATCATCGGCTGTTGGGCATTGGGGAACGACATTCATTGCTATTGCAATCTTCTTCTTTGCTTTTACATCGATTATTGCCAATTATGCTTATGCTGAAAGTAACATGATATTCCTGGAGCGTAATCACACCGCAGGTTTGTTTATCCTGCGCTTGGCTGCGTTAAGCATGGTGATGTTTGGTTCGTTGGCAGAAGTGCCATTAGTCTGGAGTATGGCGAACTTATCGATGGCATGTATGGCGATTGTTAACTTGATTGCTATTCTTCTGCTATCAGGTATTGCGATAAAGCTGGCTAAGGACTACAACCAACAAAGAAAAGCCGGGCAGTTGCCGACATTCGATATCAATATGTATCCAGAGCTTCAAAAGGAAGTTGAAGAAGGCATCTGGGATAATAAGTCCTCTCAGGACAGCCAGAAGTGCAGTCATTGATACTGAAGTATATGCTTAATCAATTCAAGTTGCAGCGCGGTAGTAAATGAGCGAAGCGAATCCCCAAGAATATAGCTTTCTATATGATTGGGGTGAGTGAAAGCCACCAATAAAGCAGCAATTTAAAAGGTAAAGGATATACATTCATTATGAGTAATATGATGTTACTCATATGAGATAAAACGTATCAGCCGGGCATTCAATCATTCAGTGGATGCCCGGTTTTTATTGGATTTTAATAAGCACCTCTGCCAGTAAAAAACATCACATCTATTGTAGTCTTATCTACTATATAGTCATGATGATTCTATTTTTCCTCCATAATCACTGATCAAACATGATAAGAAAATTAATATTAGGCGTATGTATTACGTTGTTGATTGGTTGTAGTCATCAGCCTCAACGGGAAGTCAGAAACGATTATATCGTTGATCACTCGCATTCTTATTCGACTAAGCAAGGCATCGATTCAGCCCGATTTCTTGTTTTGCATTATACGGCATTGAATGATCAAAATTCTTTACGGGTATTAACCGGAGGTAATGTCGGTGTCCATTATCTCATCCCATCTCGGCCAAAATATGAGAATAAAGAACCCGTTATTTTTCAGTTGGCTTCTGAAAATGAAAAGGCCTGGCATGCAGGGAGGAGTGACTGGAAGGGGTATAAGAATTTAAATAGCAATTCTATTGGGATTGAAATCGTTAATTGTGGTTTTAAGCAACACTTTATCAAAAAAGAATGGTGTTTATACCACCCGTCACAAATTGATGCATTAATCCGACTGGCAAAAGATATTATTCAGAAATATCAAATTGAGGCTGTGAATGTTGTTGGCCATAGTGATATCGCCCCGCTCAGGAAAAAAGACCCTGGTCCTGTTTTTCCGTGGCAAGCACTTTATCAACAAGGTATTGGTGCTTGGCCGGATCTCATAACGGTTAATAAATATCTAGCCAACAGGGTGCCGAGTATGCCTGTGCCAGTCATTGGTATACAGAAAGCGTTGGTTCTCTATGGCTATTCCATACCTCAGACAGGTCATTTGGATGAAGATACCCATAAAATCATTCAGGCGTTTCAGATGCATTTCCGCCCATCAGATATTAGTGGTGTTCCTGATGCGGAAACGGAAGCGATTGCTTTGGCATTAGTCGAAAAATACAAATGATGATTAATGCAGCACAATAGTGCTGTGTTATTCAGAGCACTGGAATAGATATCATGAAGTGAGGGAAGGAAACGGCGGCCTTAACGAATGGCCGCTGATGGTGCTAGAGTTCATAACTGGCAGTTATAAGTCAAATGCAATGGAAGCTTAACCTCAAGTTCTATATCTGTACTTTGACGAAAATCGTAAGGTGTAATGCCATATTCTTTACGGAACATATAGGTAAAATGAGATTGGGAGCCAAAGCCGAAATCTAAGGCAATATCAAAGATAGACAAGGAACTGTTTCTCAGCAGGTGAACAGCGCCGGCCAACCGCCGTTGGCGTATGTACTTTCCAAGCGAGATTTCCGTGACTTCCTTGAATATTTTCTGCATGTGCCAAAGCGAATAGCCAGAATAAGCAGCAAGCTCTTCAAGATGGATAACTCGGCCAAGGTGGTTTTCGATCCATTTACTCAGTGCGCATACAAGTGCTAAGTGGTTATCTTGTGGCATTACAATTTTAAATTGATTGAAGGTTTGAGGAGTATACACAACTTCCTTTCAAGATGACAAAACCCATCAGCATAGGTATTTCCAGTAATCAAGCGCGAAATTTAAATTTTTTCTACATGAAAACTCTCTATAATATTTTATTATAAAGTTAACTACAATGAAATTATTGTGAGGTGACTCAGTTGAACATAAAAAAAACTTTTTTAGTGCTATGTTTAATAACAGTGTGTCTGTTTTTATATTTATTAGCGTTGGACATCCATTGTGATCAAGGTAATGAAGGGTTTGAATTGGGGATCTGTTCAATTACCCGATACCTGCCTTTTTGATATTCACCTCAATCATCCTCTTGCAACTATCTGTGCTAACATACGTTCGCAGTATTCATTCTTGGGAAATGATGTTTTAATATTCACCTGATTCTAATTAGCAGACTAAGAGCTTATCCCAGCAGGCGTTAATTGTTGACGACAGTTTGAACACGGACTGTGTAGAAACCGGAGCGTAAACGTAGTTCCTTAAGGATTAGCACGTGAAGATGATTCGCTGAGTTCCCCTTTGGGCTGTACTAAAGCGCGTTTAAAAACTATTGCTTTCGTATGAACACAGTCTAGGTTCAAAGTGATAAATAAGATAGCTTAATGGGGTTGGTTTAAATGTCGCGCTAAAATCAGAGCTTAATCCAATAGCTACAATTGTTAAGGTAGTTTGAGCACGACAAATCGCGCAGAAATTAGGGGAAATGAGAAAATTTCTCGCCCTGTTCAGGTTCAAAACGACAAATAAAATAGCTTAATGGAACGGGTTCTAAGCATTATAATTAAGAGGACTAGATGGCAGAACAAGCAGAACAATCTACGCTTAAGCGTGGTTTAAAGAACAGGCATATTCAGCTTATTGCCCTCGGTGGTGCAGTAGGAACGGGATTGTTTTTGGGGATTGCTCAAACCATAAAAATGGCTGGGCCTTCGGTACTTCTCGGATATGCCATTGGTGGGTTTATTGCATTTCTAATTATGCGTCAACTGGGCGAAATGGTTGTCGAAGAGCCTGTTGCTGGCTCGTTTAGCCATTTTGCTTATAAATACTGGGGTGATTTTGCCGGTTTTCTGTCTGGCTGGAATTACTGGGCAATGTTCATTCTTGTCGGAATGGCAGAATTGACGGCAGTCGGCATGTATATTCATTATTGGTGGCCGGAAATCCCAACATGGATTTCTGCTGCAATATTCTTTGTGCTGATCAACGCCATTAACCTGATTAATGTCCGGTTATATGGTGAAACCGAATTCTGGTTTTCCATCATCAAAGTTACTGCCATTATTGGCATGATTATCTTTGGAGCTTATTTGCTCATCAGCGGCACTGGCGGGCCACAGGCTAGCGTAGCCAATTTATGGCAGTATGGCGGGTTTATGCCAAACGGGGTTTCCGGTCTGATTATGGCGATGGCCGTGATCATGTTTTCATTTGGTGGACTGGAAATGGTCGGGATTACTGCGGCAGAAGCTGAAGATCCTGAAAAAAATATTCCAAAGGCAACTAATCAGGTCGTTTATCGAATCCTGCTGTTTTATATTGGTTCGTTGTCTATCCTGCTTTCGCTTTACCCATGGATGAATGTGGTAGAAGGCGGCAGCCCATTTGTTTTGATTTTCGATCACTTGGATAACTTTTGTGTGTCTAATATCCTGAATGTGGTTGTATTAACGGCGGCATTATCTGTTTATAACAGTGGCGTATACTGTAACAGCCGGATGCTGTATGGTTTGGCAAAACAGGGTAATGCCCCTCGCATCCTGACAAAAGTTAATCAGCGCAGTGTACCTGTTTTATCAATAGGATTGTCGGCATTGGCAACATCTATAGGGGTGCTGGTTAACTATATTATGCCCGGAAAAGCATTTGAATTGTTGATGGCGCTGGTAGTGACAACGTTGGTCATTAACTGGATTATGATCTGTCTGGCACATCTGAAATTCCGAGCTGCAAAAAATGCAGAAGGAATTAAGACGAAGTTTCAGGCATTTTGGTATCCATTCGGCAACTATTTGTGCTTAATATTCCTTGCATTCATTCTCGTCATTATTCTGATGACACCGGAAATACGTATCTCAGTTATCCTGATGCCGTTCTGGATTGGCATGTTATGGGGAGGCTACTTGTTCTCCAAGGCTAAAAAGGCAAAGGCGCGAGTTATCTAACGGTAAATTTGTTCAGTATTCTTCCGGCCGGATCTATTTCCGGCTGGTCTTATGATTAGCTTCATTAAACTTCCTACAGCCAGCATCATACTCAACAGGGAAAATGATGCAGGAAATAGAGTCTGCGCAACATAATGTGTGCCACTCAGTCTAACTTCCTCGTTCAACTATCTTGGATCACCATTGCTAGCGTAGCCAGCC
Source organism: Xenorhabdus bovienii (assembly GCF_024721015.1). Classification (GTDB taxonomy): domain Bacteria; phylum Pseudomonadota; class Gammaproteobacteria; order Enterobacterales; family Enterobacteriaceae; genus Xenorhabdus; species Xenorhabdus bovienii. The sequence goes on from NZ_JANAIF010000003.1 coordinate 56,722, forward strand.
AAAAAGCACATTCATACTATTGTATGTCCCGGGAATATAAGTTGACTAAAATGACAGTCTATTATATTCGATAGAAAAAATCGGTAATGGCAAAGGGGCATAATAATAATTATTACTTGCTGTGACATTTAATGTCAATCCCATTCCGATTCTGAAACCATCCAGAGCACCTGATATCCACACGCTATAAGCTTTATGAAATAATATTATCGCACTAATTAATAGAATAGTAGATGAGTGTGGATCCATATTAGAATTGAATAATATTTAATAAAGGATAAATAAAATATAACTTAGTGACGTTTAAGATAATTATATTGTATATACCAGCCTTGAAATGAAGTTAGTCATAATCTTGTTGTTATCTGAAATATTTCTTTGGCAATTATAACTCTCTGATGTACTTCATAATAGGTGTGGAAAACAGCATAAAGTATTAGATTGTCTAAATCGGTTTCTTAGGGTTAAAATTTTATTTTTACATAAATTCATATTGTTGTGTTATGTGTGGATTTTTTAGTAATTTAAAAATAGGAGCAGTTGTTAAGAATTTTAAATGTGTGCGTTGGGTTCAGGACCTGAAAAAATGGCTTGCGATTATATAAAGAGTATGTGATAAAACACATGGGTAAACGAAGTATTGGTTCTGTTAATGAATAACAGCGACGAATATGGGTTTGTTTATTTTTATTACAATCGGCGAATAAAGCGATTCAAAGGAAATTTTTGAAATGGCAAAAATCACTGGTACTGTGAAGTGGTTCAACGAGTCTAAAGGTTTTGGTTTTATTACTCCAGCTGATGGTAGCAAAGATGTATTTGTACATTTTTCTGCAATTATGAAAGATGGGTTTAAAACATTGTCTGAAGGCCAACAAGTTGAGTTTGAAATTCAGAATGGTCCTAAAGGTCCTGCGGCTGCAAACGTCACAGCTTTATAGTAACAAACTTATTTTGGCTGGTATTTGATTACTGACCAAATAGATTTATCGTTAGTTTGGTTTCTTAACGATAACTGATTGCAAATATCACTCTATTGCGCTACTAATAGAGTAATTTTTTATTTTGACTCGGGGCGTTCTTGATTGAACTGAGAAGTACCCGTATTACCTGATCTGGATAATGCCAGCGTAGGGAAGTCATGGTATCTCCTATTCGGATACTGGCTTTTCTTTGGCTGGTGCTAGGAGTCACCATCATGAGAATTAATTCATTGACCATCGCAGGAACCGATCCTAGCGGTGGTGCCGGCATTCAGGCTGATTTAAAAACTTTCTCCGCACTTGGGGTCTATGGCACAACAGTAATAACCGCTTTGGTTGCCCAAAATACGATGGGAGTCCAATCAGTTTATGACATTGATCCCCGCTTTGTCGCTGCGCAGCTTGAATCGGTGCTTTCTGATGTCAGAATGGATAGCATCAAGATAGGTATGTTATCCAATGTTGCCAATGTCAATGTAGTTGCAGAAGCTCTGAATCGTTACCCTGTTCCCCATATCGTGTTGGATACGGTTATGGTGGCTAAGAGTGGTGATCCCTTATTATCCTCAGAAGCAATAACTACGATGGTAGAGCAACTCTTGCCAAACGTCTCCCTGATTACGCCAAATTTGCCAGAAGCGGCGGCCATACTGAAATGTAACATTGCCGGAACGGAAGGTGAAATGTTGCATCAGGGGCGTGAATTGCTTTCAATGGGATGTCAGGCGGTTTTACTGAAGGGAGGACATCTGGTTAATGAAGAAAGTCCAGATTGGCTGTTTACTGCTGAAGGAGAGTGGCGTTTTACTGCTCCCAGAATCAATACGCGACACACTCATGGCACAGGTTGTACGCTCTCTGCGGCGCTTGCCGCATTACGTCCCCGTTATCCTGATTGGAAAAACACACTGCCAGCGGCGAAAACTTATTTGCAGAATGCACTGGCGCAGGCGGATACACTGGATGTTGGAAAGGGAATAGGGCCAGTGCACCATTTTCATCAATGGTGGTAGTAGAAGCACCATAACCATATGGTGATTAAGTGATGGGGATATGGTTATCCCCATCATGAAAAATGGCGAGTTGGAGAAGTTCGGTCAGGCAATGGTTACTTTCTTATCGAGGTAAACATCTTGAACCGAATGGATTAACTCTACCCCTTCTTTCATTGATTTTTTGAACGCTTTACGGCCAAGAATCAGCCCCATACCACCTGCTCGTTTGTTGATGACGGCAGTGCGAACGGAGTCGCTCAGGTCATTGGCTCCGGATGCGCCGCCAGAGTTGATCAATCCCGCACGTCCCATATAACAGTTAGCAAGCTGATAACGGACCAGATCGATAGGATGCTCGGTTGTTAAATGGGTATAAACACGCTTGTCCGTGTGACCAAAGCCAATTGCAGTATATCCGCCATTGGTTTCAGCCATTTTTTGTTTAACGATATCTGCACCGATAGTTGCTGCCAGATGGTTAGCCTGGCCGGTTAAATCGGCGCTTGTATGGTAATCAACGCCATCTTTCTTGAAAGCTGAATTGCGCAGATAGGCCCATAACACGGTCACCATGCCTAATTCGTGAGCACGTTCGAAGGCGGCGGAAATTTCTCCTATCTGACGGCGTGATTCGGTAGAGCCATAATAGATCGTTGCACCAACCGCAACCGCTCCCATATCAAATGCTTGTTCGACACTGGTATACAGGGTTTGGTCATATTGGGCTGGATAGGTTAATGCTTCATTGTGATTAAGTTTCACCAGAAACGGAATTTTATGGGCATAACGGCGAGAGACAGATGCTAGAACACCATAAGTTGAAGCAACACAGTTACAACCCGCTTCGATCGCTAATTCAACGAGATTTTTGGGATCAAAATAGAGAGGGTTGGCTGCAAAAGAGGCACTGGCTGAATGTTCAACGCCTTGGTCTACTGGCAAAATCGAAAGGTAGCCAGTCCCTGCCAGACGTCCATGATTCAATAAAGTCTGCATTGAACGCAGGACGGTATTTGGTCGATTGTTTTCGATCATGACTCGATCGACGAAATCTGCGCCTGGAAGGTAAAGATGTTCACTTTGGATAGTAGTACATTGATGCTGCAATAAACTTTCTGCGTCTTTTCCTAACAACTTAGCGATATCAGTCATAATGAACTCCAGTTTGCAAAAGGCGCTATTGATTGTTGTTTATATTTACGTTGAGCACAAGGTAAGCAGAGAAGGAAACAGCAGTGGATCGCTTCAGTTAGAACAGCATTTATTAAAATTTAACTATCTTGCAGGGGAGTAAATTAAATAATCATCATTTGGCATGATGAAAATTAAACATAAGTATTATTCTTCAATCTAATAATTTGAAAAGAGTTTTCCTAAAATTTCCTTCACTAAACTGAAGAATTATTAATGATATTTATCATGAGATGATTTTTTTATTTATAATAAATAGAGTGATTAATTATTCGTTAGGGTATTTGTAATGAAGAAACAGAAAGTATTAATTAAAACAATATTTTTTTATTGTGGTTTTATTTTTAACCATTTGAATTTATTATATTTTATTTATTTTGGGATAAAAGAAAAGGCCAGCTCAAGGGAGATTGAGCTAGCCAAGGAGGTGGTTCCTAGTCTTACAGTAAAACTTTTTTAGTTCTTCATTTTTCAAGCTCGATAATACGAGAAATAAAATAGCATTGATGTGATCTGTTTCTAAAAAAACAGAACAATTTCTTTAAAAATTCATTTTCAGTTATTTTTCTTGTATTTCTTTTGTATGTGGTGTTCTGGTATTAGCTCCCTTTAAATTTCGGATAAGCAGCGCATAATTCAAAATAATTTCTTCAGGAATGGGCAGATAGACGATATGACCATCTCCGGGTGCTACTTCGATTGTCTGGCCTTTTTTATTTGCCATAGATTCCAGCGTAAAGTTGATATTACCTGATGGTGTCATCAGTTCCAGTTGATCTCCGACCAGAAATTTATTTTTTACGGTAACTTCAGCCAGACCATTTACGCGATTGCCAGTGAACTCGCCGACAAATTGCTGGGTATCTGACATTGAATAGCCGTATTCATAAGTCTGGTACGCGTCATGGGTATGGCGCCGCAGGAACCCTTCTGTGTAACCACGGTGTGCCAGACCTTCCAGTGTGGTCATCAGAGTGGAGTCAAAAGGCTTGCCAGCAGCTGCATCATCAATAGCACGGCGATACACTTGTGCAGTACGGGCACAATAATAGAAGGATTTAGTGCGTCCTTCGATTTTCAGTGAATGAACCCCTATATTGGCCAACCTTTCGACATGCTCAATCGCACGAAGATCTTTCGAATTCATGATATAAGTGCCATGCTCATCTTCAAAAGCACTCATATATTCCCCTGGGCGTTTAGCTTCTTCAATCATGAAAACTTTGTCTGTCGGCGTTCCCTGCCCAAGTGTCGGCTCCATGTTTTTGACCGGAATAGGATCATGCATATGAACGATATTACCGACATTATCTTCCTTGCCTTCCTGCACATTGTATTCCCAGCGGCAGGCATTAGTGCATGTTCCCTGATTTGGATCGCGTTTGTTGATATAGCCTGATAACAGACAGCGACCAGAATAAGCCATACAAAGTGCGCCATGAACAAAAACTTCAAGCTCCATATCAGGAACTTGCTGACGAATTTCAGCAATTTCTTCCAGCGAAAGCTCACGGGAGAGAATAACGCGTGTCAGTCCCATCTGTTTCCAGAACTTAACCGTGGCCCAGTTAACGGCATTGGCCTGAACTGAAAGGTGGATATCTATCTCAGGAAATGCTTCACGTACCATCATAATTAAGCCAGGATCGGACATAATCAACGCATCAGGTCCCATTTCAACGACGGGTTTCAAGTCGCGGATGAACGTTTTCAGCTTTGCATTGTGGGGAGCAATATTGACGACAACATAAAAACGTTTGCCTAACTCGTGCGTTTCCTTAATCCCCTGAGCCAGAGTTTCATGATTAAATTCGTTATTGCGGACACGCAGACTATAACGGGGCTGCCCGGCATAGATGGCGTCTGCACCATAAGCAAACGCGTAGCGCATGTTTTTCAAGGAGCCGGCAGGAGATAGTAATTCTGGAGTAAACATAATTAATAACGTTCTCGATCTGAGTTCAAGTCAGGCCTTGTCATTAAAAGCAAGGCTAAGGAAACAAGAATTTTAACGTTTAATCCATCTATGGCACAAATTTATTGTGGGAATATAATTGTGATTACAGCCGAATGGCGGGCTTTGTCAGGTCAGTTGACCCGTACTGAATAGAGTAGCCATAAAAAACTCCCCTGATTGGGTAATTATCAGCTTAAGTTTAGATTGAATTTTATACAATTAAGTCTCGGGGCAAAAAAATCTTATGACTTTGAAATGATTAACGGTGATATTTTGGGCTTCTTCAGAAATCCGACAGATGGGATTGATTATCACGGTTCCAGTTGGATGAAGTTTCACATTAAACGGCATATCTCCGCTTCCCAACGATAGCCCAACCCATAAATGGAGCGGATGAAGGATTTATCATCATCTAATTGTTCCAGTTTTCTGCGCAAATTCTTGATATGGCTGTCGATAGTACGGTCATTAACAATACGGTGATCATCATAGAGGTTATTTAACAGTTGATCGCGGGAGAATACTCGTCCGGGTTGGCTGGACATGATCTTCAGTAAGCGAAACTCAACAGGCGTCAGCTCAAGGACGCGATCAAGATAACGTGCTTGAAAATGATTTTCATCAATTGTCAGGGAGCCATGTTCGCTGATGATATCTTGTGGACGATAGCAACGGCGCAAAATGGTCTTCACTCTGGCAACCATTTCCCTTGGGCTATAAGGCTTGCAGATATAATCGTCGGCACCGATTTCCAACCCCAGTAGCCGGTCAATTTCTTCTGTTCTGGCGGTCATCATCACAATGGGAATATCAGAAAACCGGCGAATTTCTCGACAAATCGATATCCCATCAAGGCCGGGTAGCATGATATCAAGCAGGATAATATCAGGCTGGTGCTTCTGAACATGGGCAATAACTTCATCACCACGTATCAGCCATTGTGTCTGATAATCTGCAGCTTGCAGATAATCAATGAGCAGTTGCCCTAATTTTGGCTCATCTTCAACGATTAAAACGGTATATTGTGTAGAATGCGTACTCATTGTGCTTTATATTCAGGCAGTTCAACCAGCGGTAATTCTACGTGAATTTTAAGACCACCTAAAGATGATCTTTCTGCATAAATAACGCCATCGTGTGCTTCGACGATATTGTAACAGATCGCCAGCCCCAAACCTGAACCACCACTGGCGCGATTACGGGAAGACTCGCAGCGGTAAAAACGTTCAAAAATCTGTTGGCATTGCTCGACAGTCAGTCCGGGTGCGCTATCCTGCCAATCCAAGATCCACTTTTGGGGAGTGAGATGTGCCCGAATGATGATTTTTCCGGGAGCAGCGGTATAGCGCAGGCTATTTTCCAGCAAGTTTTGGAATAACTGTGTTAGCCGGCCTGGGTCTGCGAACAGAATTGCGTTTTCCGTCAAGTTCAGTTCCAGTGTGATCTGCTTGTCAGCAAAACGTCCACGATAAGCGGCTAGGGTGACTTGCAGCAGATCGCTGGCATTGGTCAGTTCCTGTCGGTAGGCTAACGAACCACGATCAGAAAGGGATAATAAATGCAAATCATCCACCAGCTTTGTCAGTGTGGTGATTTCCGTCAGTAGTGAGTGGATTGTCTCTGGCGTTGATTGGCGAACGCCATCCTGCAAAGCTTCCAGTTCACCGCGCAGCACAGAAAGTGGAGTACGCAGTTCATGAGAAATATCCACCATATAATCACGGCGCATTTGTTCATTTTTTTCCAGTGTACTGGCAAGCCGATTAAAGTCCGATGCTAATTGACCAATTTCATCTGTACTGGATGGCTTCACACGAACACTGAAATCACCCGCGGCAAGTTTATGTGTTCCCTCCACCAACCGTTTAACGGGTTTTAGAAAACCACGGGACAGAAGAAAAGTGGCAATCAGAGCCAGTAAGGTTGAAAAACCAGCAATAATCCAACTGGTTAATTGTTGCTGGCGGTCAAAACGGATATCCGCTTGACGAGTGATTTTATCTGATGTACGGACGATGACCCAACCGACGATATTATCTTGATAAATTACTGATTTTCGATAGGTGTCTGTAGGGATCTGACTCCCATGACCGACCAGACGATGCATTTGATTGTCAACTACCCAGAATTGACTGCGCCAGCCACGGGATGACGGGCTTTGGCGGCTATCGCTGTTTTGTTCAATAGTTCGCATGATTTGAAAGATCATCCGATCGTTTTGAAGCAGGAAATCCCAGTTACCATATTTCTGGTATTGTTCCGTCAATGCTTCTGCCATCTTATTGGCTCGCATTTGGCTATTTTGCTTAATATAACCAATGAAACTATGCTGGAAGCTGAGGCGAATCCCCCAGTGCATTGTCACCAGCACCAGCATACAGGTCGCGAAAATAGCCAAAAATAGCTTACCACTAATACCTGCTCTCATTATGTGTCTCATGATGGTTTCATCGCCTGAGATTTTATCGTACGGCGGTGGTGCCATTTTTCACGCAGTCGGTCAAAGAACAGATACACAACAGGCGTGGTATATAATGTGAGAAGCTGGCTCATCACTAGACCTCCGACAATGGTAATGCCCAGAGGCTGACGCAGTTCAGCCCCATCACCGCTATTCAGAACCAAAGGTAAGGCGCCGAATAATGCTGAAAGAGTAGTCATCATAATTGGCCTGAAGCGCAATAAACTGGCCTGAAGTATCGCTTCTTGTGCACTCAATTTTCCACTTTTCTGCGCTTCAAGGGCAAAATCCACCATAATGATGGCATTTTTCTTCACAATGCCAATTAGCAGCATGATCCCAATCATGGCGATCAGACTAAATGGTGTGTTGAACAGCTCTAGTGCAAGTAAAGCGCCAACTCCCGCAGAAGGCAGAGTGGAAAGGATTGTCAGAGGATGGATATAACTCTCATAGAGCACCCCTAAAACCAGATAAACGGTCACAATAGCCGCCAGGATCACCCACAATTGTGAGCTCTGAGTTTTCTGAAAATCCTGGGCTGTGCCTGCGAAAGAGCTGCGTACTGCGGAAGGGACACTCAACTCTGTCATTGTTCGTTCTATCGCACTGATCGCATCCGACAGTGTATAGTCTTTCGCGACATTGAAAGCGATAGTCGAGGAGGCTGACAGCCCCTGATGATAAACACCCAATGGTGCATTCGCAGGTTGCCAGCGGGCAAAATAGGAAAGTGGAATACGTTCACCTTTGGCATTGATCACAAACATTTTTTCTAATGAGCTGGCATCTTGTGTATATTCAGGTGCGACTTCCATGACCACTTTGTATTGATTCCGGGGCAGATAAATTGTGGAAATAGACTGCTGCCCGAAAGCATTGCTAAGCAAAGCATTGGCTTCATTGACACTAATGCCCAAACGAGCCATCAGATCACGATCATAGATAATGGCTATTTCTGAGCCTTTACCTTCATAATCTGAATTAACATCAGTCAATTGAGGCAATTTCGCCAATGCTTTGCGAATAACAGGTTCCCATTTGCGCAGTTCACCAAGATCATCGGACAGCAACGTAAACTGATAAATTGATTTAGCACCGCCGCGTCCACCCGATCTGAGATCCTGAATGGGGATCAAATACAGTTGGGCACCCGCTTCATTCGAGAGTTTCCCTTTTAAACGGGTTATCACTTGTTCAATACTTTCAGTACGCTCTCTCAGTGGCTTTAGTGCTATCAACATAACTCCTGAGCGGCTCTCAGTAAATCCTGATACATTTTCGACCGTTGGATCGGCATCAATGACCTGCATAAAATGTTTCATCTTGTCGCGCATGGCCTGGAATGAACTGTTTTCATCGGCAACGACGAATCCCAAGAGTCGTCCGGTATCTTGCTGAGGAAAAAAGGTTTTCGGGATGTTGATATAGAGCCAAACATTCAGCACAACGATACCAACTAATGTTAGCAGTACCCAACGGGTATGATTGAGTACCCATTTCAGAGAACGCCCATAGCCCTGCTGAATTTTCAACAGTACCTTGCTAAAACCTCTAATACGTTTTTGCGATTTTTTCGGTGATGATTTGAGCAGACGCGCGCACATCATCGGGGTTAAGGTAAGAGAAATCAGTAGTGAAATTCCGATAGCTGTCGCGAGTGTCACGGCAAAGTCGCGGAACAGCCTGCCGAGTAATTCATCAATCAATACAAGCGGAATAAAAACTGCAACGAGTGAAACACTCATGGCAAGAACCGTGAATCCAACCTCTCTGACACCCTTTAGTGCGGCTTGGGCAGGCTTCAATCCAGCTTCCAGATGGCGGGAAATATTTTCCAGTACCACAATGACATCATCGACAACAAATCCTGTCGCAATGGTCAATGCCATCAGAGAGAGGTTATTCAGGCTGAAACCACACAAATACATGGCGGTGAATGTACCAATGAGTGATACAGGCACTGCAATTGCGGGAATCAGGGTGGCGCGGCCTGAACGCAAAAACAGAAAAACCACCAGAATCACTAAAGCGACAGCAATGGCGAGTGACTGTTTCACTTCTTGCAGGGAGGCACGAATGGGCGGTGAGCGATCCTGTGCGACGTTAAGCTGAATATTGGCAGGAATAGATTCACGCAGAGCAGGCAGTTCAGCACGAATTCGGTCTATGGTTGCAATGATATTGGCTCCCGATTCACGACGAATCATCAGTACGATGGCGGGGTTACCTCCGGACATTCCTGCTGCTCGAATATCTTCGACGGAATCCTTGAGATTAGCAACGTCCTGCAAACGCACAGGAGAACCATTACGATAATGCACAATAATGGAGCGATAACTGTCTGCGCTCTTCAGTTCGTCATTAGTATGTATTTGCCAGTTCTGTTGCGCTGAATCCACATGTCCTGTTGGACGTTGGGCATTGGCACTGTTGATGGCTTGGCTGACATCATTGAGTGAAACGCCCTGATTGAACAAGGCATTGGGATTCAGTTCAATCCTTACCGCAGGCAGGGAACTGCCTCCGACAGACACATTACTGACGCCTTCTACTTGAGAAAGCTTTTGGGCAAGGTATGTTGAGGCAATATCATACAGTTGCCCTTCACTATAATTAGTTGACGTTAAAGTCAAAACCATGATCGGAGCATCAGAGAGATTCGCCTTATAGTACCTTGGCCGGCTTGGCATACCGGAAGGCAGCAGGCTTTCTGCTGCATTGATCGCCGCTTGGACATCCCGTGCGGCGCCATTGATATCCCGGCTAAGTTCGAATTCCAACGTAATGTTGGTATTGCCTAGCGAACTGTCGGAGGTCATCTCCTTCACGCCAGCAATCTTACCGAGTGAACGTTCCAGTGGTGTAGCGACGGAAGATGCCATGGTTTCAGGTGATGCGCCTGGCATGTAAGCACTAACTGAAATGAAGGGGAAGTCCAACTTCGGTAGCGGCGATACAGGCAGCAGAACAAAACTGAGTGCGCCACATAAAGTGATGGCTAAACTCAGTAGCGTCGTGGCAACAGGCCGCTGGATAAATAGGGCGAAAAACTTCACAGCGGCTCCTGATGATTAACCGATGAATGATCTAATTCCCCTTGATTCTGGCTCTGGAGTCTGTTTTGGCGCTTGTTTTTAAAATAGTTCGCTAATCGGTCAAATAACAGATAAATAACAGGCGTTGTAAAGAGCGTCAGGATCTGGCTCATGATCAATCCGCCCACCATACAGATACCTAATGGACGGCGTAACTCAGCCCCGATTCCCGTACTGAGCATTAACGGTAATGCTCCCAGCAGCGCCGCCATCGTTGTCATCAGAATGGGTCTGAAACGTAGAAGGCAAGCCTGAAAAATCGCGTCATAAGGCGACATGCCTTTTTCACGTTCTGCCGCCAGGGCAAAATCGATCATCATGATGGCGTTTTTCTTCACAATCCCGATCAGCAAAATGATCCCGATAATGGCAATAATATCTAACTCATAGCCACCCATCATCAGGGCTAACAATGCCCCTACGCCGGCAGTGGGCAAAGTTGACAGGATCGTAACAGGGTGAATAAAACTTTCGTACAGAATACCCAGCACGATATACATGGAGATAACGGCAGCCAAAATCAGCCACAGGGTATTGCCGAGCGCATTCTGGAACGCCAGTGTTGCCCCTTGAAATTGCGTATTGATGTTTTTTGGCATCCCAATCGACTGCTCTGTTTCTTTGACTGCATTAACTGCGGCTTCAAGAGAAGCCTCTTGTGCGACATTGAACGAAAAAGTGACTGCAGGAAATTGTTGCAGATGATTGATGGATAAGTACCCCAATTTTTGCTCAACAGTGGCAATTGTACTGAGTGGCACTACCTTGTTATCGGTTCCGATCAGGTGAACATTATTGAGTGCATTTATACCCGCTTCATTTTGTGTATCCTGCTCAAGGATTACCCGATATTGGTTAGCTTGGGTATAAATCGTTGAAATCAAGCGTTGGCCAAAAGCGTTGTACAGTGCATTATCTATGGCAGTCATGGAAATACCTAATCGACTGGCCATATCGCGATTGACATTGATATAAGCCACTAACCCCCGATTCTGCCAGTCAGTACCAACATCCACCAATTCAGGGCGCTGTTTCAGTGCTTCCTGTAGTTTGGGAACCCAAATGTTAAGGTCACTAGAGACAGTCGCCTGCAATGTAAATTGATATTGCGTGCGGGCAACTTGGGTATCAATCGTCAAATCCTGTGTCGGTTGTAGATACAGTTTGGCGTCAGGTACGTTAGCGACGCGAGCCTGTAGGCGCGGGATGATCTCATCAACTCGGATATCACGCTGATTGAGAGGTTTTAAGGTGATTTGCAGACGCCCACTATTCAGCGTTGAGTTGCTGCCATCAACACCAATGAACGTTGTCACATTCTCTACATCAGGATCTTGCAGTAGCAGAGCCGTTACCTGCCGCTGTTTATCTGACATGGCATTGAATGAAATAGATTGCGGCGCTTCCAGTGTACCCTGAATCAAGCCGTTATCCTGTAATGGGAAAAATCCTTTTGGGATCGTTAAATAGAGCAGGGCGGTGAATGCCAATGTGCTGAATGCAACTCCGAGAGTTATCCAGGGATGATTTAAAACCCGTTTCAGCCATTCGCCATATATTGCAATTATTCGCTCAAAGAAGTGTTCACTAGCCTGTTCAAAGCGGTTATGTTTAGTTTCAGCTTCTGCTTTTAGCATCCGTGCGCACATCATTGGCGTTAATGTGAGTGATACCACGGCAGAAATTAAAATGGCAACAGCAAGTGTAATGGCGAATTCTCGGAACAGCCGGCCGACAATATCTCCCATGAACAAAAGTGGGATCAGAACAGCAATTAATGAAAACGTTAAAGAGATGATGGTAAAACCGATTTCTCCTGCTCCTTTCAGGGCAGCAGCCATCGGTTTTTCTCCTCGTTCGATATAGCGGGAGATATTTTCGATCACAACAATTGCATCATCTACAACGAAACCTGCTGCGATGGTTAATGCCATCAACGTGAGGTTATTGACAGAGAAACCACAGAAATACATGACGGCAAATGTACCAACCAGAGAAAGTGGCACCGCAATGCTTGGAATCAAGGTCGCTGTTGCATTACGTAAAAACAGATAAATCACCATCACGACTAGCGCGATAGCCAGTAACAACTCAAACTGAACATCTTGAACCGACGCACGAATAGTGACAGTCCGATCTGTCAAAATATCCACGTTAACCGATTTGGGCAAGCTGTTGATCAGCTCCGGCAGCATGGCACGGATATTGTCCGTGGTATCGATGACATTGGCACCAGGCTGACGTTGAACGTTGATAACAATGGCGGGTTTCTCATTTGCCCAAGCGCCTAATTTGGTATTTTCCGCTCCTCGTTCAATAGTCGCGACATCACGTAGACGAATAGGAGCACCATTTTTATAGGCCACGATCAAATTGCGGTATTCGTCGATGGATTTCATTTGATCGTTGGTGGTTAACGTCACTGAGCGAGTCGGGCCATCAAAACTGCCTTTTGCTGAACTCACATTCGCATTCATTATTGTGGTACGAATGGCTTCGCTGTTTAATCCCTGTGCGGCGATGGCCTGTGCATTAAACTTCACGCGCACAGCCGGACGCTGCCCACCAGCCAGTGTCACCAAGCCAACGCCTCCGACTTGAGAAATACGCTGGGCAATACGGGTCTCCACCATATCCTGTACCTGAGTCATCGGCAGGGCATCAGAAGTGACGGCCAACGTCAAGATAGGAGGATCAGCCGGATTGACCTTGCTATAAATTGGCGGATAAGGCAGGTCATGGGGTAATAGATTCGTCGCTGCATTAATCGCTGCCTGTACATCCTGCTCAGCGACATCTAATGGCAACGAGAGCTGGAATACCAGTGTTATAACGGAGGCGCCCCCAGAACTTTGTGACGTCATCTGTTTCAGGCCGGACATTTTCCCGAATTGGCGTTCTAGCGGGGCGGTTACGACAGACGTCATGATATCGGGACTCGCTCCGGGGTAGAGAGTCACCACCTGAATAGTAGGGTAATCCACTTGAGGTAAAGCGGAAACTGGCAGCATCCGGTAGCCGATGATCCCTGCCAGTAGTATTGCCATCATAAACAGCGTGGTAGCAACAGGGCGTAGAATAAACAGGCGAGATGGACCACCGCCAGTCATTGGAGAATCAGAATGCATTAAGTATTCTCCACCTTACTGTTTGATGGCTTTGATTTACCTGTATGATCGTGAGTATTGGCGGATTCTGATTTCAGTGGTTTGACAATATTGATGCCAGTACCTTCGGTTAATTGGTCAGTACCATCCGTAACGACTCGATCACCTGTTGCCAGACCTTTGCTGATGACTACCAACTGAGCATTTTGTAACCCGATTGTGACTTTATGCTTGTTGACTTTGTTTTCTTTATCCACCTTCCAGACATAATGCCCCTCATTACTCATCTGTAGTGCGGCATTCGGGATAACGATGGCATTTTCCAGTGTATTAACCTTAATCTGAATATTGACAAATTGATTGGGAAACAGTACGTTGTTTTGGTTATCGAATCGTGCCTTCATCTTAATCGTGCCAGTAGTCACATCAATCAGGTTATCGATACTGAGTAATTTACCTTGTGCCAATTGCTGCTGGTTATTGCGATCCCAAGCGGTGACGACAACATCCTTATTGTTTTTTTGTGCTTTCAATACCGCGCTGATATCGTTTTCCGGCAGGGCAAACAACACATCAATCGGATCGATCTGTGTGATGATCACGAGTGGCGTTCCTCCACCAGCAGATATGTAATTGCCAACATCAATCTTTTTCAGACCAACACGGCCGGAAATAGGGGCTGTAATCCGGCTGTAAGTCAATTGCAGTTGCGCGTCATCAATACCTGACTGATCAGCTTTCAGGAGAGCTTCATACTGGCGCACAGCAGATATTTGCTTATCTAGATCCTGTTGGGAGATTGAGTTGTTTTTTGCTAATTGCTGATAGCGGGCTAAATCCTGTCGGGCATTGGCCAGTGTTGCCTGATCTCTGGCATATTGGCCTTGTGTCTTTGCCAGTTGAATTTGAAAGGAACGGGGATCGATTTCTGCTAATAAATCGCCTTGCTTGACGAACTGACCCTCATCAAAATGCAAGGTGGTTAATTGGCCAGCAACAAGGCTGGTGACAGTCACGGTATTGGCCGCCTGAACAGTACCTAGTCCTCCTAAATAGTGGGGTACAGTTTGTATTTTGGCTGTTGCTACTTGCACAGGCGGTTGTGGCGAATGTCTTAAATTTCGCGGAGATTTTGATGCCTGAGCCGATTTTTCTTCTGATATTGTGGGTGTTTTGAAATAGTTCCACGCGAAATAAGCGGCTGCGATGACAACGGCTAGTACCGCAAATCGGAAAAAATAAGTACGACGTTTATTCTTCATGTGCTCGACATTCTCTCAGTATTGTTGCGGTGACCAGTCACGCAGCATCTTATGCTAAATCGGTTTAATAAACATATATTATTAGTGTAACCAAAGGGAAATAGTCAATGGTGGAGAAAATATGGAAGTTATGGCAATTATTGAATTATCACCAAACTATCCGCACAGTATTACTCATGCGGAAGTGCAGCCGGGATAAATTGTTTCTATTAAATATAAAGACATTATTTGCCGTCACCACATGGCAGGGACATCTGGATATAGTGTTTGGGACGAAAGGGTTTATTAATAGTTTGAGAAAAAACGCCGATATCATTTATAAATCGGCGTTTCTTCCATAAAGCTCAAACCAAAAACAGCGTTGCCAATCCCAGAAAGATAAAGAATCCGCCAGTATCGGTCATTGCCGTGATCATCACACTGGAACCAATGGCCGGATCTCGCCCCAGTTTCATCATAATAAATGGGATCAATACGCCCATTAGCGCTGCCATCAGCAGATTTAATATCATTGCCATTGTCATCACGCCGCCCATCGCAAGATCGCCATAGAGTAGATAGGTGACAACGCCCATGATTCCACCCCAGATAACACCGTTAATCAGAGCAACACCGAACTCCCTCAATAACAGATAAGAAAAACTGCCGGATTGGATTTGGTGGAGTGCCAACGCCCGGACGATCATGGTAATGGTCTGGTTGCCCGTGTTACCTCCGATACCCGCCACAATGGGCATTAATGTCGCAAGGGCAACCAGTTGGGAAATGGTATGTTCAAACAAGCCAATCACCCGAGAAGCAACAAAAGCGGTGCACAAGTTAATGGCGAGCCATGCCCAGCGGGTTTTTACTGTCTGCCCAACAGGGGCGAACACATCTTCTTCACGGCTTAATCCCCCCATGCGTCGGATATTGGTGTCTGTTTCTTCACTTAAGGTATCAATGATATCCTCAACGGTCAGACGCCCCATCAGGCGCCCGTTATTATCTACCACTGCAGCAGAGATTAAATCGTAACGTTCGAACGCACTGGCGGCATCTTCGCCCTTTTGCTCTGGTAAGAAGGTGACAGTATCTGTATTCATCACTTCTACAACCAACTTGTCCGGGGCATTGATTAGCAAAGTTGTGAGTGGGAGTTCCCCCTGAAGGCGGTTTTTGCGGTCAATAACAAAAATTTTATCCGTTGCGTCGGGAATGGAGCCTCTGGAACGCAGGAAACGTTGTACTGTACTGAGTGTGATGTTGCCTCGCACTGTCACAAATTCAAAATCCATCATCTGGCCGATGCTGTCTTTGTGGTACTGCAATACTTCGCGAATACGGTTGCGTTGACTCGGTTCCAGATAAGTCAGTAAACGGCGTGTAGTATCACGGGGTAGATATTCCGCAATATAAGCCTGCTCATCCACATGCAGCGTGCCGATGGCTTTCAATAGTTCAAGGTCAGACATATCCTTGATCAAATTGTCCCAGACCGGAATGGAGGCTTCCACTAAAACCTCACCGCGCTGGTTATTATCGATGAGTCGCCATAAAGCAAGACGTTCATCGTAGGGCAGAGCCTCCAGAATATCTGCAATGTCGGCAGCGTGCAGATCGGTCAGCTGCGCACTGACTTCCTCAATTTTCTCCAGCAACTGCTCGTCGCTGATTGTTGAATGTTCATCAGCCTGACCCAATAACGTATCAACGAATAATTTATCGTTAATAAAAAGAGACAGCAGACGTTGGCGAACAACTGCCAGCTTTTGGGAATGTTGACTGGCAACAGTTGAATTACCAGATTTAAAGGCCGGTTGTAACATGGTGTACCTTTGGTGCAAAATAGTGCAAAAAAAACAGGGCGATCCTATTATCTAACGATAATATAATCTGAAAAATGGCTTTTAGGGATAATAGGATGACTATTTTGTTTTAGTATTCCTAATATGCTCCATCGAATGTTGTTGCTTTTGCCGGTGATGTTCCAATGCTGCGATGGATGAATAGATAAAGCGCCCAAATAAAATCAGAAAACTGATCAGCAGAATTAATGTTGTAATCTGAACGGTATTCTTTTTCTTCTTCATAGGGTGATATCGTTACGTCGATTCCTCTTTGATATGCAAGTACCAGCCAATCACATCACTCCAGTAAGCCTGCTCTTTTTCCAAATCGAGCTGCATCAGGGCATTTTGGGTTAAATAGTTTTGTGGCAGGTAGAGCGTCCAGTGACCATGAGAGGTGTCCAGCCTAAGCGATTCGGGTGTTGTGGTGGATTGGCGCTGGTTGTTGAGCAGTGTTGCCAGCCGTAATATCTGGAGCATCGGAAGATATTGTTTTTTCTTGAACAGGTAAAAGCGGGGATGCTCATGCACTTTAATGGCCTTGCGATGATAGCGTACCAATGTTGCCAGCAATGATTGCTGTTCTTGGTTAAAGCCCGGCAGATCGGTGTGTTGCAGGATGTAGGCGGAATGCCGCTGTAGTCCACTTAGGTTGATGCTTAAACCGACTTCATGCAGCATTGCCGCCCAAAGCAGAATTGATTCCAGTTGTGGCTGGAGCCGTTTCGGATTCTGTGCCGCCCATTGTTCGTAAAGTGTCTTGGCAGTACTCCAAACGCGATCGGCTTGTTCTCTATCGATATTATAATGGTCAGCAAGGCTTTTGGCGGTTCTTTGGCGAATATCCTGATGACGGAAACGATCTTCCATCTCGTAAAGTACGCCTTCACGCAGTGCCCCGTCAGATAAGCGCAGTTCTTGAATATGCAGGACATCGAATACACCACACAGGATAGCCAGGCCGGAAACAAAGGTTTGTTTGCGGTCTTCGGATAAACCAGGTAGATCCAGTGATTTGAAATTCTTGTATTTCAGAACCCGCTTTACCAGCATATTGAGACGCTCAGGTGTAATCAGACCATCTTTTTCACCTAATCCGACGAGTAATTCATGTACTGCTTTGATGGTTCCTGATGCTCCCAAGGCAAAATCCCAGCCTTTCATCCGGAATTGCCAAACGAGGTTTTCTAACTTTTGTGCAGCCTGAAGCCGTGCCCTACGGAAATTTTGTTCGTTTATTATGTTGTCAGGAAAGAATTGACGAGAAAAACTAACACAGCCCATACGACGGCTTTCAATTAACAGCGGTTCGAAATTTTCACCAATCACCAGTTCTGTAGAACCACCACCGATATCGATCACCAGCTTGCGGCCTTTTTCCGGCTGAGTATGCTCAACACCCATGAAGATCAGGCGGGCTTCTTCATGACCGGAAATGATTTCAATGGGATAGGGGATGACTTCTTTCGCCCGTTTTAGAAACTCTTGTGTGTTGGTGGCTTCACGCAGGCTGTGAGTACCTACGAGACAGACATTATTCGCGGAAAAACCCTGCAACCGTTCTGCAAACAGAGAAAGGCAGGCAAGGCCCCGATTGATAGCTTCTTCACTTAATTCATTTTTATTGTTGAGGCCATCAGCGAGGTGAACCCGTTTCTTTAAACGCCCGATCACCTGTAGTGCGCCATTCACAATACGGGCGATCACCATGTGAAAGCTATTAGAGCCCAGATCAATGGTGGCAATTTCCATGGGTTTGGGCGTTGGTTTGTCGTGTTTCAACGGCATAGATCAGGCTCTTGGCTCCGGTTGTTCCAATGTCTTCAAGTAATCATAGACGGCAATTTGTGCGCGAATTTTACGCTTATTTCCGCGTGGAACATAGCGATTGCTTAACTCTTTATCGATATAGCGAGCTTTAACTGTATCACTGAACTGTAATTCCAGAATATCCAAAACCCGCTGTTTTAACTGAGGATCGAGCAGACAAACTGCGACCTCAATACGATAATCGATATTGCGGGTCATCCAGTCAGCCGAAGAAAGGAAAACCTTCTCATCCCCTTTGTTAGTGAAAACATAAACTCGATCGTGTTCAAGAAAGCGATCCACAATGCTGGTGACTTGTATATTTTCACTGAAGCCCGCTTGATTTGGCACTAGAGAGCACATTCCCCGTATCAGAAGGCGCACTTTGACTCCCGCTTCTGAGGCATCATACAAGCGATCCACCAATTCCTTGTCCACAAGATTGTTGATTTTCAGAGTGATGCCCGCCGCTTCCCCTGCTTTGGCATTTTCAATTTCCTGAGTAATCAGTTGGTTGAGCATGGCGCGCGAATTTTGCGGTGATACCATCAGATTCTCAAACGTGACTGGGCGATAAGGATTTTCAATAAAGTTAAATACACGGCGAACTTCGTTGGTGACTTCCGGCTTGGCAGTCAGCAAGGAATAATCAGTGTATGAACGAGCCGTTTTTTCATTGAAATTTCCGGTTCCAATATGGGCATAACGGACAATTTCATCCCCTTCAAGACGCGAGATAACAAATAACTTGGCGTGAATTTTCAGGCCCGGTGCGGAGAAAATAACGTGTACACCCGCCTCAGTCAGTCGCTTCGCCCAGTGGATATTGGCTTCTTCATCAAAACGGGCTTGTAATTCAACCACCACAGTCACTTTTTTGCCGTTGTGGGCGGCATGGATCACTGAATCAATAATGCGTGAATCTTTTGCCACGCGATAAATATTGATCTTGATAGACAACACGCTGGGGTCGAACGATGCCTGACGCAGCAATTCCAGCACATGCTCGAAGGTGTGATAAGGATAATAGAGCAGAACATCCTGCTCACGGATGGCATCAAAACCGTTACGAAAATGCTCAAACCAAGTATGGCGTAGCCGTGGCATCGTTTTGTTCAGCAGATTTCGGTTCCCTTCATTGGGAAATTTGATGAAGTCTTTGAAATTGTGATAGCGGCCACCGGCAATCACAGAGTCATCATTGGATAGCCCCAGTTTACTGCGCAGTAGATCTACCATTTCATCAGGCATATCACGCTGATAAACAAACCGGACAGGTTCGGCGGTCAACCGCTGTTTCAGGGTTGAAGACATCAGTTCCAACAGACTGGATTCCATCTCTGTTGCCAGATCATATTCGGAATCACGGGTCATTTTCATCGAATAAACATTCAGCGTATCGTAATCGAAAAAACCTTTGAAAATTTCGTCCAACGTATAGCGCAGAATATTATCAAGCAAGATCATCGATTTGCGTCTGCGTGGCATTTCTGGAGGCAAATTGACGAAACGGGGTACTTTGTCTGAGGGAATTTCCAGCAGGGCATATTTCGTCTCTTGCCCACGAATAATTTCAATGGCCAGATAGGTGTAATCATCTTTCAAAAACTCAACCAGATTGGTTTCTGGATTGATGACGATAGGTGTAATGTGTGGGCGTAAATGCTGGCGGAAATATTGCCGCAACCAAATTTGCTGATTGGGGGATATTTGTCGCTCATTAATCAGGAAAATCTGATTACGGGCCATTTCCAGCAGTAAATCGTTATAGAGTTCATCGAACTCTTGATCGATTTTTACGACTTTGGCCTGAATTTTTTTCAATAATTGGCGGCCGCTGGTGGCAGACCCTCGCTCTTCACTGATAAGAATGCGCCGTTTTACATCGGCAAAGCGAACTTTATAAAACTCATCCAGATTATTGGAGTAGATCCCTAAAAACCTCATTCTTTCAATAAGTGGATTGCTTTTGTCAGCCGCTTCCTGAAGTACACGTTCATTGAAAGAGAGCCAACTGAGTTCTTTTTCGTTATAGAGGCGGTCGTGGGACATTACTACTCCATTTAGTTTAATGGGCCAGCGAGCTGGTCTGGGATTCACGGGCTTTATTGGCAAAATAGTGGTGTTGGAAAGTACACATCCGAATGGCGGTATGATAAGAGCCGTTTACAAAAAATTCATCGATTAATTCGCCTTCGGTATGGAACCCTAATTTGTTGTATATATGAATCGCTTTTTCATTCTCTTTATCAACAATTAAATAAAGTTTATAGAGATTTAATACACAAAATGCGTATTCCATCGCAAGTTTAGCCGCTTTGGTTGCATAGCCTTGCCCCTGATAGGTTGGTGTAATAATAATCTGGAATTCTGCGCGTCGGTGAATATAATCAATTTCGACCAATTCCACTAATCCGACTTTGGCGTTCATGCTCTCAATGATAAAACGGCGTTCGCTTTGGTCATGGATATGTTTGTCATAGAGATCACATAGCTCGACAAAAGCTTCATAGGGTTCTTCAAACCAATAACGCATGACACTGGCGTTGTTATCGATTTGGTGAGCGAAAGGGAGATCTTCCCGCTCAAGAGGACGTAAATTTACAGGTGGATTTTCAGAACCACTGGACATTGGATACCTCAGTGCTTTTTAAAAATAAGTGCTGGTTTAAATTTGGCCCACGCTAACTATGATTCACGGTAAAATAATGTTCGGATAATTAATTATTATCAGATACATAATTATTGCCAGATTAATATTTTGTTAGATGAATAAATAACCGATTTTCTGGGTGTATAAAGAATTTAATCTGAAATGACGACTTACAGCAAAGTATCATCTTAACGCGTCTTACCTTAACACGTTTCGTCTTAACACAATGCTGTAAGTTTACGGTCTAGCAATATATACCCTTCGTCTTTCAAGTTGCCGCTTTGTTGGCTACGCTCACTCACCCCGGTCACATAGTTAGCTATGCTCCCGGGGATTCGTTCCCTTGCCGCCGCACTGCAATTCGAAATCCATTCGGTATAGATTATTCTGAGGCGTAACCCTGCTGTGGCAGTGTTTTGCCATCCAGTATTGCTATATTATCGCTCATGCTCAGGCGCCCATCTAAGAACCAGCCAATGACCAGCGGATAGATATCATGCTCTTGAGCCTGAACTCTCCTGATAACATCCTCTTCCTGATCTTCCTCAAAAATCGGTACTTTGGCCTGTAAAATAACGGGGCCGCCATCAAGCTCTTCGGTAACAAAATGGACGGAAGTGCCATGTTCTTGATCGCCATTTTCAATGGCTTTGCGGTGAGTATGCAGACCGGGGTATTTGGGCAGCAGAGAAGGATGTATATTGAGCATACGTCCACAGTAGTGCTGCACAAAATCAGGCGATAGTATTCTCATGTAGCCCGCTAAAACTACTAAATCTGGCTGATATTGATCAATGGCTGTGAGCAGGGCGCAATCATAAGCAGTGCGATCCGGGAACGCTTGTGGATTGAGAAAATGGGCGGGGATACCCGCTTGTTCTGCACGTTGCAGGCCATAGGCATTGGTGTTATTACTGAATACCGCACAGATATGCCCATTAATCCGGTTTTGCTGGCTGGCGTCTATAATGGATTGAAGATTGCTGCCATTGCCGGAAACCAAAACGACAATTTTTTTCATGGTTTTCATTCGCTGATGATAACTTGTTGCTCGTTGGTGTTCAGTTCAGTATTGGTGTCAAATTCGGTAATAGTACCAATCTGCCAAGCGTTTTCACCTGCCGCGTTCAGCCATTCAACCGCTTGTTCTGCCTGAGATTGTGGCAGAGCGATGATCATGCCTACTCCGCAGTTAAATGTGCGATACATCTCGTGATTGCTGACATTGCCTGCCTGCTGCAACCACGTAAAGATAGCTGGCCATTGCCAACTGGAGGCATTGATTTTGGCCTGCATATTTTCCGGTAGAACGCGGGGAATATTTTCCCAGAAGCCGCCACCAGTCAGATGGGCAATGGCGTGGATCTCGAACTGTTCAATCAGTTCAAGAACAGGCTTGACATAAATTCGGGTTGGGACGAGCAAATGATCTGCCAGCGATTTGCCTTCAAGCTCTGTTGTTTCCGGATTGGTCTGGCTGACGTCAAGGATTTTACGGATCAATGAATAACCATTGGAATGTGGCCCACTGGATGCCAGTGCAATTAGCGCATCACCCACTTGAACTTGGCTGCCATCAATGATCTCTGATTTTTCGACCACGCCGACACAAAACCCCGCCACATCGTAATCTTCGCCATGATACATACCCGGCATCTCGGCGGTTTCACCACCGACCAGGGCACAGCCAGACTGTTTGCAACCTTCGGCAATACCAGTAATGACACTGGCTGCGGTATCAACATCCAGTTTGCCTGTTGCATAGTAATCAAGGAAGAAAAGTGGTTCGGCTCCCTGAACAACCAGATCATTGACACACATGGCAACCAAATCAACCCCGATGGTATCGTGGCGTTTCAGATCCATAGCCAGACGCAGCTTGGTGCCAACGCCATCTGTACCGGAAACTAAGATAGGTTCACGATATTTCTGTGGCAGCGCACATAGTGCCCCGAAACCGCCTAATCCCCCCATCACTTCAGGGCGACGGGTCTGTTTCACGACACCTTTGATACGATTGACTAAGGTATTGCCAGCATCAATATCGACACCAGCATCTTTATAGCTAAGAGAGGTTTTGTTGGTCACTGCGTAGCCCCCAGGCGGTTGCATTTGAATGAATAAAACAGAACGGCGGCAATTCTAACAGTCTAAGCAAACGTTTGCGATAGCTTTATGCAGGTTTCCTGCCAGACAAAAATAAAAGGAAAAATGCTTATGCTTGATAAAAATCAATGGATTGATAGTGGCTCGGTGTCGAAAAGGAGGTATAATCCCGCGATTTTTTTATCTGCCGGCTATATACAGTAGGAGAAATTCATGAAGATCGTTGAAGTTCAACACCCATTAGTTAAACATAAACTCGGCCTGATGCGAGCTCATGATATAAGCACTAAGCGCTTTCGTGAATTGGCCTCAGAAGTGGGTAGTCTTCTGACATATGAAGCAACTGCTGATTTAGAAGTAGAAAAAGTGACCATTGAAGGATGGTGTGGTTCGGTAGAGATAGACCAGATTAAAGGGAAGAAAATTACTGTGGTTCCTATCCTGCGTGCCGGTTTGGGAATGATGGATGGCGTATTGGAAAATATTCCAAGTGCGCGGATCAGTGTTGTCGGTGTTTATCGTGACGAAGAAACGTTCGAACCTGTGCCTTATTTTCAGAAACTGGTTTCTGATATTAGTGAGCGTATGGCTTTGGTTGTTGATCCGATGCTAGCGACCGGCGGTTCTATGATTGCTACGATTGATCTGCTGAAAAAGGCAGGATGCCCTGTGATTAAGGTATTGGTTTTGGTTGCCGCACCAGAAGGGGTTGCCGCACTGGAGAAGGTTCACCCGGATGTCGAGCTATATACTGCCTCGATTGACGAATGTCTGAATGAGCATGGATATATTGTTCCTGGTCTGGGAGATGCGGGCGATAAGATATTCGGTACTAAATAACATTTAGCCGACTGAAAAGTCGGTTTTTTTTTGCTTCCAGCAAGGTAACATAGAGGATATAAATAATGACCCGCCGTACTATTGGGGTAGATGAAAGGCCATCACTGATACAGACCATTCCCTTGAGTTTACAGCACTTATTTGCCATGTTTGGCGCAACTGTTTTGGTTCCCGTCTTATTTAAAGTGAATCCTGCCACAATTCTGCTGTTCAATGGTATTGGAACATTGCTGTATCTATTTATCTGTAAAGGGAAAATTCCGGCTTATTTAGGCTCCAGTTTTGCATTTATTTCGCCGGTACTTTTGTTGTTGCCTCTGGGATATGAACTGGCTCTGGGTGGGTTTATTGTTTGTGGACTGTTGTTTTGTCTGGTTTCGTTGATTGTCAAAATTGCAGGACGGGGTTGGATCAATGTGATATTTCCGCCAGCGGCAATGGGGGCAATTGTTGCTGTCATTGGTCTGGAATTGGCAGGGGTTGCAGCAGATATGGCGGGTTTGCGCCCAGCCATTGGAGCTGAAGTCAATACGGCTAACCTGACCATATCGATGGTGACGTTAGCCGTGACAATTTTGGGTTCGGTGATGTTCCGTGGCTTTATGGCGATTATTCCAATCCTGATTGGTGTTTTAGCAGGCTATGCGCTGGCGTTTTTTATGGGAGCAGTGGATTTTACACCTGTACTTGAGGCACCGTGGTTTGCATTACCGACGTTCTATACACCGCGTTTTGAATGGTTTGCCATTATGACTATTTTGCCCGCGGCGCTGGTCGTGATTGCGGAACATGTTGGTCATCTGGTCGTCACGGCTAATATTGTGCAGAAGGATTTATTGAAAGATCCTGGTTTGCACCGTTCGATGTTTGCGAATGGTTTTTCAACCATGATTTCGGGTTTTTTTGGTTCGACTCCCAATACAACTTACGGTGAAAACATTGGTGTTATGGCGATTACCCGAGTGTACAGTTCGTGGGTGATTGGTGGAGCAGCGATACTGGCCATTCTGCTTTCTTGTGTTGGCAAACTGGCTGCGGCAATTCAGGTCATTCCTGTCCCGGTTATGGGCGGTGTTTCCTTGTTGCTGTATGGTGTCATTGGCGCATCAGGTATTCGGGTATTGATTGATTCTAAAGTCGATTATAGCAAGGCACAGAACCTGATCCTGACCTCCATTATTTTGATTATTGGTGTCAGTGGGGCGAAGATCCAGATTGGTACAGCAGAATTGAAAGGTATGGCACTGGCAACTGTAGTAGGTATTGGTTTGAGCCTGATATTCAAATTGATCAGTGTTATCCGTCCAGAGGAGCTTTATATTACTTCTTCTGTAGAATCGATTGACAATGATAAAAAACGTGAAGCTGTAGAATAAGTAAGATTAATTCAATTTATAAGGAAGGGTTTTAAAGAAAAAGCCCTTCTCTTTTTGACTCATAATGAAAGTCTACTATTTAATATATTTTTCCTAACGCTATTTTTACTAATTCACTCTATATCTTGGTTTTTTCCTTTAATTTTCAATTGAGAGATCAGGAAGATTATATAGAGTGATTTTAATTGATACGTCAATCCCCTAAATAAATTTTAATCAACGTTAATGTCTATTTATTGATTCTTTTTAGTTTAGATTATCTCTAATTATAACTATTAAAATCAGGGCGTTAATTATTAATAAAGAATATCATACGATAACATTTTGTTTTATTAATCCATCAATGTTTTTGAATGTCTTGTGTGGCAGTAGCACCCTCCAGATAGTAATGCTCTAATTATTTGAATAATAATAAAATATGTCAGTAGTCTTTATCCTGAGCCAGCCATTTGATGGGTAATTGATAAAGACGGCTTTGTGATGGAAAAATAGGCTTTGATACTAATCTGGATGTCAATTCTAATTCCAATCAGAAAAACAACACCTTGTTATCTACTGTATTGTTAACGTCTACCTTTCCATGAAAGGTAGACGTTAACAATCAATGCCTGTTTTGAACAGCGCATTTATTTCATTTATAGTCACTTTCTGTGGTAGACTTAGCGCTGTTCGTTATCCATTCTGTTTGAGGTGCTTCTGAATACACCGTCGCAGCTTTCCTTGCCCCTATATTTGCCCGATGATGAAATATTTGCCAGTTTCTTTGCAGGTGAGAATACTTCCTTATTAGCTGCAATAAAACTGGCCATTAGTCAGTCACACGGCAGTTATATCTATTTTTGGTCCCGCGATGGCGGGGGCAAGAGCCATTTGCTTCATGCATCTTGTGCCGAATTATCCCAACAGGGAGAGGCGGTGGGATATGTACCACTGGATAAACGTGCCTATTTTGTTCCTGAAGTCCTTGATGGAATGGAACATTTATCATTAGTGTGCATTGATAATATTGAATGTATTGCAGGCGATCAAGAATGGGAAATGGCTATCTTCAATCTTTATAACCGGATTGTAGAGATTGGCCGCACCTGCTTATTGATCACCGGGGATCGTCCTCCACGGCAAATTAATCTGACATTGCCGGATCTGGCTTCTCGTCTGGATTGGGGGCAGATTTACAAATTGCAGCCACTGTCTGATGATGAAAAGATTCAGGCATTGCAATTGCGGGCGAAATTACGGGGATTTGAATTACCCGAAGATGTAGGGCGTTTTGTGTTGAAACGACTCGATAGGGAAATGCAAACACTGTTTAGAACGTTAGATGAGCTTGACCGTGCTTCTATTGTGGCGCAGCGCAAGCTGACGATACCATTTGTGAAAGATATTCTTGATCTTTGAGCGAACCAGCCAGGAAGGAAACAGGAAAAAAGTGATAGTGAATATGTCCCTATCACTTTTTTGTTTGTATGATTTTTCTGGAAAGTGAGGTGTTAGCCAAGAATCTCCTTAACTTGTTCTGGTGGGCGACCTAGACGAGCTTTATCACCGACAACAACAATCGGACGCTCTATCAATATAGGGTGTTTTGCCATCGCTTGGAGTAATGCCGCTTGGGATAATGTGTCATCACCAAGATTGAGATCCTTATAAAGTTCTTCTTTGGTTCGCATTAACTGACGGGCATCTTTGAAACCCAGTTGCTTCAGTAAAACGGTAAGCTGCTCTACCGTTGGTGGGGTGTCGAGATAGTGAATGATTTCTGGTGAAATACTGAGATCTTCAACCAGCTTGAGTGTTTCACGGCTCTTTGAGCAGCGAGGGTTATGATAAAAAATAACCTGTGGCATGTAAAAAGTCCTCATTTGTCATATTGGCTATAACGTTGTTGCAATTGGCGCAATTGATCAATACGGGCATCATAACGAGCCTGATCATCACTATTTAATGTTACCAAGGCACTGGCTTGGCTGAGATAGTTTATAGCCATGTCAAATTTGCCTTGCAATGCCATAGTCTCAGCGTAGGAAACCAGCTCTTTATCACGTTTTCCCTGTTTTTTGGCTAATTCTGTCATTAGTGACCAGCCAGTGGGATCATTAGGATTGTTGAAGGTATAGCGAAATAGCAGTTGTGATGCTTGCGGATAGTGTTTGGCCTGAATATAGGCATTGGCAAGATTGATTTGTAGTACCGGGTTATTTTGATGTTTCTGGAGAGCATGCTGTAAACGGGTAATCGCTTGCTCATACTGTTTTTGCTCAATATCGATATCCGTCATAGCATCGATAAACCAGATGTTATCAGGCTGCTTATCCAGTAATGGAGACAATACTGTTTTGGCTTCAGCATACTTTTGAGCCTGAGACAGAAGGAGAACCCGTCCATAAGAAGCGGCGAGCTGTTCTTTAGTGGTTCCCTGACTGTAATTATTCAGAATTTGTTCAATGTAATTGAGCTGATCTGTAGCGCTGATTGTCAGGATGCGAACACGGGCAAACAGAAAATCTTGAGATTCTGATTCTGGAACGGTTTTTTTCGGATACTGATTTGCCCTGTTACGAGCATCGGATAAACGGCTATCGGGTAGTGGATGGGTTAATAACATTTCTGGCGGTTTAGAGCTATATCGCGTCTGATCAACCAGAATCTGCATGAAATCAGGCATACCATGAGGGTTAAAACCTGAATTGTTGAGAATCTGCATACCAATGCGATCAGCTTCCTGTTCATTTGACTGGGTAAAGCTGATAATACCTTGCTGAAAACCACCCAGTGTGCCGCTGAGTGTCGCCATTCCTGCTTGTGGATTGGCCATCATCAACAGTATGGATCCTAATATTCCTGCCCATGCGAATGGCGCTTTGCGCTGTGTATCTTCCATAAAACGAGCCAAGTGGCGTTGTGTTACATGGGAGATTTCATGAGCCATGACAGAAGCCAACTCACTCTCATTGCGGCTATAGCGGAATAAACCGGAATGTAGCACTACGTTACCACCGAAAACAGCGTACGCGTTAATAGCGGGGTTATTGATCAGATAAAATTGAAAAGGCGTTTTTACTGAATCGGCATGATTAACTAATTTATGGCCTAATTTATTAATGTATTGTTTAAGCAGGGGGTCATCAATTAGCGGCGCTCCAGCACGTATCTGACGTATAAAAAAATCCCCCATTGCTATTTCTTGGTTGATACTGAGAGTCGCCCCCGCACTTGTTCCGATATCGGGTAGTGAATTTTCGGAACTTACAGATAAAGCGGGTGAATTTCCAAATAGTAATAGGCTAATCAATGTCACTATCAGGGATTTCTTGGGTGTTTTTATCATAAAATGATTCTCGTAAAAACAATGTGTCCCAGTTAGTTATTAACTTATGAATGTGTGTATGATAGCAAATCATAACTTAAAATCAGTCCATCGTAATAAATTTAGTAAAAATCATAATTGAGTGTTCGCTGTCGAGGAGTTGTATTTATGCTGGATATGATCATGCGATGGTATCATCGCCGTTTCGCAGATCCGCAGGTTGCTGCACTATTGGTAATTTTGTTGGTTGGGTTTGGCGTCATTTATTTTTTTAATGGCATCCTGGCTCCTGTTCTTGCCGCAATTGTGCTGGCTTATCTACTGGAATGGCCTACAGTAAAACTGGAAAAACTGGGTTGTAGTCGAACTCTTTCAGTGACCATCGTATTGACAATTTTTATGGGGATAAGTGCGCTGGTTATCCTGATCGTTGCTCCCACTGTCTGGCAACAGGGGTTAAATCTGTTTTCTGACTTACCCAATATGTTCAATCGCTTTAATGAATATGCACACACTTTAACCTCCCGTTATCCTGCTTTGGTCGATGCCGGTATTATTGAAATGATTGCCGATAATCTGCGTACTAAGCTTCCTCTGGCCGGTGAGTCTTTTTTAAAGATTTCAGTGGCGTCCGTGATTGGTTTACTGACGCTCGCGATTTATCTGATCCTAGTTCCTTTGATGGTGTTTTTCCTGCTGAAAGATAAAAGCCAGATGGTTGCAGCATTACAGAGTGTGTTGCCACGTAATCACGGCTTAGCGGGTAAACTATGGCATGAAATGAATCAACAGATCGTCAACTATATTCGTGGAAAAGTCACGGAGATGGTTATTCTGACTATTTGTACTTATGCGGTGTTTGCTTTCTTTGGATTACGTTATTCTCTGCTGCTTGCGGTATTTGTTGGTTTGTCTGTACTCATCCCTTATATCGGCACGGTGATTGTCACAATTCCTGTCATTATTGTGGCGCTGTTTCAATGGGGGCTTGGTACTGATTTCTGGACACTGTTTATTGCCTATCTGGTTGTGCAGGGGCTGGATGGTAATCTCCTTGTACCTATCTTGTTCTCAGAGGCGGTGAACTTACACCCACTCGTGATCATTCTTTCTGTCATTATTTTTGGCGGATTCTGGGGGTTATGGGGCGTCTTTTTCGCCATTCCACTGGCAACTTTGATCAAGGCTGTTATTCGTGTTTGGTCTGAAGAAAAAATCGTAGGATCAGAATAATAATTGCACTGACATTTCAGGCACGACGTCAACGTAGATAACGAAACTCCCCCTGTCAAACAGGGGGATTGGTCGATGCCGGATTATGATGAATGTTGTTTCAGGTAGTCCAGTACGATTTGGTGATGGTTACTGGTTTTGAATTTATTAAAAACGTGTTCAATATCACCTTTTGGGTCAACTAAGAAACTGATGCGGTGAAGGCCATCATAGGTTTTTCCCATAAACTGTTTTTCTCCCCAAACACCAAATTGCTCAGCAACTTGATGGTCAACGTCAGAAAGAAGTGTGAAATTCAGCCTCTCTTTTTCTGCAAAACGAGATAACCTTTCAGGTGTATCTATACTGATACCCAACACTTCAACACCGATTTCTTTCAGTTCATTCATCTTGTCACGTAAGCCACAAGCCTGAGCAGTGCAGCCTGGCGTCATCGCTTTGGGATAAAAATAAACTAAAACACGCTGACCTTTGAAGTCAGATACGCTAACGGTTTCGCCATCTTGGTCAGGAAGACTGAATTTTGGGGCTTTATCACCAGTTTTCAATTGGCTCATCACGTATTCTCCGTTTAATCGTTTTTATTTAAATGATCCAGTACGCTAATACTGCCTTGTGCATTTAATTCTGTACATAGGCGATAAAAGGATTCTTTGAATATGAGGCCATTATCATCCAGTGGGTTATGGCCTGTAATGTGGATTTGCAGACGGGCGGGCATATTTTCCTCAGCGGGGTGGGTTTTTGATGCCAGTTCAGCAATATTGAAATTCTGGGTCGTGAACAGATTGGTAAAACGTTCAACAATACCCGGTGAATCATCCACATCCACTCTGACGGAAATTGTCGAAGGAAATTTTGTCTGGACACCGCACCGAGTCCGTTTCATCACAATAAGCAATTCGAGTTCTGCCCCTTTCTGTGGCAGAGTGGATTCGATCAGGGTAATGGCGTTCCAGCTACCGGATAGCAGCATGATAAAGGTAAACTCTTCGCCAAACATTGCCAGACGGCTGTCTTCAATATTACAGCCGCATGCACTGGCAAGGCGGGTAATGGTATTGACGATGCCGGGGCGATCTGCACCAAGGGCAGTGATCACTAAAAAATACTGTTCTGATTTTGGCAAAGCGATTTTCCTTTCTACGGTAGATGTTTGCTGTGTGTGTCGTCATTAAACATAAAAAATGATCAGGAGAAGGTCAATTGTATTTGTGAAGGGAAGTGCGATTATAATCTCTGTTTAATCGACTACACTTGATATTAACAAAATTCATTGAAATCGTGCGCTTAAAGAGTTTTCTTCTGTATGACAAGAAAGTACCATGAACTTCTCATCCGCAGTTTAAGGTTTAGTTAAGGGGAAATGGCAATGGTGAGTGGTAACTCTGGTTTTACGGGCAGTATGGTTGCAATGGTAACGCCAATGAATTCAAACGGTCAGATTGATAAAACCAGTTTGAAAAAGTTAATTGATTATCATATCGCCAGTGGTACATCTTCAATTGTTTCTGTTGGGACAACGGGTGAATGTGCAACACTCAGCCAAGATGAACATGTGGATGTCGTACTGACAACATTGGAATTGGCTGATGGCCGCATTCCGGTGATTGCCGGAACAGGGGCAAATGCGACGGCAGAAGCCATTTCGCTGACTCGTCGTTTTGAAAATACGGGTATTGCTGGTTGCCTGTCTGTGACACCTTATTATAATAGACCATCACAGGAAGGTTTATATCAGCATTATAAAGCGATAGCTGACAATACTGACTTACCACAAATTCTGTATAATGTACCCTCTCGGACCGCATGTGATTTACTGCCATCGACTGTTGCCCGTCTGGCAAAACTGGAAAATATTGTTGCGATTAAGGAAGCGACTGGGAACTTAAGTCGTGTCAGTCAGATCCAAGAATTGGTTAATGATGAAAATTTCATTTTGCTGAGTGGTGATGATGCAAGTTTTCTTGATTTTGTGCAGCTTGGTGGAAAAGGGGTTATTTCTGTGACGGCGAATGTAGCGGCTGCGGAGATGGCACAAATATACGAACTGGCTCAGAAGGGTGAATTTGTGAAGGCGCGTAGCCTGAACAACCGACTGATGGAATTGCATCATCAATTATTTGTTGAACCTAGCCCGACGCCAGCCAAGTGGGCCTGTCGTAAACTGGGATTGATTGCCGATGACACGCTGCGCCTGCCAATGATTCCGTTGACGCAGGCAGGACAAGTTTCGGTTAATAATGCCTTGAAATTGGCTGGATTACTGTAAAAATTAGGGAATTTTAATGGCAACATTATTGCAAAAATCGAAGGTCATGAAGGTTGCTGGCCTGTCATTAGTCGTTTTGCTGGCAGCCTGTTCCAAAGATCAGCACTATAAACGTCAGGTGAGTGGGGATGAGTCCTATCTTGAGACGCCACCGCTGAAAGCATTGAACGTTCCAGCAGGAATGATATTGCCGCCGCAAAATAGTGAATATACTATTTCATCAGCGACCGAAAAAGGGGCGGTGGGTAAATCCCTTGATATTCGTCCGCCAGTACAGGCGATGCAGTTATTGGCGGGTTCCCACATGGGAAATAATGTGCGAACCGGTAAGTTGTTGATTGAAAATACCCCAGAACACAGCAATCTGTGGTCACAAGTGGTTAGTCTATTGGCGAAGAAGAATTACCAGATTAGCGAAAAAGATGATACCAAGCAAATTCTGGTCACTGATTGGATCTCATGGTCGCGGGCAGATGAAAATATTCCTTATCGTGGACGCTACCGTATTGAAGTGTCTCCGCAGGGTTCTCAAATTGCGCTGTCTGTTACAAATGAAAGTTTGGAACATGATGGGAAAGTCGTCTCTGATCCGGCAATAATCCAAGATTATGATTTAATCATGCTTAACGAGCTGTCTGATGGTTTAAATCAGCAGCAGGAGTTAGCAAGTTTGAACAGCACGAAGAATACAGGGGTGTTAGTAGTAAACAGTGGCAGCGATAATACAGCTTTGCCACAAATCATTGTCCGTGCGCCATACACTGTGGTCTGGAACCGATTACCGCATACGTTGGAAAGTATAGGCATGCGTGTCACTGATCGTACGCGTGCGACGGGAATGATAGAGGTGACTTATAAAGAGCTGAGTTCTTCAGGCTGGAAAGAACTGGGCGTCGAGGCTCCTTCCATCAGCGAAGGAAATTACAAGTTACAGGTGGGCGACTTGGATAACCGAAGCAGCCTGCAATTTATCAAAGAGAAAGGCCAGCCGCTGACTCAGGCTGAAAATGATCAAATGATGGCTGTATTTAAGGCAGCATTCAGCAGAACTACAGACAAGTAATACATAAAGGGGCCTAGGCCCCTTTATATTTTGGGTGAAATTTTTTCGTTTAATTTTTTTGTTTAAAGATGTCACATCTCTGGAGTGTAAGATGCAGAAAAAAGCTGAGTTGTATCGTGGAAAGGCAAAAACAGTGTATTCCACTGACAACCCTGACCTGCTTGTGCTGGAATTCCGTAATGATACATCAGCCTTGGATGGTGAACGCATCGAACAGTTTGATCGCAAGGGTATGGTGAATAATAAATTCAACCATTTCATTATGAACAAACTGGAAGAGGCGGGTATTCCGACGCAAATGGAACGGCTGCTGTCAGATAACGAATGCCTGGTGAAAAAACTGGATATGGTGCCGGTTGAGTGTGTTATCCGCAACCGTGCTGCGGGTTCTCTTGTGAAGCGCCTTGGTGTGGAAGAAGGAATGGTATTGAATCCCCCCCTGTTTGATCTGTTTTTGAAAAATGATGCCAAGCATGATCCGATGGTCAATGAGTCTTACTGTGAAACATTCGGCTGGGTTAGCAAGGTGCATCTGGCCGAGATGAAACGACTGAGTTACAAAGCCAACGAAGTATTGAGTAAACTGTTCAATGATGCTGGTTTGATTCTGGTGGATTTCAAATTAGAGTTTGGTTTGTTCAACGGCAACGTCGTATTGGGGGATGAGTTTTCTCCGGACGGTAGTCGCCTGTGGGATCAGCAGACTTTGGATAAAATGGATAAAGACCGTTTTCGCCAGAGTCTTGGTGGCTTGATTGAAGCGTATGAAGAAGTAGCACGCCGAATCGGGGTTATTTTGGACTAACGACGCAAACGATTACTTAAGCCGATGATCAGAGATATCCTCCACTAAAATAGTGGGGGATATCTTTGATCATGATGATGGGGATATTTATTTGATAAATGTGAAAAAGAGGTATGGTAATAGGGAATATTCAGGATAGCCAATAGCTTGATTGACTACCCAGACCATAATTCTTATTTATTACAGCACATTAAAACAGATATTTTGTCTGTTCTTCCCAACCATTTCGCTCCATACAGCTGCTATATAATTGATGTCTGGAGCGTTCGTTAACATCCATAACATAACTTTCGGTCGTAGGGACACTCTGATCGAAATAACAGTCTTTGTCAGATTTATCAGCTTTGTCAGATTTACAACAGGCAGGACAGTAATGTTTTACGGTTTTGATTGAAGACCGTTGGGCAACTTCGTTTCTCACAGGGAACTGCTGGAGTGCTTCTATATTGCACTCTGCGTTCGCTTCATTAAAAGGGGTATAGTGACTTCCTACCGGCACCCATTGAGTGGTGCAACCAGTTAATGCCACACTGAACATGATTGAGAAGAGTGTTTTTTTCATATCTTTCATACGAATGCATCCCGTTTGTAAGGCTTTCCTTACAACCTTTCTGCATTTTCCCTGTTAAAAGTCTTAATGTATGTTTGTGTCGTATGGTTAATGTAGCTTGATGCTGAACCAACAAATAAATCGTCACAATCTATGATATTTCAGACACTTAGTAAGTGAATTAATTTGATTATCACTAATTATTATTATTGATAACCGTTATTATGTAAACCAATAATTCCAAATGCCAGCAATTCTATGATCAGGACTGTAAACATCGGGTAAATGGGAAAGGGTTATCTTAAAGCACTTTCTGAAACTATTGGATATTCAGGAGAGGGATCTATTACCGTTACAAAATGGTGATTTGGATTAATGTATTAAATGATTATTTAAACTAATAATTAGAGATAGCCCTTAATCAAAATAGTGGGGGTAGCTTTGATGAGAAAAATTTTGATAAATATAAAAAGGAACCAGAATGGCTAATAGATTGATTGACTATCAAAACATGATTTTTTATTAATGTGAGCATATTAAGACAAGTGTTTTATTTGTTTTTTCCAACCATTTTGTTTCATACACATCTCATTATAATATTTCCATTACCAATAAATTATTTAATGTTATTATCAACAATTATTAATAATAATTATGATGCAAAAAACAACAAATATTCATAATGATATGATTTAAATGATAAATATTAGATAAGTTGGAAGGCGGTTAGGATAGTCAATTGGCTGATTGATTATCCAAAGTATAATTTTCATTCATTGCAGGCACTCATTGAGAGGTATAGTCAGTTAATAACATATTGAATATGATTGAGAATATTAATTTTTTCATAATCAAATAAATAAATGTAACTATAAATTAAAGTTATTGTTAAATAATAGGGAAGGGGGAATCTTATGTATTTTTTCTTACAGACTGTTTTTTCTACTAATGTGGCCATTAATTAGCAATATCTTATTGAATGCAAATAATATGATTAAGATATTAAATTTTAAGTTATTATTCTGCTATGTATTAGATGTGTATTGGTCGGTGTAAAAACCATCAGTAAAATTTTTTTGCAGGGAACAAAAATTCATGAACTATATTGACCCTACTTTACTTATTTTGTTAGTGCTGGCAGGCCTTGGCATTATCAGCCATAACATGACAGTAACGCTTGCTATGTTGTTTTTGCTGATAGTCCGCATTACACCACTGAATCAATTTTTCCCTTGGGTGGAAAAATATGGTTTGACGATAGGTATCCTGATTCTCACCATCGGAGTTATGGCACCTATAGCAAGTGGAAAAATTTCTGCGCAGGACATATTCAGTTCATTTTTGAACTGGAAATCACTGCTCGCTATCGCTGTCGGTATTATCGTATCGTGGCTGGGAAGCCGAGGTGTTGCCTTGATGTCGAGTCAGCCTTCTACAGTGGCGGGGTTATTGGTCGGTACTGTATTGGGTGTAGCGTTGTTCAAGGGCGTTCCCGTCGGCCCGCTGATTGCAGCGGGTATTTTATCTATCATGATTGGTAAACCATGACCGTGTTAGATTCGATCTGGAAAAAGTTGCAGGAACAAATGCAGCAGCAAGGGCAGCGCCGCTTGGTGGTTTTAAGTGGTGATGTCCAGTGGAGCGAGCAGATTGTTATTCATCTGAAAAAACAGTTTCAGGGGGATTGGGTAACCGTCGCATCTGGAGACGAGGATGCGATTGAGCCAGCAAAAGCGTTTAGTTTGCTTGGGCGCGAATTTATGCATGGGGTTTTTGATGTAACCCGTGGTTTTAATGCCGAAGCGCTGGCGATTCTGGCTGGTACGCTAAAAGCCGGAAGCTGGCTGGTGATGCGTGTACCAACTTGGTCACAATGGCCAGCACAGCCAGATGAAGACAGTTCGCGTTGGAACGAGTCGGCTGGCGTGATCTCTACGCCTCATTTTATCCAACATATTCAACAGCAAATCCTTGAGCTTCCCAATATCCTGTTATGGCAACAGGGAAAACCCTTTCAGCCAGTGCAATTATCACAAACCGTACCGTGGCAGATGCCTGATGGTAATCCTACTGCCAGCCAGCAGGCTATTCTTGAACAATTACTACGGGCTTCACAGGGGGTTTGGGTGGTCACTGCGCCCCGAGGACGCGGAAAATCTGCCCTGGCCGGAATGCTCATACAGCAATGGCAGGGGAAGTGTTGGCTCTGTGCACCTGCAAAAATCACGACAGAAGTTATTCGACATTATTCCGGGACTTCCGATCCTGAGCAGGATTCTCCTGTTGATAAAACCCCATTCTGGGCAGTAGACAATTTATTGAAATATTGTCGATTGAAAAACAATCGAGAAGGTCACGATATTGATGCTGATTGGCTTCTGATTGACGAAGCTGCGGCGATCCCAACCCCGCAATTAGCCGAATTAATCCGATATTTTCCACGAGTGTTATTAACGACAACGGTGCAGGGCTATGAAGGAACCGGACGTGGATTTTTGCTGAAGTTGTGTGCCACATTGCCTGATTGCCATGTTAGAGAATTGGAAACACCGATGCGTTGGGCTGAAAATGATCCACTGGAAACATGGTTAGATAGCTCACTGTTATTCGACGACAAACGGTTATTTAACGAAAAATCGTTGCCGGATGAGCCATTGGTTTATTCCGAGCCTGAGAAAAATTTGCACTTTTATCCCATCACTCAGGCAATGTGGTTGCGACAACCTGAATTACTGCGTCAGTTTTATGGATTGTTGACCAGTGCTCATTACCGCACATCCCCTCTTGATTTGCGCCGTTTGCTGGATGGTAACGGAATGACTTTTCTGGCCGCTATATCTCGTTCCGCTGTGAATAATCAACAATTGATCGGTGCGTTATGGATGGTAAGTGAAGGCGAGTTGCCACAGACATTGGCGCATGAAGTGTGGGCAGGGCGTCGCCGTCCAAGGGGGAATCTGGTGGCTCAGTCTTTGGCAGCACATGGTGGCTTTCCACAGGCTGCGACGATGCGTTCACAGCGTGTCAGTCGTATTGCTGTGCAGGCACAATATCGCCGCCGTGGCATTGCACAGCGCTTAGTTACTCAACAGTGTCAAGAAGCCCGTGCACAAAAGCAGGATTTTCTTTCTGTCAGTTTTGGTTATACCGCTGAACTTTGGTCACTCTGGCAAACATGTGGCTTTCGATTGGTGCGGATGGGGACCCATCTTGAAGCGAGCAGTGGTTGCTATACCGCGATGGCTATTTTGCCACTGAGTGAGAAGGGCAAATGGCTGGCTGAGTCCGCGCAACAGCAATTATGTCGTGATGCATACTGGCTGGAATTACTGATCGGTTTTTCCTTACCTATTTATCATCATGGTGATAACCAGCTCAGTGATAGCGACTGGCA
The DNA here is from genome assembly GCF_024721015.1 of Xenorhabdus bovienii. Lineage (GTDB taxonomy): Bacteria > Pseudomonadota > Gammaproteobacteria > Enterobacterales > Enterobacteriaceae > Xenorhabdus > Xenorhabdus bovienii. The sequence goes on from NZ_JANAIF010000003.1 coordinate 95,013, forward strand.
GGAACTGGCGGGTTTTGCATTCGCTCATCGTCCCCTGTCTGCGTCTTATTTTGCGTTACAGCGGTTATTATTGGCACATGATCTGGCTTTGCCAGCATTGAGAAAATATCTTCAACAACAGATAGATATTGAACAGTGCGCACGCGATTTATCCCTGAGCGGACGTAAGGCGTTGTTGAAACGTTGTCGGGAAGAAACTGCAGGAGCATTGGCAAGCATTGATGAGATACTTGCCAATCAGTGGAAAAATTGGACTATTTCTTGCGGTGTTTCTGGGAACAATCGTCCTCATCATCCCATTTATCATTAAAATCTCGGTGAGGGGGTAATTCTGGTTTGTTATCTAAAAAGCGCTTCGTATCGACGCGGCTCAACTCTTTTATTGCATTAACAATAATACCGACGAGTAGTAGCAGAATAACCCACCAATAATCCATCAACCAGTGCATCATGCTCTCCTGGGAATATTATGAAATTAGTGCCTACTGGGATTACGCTTAATCCGGCTCAGCTATCTTGACATACTTTTCAAAAAGAGAGGAGAGGTTGGCTGATAACCAATCAATACCAGCAATATTGTGATCCTGCCAGACATTTAGCAGCACTTGCTCATTGAACAAATTTTCTGCTTCATGAGACAGCGGCCAAAAACTGATATGCCACGGTTCATATGCTACACCACTGTTATGTTGGTTGAATGGGCGATAAAAATCGTAAATAGACATATTTTCAGTCAGCCAGTCTGATAGTGGTTCAAAATAGCCGCCGTTTTCATATTCCCATGGTTCCAGTAACAATTTCTTACCTTGTGGCAGAAGGAATGGGTCATAAATATCCAGTTCAGTACCCCAGTGATGACGGCTGGCTCCCGGCAGAGCAGACCAGCGGAGAATAGCTTCACAAATCTCTCCTTCGGTCATTTTTGTAATATCAAGGGGCTGGCTATTGTCATCCAATACCGGACGTTGTCCCCGAAATTTTTCATTCCAGATAGTTTGCTGGCGCGCGAAATCACGAAATGAACTGGCGGGCTGTAATTTAAAACCTGCCTTGGCTGCATCTCTTTGCATAGCAAGAAACGCTTTAGTGGCATTGAACTGTAAACGGTGATTACCCGCTAATGTCACCAAGTGATCTGTTGACAGACCTGTCAACATTTCAGGCGTCATCATTTGATTAATTGCTCCATGATACGTTGGTAAATCAGGCTCAATTTCTGTAAATCTGACACGCTGATACCTTCATTAACTTTATGGATAGTGGCGTTGATAGGCCCTAATTCCACAACCTGCGCTCCCATTTTGGCAATAAAACGCCCATCCGATGTACCGCCACTCGTTGATATCTCTGGTTTATATCCGCAACACTGTTCAATGGATTCAACCACGGCATCGACAAGTTCACCTTTGCAGGTCAAGAAAGGCTGGCCGGATAGCCACCAGTCAATGTCATATTTCAGATTATGTTTTTTCAGCATCTCTTCAACCCGCTGGCGGATCTCGGTATCTGTCAATTCAGTACTGAAACGGAAATTAAATTGAACCCACAATTTACCCGGTATGACGTTATTGCTGCCAGTTCCCGCTTGAATATTGGCGATCTGCATACTGGTTGCGGGGAAAAATTCATTGCCATTGTCCCATTGGGTATTGACCAGTTTTTGTAGAAAAGGCAGTGAATGGTGAATAGGGTTATCTGCCAGCTGTGGATAGGCAACATGCCCTTGAATACCGTGGATAGTCAGACTGGCTGTCAGGGAACCCCGACGCCCATTTTTAATTATGTCACCCAGACGTTGCTGGCTGGAAGGTTCTCCTACCAGACAGTAATCCAGGCGTTCATGGCGTGACATTAAAGTTTCGACCACCTTGACTGTGCCATTTGTCGCGCTGGCTTCTTCATCTGAAGTAATCAGGAAAGCGAGGCGGCCTGGATGGTCAGGATTAGCTTTAACAAAACGTTCAGCAGCAACAACCATGGCCGCCAGAGAACCTTTCATATCCGCTGCACCACGGCCATACAGCATGCCATCACGAATAACGGGATCAAAAGGAGGGGTTTGCCATTTTGAAGTATCACCGGCAGGAACCACGTCAGTGTGTCCTGCGAGGGCAAACGTTGTGCCTGTTCCGTGGTAAGCCCAGAAATTCAGAGTATCCCCGAAAGGCATTCGTTCTATTGTAAAGCCAGTATTTTGCAGACGTTGAATGAGTATATCCTGACATCCTTGGTCATCAGGGCTGACAGAAGGATGTTTGATTAGCTGCTGGGTAAGTTCAATTACTGGACAAGTCATTATTTGGCCTTTATCTAGTCATGAAAGAAAAACTGTTGATATTGTTCGGCGTTAAAGCCGAGTAAATAATTCCCTGTTTCTGACACCAATAGCGGGCGTTTTATGATTGAAGGTTGTTCCAGCATCAATTTTTTGGCAGCTTCTGTATTATTAATAGCTGACTTTTGATCATCAGACAATTTGCGCCAAGTTGTACCGCGAGTATTCAACAGAGGTTCCCAGCCCACTTGTTCAATAAATAACTGTAGCAACTCAGAGGATAGACCATCAACGCGATAGTCATGAAACTGATAGAGGATCTCTTGGTCTTCTAGCCAGCGACGCGCTTTTTTCATGGTATCGCAGTTTTTGATACCGTAGAGAGTGAATGCTTTGTGAGAAGTGGTATCTGACATGATGAGATCCTTAGTCTGGTTTTACACATCCGACATAATGCGGGAAATTTGGCATTTTATCCAGATAACACGGCATCTTTCATGTGCGCCATCTACGTCATTTCTTTAGGATGGATAACAATCTACTCTGCTTATGTTCAAATTTAATTAAACTTGATCAAGTTATTTTGTCTGTTGACATTAGTTAATCACGTGAAATAATAAATTATATAAATAACAGTTGTTATTAATCATATATGAAACTAATTGGTTGGTAATTAATTGACAATCTCATTAACTCACAATTTCCCCGTTGGCAGACTCAGGGAAATTGTGTTGCATATTGAGGACATTGATCAACCAGATGTCAGATTAACTCTGGTTTTCTATGCCTTAGATAGATGATGGTGGCTTCTAGACGGGAGCGGGATTTAAGTTTTTTCAATAAGTTACGGGTATGAACTTTCACAGTTTCTTCTGAAATAAAAAGAAAGTCAGCGATTTCTTTATTTGTCATTCCTTCTGAGATTTCTTTTAGGACATCCAATTCACGTTTGGTTAATTTTGATAAAGGATCAATATAAAGATGACGGGTGGATAAATATTGGTAGACTTTTTCACTGTACACTGCATCGCCATTTGCGGCTTTTTTTATGTTACTCATCAGAGGAGCCAGTTCAATATCTTTTAATAAATAACCATTTGCACCGGCATCAATTGCATCATAAATATCACCGCGATTATCTGAATCTGAGAGTACCAAAACATAGGAATCAAGCCCTTTTCGGCGGAGAGATTTAATCGTATCAATTCCGGAAAGGCCATGGATTTTTAAATCCATCAGAATAATGTCAGGTTTTATCTGGCAAGCTATATTAATAGCATCTTCACCATTGCCTGTTTCAGCAGTCACAATGAGTTCACGTTCCAATTCAATCAACCTTTTTAAACCGTGACGAATGATAGGATGATCATCGACTATCATGACTGAATGATTATGCATGTTCCTTCTCCCATATAGAAATGCAGATTTTTATATTTAATAAAACATAAAAGACAGGACTCTGCTTTATGTTAAATTGCTGTGTAATTTTTATAGAGTATATTGAATCATAGATAATGAGATTCTGAAAATATATCCTGATATAAAAATAAAAATATCGCAAACAGGTTTATCCATTCAGGCGAAATAAAATTCACTGCCATAAGAAAATGCGTTTCCTTAATTGCTAATAATTTTCTAAATAAAATACGCATGATGATTTTATAGATTAAATTTCGTTTTTGTAAGCTTATTTTAAAAGTTGTTTTTAGAATGCTTCTTTAATTAATTTAGCGGGTTATTAATTAATTGAAGATAAAATACCTCCTTATGAGTATTATAAGAATACTATTTATCTAGTATTGGTTAACATAAGATCATATTTTGTCTGTTTTTTATTCTTGATTCCCAAGGGTTCTTAACAAAATGTCGCTGACATCATGATTTAACCTTCTGTAACTACTATACTGGGCGGGTTTTCACTTCGATATGACTCGCAAAGGATCAGATGATGGACGAGAAATTAAAACAAAGTGCTCTTGATTTTCATGAATTTCCGCAACCAGGGAAAATCACGGTTACCCCGACCAAGCCATTAACAACACAGCGTGATTTGGCATTGGCATATTCGCCAGGCGTTGCTGCGCCTTGCCTTGAGATAGCAAAAGATCCACTGGCGGCTTATAAATATACTGCACGCGGCAATCTTGTCGCGGTTATCTCCAACGGTACTGCTGTTTTGGGCTTGGGGAATATCGGTGCATTAGCCGGCAAACCCGTTATGGAAGGTAAAGGCGTTCTATTTAAGAAATTCTCTGGCATTGATGTTTTTGATCTTGAAGTTGATGAGTCCAATCCTGATAAATTGATTGATATCATTGCTGCATTGGAGCCGACTTTTGGTGGCATTAACCTTGAAGATATCAAAGCACCGGAATGTTTCTATATTGAGCAGAAACTCCGTGAGCGGATGAAAATTCCTGTATTCCATGATGATCAGCACGGCACGGCGATTATCTGTACGGCTGCGGTATTAAATGGATTGCGCATTGTCAATAAAGATATCGGCAAAGTACGCTTGGTGGTATCTGGTGCGGGTGCAGCATCTATTGCCTGTATGAACTTGCTGGTGGCTCTGGGTCTGAAGCGTGAAAATATTACCGTCTGTGACTCGAAGGGTGTTATCTATCGTGGTCGCGAAGAGAATATGGAAAAGACCAAAGCCGATTATGCTATCGAAGATAATGGGTGTCGTACGTTGATGGATGTGATCCCTGATGCCGATATTTTCCTTGGCTGTTCTGGGCCGGGTGTCCTGACACCAGAGATGGTGAAGACGATGGCGAAAGATCCGCTCATCATGGCGTTAGCGAATCCAGAACCGGAAATCTTGCCACCACTGGCAAAAGCGGTACGCCCTGATGCTATTATTTGTACAGGCCGTTCTGATTTTCCTAACCAAGTTAACAATGTGCTCTGTTTTCCATTCATCTTCCGTGGCGCACTTGATGTCGGAGCGACAACGATTAATGAAGAGATGAAACTCGCTTGTGTTCACGCGATTGCGGATTTGGCACTGGCCGAACAAAGCCAGGAAGTGGCTTCAGCCTATGGCGACCAAGATTTGTTCTTTGGCTCTGAATACATTATTCCGAAGCCATTTGATCCACGCCTGATTGTCAAAATCGCGCCTGCCGTGGCGAAAGCTGCGATGGATTCCGGTGTCGCAACGCGGCCTATCGCTGATTTTGGGGCTTATATTGAGAAGCTCAACGAGTTTGTCTATAAAACCAACCTGTTTATGAAACCGATTTTCTCTCAGGCGAAAAAAGAGAAAAAGCGTATTGTATTGGCGGAAGGGGAAGATATTCGTGTACTGCATGCCACGCAGGAATTGGTTTCCCTTGGATTGGCATTCCCAGTATTGATTGGTCGCCCCAGCGTCATTGAAATGCGTATTAAGAAGCAAGGTCTGCACATTGAAGTTGGTAAAGATTTTGAAGTCGTGAATAACGAAAATGATCCGCGTTTTAAAGAGTATTGGCAGGAGTATTACCAACTGATGAAACGCCGTGGTATTTCTCAGGAGCAGGCCCGCCGTACGGTTATTGGTAATCCGACACTGATCGGTGCAATCATGGTACATCGTGGTGAAGCAGACGGCTTGATTTGTGGCACTGTCGGCAGCTACAGCGAACATTATCAAGTAGTGAAAGATTTCTTTGGCTTCCGTCAGGGGGTACATACCGCAGGTGCGATGAATGCCTTGATGTTGCCGATGGGGAATACTTTTATTGCAGATACTTATGTCAATGAAGATCCTACTCCAGAGGAACTGGCTGAAATTACATTGATGGCTGCCGAAACTGTGCGCCGTTTTGGTATTGAACCTAAAGTTGCTTTGTTATCACGTTCGAGTTTTGGTTCTTCTGATTGTGTTTCCGCACAAAAAATGCGTAAGGTGCTAGAACTGGTGCAGAAAGCGGCTCCGTCACTTGAAATCGACGGCGAAATGCACGGAGATGCGGCACTGGTGGAAAACATTCGTCGTGACATTATGCCGGACAGCCCACTGAAAGGTGCAGCTAATTTGTTGATTATGCCAAATATGGAAGCTGCGCGTATCAGCTATAACCTGCTGCGTGTCACCAGCTCCGATGGTGTAACAGTTGGCCCAGTATTGATGGGCGTGTCGAAGCCAGTGCATATCTTGACGCCGATTGCTTCTGTCCGTCGTATCGTGAACATGGTTGCGTTGGCTGCCGTTGAAGCACAGACCAATCCACTGTAAGTCATCTTTATAACCCGTCCCGATAGCAGTAATCAGGTCGGGATGAAGAAATCAGCTACCCTGCCAAGCATAGGCTTAACAGGGTAGTTTTATTTGTAAATAATTCTCATTATCTATAATATGCGGAAAATTTATATTTTGATAATGAATACCTATGAAAGCATCTACCTGTATAAAATCGACTTTTTTAGCGTGTGCCTTCCTGTTTGGCGGCTGTGTAACACCACAGCACGATCCTCAAAATGGATCTCAAAGAGCGCTTCAAACCCTTTCCAGTGAATTAGTGCAATCCGGCATGTTGCTTGATATGACAACGGGCAAAGCGATCACCTCCGCTGAACTGCTTGAGCAACTGGCTGCTTACCCTAGAGTCATTGTGGGTGAAAAGCATGATAATCCCTACCACCATCAGATCGAGTTATGGCTGGTTCAGCAGCTTGGGCAGAAACGCCCCCACGGTTCCGTATTGCTGGAAATGATTAACCCAAACCAGCAGGAAAAAGTGAATAAAGTCAAAAGCTGGTTGCAGAGCAATCCGATTGTCAGAGAGGAAAGAATTAAGCAATTATTGGCGTGGCAACAAGGCTGGCCGTGGGAATTGTATGGGGAGCTGGTTACGGAGCTGGTGAAAGCACCTTATCCGTTGCTGGCGGCGAATTTGGATCGCTCGGAGATCGATCAGGCATATAAAAATCATTCCCCTACGGATAAAACGGCGTGGGTTTCTGATGACGTTAAAAAATTAATCGAAGAAACGATTAAAAATTCTCACGGTGCGGACATAGAGGCAAAACACCTTTCTGCCATGACGATGATTCAACAAATGCGTGATCGGCGGATGGCTGAGCAGTTGGTTAACGCGCCATCACCTGCTTTGCTATTTGCGGGCGGATACCACGCGGTAAAAGCGATGGGAGTCCCTCAGCATGTGAAAAAAATAGCGCCAAATGAGCAGGTTGCTGTATTCGTTATCGCAGAGCAAGGGGTTTCTCTGAACAGAGAATATGCTGATTTTGTCTGGTTTACCCCCAAAGTAACTAAAGCTATAACCCAATAGTTGTAAATATCACAAGGATGTGATGACACCAATAAATAAAAATAGTTTTCATTTATATATCTAATTGATTATCATTCTCTTAATTTATCATTGATATTATGTGTTATAAGAAATGTTGACGTATACCACGTATCAAACCACTCACGTTGGTCACGTGACAAAATCCTTTCTCGCTGCGATCACTCTCCATGCTTTGCTGGTGGGCTGGTTTATTTATACACCCAAGGATATTGATATTGAGGAGTTCCTGCCTCCGCCTGCGGTTATGGTGGAATTATCATTGCAGACAGAAGCGATACACAAGATACAGAATCAACCTATTGGAATTGAACAGCAATTGTCTGTTGCCAGCCAGCAACAGGAAAGTAAGGTTGATGAAATCAACATGCCAAAATTGGATGTGAATGAAAATGCCAATATTTTGGTGCATAAGCCGAAGAAAAAACAGAAAGAACAGGATGCACCTAAAAAAACACAGCCTGTTAAGCGTGTGAAGGCAGAGAAACAGGAAAGTGAAAAGTCTCGCAGTAGCGCTGCACCGACAACCAGTAATGCGACGGCAGATAATATAACCTCTCGTACAGCCGCATCTTATGAAAGTAATTCCGATGCCATTGCTGATGCGAGAGCGGTCTGGCAGGCTGAGGTCAGTGGGCATTTAAATCGCTATAAGAAATATCCGCCGGATGCCCAGAGAAGAAACCGAACAGGGCGACCGATGGTAAAATTCACGGTTAATCAGTTGGGTACTGTGATTGATAGTGAATTAATAAAACGTTCGGGGACGAACTCACTCGACCGGGAAGCAAGGCTCGTGTTGGAAAGATCGCAACCCTTACCTTTACCCCCTGATGTTATTTTAATCAATGGCAGGGTGACAGTTGAACTGCCGATTGATTTTTATTTATCTCAGTAAAAATACAGGATTAATGGCATGTTACAGCATAAAACGGTATTTTCACCTCAAACAAAAAGGGTAGTGCGCAGCTTTCTACTGGGTGGTAGTTTGCTGTGTAACAGTTTTGCCGCTATTGCAATGGAGAAAAATATGGTGCCACCTATAGCTACAAAACAGCCACATAAGATGACATTTCACGGTGATACCCGTGTTGACAATTATTACTGGCTGCGCGATGACACTCGTCAGGATAAAGACGTTATTGATTACTTGACGGCTGAGAATAAGTATACCGAGCAGATGCTGAAATCAGGCCAGGAATTACGGGAAACACTGTATAACGAAATGGCTGGCAGAATGAGTAAAGAAGACCAGTCAGCTCCTTATACCTATAATGGGTATGTTTATCGTACCGTTTATGAGGCAGGGAAAGATTTCCCGATCTATCAGCGTAAACCTGTCGATAATTCAACCGACTGGCAGGTGATGGTTGATGGTAATGAACGGGCAAAAGGCCATAAGTTCTATCGAGTCAGTGGGTTTGCGGTTACGCGGGACAACAAGCGTATAGCTGTGGCAGAAGATACTCAAGGTCGCCGCAATTATCAGGTTTCATTTAAAAATTTAGGTGATGGTGAATGGCAGAACAGTGTCATTGAAAACACATCTGGCAATATTGTGTGGGCAAATGATGGTAATACGCTGTTTTATGTGCGTAGAGATCCACAGACTCTGTTGCCTTATCAATTATTCCGTCATCAATATGGCACTGATATCCAACAGGATAAAAAAATCTATCAGGAAGATGATGACCGTTTTTATCTGGGAATATCAGAAAGTACCTCGCTTGACTATATTTTGATCTCTATTGCCAGCAGTACGACCTCGGAATATCGGCTGATTGATGCCAATAATCCTCAATCAGAAACTCAGATTTTCTCTGCTCGTCAGGCTGGGCGTGAATATGATCTCGATCATTTCCGTGGACAATTCTATATCCGTTCCAACCATGAACATCCATTGTTTGGCTTATACCAAGCAGGCGCTATTAATAAACCGTGGGAGACGGTAATTGCGCCCCAGGAAGAGACTGATCTGGAAAATTTTGCGCTGTTCAACAACTGGTTGGTAGTGCAAGAGCGTACCAAAGGATTGTCAACAATTCGTCAGATTGATTGGAAAACCCAGCAGGAAAAACGCGTTAAGTTTGATGAACCTGCATATATGGCATCGTTAGACTATAACCCGGAACCCGATACTGATTTACTGCACTATAGTTATTCGTCCATGACTACACCGAGTTCGGTATTCCAGTGGAATATGCAAACGGGTGAACGTGAATTGCTGAAACAGCAGGAAGTCAAAGGGTTCGACAAAGAGAACTATGAAAGCCAGCGTATTTGGGTAAAAGCCCGGGATGGCGTAGAAGTGCCGGTTTCTCTGGTATACCGTAAATCATTGTTTAAGAAAGGGGAAAATCCAATCTTGATTTACGGTTATGGTTCTTATGGTATCAGTATGGACCCTTATTTTAGCTCTCCGCTGCTGAGTTTGCTGGATCGCGGCTTTGTGTATGCCTTGGTGCATGTGCGTGGTGGTGGTGAATTGGGTAAGAACTGGTATCTGCAAGGTAAAGTCGAAAACAAAATGAACAGTTTTCATGATTTTATTGATGCAACCAAAACATTGCTTGCTGATGGGTATGGTGACAGCCAGCGCGTATATGCCGAAGGTGGCAGCGCAGGGGGTTTATTGATGGGAACGGTGATCAATCAGGCTCCGGAGCTATATCGTGGGGTGATTGCAAAAGTGCCTTTTGTGGATGCTGTGACTACAATGCTTGATCCATCCATTCCATTGACGACGGGTGAATATGAAGAGTGGGGCAATCCAAATAACAAAGAGGATTACTTCCGCATTAAGTCTTATAGCCCTTATGATAATGTCAAACATCAGCGTTATCCTCATTTATTGGTTACGACGGGTTTGCATGATTCTCAGGTGCAATATTGGGAACCTGCAAAATGGGTAGCCAAATTAAGGGAAATAAAGCAGGGGGATAGTCTTTTATTACTGGAAACGAATATGGATACTGGGCATGGTGGAAAACCAGGGCGTTTTAATCGCTTGAATGATATTGCCTTTGATTATAGTTTCCTTTTAATGTTAGATGATGCCAAAGTTTATTTTCCACAACTAAAAGACTAATAAAAAATATATTTATAACCCAAGGCGCTGATAATTTGTTATCAGTGTCATGGGTATTTTATCGCCAAATTTGCGAAGCAATGTGAGTATTAATCAGTATTATTTTATTTAGGATGTGATGCTAATGAGAATTGTGGCAAAAATAGCGGGAGCCAGTGTAATACTTATTGGGCTTCAGGGGATAGCTTATGCTGAAAATGCGAGTGACAATAAAAAAGAAAAAGTTATGCGCTTTAGTAGCCTGAAAGTCTCAGGTGCTCAAGATAATAATTCCCCACAGATTCAGGCAATGGAAAAACCCGGCGCTTATAGTTCTGTCGGTGAAGATAATAAACTGGAATCTATGGACAGCGTCCTGCGAAGCCTGCCGGGCACTTATACCCAGATGGATGCAAGTCAGGGAACTATAAGTGTTAATATCCGTGGGTTAAGTGGTTTTGGCCGCGTCAATATGATGGTGGATGGTGTGAGCCAGAGTTTTTATGGTACTTCACCGAGTGAATATGGGCATGGGGCGCAGCCTTATAACCAATTTGGTGTACTGCTTGATCCTAATTTTATTATACGAACAGATATTGATCGTGGGCAATCCAGTGATTCTGACTCAGTTAATGCGTTGGTGGGAAGTGCTAACTTCCGTACCATTGGTGTCGATGATGTCATCTTTGAAGGGAGTAAACTAGGAGTGCGTACTAAATGGGCATACGGTAACAATGGTATCGGCAAAAGTGGAATGATGGCGGTTGCAGGAAAAACACAGACATTTAGTCCAGAAGGTTCCCTTGGTGCGATGTTTGCTGTCAGTGGACACAGTATTGATGCGCATTATAAAAATGCTATGGGTGTCAGTAGTAATGAATTTGGTACAAGAGATACATTTAAACAAAAGCCAAATTCTCAATTAATGAAAATAAATATCAAGCCCAATGATTTTCACGATCTAGAGTTAAGCGGGCGTTTTTATCACAACAAATTTAATAAACGTCATATTGATAGTTATGACTATTATCTGAAATATCATTACACACCATTTAGTGAATTAATTGACACAAAAATTTTGCTCAGTACGGGAAATAGTATTCAAGACGTTCAGGGTGGCACTTTGGCTGGACTGAGTAGGAGTGAATCATGTAATAAATCTGATGCTATTGATATTAAAAACACCAGTCGATTTAATTACGGTGATACCGATTTTGCGTTTACGCTTGGTAGTAAATTGATGCGTAATGAATATCGTAAGAGAACAGGTATTGATTTCGGTGATGGGCAGATGTATGTATCTACAGAAGAGAATAACGTATTTTCACCAAGTGGAAAACAGAATACTACCAGTATTTATAGCAAGTTAAAAGTTGAACACGGTATTTATACCGCAGATCTGGGACTAAATTATTTAGATTCCAGCTTAAAAGGAATAAAACCAGCTTGTGATGAAATATTGGACTGTTTCCCACAGGGAAGAGCATTATTAAATATAAAATCGCGTGGATTTAATCCGGGCATTTTATTATCCGCAGAAATCACCCCTGCATTCCAGCCATTTGTAAGTTATGCCCATTCAATGCGGGCACCAAATGCTCAGGAAGTTTTTTATTCCAATGAAGCGGGGGCTTCTGTAAATCCCTTCCTGAAAGGGGAGAAAGCGGATACTTATCAAATTGGTTTTAATAGCTATCGTCCAAATTTAATTGTGGAAGGAGATACGTTCCGCCTGAAAGCAGCATATTTCCATACCAAGATTAAAAATTACATTAGAAGTGAATCTTATACACTGTGTGCAACAGGAAAAATCTGCAAAGATGATGGTTCATTGGAACCCAAAGATTACCATGAAAGACCCTTTAATATAATGGTTTATACCAATAGCTTGACACCAGTTGATATGAGTGGCTACGAGCTTTCGGCAAACTATGATGCTGGTATATTCTACAGTTCATTGGCGTATAGCCAGCAAAAAACACAACAGCCGACTTCCAAAGCAACATCCGAATTTGGGGCAAGTCCAGCATCTCAATTGCCAGAACGTTATATCACATTGGATATGGGCGTTCGTTTATTGGACGAAAAAATTCGTGTTGGAGCTATAGTGAAATATACGGGAAAATCTTATCATCAAGATCCTTCAATGGAGGTGGATAAAAACAATGGTGGCCATATAAAGATGATGAAAGATGATAAGATACCAACTATTGTCGATTTATACACGGATTACCAGATCAATAAAAATATTTCTGTTAAATTATCCGTACAGAACTTGACCAATAGAAACTATGCTGATGCATTGAACCGTATGAATTCCTCAGCATTTATGGGAGATGATGATGCAGTGACCCAAACTGCTCGTGGCAGAACCTACGTAATGGGTGCGGAAGTTCGCTTCTAATAGAATTTAAATAGCGGTAGGAAATCACCGCTATTTCTATTTTTTGTATCTATTGTGATTTTTCTCTCTTGGTCTGTCTTTTTACTTGAATCACCTGACTTTTAACCCAGCCATCCTGTAATCGGGTGTTTAGGGTATCCCCAACTTTTACTTGCTTAGTTTCCTTCAGTAACGTGCCATCGGATGTTTCACTGATACTGTAACCGCGTTGCAGAGTTGCCAGCGGGCTGACGGCATTGAGCTGCGAGCAGGACACCGCAAATTTTTCCCGATAATGTCCTAATTGGCGTTCAATCGCTTGCTTCAACCGAAAATCATATTGTTGGCTCTGTTGGCTATAATGCCGAATTTGCTGATCGGGATTTGTCTGTAAGAGTCGTAGATTTAGCTTCTCATGTGAAAGAGAATGTTGCTTCAAACAGCGCAGGAGGCTATCGACCAATTTTTGACGCAACTCCACTAACTTGTTCTGTTGCCGAGCCAGCCGTAAATCGGGGCGCTGTTGCTGGAGCTGATGCTGCAACGTATTAAAAATACGCAGTTTTTGGGCAAAAAAGTAATCCATCGCCATTTCGAGTCGTTGTTGCAGAGATTGAACTTGCCTTAACAACTCAATTTGATTGCGACTGACTAGCTCAGCGGCCGCAGAAGGCGTAGGTGCGCGCAGATCGGCTATAAAATCTGCAATTGTGACATCGGTTTCATGCCCAACTGCGCTAACGATAGGAATACGGCTCTGGAAGATCGCCCGTGCTACCTGCTCATCATTGAAACACCACAAATCTTCCAGTGATCCACCGCCACGGCCGACAATTAAAACATCACACTCCTGCCGATCATTTGCCAGCTCAATCGCCCGAATAATCTGTAACGGCGCTTCAGCTCCCTGAACCGCAGTGGGATAAATGATAATTGGCAGTGATGGATCGCGGCGTTTCAGGATATTGAGAATATCATGCAGCGCAGCGCCACTGGCGGAGGTAATGACACCGAGGCGTTTTGCTGGTGAGGGCAGTGGTTTTTTATGGATCGAATCAAATAACCCTTCTGAGGTAAGTTTCTGTTTCAGCACCTCAAATTGTTGCTGTAGCAGTCCATCTCCAGCAGGTTGGATACTTTCCACAATCAGTTGATAGTCCCCCCGTGGTTCATATAGCGTAATCTGTGCACGCACCAACACCTGCTGACCATTTTGTGGACGAAATGTTGCCCGCAGATTGCTGCTGCGAAACATAGCAGCACGAATTTGCGCCCGCTCATCTTTTAAAGTGAAGTACCAATGCCCTGATGAAGGCTGGGAAAAGTTAGAAATTTCAGCACTTAGCCAAATTCTACCCATTTCCAGCTCTAATAGCTGACGGACAGTCTGATTCAGACGACTAACAGAAAAAATTCCGGTGTTGGTTGGTAGTGACATGTGAGCCAGATCAAATTTCAAAGCAAGAGGTTAATTAACTGATACTAATCATCCCAGAGTACGAATCAAGAAATTTTTTTAAAAAATGCTGGAGGCAATCGATTACGGCCTGTATAATGCCGCGGCAATATTTTATGCCTTATTGCCCATAGCTTGGTGAGATATTGCCCATGTTGCGAATTAAAAAAGAAGCATTAACTTTTGATGACGTTTTGTTGGTTCCTGCCCATTCTACAGTCCTGCCTAATACGGCAGATCTGTCCACTCAATTAACTTCCACTATTCGTCTGAACGTTCCTATGCTCTCAGCGGCCATGGATACTGTGACGGAATCTGCTCTGGCAATTGCACTGGCCCAGGAAGGGGGCATCGGCTTCATTCACAAGAATATGCCCATTGAGCGTCAGGCAGAAGAAGTCAGTCGCGTGAAAAAGCATGAAAGTGGTGTCGTGACTAATCCTGTTACTGTAACGCCACAAACTACATTGCGCGAAGTACATGAACTGACTAAACGTAATGGTTTCGCGGGTTATCCTGTCGTGACAGAAGAGAACGAACTGGTAGGTATCATTACTGGCCGTGATGTACGTTTCGTTACTGATCTGGATCAGCCAGTGACTGCGGTAATGACGCCGAAAGAGCGTCTGGTCATCGTAAAAGAAGGTGAAGCGCGCGAAGTTGTGTTGCAGAAAATGCACGAAAAGCGTGTTGAGAAAGCACTGGTCGTTGATGATAGCTTCCACTTGCTTGGCATGATCACTGTGAAAGATTTCCAGAAAGCAGAACGTAAGCCTAACGCCTGTAAAGATGAAGAAGGTCGTCTGCGGGTTGGTGCTGCGGTCGGTGCGGGCGCTGGCAATGAAGAACGTGTTGATGCGCTGGTGGCTGCGGGAGTGGATATCCTGCTTATTGATTCATCCCACGGCCATTCTGAAGGTGTTTTGCAGCGTATTCGTGAAACCCGTGCTAAATATCCTGATTTGCAAATCATTGGTGGTAACGTAGCGACTGGCGAAGGTGCTAAGGCACTGTTTGAAGCCGGCGTTAACGCAGTGAAAGTTGGTATTGGCCCTGGTTCTATCTGTACTACCCGTATCGTTACTGGTGTTGGTGTCCCTCAAATCACGGCGATTGCTGATGCTGTGGATGCACTGGAAGGTACTGGCATTCCTGTGATTGCTGACGGTGGAATCCGCTTCTCTGGTGACATCGCTAAAGCGATTGCAGCGGGCGCATCATGCGTCATGGTGGGTTCAATGCTGGCTGGTACAGACGAATCCCCAGGGGAAATTGAACTCTATCAGGGACGTTCTTTCAAATCCTACCGTGGTATGGGATCACTGGGCGCGATGTCCAAAGGCTCTTCTGACCGTTATTTCCAGACCGATAACGCGGCTGACAAACTGGTGCCAGAAGGCATCGAAGGCCGTGTGGCTTACAAAGGCCTGTTGAAAAGCATCGTTCACCAGCAAATGGGTGGCTTGCGTTCCTGCATGGGGTTAACAGGCTGTGCCACTATTGACGAACTGAGAACTAAAGCAGAGTTCGTTCGTATCAGTGGTGCGGGCATTCAGGAAAGTCACGTACATGACGTGACCATCACCAAAGAATCACCAAACTATCGTTTAGGTTTGTAATTTATTTAGGGTGGCCCGCTATCGGGCCACTGACTTCTTTATTTTTCTTGCCACTTGTTTTTGGAATTCACCTCAAATGACAACTAATATCCACCAGCATCGCATTCTGATCCTTGATTTTGGTTCGCAATATACCCAGCTAATTGCCCGCCGTATTCGTGAAATTGGTGTTTATTGTGAACTTTGGACATGGAATGTCACGGAAGAGCAAATCCGTGAATTTAACCCGAGTGGTATCATCCTTTCGGGTGGACCGGAAAGTACAACAGAGAATAATAGCCCGAGTGCGCCGGAATATGTCTTTGATGCAGGCGTGCCGGTACTGGGAATTTGCTATGGTATGCAAACCATGTCCACGCAACTGGGTGGCAAGGTGGGTAATTCCACTGAGCGCGAATTTGGTTATGCTCAAGTTGAAATCAAAAGTGACTGTGAATTATTCCGTGGTATTCAGGATGCCCTGAGTGAATCCGGTAAGCCTTTGCTGGATGTATGGATGAGTCATGGTGATAAAGTCACTGCTGTTCCAGAAGGTTTCATCACCGTTGCCAGCACGGATACCTGCCCGTTTGCCATTATGGTCAATGATGAAAAACGTTTTTATGGCGTGCAATTCCACCCAGAGGTTACTCATACTCATCAGGGTTTGAATATTTTGCAACGTTTTGTACTGGATATTTGTCAATGTGAAGCATTATGGACATCTGCTTCCATCATCGACGATATTGTAGAACGCCTACGTACGCAGATTGGTGATGATCACGTTATTCTGGCACTGTCTGGTGGCGTGGATTCTTCCGTAACCGCATTGCTGCTGAACCGCGCCATTGGCAAACGCCTGACCTGTGTTTTCGTAGACAACGGTCTGTTGCGTCTGAATGAAGCCGATCAGGTTATGGCGATGTTTGAGGGTAAATTCGACCTGAACCTCGTTCATGTTAAGGCAGAAGAGCGCTTCTTGTCTGCATTGACGGGCATTGATGAGCCAGAAGCCAAGCGTAAAACCATAGGTCATGTCTTTATTGATGTATTTGATGAAGAAGCATCAAAACAAACTCAGGTTAAATGGCTGGCACAAGGCACGATTTATCCAGATGTTATCGAATCTGCTGCTTCTGCGACAGGTAATGCTCATGTCATCAAATCGCACCACAATGTGGGTGGCCTGCCGGACGATATGAAACTGGGTCTGGTTGAACCGCTGAAAGAGCTGTTTAAAGACGAAGTTCGCCGTATTGGTCTGGAACTGGGTCTGCCATATGACATGCTGTACCGCCATCCATTCCCAGGCCCAGGTCTTGGTGTGCGTGTATTAGGTGAAGTGAAGAAAGAGTATTGTGACCTGCTGCGCCGTGCAGATGCTATTTTTATTGAAGAACTGCATAAAGCGGATCTGTACAATAAAGTCAGTCAGGCGTTCACTGTATTCCTGCCAGTACGCTCTGTCGGCGTAATGGGTGATGGCCGTAAATACGACTGGGTCGTTTCCCTGCGTGCGGTTGAAACCATCGATTTTATGACCGCTCATTGGGCACACCTGCCATATGATTTCTTAGGTCGTGTGTCGAACAGGATCATTAATGAGGTCAGTGGCATATCGCGGGTAGTTTATGATATCAGTGGTAAGCCACCAGCGACGATCGAGTGGGAATGATCCAAAGCCTTTCCATACGTCACCATTGCATGATGATTTAATAAATAAGGCCCTGATTTCAGGGTCTTTTTCTTTTCTTGCTCATTAAATCAAGCCAGTATATTTAATGACTATTTTAATTTTTCGGATATTTGATTGCCGGAAGTTATGACTCATACTTTAATAGAGCAGTAATCAACAGAGTATGGAGTATGCCAACAGCATGATTTTTTCATTACTGTATGTGTAAATCGTGTTTTCGAGCGGGATCTGAGGCCAAATCAACACATTGCAATTATTACATTATTGTCATAAGCCATATAATATAATGGTAATAGATTATGATAATTAAATTATTTTTATGTGTTGAGAATTTATCAGATTTATACTTTATTCTTTTTTAAGTTAAATTTAATCTGTAAATGCTCTTATCTAAAAAAGCTATATTGCCTCTTGTTTTATATAAATATTGCTGTACGTATTTATTGGTAATTTACGTCAAGGAAGAGAATACTTATTACGCCACTCATCTTTGGTTATTTCCCACATTTCAGAATCATATCTACCTGACACATATTGCTTTTTATTGGTGCTGATCAAACGCATTCCCTGTATTAATGAAATTTTTCTCGAATTTTCATTAATACAGGCTTTCAGTGTTCTGAGTAAGGTTCGATCCAACTCATTAAACCAGTAATCAGTGACTCTTTCGCTGGCTTCCCGCATCAATCCTCGGCCATGATATTCTGGAGAAAGCCAGAAACCTCGGTTGTTATCCGGTTTATCATATAACCCAATCATACCAATTAGTTTATCAGGGTTATTTTTCATCCTGATTGACCATATCCATGCTTTTCCAGTTTGTATTTCAGGCATAGCAATGTGATTGACAAAGTATTCTGCACCGTTATCCGGATATGGCCAAGGAACTGCATTGCTGTCTAAATACTTCACGACCTCCCAATAAGGGAATTTTTGCTGAATTTGAGGGGCGTCATCATAAGCTAATTTTCTTAATAGAAGTCGTTCGGTTTCCAAGTTGTCAAATGGCATAATCATTATTTTTGTAATCACAATGTTTGTTAAATGTAATAAAGACAATAAATTTAGAACTTGGAATAGTCAATCCAGTATCACCCGCAGTTCCATAAAAAACATGCTATAGTAAGCCTCTAAATTTCCCTATTCATCGGAATGTTATGTCTTATCAATGCCCTCTATGTCATTCACCATTATTGTTCACTCATCATCAATGGCGCTGTGAAAACAATCATCAGTTTGATTGTGCGAAAGAAGGCTATGTTAATTTGCTGCCAGTTCAACATAAACGCTCAAAAGAACCGGGTGACAGTGTTGAAATGATGCAGGCGAGAAGGGTGTTTTTACATTCTGGCTACTATCAGGAATTACAACAGAAAACTATTCAGTTGCTTGACAAGTATTTGCCAGAAGGCGCCGGAACGTTATTGGATATTGGTTGTGGTGAAGGCTATTATACGGCTGCGGTACAGGCACAGTTGAATCTCCATCAGAATATAACGGTATATGGTTTGGATGTAGCGAAAATAGCGGTTCGTTATGGGGCTAAACGCTACCCAAAAGTCAATTTCTGCGTTGCATCCAGCCACCGCCTGCCATTTGCTGACGGTTCGCTTGACGGAATTCTGCGGATTTATGCTCCTTGCAAAGCGACTGAATTAGCTCGTGTTGTAAAACCGCATGGCATTGTTTTGACGGTTACACCTGGCCCACGTCATTTGTATCAGCTGAAGGAATTGATTTATCAGGAAGTGAATTTACATCCTGAAAACAAGGAACAGTGGGAGGGATTTGAATTAATTTCGACAGAAATGCTGGCCTATGCAATGTCATTGGATGGAGAGCAAGCTCATAATTTATTGCAGATGACCCCTTTTGCCTGGCGGGCATCAGAACAGGTTAAAACTAATTTGATGACTGAAAAACTATTTAATTGTGAAGCTGATTTTACGCTAAAAGTTTATCGGCGTATTTGATAATGATAGTTTGATTCGGAATAGATATAGGAAGATATCTATTCCGGAGAGATAACTATACTGCATACATAAATAATTTAAGATGCTCAAATAATATATTGAACCCAATGATGATTAATATCAGACCACCAATCAATTCTGCCCGTTTTCCTAATAATGGTCCAATATAGCGCCCAATTAACATTCCTAATGTAGCCATAATCATGGTTATTATTCCAATTGTCATGGCGGTATGCAAAATATCGACCTGTAAGAAAGCGAGACCGACACCAATCACCATAGCATCGAGACTAGTTGCAATTGCAGTGATAACTAATGTCGTTGAACTATGACGGCGAGGAGTAGATTCAACGGTAGTTTGAACATTATTTTTCAAACTTTCAATAACCATCCGACAGCCAAGCATGAACAGCAGTGAAAATGCAATCCAGTGATCCCATTCCATAATATATTGGCTGGCATAAAGTCCCAAAAACCAACCGATTAAAGGCGTGCAGGCTTCAACCAAACCAAAGATAATACCTGTGCGGATCGCCTCACGGAAACGTGGGCGGTGAAGAACGGCACCTTTTCCTACTGCGGCAGCGAAAGCATCCATGGATAGCGCGAATGCGAGAATGAGTGTTGCGTAGAGATTCATCAACATAGCCTCGGCTGGGTGATTCCATATACACATAACCCACACCCAACCAATGGTGGTGTCATGTGTCTATGGTCTTGCCAACCGATTTAGAGCTTATTTTTATTAGGCTCTTCAGGCATTCGTACCACGTTTTGTTGCAAACGAGTATGTTGATACGAATTTTCCAAAAATGTTTTGGAACAGGCTACTCCCCAATGACTGGAAAGGACAATACCAGATTTAAAATAAAAGGCAAAAAATATTTAGTTATATATTAAAAGTTATTATTGATAATGCTTATCATTATCTGTCTTGATTGAAAAATGAAGCTAATATTAATTATTGGCCTCATTTAAAATATGTGTATTAATGAAGAATGATATTATCTGTTGTTGACAAGGAATTGATAGATTTTCTCTAAATCATCCAGTTTGTTTACAGCGATATATATATTATTTTTTTCAAAACTTATCATTAAAATACCGTCTTCAGATAGATTCATTGTGTTTATCTTTTTATATTGAAAAAAACGGTTGGCGTAATAAAATCCTTGTTTTTTGAAAATAAGTTTAGGCGAGCGAATATAACCTAAATATATTGTAACCAAAATGATAAATAACAGTAAGTGGGTAGTTAACTGATTGCCCTGTACGATAACATTATTATAAATGACGATAGAAATCAGAACGATAAATATTAAGGCGTCGATCCGATGTTTTCTTTTTAGTTTTATATTTAATAGCGTTTTACCTTTGATCTGATTAATAATAAATTCATCATAAATCGCAAAAGCGAGCATTAATAAAATTAAAATCATTAATATGATATCATTCAAGCTCATTTGAATTCCCTATTTTTTATATAGCTAATGGGTTATTTATAACATATTTGTTTTTACAATAAAGAAATAGGGGAGGAAAAACCTCCCCAAATACGCAAATAATGCAGAGAAATCAAACTTAACCGAGGAAACCAAAACGGAAGCCTACGATCCCTAGAACGAAAAAGCCCATGATGATCCACAGTGGGTTTACTTTTTTCCGCAGCAGCCACATGCAGCCGAAGGTCAGCAATAGCGGCATCAAACCAGGCATTAATTGGTCAAGAATAGTTTGAACGGTAGTGACTTTTATTACGCCAGTGGTAGGATCGGGTACTTCAGAAACTACCAGCGGAATATTCACTTTAGTCCACTTATTGACTAGCGCGCCCATGACAAACAGGCCAAGAATTGATGCCCCCTCCGTCATTTTTTGTAAGAAGCCGCCGCCCATATCTTTAACGATATCTAAGCCTTTTTTATAGCCATAAGCCACGCCAAGGTAACGGGTGAGTAATCGTACTAAGTTAAATAGGAAGAAAAATAGAATTGGCCCCATCATGCTACCGCTCATAGCAATTCCGGCACCAAGGGCGGCGAAGACTGGACGCACGGTTCCCCAGAAAATCGGGTCGCCCACGCCAGCCAGTGGCCCCATTAAGCCGACTTTGATCCCGTTGATGGCACCGTTATCAATATCGGCACCATTGGCGCGCTGTTCTTCCATCGCCATGGTGACGCCAAGGATAGGTGCTGCCACATAAGGATGGGTGTTGAAGAATTCCAGATGGCGTTTTATGGCTTGTTTTCGTTCCTCAGTATTTTCAGGATAGAGGCGACGAATGACTGGCACCATTGAGAAGCAAAAACCCAATGCCTGCATACGTTCAAAGTTCCATGAACCCTGACATAGATTAGAGCGGAGAAAAACACCACGGATATCACTTTGTGTCAGTTTTTTCTGACCTATGTTTGTTGTATCTGACATGTTGTTCATCCTCTTAATCTAATTCGTTATCAAGGTCATTTGAAGTATTGCCTGCAGAAGCGGCTGTCTGTGATTGGTTATATTTAGGGCTAAGTTGGATATACAGGATAGCCATAACAACGCCAATCACACCCAATGCAACAAGGTTAAAATCAGTAAAGGCCGCTGTGACGAAACCGAGGTAGAAGAAGGGCATCAAGTAGCCAGCGCGCATCATATTAATCACCATTGCGTAACCGACAACGACGATCATGCCCCCTGCGATATTCAGGCCGCTGGTCACAACTTGTGGAATCGCGTTCAGCATGCTCTGAACTTCAGACGTACCGACTGACAATGCCACGACCAGTGCAGGCAGAGCGATACGCATTGCCTGAAGCATTAACGCAGAGATGTGAAGGGCGCTGATTGCACGGAGATTACCATTTTCTGCGGCTTTGTCCGCCGCGTGCTGGAAGCCAACGGTCAGAGTACGGACGATAATGGTCAATACTTGTCCTGCCGCAGCCAGAGGAATAGCCAGTGCGATACCTGCACCAACGTCTTGCCCGCCAGCGATAACCAGAATGGTTGAAATGATGGAGGCTAATGCTGCATCGGGGGCGACTGCCGCACCGATATTCATCCAGCCAAGAGCAATCATCTCGAGTGTACCGCCGATGATGATGCCGGTTTTCATATCACCCAGTACTAAGCCGACTAATGTACAGGCAACCAGCGGACGGTGGAATTGAAATTCATCAAGAATAGAATCCATGCCTGCAATACAGGCAACGATGAATATCAACAAAAGTTGAACAACGGTAATTTCCATTGTTTTTCTCCTGTAACCAAATGGAATTTGGTTAGAATTTCGTTATTGAGTAATGGTGAGTAAAATAGCATCTGTCTTTTGTTTTTTAAGCTTTTTTAAGTAGATCAATCATATTCAAGCGGGTATCACTGGAAACTTTACGAGCTTCAAGTTCTATACCGCGGGAATTTAATTTCTCGAAAGCTTCAATGTCAGCGCTATCAACCGAAATGGCGTTATTGATCTGAGTCTTGCCCTGACGGAAAGCCATGCCACCGATATTGATAGATTCAAGTGAAACACCGCCTTCGACAATACGCAGTACATCTGTAGGGTTTGTGAATAGCAGCATGACACGCTCACCCGCATATTTAGGGTTGTTGTAAACACGAACGCATTTAGCAACGTCTATCACATGAGCGCTGACGCCAGGAGGCGCAACTTGCTTCAGCAAAGTGGAGCGGATGGTATCTTGTGCCACATCATCGCTGACCACAATGATGCGTTTAACATTGGTTTCTTTTGTCCAGCGAGTTGCAACTTGACCATGAATAAGGCGGTCATCGATGCGCGCAAGGGCAATTTTCATGTGCCCGCCACCAGAAACGGTAGGTGATGAAGCGGGAGCAATGGTTGGTGCTGCGGGTTTGACTGGTTCAGGTTTTTGGGTTTCTTCAGCTTGTTCTGTTTTAAGGGCGCGGATACCTTCTCTTCCTGTTTCCAGTGCCACAGAAACCAGCTCTTCCATTGATGGATCATCGTCGCGGCACATGAAGGCTTCAACCAGCATGGGGACGTTTACGCCAGTGACAATTTCGTAGTTGCTTTTGTCAACCACGATACGGTTGGCTGCATTGAATGGGCTACCACCCCAGGTATCCACGAAAAATAAGACACCTTGCTCTGTATTAAGTGATTCCAGTTTCTGGTTGTATTTGTCGAACAATGTATCGGCATTTTCACCGGGTACGAAGTCAATATAAGAAACGTTTTCCTGTTCTCCAATCAACATCTCTGCGGTATGAAGCAGTTGCTCTGCCGCAGCCCCATGTGTGCCAATCATAATGGCTATACTCACTTGTTTTTCCCCTTTCTGTAGCAATTGAACTCAGGTCTACTGCAAGCTTACTCTCAATATTTCTAATGTATTGCGCCTCCTATTAATTAATATGATAGTTGCAAACATCATGTCCTATTGAGAATCTATCTCAAATATTTCATTTCTCATGGTTTTATATTTTGTTACATAAGAAAATATATCGTTAGATTATCATTTGAAGCATTTAAGAAAATTGCTATCAGTCAGAAAAATTAAGATGGACTGTTTTGAGAGATGAAAACAAGATTTTCGTTTTAATTTTCATTTTATTGTGATTTTTTATTCTTTATTTTCTCATTTTAATGGTTTATTGAACTGTTTCCGGTAACATTTTATTAATGTTTGTATAAAAAAAATGTGATGTTTTAGGGGGGGAAGAGAAAATAATGTACTTAAGTGATCCGTTTCAGCCAAAAAATATCCCTGCCACATGGCAGGGATATTTTTCTAGATAAGGCGTATATACTAATAGTGGATAATAAATACCGCTCATCAGGGTGTTGATGAACGGCATCTGTGATTAGTCACACTGAACTTTAATCGCCAAACCACCGCGTGATGTTTCACGGTATTTCGCGTTCATGTCTTTACCTGTTTCGTACATAGTTTCAATGACTTTATCTAGCGAAACACGGGGTTCGCTGGTACGGCGAAGTGCCATGCGAGATGCATTGATGGCTTTGACTGAAGCAATCGCATTACGTTCGATACATGGAACCTGCACCTGCCCAGCAACCGGGTCACAAGTCAGACCGAGGTTATGCTCCATACCAATTTCTGCTGCAATGCAAACTTGCTCAGGGCTCGCACCCAATAATTCAGCAAGACCTGCCGCTGCCATTGAACAGGCAACCCCAACTTCGCCCTGACAGCCTACTTCTGCACCAGAAATAGACGCGTTCATCTTATACAGGATGCCGATTGCACCAGAGGCAAGGAAATAGCGGATATAAAGATCTGGCGTAACTGGCTCGATGCAGTGGTTGTAATAAGCCAGTACCGCTGGCACGATCCCACATGCACCATTGGTTGGTGCTGTGACAACTCGGCCACCCGCCGCATTTTCTTCATTGACCGCCAATGCAAACATATTGATCAAATCAACCACGTTCATTGGGTCATTGGAGAAATTATTTGATGATGTCAGCATACGGTGCAGAGCTGCGGCACGGCGAGGCACTCGCAGTGGGCCTGGCAATAGGCCTTCCGTGTTCAGACCACGGTCAATACAGGCTTGCATGGTATTCCATACATCGGCAAAGTATTCGCCAATTTCTTCTCTACTATGCAAATCCAGCTCGTTTTTCATCATCAAGCCAGAAACAGACAGACCTGTTTTGCTGCAGTTCATCAGCAGGTCAGCAGCAGAGCTGAATGGATAAGAAACCGGTTTGGTATCTTGAGAGGGTTTGCCGAAATGTTCTTCATCAACAATAAACCCACCACCGATGGAGTAGTAAGTTTTGCTGTAAATTTTTTCGTCACCTGCGAATGCATGAACCTGCATACCGTTTTCATGTAGTGACAGATTATCGTTGCGGAAGTTCATACCTCCGTCACGAGGAAAATCGACTTCATGTAAACCATTTGCCAGCGGCAAACGTTGAGTTTGCTCAACATCACGAATAAAACCAGGAATTGAATCAATATCAACAGTCGCGGGCATGTTACCTGCCAGCCCCATGATGATGGCGATATCCGTATGGTGACCTTTCCCAGTTAATGAAAGTGAGCCGTAAACATCAACAGCTACACGCGTGATAGAGGACATTACTCCTTGGTTTACAAGATCATCGACAAATTGTTTTCCTGCTTTCATAGGACCAACAGTATGAGAGCTGGATGGGCCAATACCCACCTTAAACATGTCGAAAACGCTAATCACGCCAGACTCCTTTAAGAAGAAAGAGATATAGTTATTTATATTAAAGCGCGCTACTTTACTGTTATTTAGTAGCGTTGATAAAGGAGTTTACAGTTTTTTTTTAATTATAATAGCAATTGATATGAATGTGGCTAAGAAACGCACATTTTGGTGATGCTTTGCGATTATTGTTAGACCGATCTTTGAACTTGTTGTGCCAGCCGATAAATAATAGCCGCAGTTAATCCCCAAATCATTTGTTCACGATACCAATAAAAATAGACTCGGTGCTGTCGCTTGCGGCTTTTTATATCTAAATGTTGGTAGTGGGGAAGAGAGAGAGCATCAAAAAGTGGAATTTCAAAAATTCTTGCCACTTCTGTTGGATTTGTCCGAAAAGAAAGAGAGGGAGAGACTAACCCGACAACGGGAGTAACACGATAGCCCCCACTGCTGTCTAAGGGGGCTAGCTGCCCCAATACTTGTACTTTGTGATGTGGAATGCTGACTTCTTCTTCTGCTTCACGCAAAGCGGTGGCAATCAGAGAATGATCTTCGGGATCGGCGGCTCCACCAGGAAAAGCGATCTGGCCGGCATGTGAACGCAGGTTTTTAGCGCGCTGGGTCAATAAAAGTGTTGGCTCTGGCTTACAGATAATCGGCAGCAATACAGCAGCATTTCGCTGGTTGTTCGCCAAATCTGCTGGCTGCGCAGGAAGTTGCAATTGAAACCGATGAATGAAGTCAGAAAGCGATGTCATGGTATATGGAGTTCCCCTAATTGAGGTAAGATGCGCCCCAGTTTATCAAATGTTTCCTGATACTCTTTTTCAGCAATGCTATCTGCGACGATACCACCACCTGCCCAACAGTAAATTTTTCCCTTTTCTGTCAGTAAGGTACGTATGGTGATATTGCTGTCCATTGTACCGCAGAAACTAATATAGCCAATAGCACCGCAATATCCATGCCGACGATGAGGTTCCAACTCTTCAATGATTTCCATAGCACGAATTTTGGGTGCGCCAGTGATTGAACCACCTGGAAAACAAGCTCGGAGTAAATCGGTGGCCTGATATTCATCAGGTAATGTTGCTGTAATGGTACTAACCAGATGGTATACAGCGGGAAAGGGCTCAACGACAAACAATTCAGGAACCTTGACAGAGCCTGGTGTTGCTACCCGTCCGATGTCATTTCTCAATAAGTCAACAATCATCAGATTTTCAGCGCGATCTTTGCGGGAGTTGGCCAATTTTTTGGCTTGTAAATAATCTTCTTCCGGATCTTGCAATCGTGGCAATGTTCCCTTAATTGGGCGCGTTTGGATTTGCTTATCTTCCAGTAATAAAAAACGTTCAGGCGAAACGCTGATAATGCAGTTTTCAGGCAAACGGATAAAAGCAGAAAAGGGAGCGCGATTACTATCATTGAGTTGGGTGAAGGCCTGCCACTCATCACCTTGATAGCTGGCATGAAAGCGCTGCGACAGATTGACTTGATAGCAGTCTCCATCACGCAGATAGCGATGAATCTGGGCAATTTTTTCGTGATATTGCTGCGCAGTCATATTGGATTGCCATTGACTGCTCAGGGAGAAATTTGTTTCCCGGTTT
Source organism: Xenorhabdus bovienii (assembly GCF_024721015.1). GTDB lineage: Bacteria > Pseudomonadota > Gammaproteobacteria > Enterobacterales > Enterobacteriaceae > Xenorhabdus > Xenorhabdus bovienii. The sequence continues at coordinate 122,566 of NZ_JANAIF010000003.1, forward strand.
TTTTGCTGCGATTCTAGCCATGCCAGACGATTATCGAGATTGTGATAACCCAGTAATGTTGCTTTCTGTCGGTGATGATCGATGATCAGAGCCCAGTCGTAAATCCCAACGGCCATATCCGGAAAATCCAGTTCATTGGCAGCAATAGAGGGTAATTTTTCAATCTTGCGGCCAAGATCGTATCCCCATAAACCTAATGCCCCCCCCTGAAAAGGATAATCAGGATCGAATTGCAGAGCAATATTGCGAATATGCAGATGCTTCTTCAACAACAAGAATGGATCTTCCTGAGAGAGAGAAACTTCACCATTACAGTTTATTTCTGTTGATTCTCCCCGTGTGATAAGCGTTGTTACTGGTTCGGCAACTAAAATATCAAATCGGTTATGGGGGTGTTCAGCCGTTCCAGAATGTAACAACATTGCCCAAGGTGATACTGAGAGAGGGGCAAAATATCGGGTGGCAAGATCAGGAGAATAAGGTAACAGTCGTTTTTGTAATGCAATCTTCATGATGTAACCAGTGTTGGCGTTGGGTAATTCGAAAAAATAACTTATTAACTAGTGGAGATTATCACAGAATCTCACCCTTGACTTGAGATAAAAGCGTCTATTAAAACCTATTGGGTATATAATCCCGCTTGTCATTAATTGTGAACGTATATTTGAGGTTATGGTCATGTTTTCAGGTATGCCGGCATTATCCCATGAAGAACAGCAAGTTGCAGTAGAAAGGATCCATCAGTTCATTTCAGAAGGTATGAGCAGTGGGGAAGCTATTGCTATTGTTGCTCAAGAGTTGAGGGAGAAACATCAGGGCAAGGAGCAGATCCATGTTTTATTTGAGGATGACGAAAAATAACCGCAACGCATTTTTAACAAAACTCACATAATTACTTTCTATTACATGTTAGTTTACCCCAACATTTAATCCATATTATTTGGGTGGTAATAGGAGGTAATATGAAGGCAAACCAATTTATTCATCGTATTGGGTTATTGGGAACAGGCATTCTGCTTTCCGTTTCATTGACTACTGCGTCAGCCGCTGAAAATGATCACGTGGCGAAGTTTGTTTCTTGCAAAAACTTAACCAAAGACCAAATAGCAGCACAGGTCAAGCAAGATTTCTTACAAAATCGTATTCATCACTGGGATAAAGACAGGAAACAATTAGGAACTTCAAAACCCATTGCATGGGTAAATGTCAATGATATGACTGGCGATAGAAATGCGTTACAGGTTCCGCTTATTGTTCGTGGCTCCCAAAGAGACAAAAGTTACAATGTCACAATTGATTGTCAAAAAGATACAATCAATTATAGTGAGGTAAAGTAAATAGCTTGTCATGATAACTTTAAATGTATTCGGGATACTGGGAGTGTATCTCGTTTTATTTAACCAGTGAGAGGTCTTTATGGCGGAACTACGAAAACTCTATCCGGCTTATGACGCGTACCAAACGGGATATCTGGATACCGGAGATGGACATCAGGTTTACTGGGAACTGTGCGGCAATCCAAAAGGTAAACCTGCGGTATTCATTCATGGAGGCCCTGGTGGAGGGATCGCAAATTATCATCGACAGTTATTTGACCCTGAGTGCTATCATGTCATGTTGTTTGATCAACGTGGTTGTGGGCGCTCCAAACCCCATGCCAGTCTTGAAAATAATACCACATGGCACTTGATTGATGATATTGAGCGTCTGCGTAATTTGATGGGGGTTGATAGCTGGCTGGTTTTTGGCGGTTCATGGGGGACAACTTTGTCTCTGGCTTATGCTCAGAAACATCCGAGCCGTGTATCAGAGCTGGTGTTAAGGGGTATTTTTTTACTTCGTACCCAAGAATTGCATTGGTATTATCAGGACGGTGCTTCCCGGTTTTTCCCAGATAAATGGGAACGCATGATATCTATCCTTTCTGAGGAAGAACGCGAAGATGTAATGGATGCTTACCGTAAGCGCTTGACGAGTGATGATCCAGAAGTACAGTTGGAAGCTGCCCGTTTATGGAGCCTTTGGGAAGGTGAAACTGTAACATTATTGCCTTCTGAAAATGCAAATTCATTCTCAGAAGATAAATTTGCCCTGGCACTTGCTCGTATTGAAAATCACTACTTCGTCAATAACGGTTTTATGGATAATACACAGCAGTTATTGGACCATATTTATCTTATCAGGCATGTTCCTGCGGCGATTATTCATGGACGTTATGATATGGTGTGCCAGTTACAGAACGCATGGGATCTGGCAAAAGCATGGCCAGAAGCGGAGTTGCATATTGTAGAAGGTGCTGGTCATTCCTTTGACGAAGCAGGCATTTTACACCAGTTGATCAAGGCGACTGATAAGTTTGCTGGAAAATAGCTGAGATAACCACCACTTAAGTGGGTGGTTATCTTCTTTGTCCCATCCCTAACGGCTTCTGGGTTCATAAGGTAAGCGTGAAAAATACCTTGATTGCTGGCGGTAATGATTTAATCTCTGCCGGAAATATTCTCGCAGGTGCTGTGGTTGAGATTGTTCAACCGTGTCAGGAATGACAGGCATGTTATAGCGTTCTTTAAATGCAACTCCTGATGCAGCTAAATCAACATTGACCTTATCCATTTCATCTTTAGATAACTTGGCTAAGTTATGAACCATCATATCCTCTCTAAAAAATAACATTCATTTTTACGGGATAAAATTAATCGAGTCCTCTTTATTTAGCAAGTTGTTTAATTGTGGTAAAAATAACCAGCTAAACATTAATAATATCAATTATCATTTTTATTAGCTGTTTATTTTTTTAATTAGATATTTAGTTAAATAAAAGTGATTTTTATTTTCTTATATTTAATGAGATTTATTCTTATTATTTATTTTAAATAAATGCTTAATTATCAATTGATTAAATATTTTTGTTTTATTTTTGTTTTATTGAGTTTTAATAGGCATAATATGCGAACTTTAATAAGTTACTAGGAGTATGGGTTGATGTTAAAACAAGAAATGGTTAAGAAATTAAATGAGCAATTAAATCTGGAGTTTTATTCTGCCAACCTATATTTGCAAATGAGTGCATGGTGCAGTGACAAAGGATATGAAGGCGCGGCGGCATTTCTGAGAGCTCATTCACAGGAAGAAATGCAGCACATGCAGCGCCTGTTTGATTATTTGGGTGACACGGGAGCAATGCCTGTTCTCGGTGCTGTTCAGGCTCCTCCAGTTGAATTTAACTCCATCTCTGATGTATTTAATCAGACCTATGAGCATGAAAAACTGATCACAGAAGAGATCAACAAGCTGGCTCATGTAGCGATGATGACACAGGATTACTCTACTTTTAACTTTCTACAGTGGTATGTTGCTGAACAACATGAAGAAGAAAAACTGTTCAAATCCATTCTGGATAAATTGGGTATGGTAGGTGAAAGTGGCAAGTCACTGTTCTTGCTGGATAAAGATCTGAAAGGGTTGTCTGTACCAGCACATGCCTGATAGATAAGCAAAATAAGCTCATCTGGCTTTTTTACCGTAATTTCCGCTTTTTCGTTTGTTTTTGTGGCAGGAATTACGGTTCTTTTCATTTTTGTCCTCATTTTTGCGTAGTGGTTCACAGGCCATGACTTTGGCCGCAGATTATCACAGATTAAACCTGTTTTTTGATATAGAATCCCTATTTAGGTATGAAAATTCACCTGTATATTAAAGGGTTATCTATTATGTCCATTCTTAGCATCCGTTCATTCTGGGCTAAATTATCTGCTCTGGCCGTTCTATTTGTCGGAATGTCTTGTCAACAGGCTTTGGCTCATGCGCATTTGAAAGACCAGACGCCAGCAGAAAACACAACGGTTGAAGCCGCTCCACAAGCTATAACTTTGAGCTTTTCAGAGCGTATTGAGCTTGGGTTCAGTAAAGTAAAACTGATTGGCCCAGAAAAGAAAACCGTCAAAACGGGTAAGCTAGAGCTTGATCCTGACACTAAGACCAAATTAATTCTGCCAATTGAAGATAAACTTGCAGCAGGAGAATATAGCGTCGACTGGAGCGTGCTCTCTGTCGATGGCCATAAAACAAAAGGCGCTTATAACTTTACCGTAAAATAATGATTTCGCTTGAGGCATTATACGTACTCTGCCGTTTCTTTCATTTTGTGGTAGTCATGCTGATGTTTGGCCTTAGCTTGTTTACTACCATGCTTGCTTCAGGCCGTTTTTCGGTACTGATGAAAGAACGGTTAAGAGTCGGAGTTTCAATCAGCACTGTGCTGGCCTTAATAACCTCAATAGTCTGGTTTATCATACAGACAGGATTAATGGGGGATGGCTGGCATGATGTTTATCAGTTCGATATTTGGCTAGCCGTGCTGGGAACGGCCTTTGGTCAAGTGTGGAAATGGCAGCTATTGGTTGCAGCACTTGCTGTTGCGTGTTTGTTCTTTGTTCATACTAAAACTAGAAATTTCTTATTGTTGGGCTGCTCTGTTATTTTGCTGTCAAGTCATGCTTTCATTGGTCATGCTGCAATGCATGAGGGGAATATCGGGTTGTTACTTCAGGCTAACCAGATTGTTCATTTACTAAGTGCTGGTTATTGGTTTGGTGGCCTGTGGCCTTTTTTGCTGTGTTTGCAATTCTTAAGGCTGAAGAATACATTGAATTCTAACTTATATCGTGATGGTACATATAGCGGTTATATAGTAGACAAGCTATCTGGTGAAAGTGTAGCTGCAATGCGGAAATTTTCGAATTATGGGCATTTTGCCGTTTTTATGGTGATCATCACGGGTATTGTGAGCAGCATTATTTTAATCCCAGACTGGCCAGTTTTCAGTACCACCATTTCTGAGTATCAATCAATGCTGTGGTTGAAAATTGCCTTGGTTGCTGGCATGGTGCTTTTGGCGCTGATCAATCGTTATATTCTGGTACCCAGGTTAAATCAGAAAAGGCGCTATGAATGGTTGACCATGAATAGCTGGTTGGAGATTATTCTGGGAACATCTGTACTGTTATGCATAGCCATCTTTGCAACGGAACCGCCCGTATGATTCCTGAGTGATAAATGTTGATTTGGCTATATAAACACGAAAGTGATCGGTAGAATCAGGCGCATATGTCTATCAGAGGAATTATAATGAAACGAGTATATTGGGTTTTAGCTTTTTTGTTTTTCTCTTTTCAGAGCATTGCCGCACCAATACAAACTGTCAGCAAATTGCAGTTTGGGAAACAATGGGCCTTTACCCGTGAAGAAGTTATGCTTGATTGCCGCTCGGATGGGGCGCTATTTGTGATTAACCCCAGTACATTAATGCAGTACCCGTTGAATGATCGTGCAACACAGCTTATGGAATCCAATAAAATCATTGCTACATCGTTAAATAAGATCCTTTTAGATGATCCTGAGCATTCCAATCAAAAAATGAGTATTGAACCATTCCAAAAAGCGGCATTAGCTTTATGTGACAATACACGCGACAAAAAATAACTATAAGTTGACACTGCTAGTGTGAAGAGCAACCTAGTCACAGTCTGTGAGAGACGAAACTTGGTAAATCATTGCATGTCAACTACGCTTTAAGTGGTAGGTTGTTCTACGTCTCAATGGTAGTTTTTAGCGCAAGGCTCTTTGATAGAGCCATTTTCCATAGGCCGAGTAGAGGAGTATACTCGGCCTTTTTTTTGTTTTTTTTACCATATGGCGCCGGAAATTTTACTTTTTTCAATAAATTGTTTTTTCTCCTGATATATATTAAGTGAATAGAAATCAAACAACCTTCAGTATATTGATAAGGTGTTTTATTATAATAATATGAACAAGGACACGGATCTGACTGCAAGTCAGGCGAGTTTTTAATATAAATTGTGATATTTACCCGAATTTTATAAGTGAATATTGGTAAAAATAATTAAAGAAAATTCTAATTCAGGGATACAAACGGTATTCTAGAAGGATGCCTGCCATGATGACAGACTATTGTTCAAAATAGTTTATAGATAGCAGGGCAGTAACTTTGATGTTAATATTTTGTCTTAATAACGTTAATTAATTTGGTCGTTATAATAGGGGCGTATGGATAAGCATAAATTTTATCAGGAGCTATCAGATAGCTTGATGGCTCTATTGTCAGGTGAATATGATTTAATCGCTTCTCTTGCCAATACAAGTGCATTGTTAAGTGATCGTTTGGATGATGTTAATTGGGTCGGCTTTTATTTGGTGGATGGTAATACTCTAGTTTTAGGGCCATTTCAAGGTAAGATCGCTTGTGTTCGTATTCCTATAGGAAAAGGGGTATGTGGAACTGCTGTGGCAAAAAATAGCATTCAGCGTATTTCTGATGTACATGCTTTTCCCGGTCATATAGCTTGTGATGCCGCCAGTAATGCTGAAATTGTCCTTCCTTTGGAAATTAATGGGCAAATTATTGGCGTATTGGATATCGACAGCACTGTTTTTGAACGGTTTGATGAAAATGATGAACATGGCTTGAAAGCGCTTGTTATCAGGCTTTGTAAGCATTTGGGGCAATGCGTCGTGCCAAAATATCTACAACAGAACGTAACTTAACATACGTATAACGTGGCATTTATCAGTAAGGCTATTATAATGTCGCCTGTTCATGCCTGCGCTGGTTGGCAAAACCGTTGTAATCAGGAAATTTCATGGAAACTGAACCTAAGTTGAATAGTAGTAAAGAAGTCATTGCTTTCTTGGCGGAGCGCTTTCCGCTCTGTTTCGCAGCAGAAGGTGAAGCACGTCCTTTAAAGATCGGGATCTTTCAGGATATCGTTGAACGTATTCAGGGTGAAGAATGTTTAAGTAAAACACAGCTTCGTTCTGCTTTGCGCTTGTATACATCCAGTTGGCGCTACCTTTATGGTGTTAAAGAAGGTGCCCAGCGTGTTGACCTTGATGGTAATGCGTGTGGTGAGCTGGAAGTGGAGCACATTGAACATGCGCGTCAGCAACTGGCAGAAGCGAAAGCGCGAGTACAGGCTCAACGGGCTGAACAACGTGCCAAGAAACGTGAAACCGAAAACGCATCTGACAAAAAAAGCGAACATCCTGTGAATAAAAAGGCGGCACCTCGTCGTCAAGCATCAGGTGATGGTGAAAAACGTTCATCTAGTTCGCAAAATCGTCTGCAACAGTCACGTAAACCAGCAGATAACGTTACAAGAAAAATTGCACAACCAAGAATTTCACAACCTGAGTTAACCTCAGTCACAGACGTATCCTCTTTGAAAGTCGGGCAGACAATCAAAGTAAATGTAGGTAAAAGTTTAATGGATGCTTCTGTGCTCGAAATTGCAAAAGATGGTGTAAGAGTGCAATTACCTACTGGTCTGGCAATGATTGTACGCGCAGAACACTTAAAGTTCTGATACGGAGGCCAACTTGGGCATGAACAAACTCATTAATTTGGCTTTCGTTTTAGGTCTATCATTTTCTGGTATAGGGTATGCAAATACTGCTAATGTCATCGGTAGCAGTACCATTAATGGGAACAATGCGCCTGTTATTGCCCTCAGTCAATTGCCAGATTTAAAACCGGAACAACAACATTCAACCGTGAGTAAGCGGATTGTTTCTCGCTTTTTGCGTTCTCACTACCGCCATTTTTATCTGGATGTTGCTTTTTCAGGGAAAGTCTTTGATCGCTACCTGAACGCATTAGATTATGGCCATAATGTTTTTCTTGCATCAGATATTGCCCAGTTTGCTGAACAGAAAGGGCTTTTAGGTAAAGCGCTTGAAAATGGTGATTTAAGGCTGCCTTATGCTCTGTTTAACTTGATGCAGAAGCGCCGTTTCGAACGCTATCAATATGTTCTTTCTCGCTTGGAACAGCCTGTTAATTTAGATGGCAATGATACGTTTGAAACCGAACGTACTAAGGCTCCGTGGTCGACCAGCGTTGAGGAATTAAATAAACTCTGGGATGCCAAGATTAAATCTGATTGGATAAATCTCAAACTGTCTGGTAAAGATGATAAAGAAATCAAGGAAATACTTACCAAACGTTATCGAACTCATCTAAAACGTCTTAATCAAAGTAAGAGTGAGGACGTTTTTCAAATTATCATGATGGCTTTTGCGCGTGAAATAGACCCTCATACTAGCTATCTTTCACCTAGCAATACAGAGCAATTCAATTCAGAAATGAGCCTTTCTCTTGAAGGAATTGGCGCTGTCTTACAATATGATGATGAATATATCGCTATTCGTTCACTGGTTGGGGGAGGCCCCGCAGCGAAGAGCAGTTTACTGAAAGATGGGGACAAAATTATTGGGGTCGGGCAAGCCGGGAAGCCAATCGTAGATGTTGTCGGATGGCGTCTGGAAGATGTTGTGACTCTGATAAAAGGGCCGAAAGGAAGTAAAGTTCGCCTTGAAATCATACCCAGCACGAAAGGGGCTAAAAATCATATCGTCACGTTAACTCGTGAGAATATTCGCCTTGAAGATAATGCAGTTAAGATGTCAGTGAAAACGGTAGGAAAAGAAAAAATTGGCGTCCTTGATATACCGAGTTTCTATGTTGGCCTGACTAACGACGTGAAAATACAGCTGCAAAAATTGACCAAACAGGGCGTTTCCTCAATTGTCATTGATTTACGATCCAATGGTGGTGGAGCGTTAACTGAAGCTGTATCGCTGTCTGGTTTGTTTATTTCTACTGGTCCGATTGTTCAGATCCGGGATAATACCGGTAGAATAAAACAAGACTCGGATACTGATGAAGCAATATATTATAAAGGTCCTCTAGTCGTTTTAGTTGATGGCAGGAGTGCTTCAGCATCTGAAATTTTTGCTGCTGTTATGCAAGATTACGGCCGAGGCTTAATTGTTGGTGATCCTACTTTTGGTAAAGGCACCGTTCAGAATCACCGTTCTCTAAATCGTATTTATGATCAGATGTTAAAACCTGACTGGCCAGAGATTGGTTCAGTGCAATATACTGTTCAGAAATTTTATCGGGTGAATGGTGGCAGTACTCAGCTTAAAGGTGTAACTCCTGATATCCTTATGCCAACAGCGGAAGAGCCTGCTGATATAGGCGAAAGCCAAGAAGACAATGCGTTACCGTGGGATAGTATTCAGCCAGCATCTTATCCCTTCTCAAAGGTTATTTCAGCGTCGGTGCCGTTACTGACTCAATTGCATAACCAGCGTATTGCCAATGCTCCTGAGTTTAAATATATCAAGCAAGATATTGCTTATTACAAATTAATAAAAGCTCGTAATGGCGTTTACTCTCTGAATTATGCGCAGAGAGAGAAAGAGAATAAGGAGTATGAATCAATCAAGTTGAATCGTATTAATGAGCGCTTTAAACGAGAGGGTAAAAAGCCGCTCAAGTCACTTGATGATTTACCGAAAGATTACAAAGGGCCAGATCCCTACTTAGATGAATCGGTACAAATTGCTCTAGATTTGGCACATCAACCAGCCGAAATAACTCTGACGAAGTGATTGTAAAGTTCGTTACAGATAAAAGGCCGACTTGGTAGTCGGCCTTTTTTGTAACACTGTAAAGTTATGTTGATTCTATCGCTTAACATCTTAAAAAAATTGAATAATATGGTCTGAATCCCCATATTTATGGTTTAGCTCTTAGTTGAACTATTTGATAATTAAAGGAAACAAATTTATATGATGCGAATAGCCTTGTTCCTTCTCACTAACCTCGCGGTCATGGTGGTGTTTGGGATAATACTTTCACTCACAGGAGTTCAGCGAAGTAGTGTAGCTGGCCTCATGATTATGGCTGGTTTGTTTGGTTTTGGTGGTGCGTTCATTTCTCTGTTAATGTCGAAATGGATGGCATTGCGTTCTGTTGGTGGTCAGGTCATTGAAAAACCTTCCAATGAAATGGAATTGTGGCTGATGGAAACTGTTCGCCGTCAGTCAGATCAGGTTGGTATTACCATGCCACAGGTAGCTATTTACAATGCTCCTGATATTAACGCATTTGCGACAGGTGCACGTCGTAACGCTTCGTTAGTTGCTGTCAGTACTGGGTTGCTGAACAATATGAGTCGTGATGAAGCGGAAGCTGTTATTGCTCATGAGATCAGCCATATCGCTAATGGTGACATGGTAACGATGACGTTGTTGCAAGGAATTGTGAACACATTCGTTATTTTTATCTCGCGTATCATTGCACAGGCGGCATCAAGTTTTCTGTCTAGCAATGATAATGAGAATGAAAGTAGCAGCAACGGTAATCCAATTGTTTATATGGTGCTTTCAATGGTGCTGGAGATTGTATTCGGTATTCTGGCAAGCATTATTACCATGCGGTTCTCCCGTTACCGTGAATTTCACGCAGATGCAGGATCAGCGAAACTGGTTGGGCGTGAAAAAATGATTGCTGCGTTGCAACGTCTTAAAACCAGCTATGAGCCTCAAGAAGAGGATCGTATTATGGCATTCTGTATTAATGGTAAGTCTAAGAGCTTCAGTGAATTGTTCTTATCTCATCCCCCATTAGATAAGCGTATTGAAGCCCTTCGCAGTGGTGAATATATAAAGTAATGCCATAGTGATTTGCTCTGTTATGGCCTGAAGTAAATATTCAGTAAACATAAAGCCGGGATTTATTATGAATTCCGGCTTTTTTATCGCTCTTTTGAGCAAAATTTGGTTTTATTGAGATACAAAGGGGACGGGATTTTATCTGATGCAGATTAGGACTGACTTAATCCTACCTCTTCATCTTGCTCTAATATTTCCTTGTTAGTTTTACCCATCAATTGACTAGTGATTGTGCCAGCTGTCATTGCACCATTGACGTTTAATGCCGTGCGGCCCATATCGATAATAGGTTCAACAGAAATCAGCAGTGCGACTAAAGTCACGGGTAGCCCCATAGCAGGTAAAACAATCAGTGCTGCGAATGTTGCACCACCACCAACACCAGCGACACCTGCAGAGCTGATTGTCACAATACCGACGAGAGTCGCAATCCACAGGGGATCGAAAGGGTCAATACCGACGGTTGGGGCAACCATTACCGCTAACATAGCTGGATAAATACCGGCACAGCCATTTTGACCGATAGTCGCACCAAAAGAGGCAGAAAAACTGGCAATGGATTCTGGTACACCAAGGCGACGGGTTTGTGTTTCAACATTCAACGGAATACTGGCAGCACTTGAACGGCTGGTAAATGCAAACGTCAGAGCCGCCCCGGCTTTTTTGAAGAATTTGATCGGGTTGATGCCAGTAAGTGCCAAAAGCCCTCCATGTACGACAAACATCAAACCAAGGGCAATATAGGAAGCAACGACAAAATTGCCCAATTGTGCGATATCGTGAATGTTGGAGCTGGCAACGACTTTAGTCATCAGAGCCATAACGCCGTATGGTGTTAGGCGCATAACCAGCCTGACTAGTTTCATTGCCCATGCTTGCAGGGTATCAATGGCAATAAGAGCTCGCTCACCACGTTCATGGTCATCTTTAAGCATTTGTAATGCAGCGATACCCAGAAACGCGGCAAAAATCACAACACCGATAATTGAGGTAGGGCTTGCTCCAGTAAGGTCAGCAAATGGATTTTTAGGAATAAAAGAGAGGATAAGCTGTGGCACACCCAGATCTGCAACTTTGCCGATATAATTTGTTTCAATAGCAGACAGGCGCGCCGTTTCTTGTGTGCCTTGAATTAATCCTGCAGCAGTCAGACCAAACACATTGGCGATAATGATGCCGATTAAAGCCGAAATTGCAGTGGTGAACAACAAGGTTCCAATTGTCAGGAAACTGATTTTCCCTAAAGCAGACGCTTTATGTAAACGTGCGACTGCACTCAGAATAGAAGCGAAGACTAATGGCATAATGACCATTTGCAGTAACTGCACGTAGCCATTGCCGACGATATTGAACCATTTAATTGATTCTTTCACGATGACATTGTGTGCACCATAAATGATGTTCAATGCCAGCCCAAAAACAACACCCACGACTAGGGCAACAACAACTTTTTTGGACAGGCTCCATTTATTTGAGCTCGCTTTTGCTAATATTATAAGTAGTGCTACAAAAACCAGTACATTAATGACGAGTGGTAAATTCATCCCTAGCCTCCAAAGTTTCTAACTATATGATTTTTTTTGTATGGTATTTAATCGCGCTAGGTTATAACGGAACGTTATACCATTTAATAGATAAGAAAACATGGTATCAGCATAAGAAAAGTCTTACTTATAATTAAATGGAATTAAATATAATGATTTTTTACTATCTAGTGCAATTGGTTATATGGCCTTATGTTATTACATTTGATTTTCGTCTGATTTTTGCTGATTGACGATATAATTTGCGGAGTTACACATAGTGATTTAAGTGCAAGAAACAAAAATTATTTATGTTTTGGAGAATGACCCCATTGAGGAAATGGGGTCACGAACTGATAAGGATATATTTAATCTGCTACTTATATAGGTTCTGTAACTTGTCAATTTGCAACTTATCGATTTGTAATTTATCAAAATAGTGGTAGATAAACGAAAAATCAATGTGATGTGGAAGGAGAATGGCAATGACGACTACCAGCACAGCAATAAATCGCTCCGCTTTTTTGCGCTCCTTTCCTCTAAGAATAGGGATACAGAAACGTATTCTAAGTGGCCATAAGAGTGGAATGCCTGCGGGTGTAAGCATATCAGCAATCAGATGGCTGATATAACCCACAATCATTGCATGAAAAACGTCAGTTGGAATGGGCCAACCAGACGGTATTTCAGCCTGGAAGAGAATAATTCCTACCACCAGAGCTAGTAAGCTGTGAGTAAATCCACGATGCCCGCATAGTCGTGCAATAGGAATTGATATAAAACGGAATAATCTACCTAACGTTGAACTGGGATGATCAATATCAGGTAACAATGAGGCCAGAAGTACCCCAGGAAGCATATGAAGCCAGTCTCCCTGTGCTATTTCTGGTGTAATTTCTAGCTGGTGAGCCAATACGAGGCTGGCAACTGAAAAGAGGAGATGCCCTTCTGCTGTCATAACGATTTATATTGATTATTTATACTGATTGCTGTTTATACATACAGTGGGGCAGTATAGAGGGTTTTTCACAAGTATGATAGGGGGTAAATAAGATAAATCTGTTATTTATTAATATATAACACTAAGATTTAATTGATTTTTACCTAGAGCAGCTAAGATAAAGTACATTATGATGAATATTTGCGCTGCCGTGTAGGGAAAATACAAATCAAAAAATGGCAGCGCAGAGCAACTATCAAGTAATGTTTTCTATGGTTAACTCTTCCAGTGAATTTAACTTAATATCAGCCAATGACCAGCGGGGGTCATCAAAATGGTGGAAGGCAGGAATCACAATAGAGCGCATTCTTGCTGCTTTGGTTGCTACCATACCGTTGAAGGAATCTTCCAGTGTAAGGCAATTAATAGGGTTAACCTCTCAAGTTGGCTAGCTGTCTGCAAATACACTTCAGGATGTGGTTTACTGTATGGTAAGTTTGCAGCAGAAACTACAACATTGAAATAATGTCTCAAGTTAAACAATTCAAGTACTTGCTCGAGCATATTATGGAGGGATGCAGAAGCCAGACCGACTTTAAGGCCATGTTTATGGCAGAGGTTTAAAGCGTATTCGCCGCCGGGAAGCAGGGGACGGTTTTCTTTGACTAACCGGATGACATGGTTGATGATGCGCTGTTCAACTTCCTTTTTTGAGGTGCCTTGCCAAGGTGATACCTGATACCATAGTTCAACCACCTTATCGATGCGTAATCCCAGTGTATCAGGCAATTTATTCGCCAAAGATAAGTCCAGTCCCAATTCACCAAATACAGTTTCTTCTCCTTGCTCCCAGTAAGGCTCTGAATCAATAAGCAGACCATCCATATCAAAAATGGCTGCCATTAGTCATTGATCTTCATTAATAGTCATTTATAGTCATGTATTTTTTAATCTCTGAGGGTTATATTCCCCGCCCCTTGGGGCGAACTACCCTGTAGTTGGCTATTGGTTTTGATACCCCGCTGCTTGCGGCGGGGTTGTTCATTTGGCGCAATCCGTTATCTGAGCTGGGACTGTATCAGGCCGGAAAATTCAATATACAGGCCAACGGGGCTTATTTCACTTTATCCGTCACGTTCACCCGCGTTTATCATCCGTAGAAGGTTTATCTATGACAATCAATGCCACTCTCCAGCGTCTTGAGCCGGGGAGCAAGATTCTATTGTTTTCGGTCGATGGCTCGGCCTTTGGTGGGCCAGAGCTGTATTTTCATAATCACCCTATCCCCTACACAGAAGATGAACTGGAAAACTCTGATCAGTTACCGATGAAATCTATCTGGTGGCAAGGTCAGGAGTATAAACCGTGGCCTGTCAAAATTGAAGGACTGGGGGTCAGCAGTGATGGCAGTGCAGCCTCACCGACACTCAGTGTGGCCAATATTGACGGCACTATCAGCGCCATGTGTCTGGCATATCAGAATATGGCGTAGGCTCGTGTGACTGTCCATATGACCTTTGCGCATTATCTGGATGCCCGTAATTTTCCCGAAGGCAACCCCGAAGCCGATCCCACGCAAGAGAAAATAGACGTCTACTATATTGATAGTAAGACACATGAAGACAATACAGAGATTCATTTTGCCTTGTCTTCTCCGGCTGACCTGCAAGGGATACGAATTCCGACCCGTCAGATTCATAGTCTGTGTACGTGGTGTATGCGTGGCTTATATCGAAAATCCCCATGCAACTACATGGGTGATCGTTATTTTGACGAAGACGGAAATCCGACCCATGACCCATCACGAGATTCTTGCGGTGGACTGATGAGTGATTGTAAAGCCCGACATGGTGAGGCGGCGCAATTGCCGTTCGGCGGTTTCCCCGGTTCTGCGTTACTGAGAAAGTGATAAACCCACTATCTGTAAATTTCAGAAATGTCCTCAGTGATTTAGGTCGAATTTCAGAAAGCACAAAAAGATAAAAAAAGGTTTTCTATATCCGCCTTTTCTCTATAATGCTGCCTTTGCTTTTTTATTACCTAAGGATTTAATTATGAAAAAATTAGTTTTGGCATCATTAGTTGCCGCAGGAATGTCTATTGTGTCAATGGGAGCTTGTGCGGCTGGTGAAAGCACTATTTCGGCAGGATATGCGCAGAGCCATGTTAAGTCTGGGGGTGATAAATTAAAAGAAAACCCAAAAGGTTTTAATATCAAATATCGCTATGAATTTGATAATAATTGGAGTGTGATTGGTTCGTTAGCATATACTCATCAAGGGTATGAATATTATTACGGTGGACACAAAACGGGTACTGTTGATTTAGATTATTACTCATTGACAGCGGGCCCTGCGTATCGCATCAATGAATATGTGAGTGCTTACGGCTTAGTTGGCTCGGGTCATGGTAAAGTGGAAGCCAAAAACAAGATAAATGGATCTTCACACAGCGAAAATAAAACTGAACTCGCCTATGCTGCTGGCTTACAGATTAACCCGATCCCTAATATAGCGATTGACGCATCATATGAATATTCAAAACTTGGTGAAGTCAAAGTGGGCACATGGATGATTGGTGTTGGTTACCGATTCTAAAAAATTAATTTAAATATAATTTAACCCGCTTTGGCGCTGAGGGATCCCCACAAATTAGCGCTAATAAATCAAAACCATGTTTTGGTAGATTTTGGCGAGATATTTGAGTG
>NZ_JANAIF010000399.1 GCF_024721015.1 Xenorhabdus bovienii
GTGAGGTTGTTCTGACCATGGCGGCGGAACACGTGGTCGCAGATCGCAGCGCAATCAAGCGTCATGTCGGCGTCTGAAAGGTCGTCTGTAAAGCGTCTGTATCGCGTCGGTAAAACGTCGGCGTCTCAACTAGACTAGTTTGTTGAGAAGAAGCTGAAAAATTGTCCGCTCGGCATCGTTCAGTGGTTCAAGAGTTTCGGCGGTAATTTGGCGCGCAAGTGGCTCGATCCGGTCAAACAGTTCCCAGCCCTGTGGCGTCACTTTGACATTGACACGACGG
>NZ_JANAIF010000400.1 GCF_024721015.1 Xenorhabdus bovienii
GCGCTTCTTTCAGCCATGAAAGCAAGTTTTGCAGAAGCAACCAGTGCTTTTGTAGGTGTGCAGCCATCATTAATACACGTTCCCCCTACTAATCTCTTTTCTATAATTGCTGTTTTCCATCCCGCCTTCGCTAATTTTCTGGCTAGTGGCGTTCCTGCCTGGCCTGAGCCTATAATGATTGCATCAAATTCCTTCATGATCTGTTTTTTCCTGTATATAATTTATTTATCGGCCTTGTAACTTAATCCGTTACTTCTACGCCTTTCCAAAACGCAACATG
>NZ_JANAIF010000401.1 GCF_024721015.1 Xenorhabdus bovienii
CTTGAAAATCCGATTATCGTTTTGGACGATGCAGGATATTTGGAAAACCCTGCCTTTTTGGAAGTACAGGAATTGTGGAACGGAACCGAAGGGCATTGTGCGTGGTATATGATAGGCGATGATGCTTTGCAGACCAAAATAGAGCGCGGTATTCAGCGTAATCGTATTGGATACAAAGCCATTTTTAGCCGATTTTCTGAGGAATATGTAAAACTACTACCCGTTGGAAAGGAAGACCAAACGCATTATCTAAAACAATTGATTGGCGATGTTGCCTCTG
>NZ_JANAIF010000402.1 GCF_024721015.1 Xenorhabdus bovienii
CGTCTTGACCTCGTAGAGGGCCGCTTCGTCGGGATGAAATCCCGTGGCATCTATGAAACCCCGGGTGGCACGCTGTTGCTTGAAGCGCACCGCGGTATAGAATCGATCACGATGGACCGCGGCGCGATGCACCTCAAAGACGAGTTGATGCCGCGCGATGCCGAGCTAATTTATAACGGCTTCTGGTACTCGCCCGAACGCGAGATGCTCCAGGCGGCAATTGACAAGAGCCAGGAACACGTAACGGGCACGGTGCGCCTGAAACTTTACAAGGGCTCT
>NZ_JANAIF010000403.1 GCF_024721015.1 Xenorhabdus bovienii
CAAAGAACGCCGAACCGCGAATATGAAGTCGTATTCTGTTCCGGGTTTTCATCGTGCTACCTACCCTCTATCAATCGGTCAGTCAAATCAAGTTGAGGTCAGTGTCCCTAAGGAGGGGGGAGGGAAGTGTGACTGGAAACTGAGTAATATTACTTTCGAAGTGAAGCTGAAAGATACGTCAAAAATTGCGCCTCTTATTAAAAATAAGTAATCAAGAAAAATTAATTGCAAATTTAGCACCATAACCTTCCAATAGAGTATTTAGCTCATACTCCACG
>NZ_JANAIF010000404.1 GCF_024721015.1 Xenorhabdus bovienii
GGTTTCTTCTACTTCGGCGGCTTCTTCACGTCGCTTGAACCGGTTGGTCTGGACGCTGCTGACGCCGCTCTGGATTACGCCTCCGCTGGCTCTGACTTCTTCTTCCAGCTGATGTTTGTTGCCGCAACCGCGTCCATCGTGTCCGGTGCTCTGGCAGAACGCATCAAACTGTGGCCCTTCCTGGCCTTTGTTGTGGTCCTGACAGGCATCCTTTACCCGATCTCCGGCTCCTGGCAGTGGGGCGGCGGCTGGTTGTCCGAACTCGGCTTCTCCGATTT
>NZ_JANAIF010000405.1 GCF_024721015.1 Xenorhabdus bovienii
GGTTTTTTGGCAACCCTTGCAATAATAACGAGGAAACCCGGCTTTACCTGCTCCATGTTTGCGTACCGGTTCGGTTTACAATACCGGCAAGCAACTTCTATCGTCACCGTCATTTTGAGATCCCCTTAAAAAGGCATAAGAATATCAGATTAACGCTTTGGAGTCATGACCCACCATTGCTGAGTAAGGCTTTTCGTCGGCATAAACGTCCTGTGGGGCGTCGCTGGCGCATGGATGAAACCGACATCAAAATCAAAGGTCAGTGGAAATACCTTTA
>NZ_JANAIF010000406.1 GCF_024721015.1 Xenorhabdus bovienii
TTTTTGAAGAACGGCACCACCGAGGTTGGGGCATTTCAGGTTGGCGCTGAAAACGCTGTGTTGCAGATCGTTGACAATTATCCCGTCGAGATCAGTTTCAATAGTCAGCAGGACTATGGTTTTGTATTGGACCAGCTTGCGGCCAATGCATCGGTTAATTTGTCGATGATTGATCAAGATGTCAGCTATGGAATCTTCGACTTAAAAGGTTCCAGCGCGGCAATTCGGTCCCTTCGTTCTGAATGTGCTTCGGATGCCAGCCAGGGAGCCTCCTACG
>NZ_JANAIF010000407.1 GCF_024721015.1 Xenorhabdus bovienii
CCATTTGGTGCTCATCACCACGCTTGCCGCCAGTGCTTCGAGCATAGGGGCTTTGCCTGGTATTTTACGGTATCCGTGTTTTGCAAGTGTTTCTCCTGAGGTATCCAGGAAAATATCTGCTTCATCATCTTTCCAGTAAAGATGCACAACGGTTTTATTGGCGTCTGATCCAGAATTGGGGCGGATACCTTTCTTATCCTTGATCCGGTCTACGATGGCATCCTTAACTTTCAGATTAGTGAAAAGCGGGGTAGTAATCGTTGGATTGTCAACATTG
>NZ_JANAIF010000408.1 GCF_024721015.1 Xenorhabdus bovienii
CACAGCAGGATCATATCGTTGCGCATGAAGTCTCTCTCCCTGAGGCGCGACTTGATCCGAAAGGCGGAGGAATGACAAGGGGCCATTGTGCGGCTGTGTTCACGCGAGTGTGCAGCAATGTGTAAACACCAAAACTTGCGCCACACCGTAATGGTGCCATCTGGCTTTTCAGGGAGGGGTTCCAAAAAGGGGCTCTAGGACAATGTTGTTCAATCAATCAACGCAGGACTATTACGAAAATCTGCCGCGCACGGATGATTTCGACAGCCTGAGTGAT
>NZ_JANAIF010000040.1 GCF_024721015.1 Xenorhabdus bovienii
AAGCGAAAGAACTCACCACCCGGTTGACAGATAATTTCCAGACTTTAATTCCTGCATCTTCAAGTTAATTGCGTATAAATCCCATCCTATTAGGGCTATTTTATTAGGTATTTTGAATTTGGGCCGTGTTCAGATTAAAGCGATAGCTTTTGAACGTACTTCAATGCGGTTCGAAAGGAGGTACGCAGCGAACCCTACTCACGTACTAATTCTTGATTACCTACGTGCACGCTCCGATTTCTGCGGACAATCTGTGTACAACATTACGTTTACTGGGATAGATTCTTAGTTAACTCATGACCTAAAGGTAAATTGCTGAACTCTTGTGCCGCTTTTATCGTAGTTTTTGTCTCTGGAATACGGATTTTTCAGGATAATATTTATTAACATATTGATTTTTAAATATATTGTTATATTTTAAAGTAAAATAGCCATTTGCAAATTTTTTTTGAAATTGTAATCGTAAAATACTTACATGATAAATGAATAGTTATTGAACAATTCAGGTTGATTCCTATTATCTCCTCACTTATGCTTCTTTTTATTTATTTTTTATGCATAAACTATGCATAAATTGTAAATAAAACCGCTTTTATAAATTGTGAAAAACATCATAAAGTAAATTATTTGTAATATCATTGTATTGACTTTGTTAAGCCTCAAAGAGATGATGCATCCAGCTTGCAATCTTAAAGGATGGAAAAAGATATTCATAGAATGTAATTGGAAACTAATTGAAATAATTAATAGAAAATATGAGTAAGTCTATTAATTAAAAAATCACATTTCATGGTATATCAATTCATTTTTATTTTAGTTATTTACTTTTTTGAGGAAAAATAAATGTCAAACACGATCCAGAGAAGCTGGTTTGATCAGTATATGGTCCCTTGTTTTTCACCGGCTCAATTTATTCCTGTCCGAGCTAAAGGCTCTCGTGTATGGGATCAGGAAGGGAAAGAGTACGTTGATTTTGCCGGTGGTATCGCGGTGAATTCATTGGGACATGCCAATGATGAGTTAAAGAAAGTATTAACTTCTCAAATAGAAAGTATGTGGCACGTTGGTAATGGTTATACGAATGAGCCCGTTTTGAAACTGGCAAAAATACTTGTCGAAAATACCTTTGCTGATAAGGTTTTTTTCTGTAATTCGGGTGCTGAAGCGAATGAAGCCGCACTAAAGATTGCGAGAAAATATGCTTTAGATAAATATGGCAGCCATAAAAACGAAATCATTTCATTCGAAAATTCCTTCCACGGTAGAACATTATTTACCGTGACTGTGGGCGGCCAACCCAAATATTCACAAGATTTCGCTCCATTGCCGCAACAAATTAGCCATCTTCCCTATAACGATATTGACGCTATCAAAGCTCATATTTCGGAAAATACTTGTGCTGTGATTGTGGAACCCATCATTGGTGAAGGCGGTGTCATTCCTGCTGATCCTGCCTTCCTGAAAGCCTTGCGGGAACTGTGTGACCAACATCAGGCATTGTTGATTTTTGATGAAATCCAAACAGGAGTCGGTCGGACAGGGTATTTTTATGCTTACGAAGAAACAGGTGTTGAGCCAGATATCCTGACTAGCGCCAAAGGTCTTGGTGGAGGTTTTCCTATCGGAGCCATGCTGGTTAAACAGCCTATAGCAGAAGTTTTCCAGCCGGGTTCACACGGTACAACATTCGGCGGTAATCCGCTGGCGGCGGCGGTTGCCAATCAGGTAGTTGCTTTAGTCAACCAACCGGAATTTCTGGCGGGAGTACAAGAGCGTCATCATGAATTCATCAAGCGTATGTCAGATTTGAACCAACGTTATCACGTGTTCAGTGAATTACGTGGAAAAGGCTTGCTGCTGGGAGCCGAACTGGAGAAAAAATATCAGGGTAAGGCTAAAACCCTGAGCAATATCGCTGCGGAAGAAGGGTTGATTGCCTTGATTGCCGGTCCAAATGTGTTGCGTTTTGCCCCTGCGTTAAATATCGAAGAGCAGGACATCAATGACGGTTTCGCCCGTCTTGAAAACGCCCTCAAGCGATTTGTTCAGGAATAATACAGGTTTGAGGTGATATCATGATGCTATTTAGATCCGTTCAACATCAAGATTTAGGGGATATTCTCGATCTTTCGTCCCGTGCTGGCGTTGGTCTGACATCGCTGCCACACAATCAGGAATACCTGACGGCACGGATTTCACGCAGCATTGATTCATTTAACGATGTAAATGGACGAGCACAGCAGGGATTCCTATTTACTCTGGAAGATACGGAGAAGCATCGTGTTGTTGGTGTTAGTGCACTGGAAGTTGCGGTAGGGCTGGAAGAAGCATTCTATAATTTCCGTTTACAGCGGTCGGTGCGTGCATCCCGTGAACTGGGCGTTTACAACACATTTGAAACGCTTATGGTGGGGCAGGATTATACGGGGTGCAGTGAGTTATGTACGTTGTTCCTCGATCCTGATTATCAGGGGGGAGGTAATGGTGTTTTCCTTTCCAGAAGCCGCTTCCTGTTTATTTCGGCATTCAGGCATCTCTTTCCAAAATCTATTTTTGCGGAAATGCGTGGGGTGGTGGATCTACAGGGAGAATCCCCGTTTTGGAATGCCCTTGGGCAACACTTTTTCAATATCCCTTTCGCTCAGGCCGATTACTTGACCGGCATTGGTATAAGAACGTTTATTGCGGAATTGATGCCATTCCATCCCATTTATGTACCACTACTGCCGGAAGATGCGCAGAAAGCCATCGGTCAGGTGCATGAGAATACCGTACCCGCTCGCGCCATCTTAGAAAAAGAAGGTTTCTTCTATAACGATGGGGTCGATATTTTTGATGCAGGCGCCATCTTGCAAGCAGAAATTGATAATGTGCGTTCGATCAAGGCAAGTCGGCTTGCCTATGTCAAAAAAAGCGAAAAGGTCTCCCGACAGAGTGATGGGGTGCCGTGTATTGTTTCCAATGTGCATTTTCAGGACTTTAAGGCACTGCTCCTGAATATCCCTGATCCGTTTAGTCATGATGAACTGCAACTGACTCCTGCGGAGATGGAAGTGCTCCATGTGGATGAGGGGGATGCTGTGCGCTTTATTTCTCTTTTTTCTGAGGGATCTTCACAATGAATCATCAAGCAAATTATATCGGTAGCGGGTGGGTAGCAGGGCAAGGCGAACCCGTCATCAAATATTCTCCTCTTGATCAGCGGATTTTATGGCAGGCAAACAGTGCTTCTGCCAGTCAAGTAAATGACGCTTGTCAATCTGCCCGCAGGGCGTTCCCGGCATGGGCGAAACTGACGGCTGAAAAACGCATAGCCATTATTCAGGCGTTTGCTGATTTACTCACACAGGAAAAAGAGGCCATTGCCCGTGTGATCAGCGAAGAAACCAGTAAGCCTTTGTGGGAAACAAGGACAGAAGTTCAGTCTATGATCGGTAAAGTTGCTATTTCCATTGAAGCATGGCAACAGCGGACTGGCTATTCAGAAACGCCTATGCCAGATGGCAAGGCGATATTGCAGCACCGTCCCCACGGTGTGATGGCAGTTTTCGGCCCTTATAATTTCCCCGGCCATTTACCTAACGGCCATATTGTTCCGGCGTTGATTGCCGGTAATACACTGGTGTTTAAGCCAAGTGAATTGACGCCCATGACGGCGGAAAAAACAGTGCAATTATGGATCAAGGCGGGGTTGCCTGCGGGTGTATTGAATCTGGTTCAAGGGGGAAGGGAAACAGGCGGTGCATTGCTGGATAGCCGTGAAATTGATGGTGTGTTATTTACCGGCAGTGCAGCGACAGGTTTTCATTTCCACCGCGTGCTTGCGGGTCAGCCTGAAAAAATGCTGGCGCTGGAAATGGGCGGCAACAATGCTCTGATTGTGGATGATTATGACGATCTTGATGCTGCGGTTTACACCATCATCCAATCTGCGTTTATTTCCGCTGGGCAGCGCTGTACCTGCGCCCGCAGGCTGCTGGTGAAACGTGGAGAGAAGGGGGATGCTCTGATTCAACGGCTACTTTATACCGCAGGTCAGATTATTCCATCTCGCTGGGATGCCGATCCCCAACCGTTTATAGGCGGAGTGATCTCGTTGCCCGCAGTAGAAAATCTGCTGGATGCTCAGTCACGATTGCAGGCATTGGGCGGGGTTTCGCTGTTGACTATGACTCAACCTGATCCTGACTCAACGTTTATGACACCCGGCATTATCGATCTGACCGATGTCAAAGAGGTTCCTGACGAAGAATATTTCGGGCCTCTATTAACCTTGAAGCGTTATGACATTTTTGAGGAAGCAATCTCCATCGCAAATGATACGCGCTTTGGTCTTGCAACGGGGTTGATTTCGCCGGATGCCGCTCTATTCGAGCATCTGTTGCAGGAAGCAAGAGCAGGGATTGTGAATTGGAACAAACCGTTGACTGGCGCCTCCAGCGCTGCCCCGTTCGGTGGCATGGGTGCATCGGGCAATCATCGTCCCAGTGCGTACTATGCCGCAGATTATTGTGCCTGGCCAATGGCATCTCTGACGGCAGACAAGCTGGTTTTACCTGATGCGCCTGCGCCGGGTCTGGGTTTTTTCCGTTCTTGATTTTTGTTATTAATAGCTTAGAGAGCAGAGGTAATTATGTCGGGAATTGAAGCAAATTTTGATGGCCTGGTGGGTATGACTCACCATTACGCCGGGCTGTCAATGGGTAATGAAGCCTCGATGACTCATCGGGGGCAACAGTCCAATCCCCGCAAAGCTGCGCTTCAGGGATTGATGAAAATGAAGTCGCTGTCTGATATGGGGCTGGTTCAGGGGGTTCTGCCCCCGCAGCAGCGTCCTAATCTTCCTGCACTGCGGCAGTTGGGTTTTACTGGCAGTGATGAGCAGGTATTAAGTAAAGCTGCACAATATTCACCCTTGTTGCTGTCTAATCTCAGTTCCGCTTCTTCTATGTGGACAGCAAATGCAGCAACGGTTTCACCTTCTGCTGACAGTGCTGATCAACGAGTCCATTTTACGGTGGCGAACCTGAATAACAAACTGCATCGTTCATTGGAAAGTACAGTCACCGCGCGAGTGCTGGAAGCCGTCTTTCCTGATCAGGCTTGTTTTGTCCATCATGATCCTTTGCCTCAACATGGGGACTGGGGAGATGAAGGTGCGGCAAACCATAATCGTTTCTGCGGCGAATATGGTGAAGCGGGTGTGCAGCTATTTGTGTATGGCCGCAGTGTTTTACAGGAAGGCACGGCACCTAAACGCTATCCGGTAAGGCAGACATTGGAAGCCAGCCAGGCGGTCGCTCGTCTGCACCAACTTGAGGCCGCTCAAACGGTATTTGCCCAGCAGAACCCTGTCGCCATTGATAGGGGGGTGTTTCATAACGACGTGATCGCCGTCAGTAACCGCAATGTTTTTTTCCATCATCAGCAGGCGCTTGTGAATCAGCAGTCCGTATTAGCTGAACTTGAGGAAAAAATGGCGCGGCTTGGGCAAAAATTGATTGCGATTGAAGTCCCTTCATCACAAGTGACGCTTCAGGATGCGGTTGGATCCTATCTTTTTAACAGTCAGTTATTGAGCCAGCCTAATGGCGACATGATGCTGATCTTGCCAGAAGAATGTCGCCAGAATGCCAATGTCTGGACATATTTGCAGGCTTTAGTTGCGGGTGCTGATTCCCCTATCAAGAAACTCCACTTTTTTGATTTACGGGAAAGTATGCGTAATGGCGGAGGCCCTGCCTGCCTGCGGTTGCGCGTCGTCTTGAAAGAACAGGAATTAGCGGCGGTGAATCAGGCTGTTTTGATGACGCCAGAACTGTATCAACGCCTGACTTCTTGGGTTGAACGGTATTATCGTGATTCCCTGTATACCGCAGATTTGGTTGATCCCCAATTGCTGAATGAAGTCTATTTTGCCCTTGATGAACTGACTCAGATCCTCAAGCTCGGTTCGATCTATGAGTTTCAGCGTTAATCAGGAGAAAAAATGGATTTATTGAACTTATTGTTTGAAAAGAAACTTGAGGATGCTCTGCATTTCCCTCCCACTTTAAAAGCCTCATGGCTGGCGGAGGGAGTATTGCAGTTGCTGCCACAGGAGAGCAAAGCGGATACGTTGATTCTCTCCGTCGGTATCCACGGGAATGAAACCGCGCCCGTGGAGATCCTGATTCAGCTGGTGTCGCAACTCGCTCAGGGAAATCTACCGTTGCAGCACAACCTTCTGCTGATTTTCGGTAATGTCCCAGCCATGCGTGAAAATAAGCGTTATATCGATAATGATCTCAATCGCATGTTTGGTGGCCGTCACCAGAATTTTCCTTTAGGGAATGAATCGAAACGAGCGATGGAGTTGGAAGCGGTTGTTCACCAGTTCTTTCGTGAGCCAGCGGTTAGGGCATCAACACGGCGCTGGCACCTTGATCTGCATACGGCAATTCGGGGTTCCTGCCATGAACAGTTTGCCTTGCTGCCGTTTCAGGCTCGTGAATATGCATCTGATTTCCTACAGTGGCTGGAGGGGAGCGATATTGATGCTCTGGTCTTCCATAACGCAGCAGGCGGGACGTTCAGTCACTTTACCAGTGAACATTTCAACGTAGAGAGTTGCACGATGGAGGTGGGTAAAGCGCGTCCTTTTGGGCAGAACGACCTGAGCAGATTCAACAATATTACGCTTGCATTACGCGATGTCGTGGCGGGTTCGTTTTTGATTAAACGGGAAAAACCGACAATGAAGCGTTACCGTGTAATCGACGCGATTATCAAACAAGAGGACAGTTTTCGGCTCCATATTCCTGAGGATACAAAAAACTTCACTGCGCTGCCGGACGGGTTCGAAATTGCCAGCCAGCCGAATCAATTCTGGAAAATTGCTTCTCCTGCAAACTTTATTCTATTTCCCAACGCTCATGTTGCCATTGGTCAGCGTGCGGGTCTATTGCTAGTGCAATTAACGTAAAGAATCCTATGGAGGTTATCGATGACGAGGACGGTAAAAACACCTGTGGAGCAATCCGCAGGTGCGCAGAAACTTCACCGCGGATTAGGCAAACGTCATGTTCAATTAATTGCCATTGGAGGAGCCATTGGTACAGGGTTGTTTATGGGAACGGGAAAAACCATTGCTGTATCAGGCACTTCAATAATCCTGACTTACCTGCTGATCGGTTTTTTTGCTTTCATGGTCATGCGGGCAATGGGAGAACTGTTGCTCACAAAATTGGATTACCGAACCTTTGCTGATTTTGTAGCGGATTATCTCGGCGAGAAAGCCAGTTATTTTCTTGGCTGGACATACTGGATGAGCTGGGTCGTCAGCTGTATTGCGGATGTTGTAGTGTGTGGTGGCTATATCCAATATTGGTTTCCTGATGTCTCACTCTGGTTCACGGCTCTGTCACTTTTGGGGCTGATATGTTTGTGTAATTTCTGTTCGGTACGGTTATTCGGTGAAACTGAATTCTGGTTCGCCATGATCAAAGTCGTGGCAATCGTAGCACTGATTATCGTCGGTGTCGGCATGGTGTTTGTCGGATGGACATCGCCTAATGGCGTGACAGCGTCTGTTCGTCATTTGACTGATCCTGAAGTGTTCTTGCCGAACGGGATGTTTGGGTTTCTGGCAGGTTTTCAGATTGCCATTTTCTCTTTTACTGGCATTGAGCTGGTTGGCACAGTGACTGCGGAAACTAAAGAACCAGAAAAAGTCTTACCGAAAGCCATCAACACTATTCCCATCAGGATCATCATTTTCTATGTGCTTTCCATTATGTGCATTATCGCCGTAACTTCGTGGCAGAATATTTCCCCTGAAGTCAGCCCGTTTGTGACGCTGTTTGCGTTGGCTGGGTTGCCTGCGGCGGCGGCGGTGATTAATTTTGTCGCTCTGACTTCGGCGATGTCCTCGGCTAACAGTGGCTTATACGCGTGTACCCGGATGCTGTATGGCTTGTCCACAGAAAAGCTGGCGCATGGTAAATTCGCCCAACTCTCAGTGAGCAGTGCAGTTCCCATCTTCAGTTTGATATTTTCTGTTATCTGCATGGCAAGCGGAGTATTCCTGCTGTTCATTGTCCCCAACGTGATGAAATTATTTACCATTGTATCAACGGTGGCGGCTATCATGGTCATTTATAGCTGGGCAATGATATTGATTGCTTATCTGGCTTACCGTAAAAAACGCCCTGATCTGCATAAAATTTCCATCTATAAAATGCCCATGGGCATACCAATGACATGGTGTACCTTGATATTTTTTGCTTTCACAGTGGTGATTATGGTGTTTGACTACGATACTCGCGTTGCATTATATGGCACACCCATTTGGTTTGTGATATTGGAAGTTTTGTGGCGCATGCGGAAAAGTCGTAAGCAACATGCAACAGAAGAAAGAGTGGTAAATTAATCTATAGTTAATTAAATGGAGCAAAGGGATTTATATTGGTCTTTAATATTATGGTTTTTATAAAAAGGCTTATCGAATATTTAATTGATTATTACTATAAAAAAATAACCCCAGCCAAAAAGAATGGGGTTATTTTACCTGTCTCAGTTATCTCATCATGTTTCTCACAACCAGATAAAACGACTCAATAAATAGAAAATTACGCGTTTTCTTGTTGAGCCGCCTGAATCGCAGTCAGTGCAACGGTATAAATGATGTCATCAACCAATGCGCCACGGGACAGGTCGTTAACTGGCTTGCGCATCCCTTGCAGCATTGGCCCGATGGAAACCAGATCCGCAGAACGCTGCACTGCTTTATAAGTGGTGTTACCGGTGTTCAGGTCTGGGAAAATGAACACAGTAGCCTGACCCGCCACGGGTGAGTTTGGCGCTTTGGATTTTGCTACGTCTGCCATGATAGCCGCGTCGTACTGCAATGGACCATCGATGATCAGATCCGGGCGTTTTTCCTGTGCCAGACGCGTCGCTTCGCGAACTTTCTCTACATCGCTGCCCGCACCAGAGTTACCCGTGGAGTAGGAGATCATCGCAACGCGAGGATCGATGCCGAATGCTTTGGCTGAATCCGCAGATTGGATGGCGATTTCAGACAGTTGCTCTGCGGTTGGATCTGGGTTGATCGCACAGTCGCCGTAAACCAGTACTTGTTCTGGCAGTAACATGAAGAAGACAGAAGAAACCAGTGAGCTGTTTGGTGCTGTTTTAATTAACTGCAACGGTGGACGAATGGTGTTCGCCGTGGTGTGAACTGCACCGGAAACCAGACCGTCAACTTCGCCTTGTTCCAGCATCAGCGTACCCAGAACAACGTTGTCTTCCAGTTGCTCACGTGCCACAACTTCGGTCATGCCTTTGCTTTTACGCAGTTCAACCAGACGCGGAACGTAACGCTCGCGCACGGCGGCTGGGTTAACAAGTTCAACGCCCGCACCGAGTTCAACACCTTGAGCCGCAGCTACACGGCGGATTTCTTCCGGATCACCCAGCAGAATACATTCCGCAATGCCACGTTCAGCACAGATAGCCGCAGCTTTGACC
Source organism: Xenorhabdus bovienii (assembly GCF_024721015.1). Lineage (GTDB taxonomy): Bacteria > Pseudomonadota > Gammaproteobacteria > Enterobacterales > Enterobacteriaceae > Xenorhabdus > Xenorhabdus bovienii. The sequence continues at coordinate 9,511 of NZ_JANAIF010000040.1, forward strand.
GTACGTGGCTCGTCGCCTTCTGGCAGAACGATACGTTTGCCAGCCTGACGTGCCAATTCGGTCAGTTGATAACGGAATGCAGGTGGAGACAGACGGTTTGGACGCTCAGAAGTGGCTGCCAGAGAATCGATCCACCCGCTGCTGATGTGCTGTGCAACGTAGTCTTGCAGTTTTTCGATACGCTCATGATCATCCGCAGGAACTTCCAGGCTGAAGCTTTGCAGGTTCAGGGAGGTTTGCCAAGTGTTGGTTTTCACTGTGAAAACCGGCAGGCCAGTGCTGAATGCGCGTTCGCACAGTTCACGGATAGAATCATCAATAGCGTAGCCGCCGGTCAGCAGAACTGCACCTACGTCAACACCATTCATTGCGGCCAGACATGCCGTGATCAGCACGTCAGGACGGTCAGCAGAAGTGACCAGCAGGGAACCTGGACGGAAGTATTCCAGCATGTTAGGAATGCTGCGAGCACAGAAAGTCACCGATTTAATACGACGGCTCTGAATGGCACCTTCGTTGATAATGTCTGCTTTCAGGTGTTTCGCCATGTCGATTGCACGGGTTGCGATCAGGTCGAAACTCCACGGAATGCAACCGAGAATAGGGAGTGGGCTGTTTTTGAATACGGTTTTTGGATCGATGTAGGCAACGGTCGCTTTGGAGGCTTCGTCGAAGATTTCTGATAAATCTGGGCGAGTACGGCCTTGTTCATCAACAGGTGCATTCAGTTTGTTAACAATCACACCGATGATGTTCTGGTTTTTGATACCACCGTATTCTGCACGGCTCAGTTCAATCTGCTCTTTTAACTGTTCTGGAGAATGAGTGCCCAGTGCCGTGACAAACACGATTTCTGCATTCAGTGTTTTGGCAATTTCATAGTTCAGTGACTGCGCAAATGGATGTTTACGAGTTGGCACCAAGCCTTCGATCAGAACCACTTCTGCATCTTTGGTGTTTGCGTGGTAACGAGCCACGATTTCTTCCATCAACACATCTTTCTGATTAGTGGTCAGCAGGGATTCCACATGTGCCATATCCAGTGGTTCAGCAGCGTGCATGCTGGAGTGAGAACGGATGATGGATGTGGTTTGATCTTGAGAACCAGTATGACGTGGCTGTGCGATAGGTTTGAAAACACTCAGGCGAACGCCTTTTCGCTCCATGGAGCGAATTACACCCAGGCTGACACTGGTTAAACCAACGCTGGTGCCAGTAGGGATCAACATAATTATGCGGGACACGGAAACCTCTTTAACGGTTGCTCGTCAGTCAATCAACGTGACTCAATGCTATATGAATAGACGAAAAATGAGTCAACGCAATAGATATCAATGAAATATTAATCAATGCATTCATGAATAGAGAACCGCCAGCATTGCTGGCGGTTCTGGAAATCATATTACTTATGCGGTCAGGCGCGCTGCATCCTGAGCGATCACCAATTCTTCATTGGTTGGGATCACCAGAGCAGGGCGGCTGTTATCAGTGGTGATAACGCCGGATTTGCCGAATCGGGCGGCAATATTACGCTCGTGATCATACTCGAAGCCCAGCAGAGCAACTTTTTTCACTGCCAGTTCACGAACTAGTGAGGAGTTTTCACCGATGCCGCCAGTAAAGATAATCGCATCCAGACGGCCTTCCATCAGTGCGCTGTATGCGCCGATGTATTTCGCCAGCCGGTGGCAGTAAACGTCCATTGCACGTTTAGCATCAGTTTTGGTTTCGTAGTTATCTTCTACATAACGGCAGTCGCTGGTGACTTCAGTCAGACCCAGGAAGCCAGATTCTTTAGTCAGCAGAGTATTGATCTGATCAACGCTCATGCCCATTGCATCGTGCAGGTGGAATACGATAGCAGGATCGATGTCACCACTGCGAGTCCCCATCACCAGACCTTCTAGTGGAGTCAGACCCATGGAAGTGTCAACACACTGACCGTTAACAATAGCAGAAACAGAACCACCATTGCCCAGATGGCAGGTGATGACGTTCAGCTCTTCCACTGGCTTGTTCAGCATTTTGGCAGCTTCACGAGTAACATAGAAGTGGCTGGTGCCATGTGCGCCATAACGACGGATGCCATGCTCTTTGTACAAGTTGTATGGCAGAGCGTACAGGTACGCTTCTTCAGGCATAGTCTGGTGGAATGCAGTGTCAAATACTGCAATGTTTTTCTCAACCAGATGAGGGAATCCTTTTTTCGCTTCTGCGATACCAATCAGGTGAGCAGGATTGTGCAGTGGTGCGAATGGGATAGCAGCTTCAATACCTTGGATCACTTCATCAGTGATAACAACGGAAGAAGTGAACTTTTCACCGCCGTGAACGATACGATGGCCGATGGCTGAAATTTGCGCAGAAAGTTCTGGCTTTTCAGACAAAATAGTATTAACAATAAAGTTCAATGCTTCACTGTGTGCTGCGCCGGCACCTAAAGCAGCTTCGTTTTTCGCGCCATCCATTTTCCATTTAATACGGGCTTCAGGCAGGGTAAAGCACTCTGCTAAACCAGAAAGATATTCTTCACCATTGGCAGGATTGATGATAGCGAATTTCAGGGAGGAGCTACCGCAGTTAAGAACCAGTACCAGCTTACTTGACATGGAAATACCTATTATCTTGTTGTGATCTAATCTTGAATAAGAATAATGTTAAAAAATGAAACAATCTGTTAACAAACTGAACCAACGTGTTGCGAAAAAGGGCAATTTTTCTGTTTTGCTACTGCAACAACATAAAAGTCTGTGTAGGATACCGTTTGCTAGCAATAAAGACAAAATATACTTAATAGTATTAATACTACAAAAAAGATTTTATCTGTTGTAGAGATTTTTTAAAAATTATACCTTTAATTGATTGAGGTCATGATGAATACGACGCCACCTGTCAACCAAGGTTGGTTTAAGAGAGTACAATTAGGGCAGCAATATTTGAAAACGTGGCCGCTGGAAAAACAGCTCGCGCCGGTTTTCCCTGAAAATCGCATTATCAGAGCGACCCGTTTTGGCATTCGTTTTATGCCGCCGCTGGCAATCTTTACCTTGACGTGGCAAATTGCACTGGGTGGGCAATTGGAGCCATCTGTCGCAACCGCGCTGTTTGCCTGTAGTTTGCCGTTGCAGGGATTATGGTGGTTGGGAAAACGTGCAGCAACGCCTTTACCAGAAGGGCTGCTGAAATGGTTTTATGAAATTCGTGAGAAATTTGCCGAAGCGGGGATTGCCATGATGCCTGTGGAAAGCACACCAACCTACTTCTCGCTGGCTGAATTGCTTAAACGGGCATTCAAGCAATTAGATAACGCTTTCCTTGATGATATTTGAACCGTCAGATCCCCGCCCTGACGGTTGCTGAATCAATTAACTGATAAACCCCCTTTCAGATCAATAAATGGTTGTTTTGCGCTACTCATAAAAAATGGGTAGTGCGATGATGTGGTCAAGATAGATCCTTCTCTTTAAGGAATTCCACAATGGAAATGACCCATGCACAACGCCTAATTCTCTCTAATCAATACAAAATCATGTCCATGCTGGAGCCTGAACATACGGAACGCTATCGTCGTTACCAGACAGTCATCGAACGAGGCTTTGGGTTACAATTGCGTGAATTAGATCGTGATTTTGGTGAATTATCTGAAGAGACTTGTCGCCTTATTGTCAATATCATGGAAATGTATCATGCGCTGCACGTTTCATGGAGCAACCTGAAAGACAAGCAGGAGCTGGATGAGCGTCGCATGGTATTCTTGGGCTTTGATGCAGCCACTGAGCCGCACTATCTTGCCTATGTTCGTTTCATGGTGAATACAGAAGGACGCTATACTCATTTTGATTCCGGCAGTCATGGGTTTAACTTGCAGACGCCGATGTGGGATAAGTATCAGCGCATGTTGGCGTTATGGTTGTCCTGTCCTCGCCAATATCACCTGAGCACCGTTGAGATATGTCAGATTATTAACGCATGATTGCGTTTGGAGGAGTTGGGTGTGGTACTGAAATGCAGAGGTTTCTTATTCGATCTGGATGGCACGTTGATTGATTCATTACCGGTAGTTGAGCGTGCATGGTGCCAGTTTGCAGATAAAATGAGCATCGATAGAGATGAAGTGTTGAGTTTTGTTCATGGTACTCCGGCCATGATATCACTACGTCATTTTATGCCTGATGCAAGTGAAGAGGAAATCAATCGCACTTTTAAGTGGATTGAAAAAATCGAATCAGAAGATACAGAAGGAGTTACTGCCTTACCCGGTGCGGTTGCGCTGATTGATAAACTCAATGCGTTGGACATTCCGTGGGCGATAGTGACTTCGTGTACGGTTCCCCTTGCTTCTGTCCGCCATAAAGTGGCGGAGTTGCCTGAACCCGCTCATTGGGTTACTGCTGAGAGTGTCAAAAATGGGAAACCAAACCCTGAGCCTTATCTGCTGGGAGCCAGTATGCTGGGGCTGCCGCCAGAGGAGTGTGTGGTTTTTGAAGATGCTGCTGCTGGTATTCATGCTGGTTTGGATGCTGGCTGTCAGGTGGTGGTTGTCCATAATGCGCCGGGTATTCCACGTCGTGATGAACTTCATCTTGTGCTCAATAATCTGGAAGACATTGAAATTAGCAAATCTGGCGGTTATGTAACAATTTATGCCTCAAATGAGGAAAATTGTTGATCTTAACGAGGGATTTATCCTGAGAAAAATGGTCTACTTACGCGCTTAATGCCTATACCGATAGGCTCTTGATAACGCCCAATCTGCCTATCGGCAGATTGGTATTGCTGATGGGATATTCCTTAAGGTATAGCTGATTAGATACTGTTGATAGAGGCCATATTGAATAGCGAACTGTTGTGGGTATTGACCCTGCTATTAGTAGCCATTGTTCTTTTCACCACCAATAAAGTCAGAATGGATGTTGTGGCGTTATTGGTGATTATCGCATTTGTCCTGAGTGGTACGCTCTCCCTGAATGAAGCCACCATCGGTTTCAGTGATCCGAATGTCTTGTTGATTGCTGCTCTGTTTGTCATTGGCGAAGGGCTAGTGAGGACAGGCGTTGCCTACCAGATGGGGGATTGGCTGGTTCGTGTTGCCGGTAGAAGTGAAACCAAAATGCTGGCTCTGCTGATGCTGTCAGTTGCCGGGCTGGGGGCTTTCATGAGCTCCACGGGGATTGTGGCTATCTTTATTCCTGTTGTCCTGAGTGTCGCCGCTAGAGTGAAAACCTCTCCAGGCCGGCTGATGATGCCGTTGGGTTTTGCTGGTTTGATCAGTGGCATGATGACGCTGGTCGCAACACCACCCAATATGGTGGTCAATAGTGAATTGGTGCGTGAAGGTCTGCGGGGCTTTGACTTTTTTTCCATTACGCCGATAGGTATTTTAGTGTTGCTGGCGGGAATTGTTTACATGCTTGTTACCCGTCGTTGGCTAGGTGTGAAAACGCCTCAGAAACTGGACGAACGTTACCATCGTACGTTCCGTGATTTGATCCGCGACTATAAATTAGCTGGCCGTGCCCGCCGTCTTACTGTCCGCGAAGGTTCCCCATTGATTGGCCGTGCGCTGGATGAATTGAGTCTGCGCGCCCACTATGGTGCCAATGTGATTGGTATTGAACGCTGGAGGAAGTTTCGTCGGGTGATGGTAGCGGCCACCGGCGAAACTGAGTTACATCAGCAGGATGTGCTGCTGGTGGATATGTCCGATAGCGATGTGGATCTGCGAGAATTTTGCAGCGAGCAACGGTTAGAGCCGATGATATTGCGCGGGGAATATTTTTCGGAACAGTCCCGTGATGTGGGAATGGCCGAAGTTTCTGTGATCCCTGAATCAGAACTATTGGGGAAATCGTTGCGTGATATGAAATTTCGCACACGTTATGGTCTCAACGTGGTGGGGATTCGTCGTAGCGGTAAAGCCATTGTTGACAAATTAGTCGATGAACCTGTACACCTTGGTGACATCTTACTGGTGATTGGCGACTGGAAACTGATTCGTGCATTGAAAACCAAAACACCTGATTTCATTGTGCTGAACCTGCCCGTTGAAGTGGAAAGTGCCGCTCCCGCAGCATCACAGGCACCTCATGCTCTGTTTTGCCTTGCCCTGATGGTGGCGATGATGCTGACCAATGAAATTCCCAATTTTGTTGCTGCCTTGATTGCCTGCCTGCTGATGGGAAAATTTCGCTGTATCGATATGGAAAGCGCCTATCGTGCCATTCACTGGCCGAGCATCATTTTGATTGTCGGGATGATGCCTTTTGCTCTAGCACTACAGAAAACGGGCGGTATTGATTTAATTGTTAAAGGCTTGATGGATATTGCCGGCAACATGGGGCCACGGGTGATGCTGTTGTGCCTGTTTGTACTCTGTGCGCTGATCGGGTTGTTTATTTCCAATACAGCAACTGCCGTATTGATGGCGCCGATTGCTATTGCTGCGGCGAAACAGATGTCTGTTTCACCCTTGCCCTTTGCTATGATTATTGGTGTTGCGGCTTCGGCTGCGTTTATGACGCCTGTTTCATCTCCCGTCAATACGCTGATACTGGGGCCTGGTGGATATCGATTTGTTGATTTCCTGAAACTTGGCGTACCTTTTACGCTGATCGTCATGGGGATTAGTGTGGCGATGATCCCGATACTTTTTCCATTCTGATCTTTTTCCCAATCTACTGTTTCAGGGATTTCAGTTGGCTAAGTTTAAATAATGCAGCTTCCGCATCAAGGAAGCTGCATTGTGGTTACAGGCTGATTTCATCAAGGGAAAGACTGAAACTTGGCACAAACACTGTCAGAAAATAATCCATCTCTTCACTGTGGCGTTCGGCCAATGTTTTTTCCAATCGTGATTTGGCCTGATTGAATTCAGCATTGCCAGCCGATAGCTCTTCCAGACATTTCAAATAAGCACATAACGCATCGGCCTGTTTGACAATGGCAGTTTCTTCATCCGTGTGAAGCTGATCATCCAAAATAGAGCGAAAATCATCCTGTAATTCAGAAGGCAGCATAGCCAATAATTTATGTTGGGCGATTTTTTCTATTTTTTTGTATTCGTGGGCAATTTGGGGATTGTAATATTTAATTGGAGTAGGCAGATCTCCGGTGATGACTTCGCTGGCATCATGGTACATGGCCAGCAGGGCGATCCGTTCGGCATTGGTACTGCCGTTGAATTTACGGTTTTTGATCACCGCCAGTGCGTGGGCGACAAAAGCGACTTGCAAACTGTGCTCTGAAACATTTTCTGTACGCACATTTCGCATGAGAGGCCAGCGATTGATCAACTTCAGGCGAGATAACTGGGCGAAAAAATGACTCATAATTTTCTCTTGCTGCGGGACAATGTGATTAATTGTGGGCGGAGCCAGGGTGGAAGTAAACCCATTAGGAGCCAAAATAAGTTGTGAAAGGCAATTGGAATCTGTACTGAATGAGAATGTGGGGGATATGTGTGGCATAGAGATATTAGAGCTGTTTAGGCTCTAATATTCACGCAGGATGGTTATGCTTATTGCCGATAATTGCCGATAAAGCGGGCAAATTTCTCAATCGCTATTTGCAAATCAGTAGTATGTGGCAGTGTGACAATACGGAAATGGTCAGGTTCTGGCCAATTGAACGCCGTACCTTGAACCAACAGCACTTTTTCCTGTAATAACAGATCCAGCACCATTTTCTGATCGTCATGGATGTTGAAACGTTTGGTGTCTATTTTCGGGAACATATACAGGGCGCCCATGGGTTTCACGCAGGTAACACCGGGGATCTGATTAATCAATTCCCATGCGTGATTACGTTGTTCATAGAGGCGACCGCCCGGAAAAATAAATTCGCTGATGCTCTGATAGCCCCCCAAAGCTGTTTGAATGGCGTGCTGCATTGGGACGTTGGCGCAAAGACGCATGGATGCCAGCATTTCCAGCCCTTCAATATAGCCTTTTGCCTGTTTTTTCGGGCCATTCAGTACCATCCAGCCTTGACGGAAACCCGCAACGCGATAGGTTTTTGATAAGCCATTAAAGGTAACGGTAAAGAGATCGGGGGCCAGTGCCGCGATGGAATGGTGCTGGGCATCATCGTACAGAATTTTGTCGTAAATCTCATCGGCGAAAATAGTCAAATTATGCTGACGGGCAATTTCCACGATTTCCAGTAGCAACTCTTTGCTATATACCGCTCCCGTTGGGTTGTTCGGGTTAATAATGACAATCCCCCGGGTGCGTGGGGTGATTTTACGGCGAATGTCATCTAAATCAGGGAACCAGCCTTGTTGTTCATCACATAGGTAATGAACAGCCTTGCCGCTGGAAAGTGATACCGCTGCTGTCCAGAGAGGATAATCCGGCGCAGGCACCAGCATTTCATCCCCAGTATTGAGCAGAGCTTGCATGGATTGAACGATAAGCTCAGAAACACCGTTACCAATAAAGATATCTTCAACGGTAATATCCAGCATATTTCTGGCTTGATAATGCTGCATGATCGCTTTGCGCGCGGAGTACAGCCCTTTCGAATCAGAGTAGCCCTGAGCGGTTGAAAGATTGCGAATAACATCGACCAAAATTTCATCGGGTGCTTCGAAGCCAAATGGCGCCGGATTACCAATATTTAATTTCAGTATCTTATTGCCTTCTTCTTCAAGTCGCTTGGCTTCTTTGAGGGTATTACCCCGGATGTCGTAGCAGACATTATCTAATTTGCTGGATTTATTAATGGAAAACATAGAGTGCCTTAACCTCGTGGCAAGAAGTGGGTTTTACCCGGCATACAAAGTGTGGTGATTAAAGTGTAATGATCAATGTACTCCTCTCAGTCTGTATTTTGAAGATGCTTTGATATCTTTGGTGAAAACGGTTGTTTTAAAGACTAATGTATAAGTTTGCCCTCTAAAAAATCGTATTTTATTGGTGTTTTATTCTTGATTTTTATTTATTCTTGGCTTTAAATTTTAAATAATGGCGTGTTTTTAGTTGGCTGAATGAAAGAACAGGTAATTTAATGATGAATTTTTAGTCTACAACATTAAAGGGAACTCGAATTGTCAATAAAAGTAAGAAGGTTTGTATAATGTATTCTTATAATTTATCTTTACTGACGTAAAGTTAATTAAGGTTTTTATCACATGATACTTTGACAATGTTTTTGAATTTTTACCCGTAACATTTTCAGGACTTTTCAATGAAAAGGTTAAATCATTAAGAATATTAATATTTTTGGGTTGAGATAAATTTTCTTCATTCAGTTACGCTATTCTTTGAGGTAAGTCAGAAAAAGGATATTTGTACTGGAAATTGGTGATTATGTGATGTAAATAGAGTTTTATCTCCGCTTTAATTTGGAGATTGCATAAATTTTGTTAAGAAAGGAGAAATTAAAACCCATGATTATATAGATAGTAAAAAAAAAGCAGTAAACCTTTGCCCTCTTTAATAGAGTAGAGTAATGTCACAATCGGTATTATTTTATTTGATACTGCTGAAGTAAAAACACCAGGTTAGTTAGTAATTAAAATCAAAAAAAAAGTGATGAATAAACAATGATAAATGCAAATCGTCAGATAATAAACCTCGATCTCGATCTGCTAAGAACTTTTGTTGCCGTTGCTGACTTAAATACTTTTGCAGCCGCCGCAGCAGCAGTTTGTAGAACGCAATCGGCTGTGAGTCAGCAAATGCAACGTCTGGAGCATCTTGTGGGGAGAGAATTGTTTGCTCGCCACGGACGTAACAAGCTCCTGACTGAACATGGGCTTCAACTTCTTGGTTATGCACGTCAGATTTTACGTGCCAATGACGATGCTACTGCATCATTGACGTACAATGATGCTGACGGTGAATTAAGAATAGGGGCATCTGATGATACTGTTGATACCCTTCTTCCTTTCCTGTTAAATCGCATTGCTTCTGTCTATCCACGCATGGCTGTTGATGTGCGAATCAAACGCACTCAGTTTATTGAAAGCATGCTGGATAACCATGAAATTGATTTGGCATTGACCACAGCAAAAATTAATCACCATCCAAAAACGGTTCTGCGCTCCTCGCCTGTGTTATGGCACTGTGCGCCTGATTTTCAGTTGCAGACGAACGAAGCTATACCGTTGGTTGTAATGGATGAAACCAACCCATTCCGTCAGATCGCGCTGGATACGCTGGATACGGCCGGTATTTCATGGCGTATTGCTTATGAAGCGGCTTCCCTATCAGCTGTTCGTGCAGCTGTGAATGCTGAAGTTGGCATTACTGCCCGCCCTCTGGAAATGCAGAATGCAGATCTAAGAATTTTGGGGGAAAGTGAAGGGCTGCCACGCCTGCCAGAAATACAATTCTTCTTGTATCGAAACAGTAACGAACAGAATGAATCTGTCCTGACTGTTTTTGATGCGATAGAAAATAAGAAAACACCTTATACCGTAACTACTGTCGAATCTGGTGAAACCGACGAGATTGATGAATCAGTTGAAATATCCACTGTTGAAAATATAGACGAGTAAGTATTACGTGTTTTATAGGCTAATATTTCCATTTTATTTGTGGAGATATTAGCCTTTTTCTAAACTGTTATTAATAATTCTTTCAGGTTTTCGTTTCCATTTCTGATATTTCCCTCCAAAAATATACCCTATTAATTTTCCTATCTCTTTCGAATTTTAGTTAAAGGAATGTTGTTTTGTTAACAACTTTCATTTTTCTAAATTGATAAAATAAATTCGCTTTTGGAAATAGTTGCTAGATTGCGGTTCTACAGCCCTTTTTAGAAATAATTTATTAAGGATTGAATGAATTACATTCAAGTGTTGAATATTTTTCAATGAAATTGTGCACTCGATCATAAAAATACTCTGATTAGTGCGGTGGAAAGACAGGTTTTTCCTGAGATAATAGTGTAGTAAAGTCGAGTTATCGGTTAAACTAGTTATGGCGCGTTGGTGGCTTTTTACTCGACTGACACGTTTTAGCGATATATAAGCACAATCTGTTAATTAATGGTTTTTTGTTTGTAAATAAATAGGTAGTCGCTTTTGCCATGCAGGCAAAATATTGTTTAGAGGAATAAAAACCAAGACGATTCAAGCTATTAATGATATTGATTAGCACTGTTTCATATTTGGTTGTTATCCCTTCCCATGAATCGATGTGGTGCAACACTGCCGGCAAAAAGAGCAGACATCTTGACACCACTTTTGATGAGTAAGCAACGAGTATGTCTACATCCACTGGAGTTTTTGCCCATCACTGGGCGTTTGCAGTTTTCCTGCTAGGTGCTTTTGGTCTGTGTGCGCTTATGTTATTGGGTGCGTACTTCCTGGGGGGCAGGTCGAAAGGCAGAGCGAAACACATACCTTATGAATCGGGTATCGATTCTGTCGGCAGCGCCCGTCTCCGCCTGTCAGCGAAGTTTTATCTGGTCGCCATGTTCTTTGTCATCTTCGACGTTGAAGCCCTTTACTTATACGCATGGTCAGTTTCTATCAAAGAAAGTGGCTGGCTGGGTTTTGCCGAAGCAAGTATTTTCATTTTGGTGTTATTGGCAGGCTTGGTTTATCTGGCTCGCATTGGAGCACTGAACTGGACTCCTGCGCGCTCACAACGTCAAGTCAGTAAACCCAGTGCTGACATTCATACCAACAACAGTCATATGCAGTAATAGCGAGGCATAAAGATGGATTATACGCTCACCCGCATAGATCCGAACGGTGAGAATGACCGTTATCCCCTGCAAAAACAGGAACTTGTCAATGATCCCCTGGAGCAGCACGTTCACCGCAGTGTCTATATGGGCAAACTGGAACATGCTTTGCATGACATGGTGAACTGGGGAAGAAAGAATTCCCTGTGGCCTTATAACTTCGGACTTTCCTGTTGTTATGTAGAAATGGTGACGTCATTTACCGCCGTTCACGATGTTGCGCGTTTCGGCGCAGAAGTATTGCGGGCATCTCCACGTCAGGCCGACTTCATGGTGATTTCAGGAACCTGCTTCGTCAAAATGGCTCCTGTTATTCAACGTCTGTATGACCAGCTGCTTGAGCCAAAATGGGTCATTTCCATGGGTGCCTGTGCAAACTCCGGCGGTATGTACGATATTTATTCTGTAGTTCAAGGGGTCGATAAATTTATCCCTGTTGATGTTTATATCCCGGGCTGTCCTCCCCGCCCCGAAGCCTATATGCAGGCACTGCTGCTGTTGCAGGAGTCCATAGGCAAAGAGCGCCGCCCTCTATCATGGGTTGTCGGCGATCAGGGGGTTTACCGCGCCAATATGCAATCAGAAAGAGAACGGAAGCGCGGTGAACGTATTGCAGTGAAAAACCTGCGTACCCCAGACGAAATTTAAGGCTTTTAGCCATATAGCGTACGTAACCAGAGCAATGTGTTGCGATCACAATAAACCCTGATCAAGCGTTGTGGTGAAGAATGATGACAGATCAGATCGCGCAAGAAAGCGCACGGCCTGCTTGGGAAACACGGGATCACCTTGATGATCCGGTTGTAAGCGAGCTTAATCGTCAATTTGGCCCAGATGCCTTTTCCGTCCAGCCTACCCGTACCGGTATGCCGGTTGTCTGGGTTAGGCGAGAACAATTACTGGCAGTAATAACGTTTCTGAAAAAATTGCCCAAACCTTATGTCATGCTGTTTGACCTGCATGGTGTCGATGAGCGTCAGCGCTCTCACCGACAGGGGCTTCCTGCGGCAGACTTTTCGGTGTTTTATCACTTGATTTCCATTGAGCGTAATCGTGACATCATGCTGAAAGTCGCACTCAATGAAAAAGACTTGAATGTCCCAACCGTCACGTCAATTTACTCTAATGCTAATTGGTATGAGCGTGAAACGTGGGAGATGTTCGGGATTACATTCAATGGTCATCCGAATTTGCGTCGCATCCTGATGCCGGATACATGGGAAGGACATCCGCTGCGCAAGGAATATCCCGCACGCGCTACGGAATTTGACCCTTTCATGTTGACCAAGCAGAAAGAAGATCTGGAAATGGAAGCACTGACTTTCAAACCAGAAGAGTGGGGTATGAAACGCGGTACCGAAAATGAGGATTTCATGTTCCTCAACCTCGGCCCCAACCATCCTTCAGCTCACGGCGCATTCCGCATTGTTCTTCAGCTTGATGGCGAAGAAATCATTGATTGTGTTCCCGATATTGGCTACCACCACCGTGGTGCGGAAAAAATGGGTGAACGTCAGTCATGGCACAGTTATATCCCTTACACTGATCGTGTCGAGTATTTGGGAGGATGTGTCAACGAAATGCCGTACGTGCTGGCCGTTGAGAAGCTGGCTGGAATTGATGTGCCTGATCGCGTGAAAACCATCCGCGTCATGCTGTCTGAGCTATTCCGCATTAACAGTCACCTGCTCTATATCAGTACATTCATTCAAGACGTTGGTGCAATGTCTCCAGTGTTCTTTGCCTTTACAGACCGTCAGAAAGTTTACGATGTCGTCGAGGCGATTACCGGATTCCGTATGCATCCAGCATGGTTCCGTATTGGTGGTGTTGCCCATGACTTGCCCCGCGGCTGGGATAAACTGCTGCGAGACCTGCTTGACTGGTTGCCAAAACGTTTGAACTCCTATGTTAAAGCGGCACTGAAAAACAGTGTTCTGAAAGGGCGCTCTGTGGGCGTAGCTTCTTATAACTCCAAGCAGGCATTGGACTGGGGCGTGACAGGTGCAGGTCTGCGTGCAACCGGAATCGGCTTTGACGTGCGTAAATGGCGCCCTTATTCCGGTTATGAGAACTTCGATTTTGAAGTGCCAACAGGTTATAACGGCGATTGTTACGACCGTGTCATGCTGAAAGTGGAAGAGATCCGCCAGAGCATGCGCATCCTTGAGCAGTGTCTCAAGAATATGCCAGAAGGCCCGTTCAAGGCTGATCACCCGCTGACCACGCCACCCCCCAGAGAGCGTACCCTGCAACACATCGAAACCATGATCAACCACTTCCTGCAAGTGTCATGGGGTCCGGTTATGCCTGCCAATGAATCATTCCAGATGATTGAAGCAACCAAGGGTATCAACAGTTATTACCTGACCAGTGATGGTAACACCATGAGTTACCGTACCCGCATCCGTACACCGAGTTTTGCTCACTTGCAGCAGATCCCATCGGTGATCCGCGGCAGTCTGGTTTCTGACCTGATCGTTTATCTGGGCAGTATCGATTTTGTTATGTCTGATGTGGATCGCTAACGATGCAAAGTGAATTTAACGCAAACAAGCAAGTACGTCTTGATGTGATTAACGTAACGGACGCTCAGACACAGGGTGCGTTTGTACTGAGTACCGCAGAACGTGATGCCATCGAGCAGGAAAAACACCATTACGAAGATCCGCGTGCCGCGTCAATTGAGGCACTGAAAATTGTACAGAAACAGCGTGGTTGGGTGCCGGACGGTGCCATCTATGCCGTTGCTGAAGTTTTGGGTATTCCCGCCAGTGATGTGGAAGGGGTGGCGACGTTTTACAGCCAGATTTACCGCCAGCCAGTAGGGCGCCACATTATTCGCTATTGCGATAGCGTTGTGTGTCACATCACAGGTTATCAGGGTGTTCAGGCAGCGATAGAAACGCACTTGAACATTCGTCCGGGGCAAACTACGGCAGATGGGCGTTTCACACTGTTGCCAACCTGCTGTCTGGGGAACTGTGACAAGGGGCCTACCATGATGATTGATGAGGACACTCACAGTTACGTGAAACCAGAAGAAATTGAAAAACTACTGGAGCAGTATCCATGACAACGCACTCAGGAGTGAAAGAAATTATCCGCGTAGCGGAAACTCATCCCCTGACATGGCGGTTGCGTGATGACCAACAACCTGTCTGGCTGGATGAATACCGTAGCAAGAGTGGTTACAAAGGCGCTGAAAAAGCACTGAAGGGCATGGTTCCTGATGAAATTACCACGCTGGTGAAAGATGCTGGTTTGAAAGGGCGTGGTGGCGCAGGTTTCTCCACGGGCTTGAAGTGGAGCCTGATGCCAAAAGATGAAAGCATGAATATTCGTTATCTGCTGTGTAACGCGGATGAAATGGAGCCGGGAACCTACAAAGACCGCCTGCTGATGGAACAGCTGCCTCATCTGCTGGTGGAAGGGATGCTGATCAGCGCCTTTGCGTTGAAAGCTTACCGCGGCTACATCTTCCTGCGTGGCGAATATGTCGAGGCGGCGGTACATCTGCGCAGAGCAATTGAAGAAGCTAAAGCGGCTGGTTTGCTCGGTAAAAATATTCTTGGTAGTGGTTTTGATTTTGAACTGTTTGTTCATACCGGCGCAGGGCGTTATATCTGTGGTGAAGAAACCGCGTTGATTAACTCCCTTGAAGGACGCCGGGCGAATCCCCGTTCAAAACCGCCATTTCCGGCTACGTCCGGCGTATGGGGTAAACCAACTTGTGTAAACAATGTTGAAACCTTGTGTAACGTCCCTGCGATCCTTGAACATGGTAAAGAGTGGTACATCGGTCTGAGCGAAGGCAAAAGTAAAGATGCCGGCACCAAACTGATGGGCTTTTCCGGTCGGGTCAAAAATCCGGGCGTTTGGGAACTGCCTTTTGGCACCACTGCCCGTGAAATTCTCGAAGATTATGCGGGTGGTATGCGTGACGGTCTGAAATTCAAGGCTTGGCAGCCCGGCGGAGCGGGAACCGATTTCCTGACTGTGGATCACCTTGATCTGCCGATGGATTTTGAAAATATCGCTAAAGCAGGCAGCCGCTTGGGAACTGCACTCGCAATGGCCGTTGATCATGAGATCAACATCGTTTCCCTGACCCGTAACCTTGAAGAGTTTTTCGCCCGTGAATCCTGTGGCTGGTGTACGCCATGCCGTGATGGTTTGCCGTGGAGCGTCAAAATCCTCCGCGCCATTGAGGATGGGAAAGGTCAGCCTGGTGATATCGAAACTTTGGAACAACTCTGCCGTTTCCTCGGCCCCGGCAAAACTTTCTGTGCCCATGCGCCTGGCGCTATGGAGCCTTTGCAGAGTGCTATTAAATATTTCCGTGATGAATTTGAAGCGGGAATTGTCACCAAAGACTACGGCAACACCAATCTGATTGCGGGCATTCAGCCAAACCTGCTCAAGCAGCGCTGGTAAGGCTTGTTTGCAAGAACGGTTCGCTCAAGCAGAATTTTTGATTAACGCCTGCCACGGCAGGCCATTGGGAAGCATGCTGACTATGGCTACGATACATGTAGACGGCAAAGAATATGATGTAAACGGGGCTGATAACCTGTTACAAGCCTGCCTCTCATTGGGGCTGGATATACCTTATTTTTGCTGGCATCCAGCGCTGGGAAGCGTTGGCGCTTGCCGCCAGTGTGCGGTGAAGCAATATCAGAACGCAGAAGATACGCGTGGTCGTCTGGTGATGTCTTGTATGACACCAGCGACAGAAGGCACGTTTATCTCTATTGATGATGAAGAAGCGAAGCAATTTCGCGCAAGTGTCGTGGAATGGTTGATGACCAACCATCCCCATGACTGCCCTGTCTGTGAGGAAGGGGGTAACTGTCACTTGCAGGATATGACGGTGATGACGGGGCATTCATTCCGTAAATACCGTTTTACCAAACGTACTCACCAAAATCAGGAACTGGGGCCATTTGTTGCCCATGAAATGAACCGCTGCATCGCCTGTTACCGTTGCGTTCGCTACTACAAAGATTATGCGGACGGAACGGACTTTGGCGTTTATGGTGCTCATGACAACGTTTATTTTGGTCGCACTGAAAGTGGTACGCTGGAAAGTGAATTTTCCGGCAACCTTGTTGAAATCTGCCCGACAGGGGTATTTACCGACAAGACCCACTCAGAGCGTTACAACCGTAAATGGGATATGCAGTTTGCACCAAGCATCTGCCAACAGTGTAGTATTGGCTGTAACACCAGTCCCGGTGAACGTCATGGTGAAGTTCGCCGGATTGAGAACCGTTACAACGGCACTGTTAACCACTACTTTATGTGTGACCGTGGTCGTTTTGGCTACGGTTATGTTAACCGTGACGATCGTCCTCGTCAGCCACAGCAATTGCGTGGTGATCAGTGGATTTCACTGAATGCCGAGCAGGTTATGCAGGGTGGGGCGGATATTTTGCGTCAGGCCAAAAATGCTATTGGTATCGGTTCGCCACGCGCCAGCATTGAAAGCAACTTTGCTCTGCGTGAGCTGGTTGGCGCAGAAAACTTCTATAGCGGCATATCAGTGGAAGAACAGAACCGACTCGATATGATGCTGGAGATTCTTCAGCAAGGCGGCGTCTATACTCCATCCCTGCGTGAGATCGAAGGTTACGATGCAGTGCTGATTTTGGGTGAAGATCTGACCCAAACGGGGGCTCGCATGGCACTGTCTGTACGCCAGGCGGTCAAGGGCAAGGCGCGTGAAATGGCTGCGGCTCAGAAAGTGGCTGATTGGCAGATTGCCGCAGTGATGAATATCGGTCAGCACACCAAATATCCTTTGTTTTTAACCAGCGTTGATGATACCCGACTGGATGATATTGCAGCATGGAATTACCGTGCACCAACTGATGATCAAGCCCGATTTGGTTTTGCTGTGGCGCATGCCCTGAACAGCATCGCACCCGCCGTCAATGATCTGCCGGATGAGCTGAAAACGAAGGTAGAAATTGTTGCACAGGCACTGCGTGATGCGAAAAAACCATTGATTATCAGTGGCAGCAATGCTGGTAGTGATGCATTGATTCAGGCGGCGGCCAATATCGCATGGGCACTGAAAGACAAAGGCGCAAATGTTGGGCTTTCCTTTGTTGCGGCTTATGCTAATAGCCTCGGTCTGGCGATGATGGAAGCACAGCCGTTGGATGTCGCTTTGCAGCGTATTGCCAAAGGCGATTCTGATACCGCGATTGTGGTGGAAAACGATCTCTATCGTCATGCGGCAGCCGATAAGATTGACAGTGCATTAGGCAGCCTGAAAAATCTGATCGTCGTTGATCATCAACGTACTGCTATCATGGATAAGGCTCACTTGATTCTGTCAGCTGCCAGCTTTGCCGAAAGTGACGGTACGCTGGTGAATCAGGAAGGCCGTGCCCAGCGCTATTTTCAGGTTTATGAACCGTCATTCTATGACAAATCTATCGTTATGCTGGAAAGCTGGCGCTGGATGCATTCCCTGTATACCACTTACGCACAATGCCAGACTGACTGGGCGCAACTTGACCATGTGATTGAAGCTTGTGTCAAAGCTATGCCTCAATTCAAAGGTATCGTCAATGCCGCTCCGGATTCCACATTCCGTATCCGTGGTCAGAAATTGGCTCGTTCACCTCATCGTTACAGTGGCCGTACGGCAATGCTGGCCAATGTCAGTGTCCATGAGCAGCGCCAACCGCAGGATATCGACACGGCATTTGCTTTCTCAATGGAAGGGAACAACAGTCCGTTTGCCGAACGTCAGCAAATCCCATTTGCATGGGCGCCCGGCTGGAACTCCCCGCAGGCATGGAACAAATTCCAGGCGGAAGTCGGTGGCAAACTGCGTTTCGGTGATCCTGGTATGCGTTTGATTGAAACGACCGATGGGGGGTTGAACTACTTTGACAGCATTCCGGCTGCATTTGCTGCACAGAAAAACCAATGGTATGTCGCGCCTTATTTCCACCTGTTCGGCAGTGAAGAATTGTCACAGCGTGCAGAAGTAATACAGGAACGTATGCCTGAGCCGTATGTGATGATGAATCATCAGGATGCTGAACATCTGAATGTGAAAGAAGGTTCCATGATGGAATTTGACTGTGCGGGTCAACAATTGCGGCTGGCTGTGCGCTTAAGCGGCAATCTGGTGCAGGGTCAGATTGGCCTGCCGCTGGGAATGCCGGGTATTCCACCTGTTCTGGCGGGTAAATCAGCCAATAACTTACGGGGGATTGCACAATGAGTTGGTTTACTCCCGATGTGATTGAAGTCTTGATTACTATTCTGAAAGCGGTTGTCATTCTGCTGGTTGTTGTTGTTTGCGGGGCGTTCATGAGTTTCGGCGAACGCCGCCTGCTTGGGCTGTTCCAGAACCGCTACGGGCCAAACCGTGTGGGTTGGGGCGGTTCATTGCAGCTCGTCGCTGACATGCTCAAAATGTTTTTTAAAGAGGACTGGGTACCGCGTTTCTCCGATCGGGCTATTTTCACTCTGGCTCCAATCATTGCTTTCTGCTCGTTACTGCTGGCGTTTGCTATCGTGCCAGTCAGCCCCACGTGGATGGTGGCGGATCTGAACATCGGCATTCTGTTCTTTATGATGATGGCAGGTTTGTCGGTTTACGCTGTGCTGTTTGCCGGTTGGTCGAGCAACAATAAATATTCCCTGTTGGGGGCAATGCGTGCATCGGCACAGACACTGAGCTATGAAGTTTTCCTTGGTCTTGCTCTGATGGGCGTCGTAGCACAGGCTGGCTCCTTCAACATGGTGGATATCGTCAATTCACAACAACATATGTGGAATGTCATTCCCCAGTTCTTTGGTTTCCTGACCTTTGCTATTGCTGGTGTGGCGGTGTGTCACCGTCACCCTTTTGACCAGCCGGAAGCAGAGCAGGAATTGGCGGATGGTTATCACGTCGAATATTCCGGCATGAAATTCGGTTTGTTCTTTGTCGGGGAATATATCGGTATCGTGACGGTATCTGCTTTAATCGTCACATTGTTCTTTGGTGGCTGGCATGGGCCTTTATTGCCTTCTTTCATCTGGTTTGCGTTAAAAACGGCATTTTTCATGGTGATGTTCATTCTGATCCGTGCCGCATTGCCGCGTCCGCGTTATGACCAAGTGATGTCATTTGGCTGGAAAGTCTGCCTACCGTTAACTTTACTCAACTTGCTGGCGACTGCCGCAGTAATTTTATACAACGCTCAATAAAGGGGGAATTGAACCATGACATTGAAAGAGTTAGTGGTTGGTTTCGCCACCCAGGTACGCAGTATTTGGATGATAGGGCTTCATGCCTTCCATAAACGCGAAACAAAAATGTATCCGGAAGAGCCGGTTTATTTGCCACCCCGTTACCGTGGGCGCATCGTTCTGACGCGTGATCCTGACGGTGAAGAGCGTTGTGTCGCCTGTAACTTGTGTGCGGCGGTGTGTCCAGTAGGATGTATCTCACTGCAAAAAGCCGAACATAAAGATGGCCGATGGTATCCTGAATTTTTCCGTATCAACTTTTCGCGCTGCATTTTCTGCGGACTGTGTGAAGAGGCTTGCCCAACGACCGCTATCCAGTTGACACCGGATTTCGAACTGGGCGAATTCAAGCGTCAAGATCTCGTATATGAAAAAGAAGATCTGCTGATTTCAGGACCGGGTAAATATCCTGATTATAACTTTTACCATAAGACAGGCATGGCGATTGATGGCAAAGATAAAGGGGAAGCCGACAATGAAGCTAAACCTATCGATGTTAAAAGCCTGTTGCCGTAAGGAGCGATATTCATGGAATTTACATTTTATGTCGCAGGGCTGGTTGCCATCCTCGCTACACTCAGGGTGATAACGCACACTAACCCAGTACATGCGTTGCTGTACCTGATTACTTCTCTGTTGGCACTGTCGGTCGTGTTCTTTTCACTGGGCGCATATTTTGCCGGTGCACTGGAAATTATCGTTTACGCGGGTGCGATCATGGTGTTGTTTGTCTTCGTCGTGATGATGCTCAACCTCGGTAAATCTGTTGTCGAGCAAGAGCGGGCATGGTTGCAGCTCCGCGTTTGGATCGGCCCGGCTATTCTGGCTACTGTGCTGCTGATTGTGTTGATCTTTGCTATCAGCAGCCTGCCAACGGCTGAGATCAGCGGTGAAGTGGTCAGTGCCAAAGAAGTGGGCATTAGCCTGTTCGGGCCTTATGTCCTGGCAGTAGAACTGGCATCACTGTTACTGCTGGCAGGGCTGGTAGTGGCTTATCACATTGGCCGTGAAAATCGTCAGGGTGAAGTGATCAGTAATCGTACGGAGGATCAATAATGATACCTTTAGAACATGGTCTGATTCTGGCGGCTATTTTGTTTGTATTGGGCTTTGTTTGCCTGATTGTCCGCCGCAATCTGTTATTTATGCTGATCGGGCTGGAAATCATGATCAATGCTTCGGCACTGGCGTTTGTTGTTGCCGGCAGCTATTGGCTCCAGCCTGATGGTCAGGTGATGTACATTCTGGCCATTACTCTGGCAGCCGCCGAGGCGAGTATAGGTCTGGCACTGTTACTACAGTTGTACCGTCGTCGCCAGAGTCTGAATATTGATATAGTCAGTGAGATGCGCGGATGAACCTACTCTATTTAACAATTCTACTGCCACTGCTGGGTTTTTTACTATTGGCATTCTCTCGTGGCCGCTGGTCTGAAAATCTGTCAGCTACCATTGGGAGTGCTTCTGTTGGGCTGGCAGCATTAGCCACACTCTGGGCCGGGGTGGATTTCCACGCCCAGAATGGGGCAGAGGGGCTGGTTTACAGCCAGACATTGTGGAACTGGATGGAGGCAGATAACTTCAGTATTCCGGTTAATCTGGTACTGGATGGGCTATCTCTGACCATGCTGAGTGTTGTGACGGGCGTTGGTTTCCTGATCCACATTTATGCTTCATGGTACATGCGCGGTGAAGAGGGTTACTCCCGTTTCTTCGCTTATACCAATTTGTTTATCGCCAGTATGGTGGTTTTGGTACTGGCGGATAACATGCTGCTGATGTACCTCGGTTGGGAAGGCGTTGGGCTGTGTAGTTATCTGCTGATCGGTTTCTACTATAAAACGCCTGCCAATGGCGCAGCGGCAATGAAAGCCTTCATCGTAACCCGCGTAGGTGACGTGTTCCTTGCCATTGGGATGTTTATCCTTTATGACCAGTTTGGCACATTGAGTTTCCGCGAATTGGCGGTATTGGCACCGCAGCATATCGAAGCAGGCTCTACGGCGATTACTTGGGCAACCTTGATGATTCTGGGTGGTGCCGTGGGTAAATCGGCTCAGTTGCCACTGCAAACGTGGCTGGCAGATGCGATGGCAGGTCCGACACCGGTTTCTGCTTTGATCCACGCGGCCACTATGGTTACTGCCGGGGTTTACCTGATTGCACGCAGCCATGCGTTGTTCCTGATGGCGCCGGATATTCTTCATCTGGTTGGTACTATTGGGGCTATTACCTTGCTGCTGGCAGGCTTCGCAGCGCTGGTGCAGACCGATATCAAACGCGTGCTGGCCTATTCCACCATGAGTCAGATTGGTTATATGTTTCTGGCTCTGGGCGTTCAGGCGTGGGATGCCGCCATCTTCCACCTGATGACTCATGCATTCTTCAAAGCACTGTTATTCCTTGCTTCTGGCTCCGTGATTCTGGCTTGTCACCACGAACAGAATATCTTCAAAATGGGTGGCTTGAGTAAGCGCATTCCGTTTGTTTATCTCTGCTTCATCGTGGGTGGTTCGGCACTGTCAGCGCTGCCACTTCTGACTGCTGGCTTCTACAGTAAAGATGAAATTCTGTGGGGCGCACTGGCGAATGGTCATATGAACCTGATGCTGGCGGGGCTTGTCGGTGCTTTGATGACATCACTGTATACCTTCCGAATGATCTTTATCGTGTTTCACGGTGAAGAAAATACCAAGGCTCATCCAGTCAAAGGGATTACCCATACCTTACCTCTATCGGTATTGCTGGTGCTCTCTACTTTTGTAGGAGCGCTGATTGTGCCACCGTTAGCGGGAGTTCTGCCGGAAAGTAGTACAACAGCAGGGCATGACGACAAACTGACATTAGAGATTGTTTCTGGTGTGGTTGCTGTTCTCGGTATCTTGCTGGCAGCAGCGTTGTACTTGGGCAAACGTGCTGTGGTTAAGGCCACTGCAAACAGTGTGCCGGGGCGTTTCTTCTCCACATGGTGGTTCCATGCATGGGGATTTGATGCACTGTATGACTGGGTATTCGTGAAACCATTCAAAGGCATTACTCAACTATTACAGAATGATCCTTTGAACTCACTGATGAATATTCCTGCCATATTGTCACGTTGGGGTAATAAGGGGCTTGGCTTAAGTGAGAACGGACAAGTCCGTTGGTACGCTACCTCTTTGGGGTTGGGGGCAGTGCTGGTTTTGGCTCTGCTGCTTTTGATTTAATTAAGGGACACATTGCGCCATGCTACTACCTTGGCTAATTCTTCTACCCTTCATCGGTGGCTTGCTGTGCTGGCAGACGGAGCGCTTCGGCACCCGTATGCCGCGTTGGATAGCGCTTCTGGCGATGGGGCTGACTCTGCTGCTTTCCCTGCAACTTTGGTTACAGGGCGGTTATACGCTGACCAACCCACAGGGCATTCCACAGTGGCAATCAGAATTCCTGATCCCGTGGATACCTCGCTTTGGCATCTCCATTCATCTGGCTTTGGATGGTTTATCACTGCTGATGGTGGTCTTGACAGCACTGCTGGGCTTGATGGCAATTCTCTGTTCGTGGAATGAAAACCAGCCATATCAGGGATTCTTCCATCTGAACCTGCTGTGGATACTTGGCGGTGTGATGGGTGTCTTCCTTGCCATCGACCTGTTCCTGTTCTTTTTCTTCTGGGAAATGATGCTGGTGCCGATGTATTTCCTGATCGCTCTGTGGGGACACAGAGGTTCAGGCGGTAAAACCCGTATTACGGCAGCGACGAAATTCTTCATCTATACCCAAGCCAGTGGTCTGGTAATGCTGATTTCGATTCTGGCATTAGCTTTCGTCTATTACGATGCAACGGGAGAATGGTCATTCAGCTATGAAAAACTGCTGAATACACCGATGTCAGATACCGTTCAATACTTACTGATGCTGGGTTTCTTCATCGCATTTGCCGTAAAAATGCCCGTTGTGCCTCTGCATGGCTGGTTGCCGGATGCGCATAGCCAGGCACCGACTGCAGGTTCAGTTGACCTTGCGGGGATCTTGTTGAAAACAGCGGCGTATGGTCTGTTGCGTTTTAGCTTGCCTCTGTTTCCACAAGCCTCTGCGGAATTTGCGCCGATTGCGATGTGGCTGGGTGTCATTGGTATCTTCTACGGTTCGTGGATGGCCTTCAGCCAGACTGACATCAAACGCCTGATTGCCTATACCAGTGTTTCTCACATGGGTTTCGTACTGATTGCCATCTACACCGGCAGCCAACTGGCTTATCAGGGGGCGGTCATCCAGATGATTGCACATGGTTTGTCAGCCGCTGGCCTGTTTATCGTGTGTGGGCAATTATATGAACGTCTGCATACCCGCGATATGCGTAATATGGGCGGTTTGTGGGGAAGAATTCAACTGTTGCCTGCGATATCGCTGTTTTTCGCTGTGGCGACACTGGGTATGCCGGGAACCGGTAACTTTGTTGGTGAATTCATGATCCTGTTCGGCAGTTTCAGCAAATTCACCCTTATTACTACCGTATCCGTGTTTGGTTTAGTTTTTGCATCCGTTTACGCACTGTATTTAATGCAGAAAGCGTATTACGGCACGCCAACAACTGATAAGCCACTACAACGGATGGATGTGCGTGAAATCTCCATTTTGCTACTGTTGGTCGTCTTGCTGGTGATTGTGGGTGTTTATCCGCAACCAGTCCTTGATACCTCAGCGGCGGCGATGAGTAACATCCAAAATTGGTATTCAGCTTCACTTTTAACTACAAGGCCGTAACTCGCCATGACAATAACTTCTGAACAATTGATCGCACTGTTGCCGCTATTGATCGTCGGATTGACGGTGGTGGTTGTGATGCTGTCCATTGCGTGGCGACGCGATCATTTGATCAATTTCACCTTAACGGTAATTGGTCTGAATCTAGCCCTGCTTTCTCTCTATTTTGTTGGACAGCAGGAGCCGATGGATGTCACGCCACTGATTCATGTGGATAGATTTGCAATGTTTTATACTGGCCTTGTGCTGATTGCGAGCCTTGCAACGACCACATTTGCTTACTCATGGCTGGAGAATTATCCCGATAACAAAGAAGAATTTTACCTGCTGGTGTTGATTGCGGCTGTCGGAGGAATTCTGCTTTCTTCTGCTAACCATATGGCATCACTGTTTATCGGTATTGAACTGATTACTCTGCCATTATTTGGCTTGATTGGTTATGCGTACCGCCAGAAACGTTCACTGGAAGCGAGTATTAAATATATGCTGCTGTCCGCAGCGGCATCTTCGTTCCTGCTATTCGGTATTGCACTGTTGTACGCAGAATCAGGTGACTTGTCCTTTGCGTCACTGGGTAGAAGCCTGAGTGACAGTCAACTGCATGAGCCGCTGATCTTGGCAGGGCTGGGAATGATGCTTGTGGGGCTGGGTTTCAAACTTTCCCTCGTACCTTTCCAACTTTGGACACCAGACGTTTATCAAGGCGCCCCGGCACCTGTATCGACTTTTCTGGCGACGGCCAGCAAAGTCGCTATCTTTGCGGTGATAATGCGTTTATTCCTCGAAGCACCTGTGGCTGAAAGTGAAACGCTGCGCATTGTGCTGACCGTGATGGCAATTGCTTCCATCCTGTTTGGTAATTTGCTGGCACTGACACAAAGTAATATCAAGCGCCTGCTCGGTTACTCATCGATTGCGCACTTGGGTTACTTGCTGGTGGTCTTGGTTGCCATTCGAAGTCACACATTGGCAGAAGAAACGGCGGGTATTTATCTGGCGGGTTACCTGTTTGCCAGCATCGGTGCATTTGGGGTAGTCAGTCTGATGTCCAGTCCATACCAAGGTCCAGATGCTGACTCACTGTACTCATACCGTGGCCTGTTCTGGCATAAACCGATTCTGTCAGCAGTCATGACTATCATAATGCTGTCCCTGGCAGGGATACCGTTAACATTCGGGTTTATCGGTAAATTCTATGTTATCGCTACGGCGGTAGAAGCAGAATTGTGGTGGCTGACGGGGGCTGTCGTGCTGGGCAGTGCCATTGGCCTCTACTACTACCTGCGAGTAATGGTTAGTCTGTATCTGCCTGCACCGAAGACACTGAATCGCGATACGCCAAGCAACTGGGCGTTGACTTCAGGTGGGATCGTTGTGTTGATCTCTGGGTTGCTGGTGTTGATCCTCGGTATTTGGCCACAACCAGTGATTGATATCGTTCAGCAGGCGAAAAGCGCCATGTAGGGCATAATCTTAATAAAACTTCACTGAAGACTCAGCTATTTTTGGCTGGGTCTTTTTTTTTGAGACATGAGGAAGGTATCATGAAATAGCATTTATTACGGTAGTAGCATCAGAATGGTTTCTATTATGCAGCAATAAGAAATCGTCAATGTGTATCACTTGTTCAATATTAAGGATGAATGATGAAACTAAGTAAGCTATTTATCACTCTTTTTTTCTTTTCTGCTGAAGGTTCCGCTCTGATAAATACGGAAAATGCCATATGCCAGTAAGAGGATATGGTTGACTTTTCTCATGTTATTCCGTGTTACCGGGCGAAACTGGCTGCGCTCCCGGTTAAATATTCGCTCCAAGGCAAAAAATCACTACCTAGTATTGAATTGCTAAAATATGAAATGACATCACAACGATGGTCGCCGGGAAATTTGGTATCCCCTGATAGCTGGCAACATGACGTTGACATGTATATCCCGGATAACCCTAAATCGCAACATGCGCTCGTCGTGGTAAATAATGGAACAAATTATGATGATGACATCAAAAAAACAAGCCAGCCAACAAATTTCAGCGAGAAATCACTGGCAGAGATTGCACGATCCACGAATACGGTAGTTATTTCTGTCAGTAATATTCCGAATCAGTACATTACATACGAGAATAATAAACCACTCAAAGAAGATGACAGCGTTGCGCGTAGCTGGGCATTGTTTATGGATGGGCCGGAACAGAGAAAATTAATTCCGTTACATATTCCTATGGCTGTTACTGTATCTCAGGCTATGAGGGTGGCAAAACAGGAACTGAAAGAATGGAATATTAATAAATTTATCGTCACTGGAGCATCAAAGCGCGGATGGACAGCTTGGTTATCTTCTATTTCAGATCCTGACGTTGATGCTATTGTGCCCTTTGTTATGGACTTACTTAGTACCGACTTGGCTCTTGAGAATATGTATCGTACTTACGGTGGAAACTGGCCGATTACCTTTTCCCCCTATTATCAACAAGGTATCGACAAGTTAATAAAGACACCCAACTTCCTAAAGTTGATGAAAGTAGAGGACCCATTACGATATCTGGATTCAGATTATCAGTCACGTCTCACCATACCTAAATATATCATCAATGCCAGCGGAGATGATTTTTATGCTCCTGATAATTCTCGTTTTATGATAAACTTCCGGGGGAAAAGTCCCTGCGTGTTGCTCCAAACTCCGGTCATTATGGTATTCAGGGGGTTGTAGAACAATCTTTAATTTCCTTCATAAATCGTTTTCAGAATAAAACAGCACTTCCGAAATTAATGGCAACTGTTCACGAGACTTAACTACCACCTACTGAAGTAGGTGGGTTAGCGCACTTCGGTGCCGACGACTGAAAGTCGTCGAACCACGCACC
>NZ_JANAIF010000409.1 GCF_024721015.1 Xenorhabdus bovienii
GTCATCAAATCGGTTGTTGCCCATAATGATTGCGCCAATCGCCTTGTGCCTGATGGGGCTGTTATCCGGTTGCAGCAGCACACGAACCGAATACGTTCCGGTGCCATCGATACCCATTCCGGCACATCTGCTCGCTGATTGTCTGCCTCCGGTCATTCCCGACAAAATGACATGGAGTGACAGTCTCATTCTGAATGAGCAGTTACTGACGGTGATTGAGCAGTGCAATCTGGATAAGCAGGCAATACGGGAAATTGAACAACAGCGACAAATCAC
>NZ_JANAIF010000410.1 GCF_024721015.1 Xenorhabdus bovienii
ACAGTAAAATCATCCTGAGCCGGGGCGACAGGGAGCCTGTCTGGTCAGGGAACTTGATTACAGTACAGGAAGATCAGATTTCAATCACCTGGGAAGTTACTGAAGCAGCCAAAATGAGGATCATAGGAAACGACCGGGCTATAGTTTTGATTTATAACGACAGAGCAGAGAAAGTGCAGTCCTTCAAAACAGCAATCAGATCAGATCTTGCAGTCAGGATAGATCTGCCGCTCGCACTCAGGTTGGGCAATTCTCATATCTGGATGTTCTTTCTT
>NZ_JANAIF010000411.1 GCF_024721015.1 Xenorhabdus bovienii
TTCGCTGCGGTTTTCCGGGTTCGGCGTGAAAAACTGCACCTGCTGGGCCAGCAACTGCCAGCCGTCAAAAACAAGGTGGCGGATACTGTACAGCCGGTTGTGCCGGTACTCCCGGATTTCCGCCGGCACATCCCCGTCCCACAGGTAGGTGGTGCGCATCCCTGCCTGTTCGCACACTTTCTCCGTGCGCCGCCCGAAGGCATCGTAGCGATAATCCCACTGCTGGCCGCCCGGCGTCTGCACCCCGATAAGCTGGTTCTGGCTGTTCCACCTA
>NZ_JANAIF010000412.1 GCF_024721015.1 Xenorhabdus bovienii
CACAACAGCATATCCATCATCAGATCATAGAAAAGGCGAAAGATATTTTGGCAGTCAGCAACCGCACCATTGCAGAGATCGCATATGATTTAGGCTTTGAACATCCGCAATCATTTAATAAGTTGTTTAAGCAAAAAACAAAAATGTCTCCTTCAGCGTTCAGGCAATCTTTTGATAATTGATTGAAGTTTATAAATTTACTTTCGATTTGCGCCGGAATCATAACACAACCGGCAGACAGTCGTTAAAGATATTATGAAGAAGCAACATCATT
>NZ_JANAIF010000413.1 GCF_024721015.1 Xenorhabdus bovienii
CTGGAAAAACTGGGCATGATCCCGGATGCGACGAAAGCCGCCGCCGAAGCCGCCAACGCAATGGGGCCGGTCAACCTGCCGGAAGTGCAGAAATCAGTGAAGTGGGTCTGGGATGACAAAGCCAAGAAAATGGTGCAGCAGGAGTGGACACCGACACCGGCGAATACGGCCATCACCCAAGCCGGCGAAAAGGCCGGGGAAAATAAGCCGAAAGTCGATACGCCCGCGTTACCTGACTTTGGGCCAATGGTCTATGGGTCGGGCAAAAACAAG
>NZ_JANAIF010000414.1 GCF_024721015.1 Xenorhabdus bovienii
ATGCGTTAAAACAACAATTTGTTTTTGCTCTTTGTTAGCCTTATCAAGTGCATATTTTGCATCTGCGTCCAAGTTAGACCAAGTCGTATCCTCTCCTTTAGTTTGTGGTGCTTTTACACGCAAATTATCGTACAAGGAAAGAACAGAAGCATTGACCCTTGCATTTGCAATACCATTTACTTTTGCTTCTTTATTATTATGAACAAAAATAGGTCGTCCTTCTCTTGTTTTGATCAGGACAATTGTAAAATCATATCCATCCGCAATAGCAGT
>NZ_JANAIF010000415.1 GCF_024721015.1 Xenorhabdus bovienii
CGCGCTTGGCCTCATGAGGAAACAACTCGAGGACTGGCCGATTCCTGGATTGAAGGCGGTGCTCGTTATCAGGGGCGGGAAAGTCATACGGCTTTTCCCGTGATGCCATTACAGCGGAAGGGCTCGTCATGGGGTTGGAGTATGGTCTTGAGCTATCCACGGATTTGGGGCCCACCCAGGCGCTGCGACTGCTCGCGGAACGACTCGGTCTGCCATGGGGTAACGAAAGGTCATTGCGAGGTTCCGCTCTTTGGATTGATTTATCGGAACCCT
>NZ_JANAIF010000416.1 GCF_024721015.1 Xenorhabdus bovienii
GATGCTTTGAGGCGGCGACGTATGGAACGCTCATCACGCAGATCATCCGCACGAAGCTGGAAGAAGTCGTTATCAGGCACTCCCATGTTGCATTTAACGGACAGTTCCAAGATACCCGTTTCTTTGTTGGTGAGATCCCAACCCTGCTGGGTAGGCGCTTCCTGTTCCAGCGGCATCCACACGGTATTCTGTGAACGCTGCATATCACCCGCAGGCGGTGCATATTTTTCTACACGCTGCGCCATGGGTGTGAGGTTTTCCACGGTCTCCAT
>NZ_JANAIF010000417.1 GCF_024721015.1 Xenorhabdus bovienii
GTTGTATTTACTTCTTAAAAATCAGAAAGATAAATCCAAAAAATATTTAAGTTTTTTCTTTTATTTTATATGTCTTTTTTATTAAATACAGTTTTCTTTATAAGTAAAAGAGTACTATAAATTAAAAATTGTATTAAAAAATTGTATAATAGAACTTTCTACATTACTTTTGTGAAAAATATGACGTTAGGTAGCAATGAGTAGTATTTTTGACTTAGCCTTGTCTTTGGAGAGGAAAATAATCGCTTTGGGTAAAAAGGCAGTGATGTTAG
>NZ_JANAIF010000418.1 GCF_024721015.1 Xenorhabdus bovienii
GATGAAGTGGTATCTTCTATTTTCACGAAAATGCTGGATGAAATTGAATCAGACTATGTTTTCAAGTATGATCTGCTCCGTAATTACGTCACAGAGCTCACGCATTATGCACTGAAGTCGCAGCCTTCAGAAACGCTGTACCAGCATCCTGATGCCAAGTCAAGGATTACTTCTGTCTTTACAGAATTACTGGAGCGTCAGTTCCCGATAGAGACTCCTTCACAACGCTTCTCGATGCGCTCGGCGAAAGACTTTGCAGAAAAACTTGCGG
>NZ_JANAIF010000041.1 GCF_024721015.1 Xenorhabdus bovienii
TTTGATCCACATTTCTATCTCTGGTTTCACTTTTACTGCTTTTGTAGCACAATGTCGGCGCGCTACGGCCTTAAGCTGAGCCTGTTCAGGAGCATATTTCTTTGCCTCCTGATTTCGTCTCAATTCCCGGCTAATCGTTGATGGGTTTCGATTGAGTGACTTTGAAATCTCCCGTTGTGAAAAACCGGCTTCTTTCAAGCTGAAAATCTGATATCTTTCTGTTTCGGTCAGTTGTTTATAGGTCATAGCGCATTTTCCTTTGGCGAGAAAGATACCTACTATAGCAACTGAGCGCCTTTCTTAGAAATTGCACTTACTAGGCGAATCCAAGTAATAAAACAATAAATTATCACTTTGCCTACACAGTATTTTAAGTGTATATTTATTTTCACAACTCAACAAAAAACCTTTATATTGCATATTAAACAATCATATGGAAAATTTTATGTATCAAAGCGGATATTTTGTCACAGCAGAAATTAAAGCCAGAGATAATGTTGATCTCAATATCGTTGTCAAAGAACTTAAGTCACTACAAGAAAAAACATTATTGGAACCCGGATGTGAAATATTTTCCATACAGCAATCCAATGAAAATCCAGCCATATTTGTTATGTGGGAGAAATTCATTGACCGTGATGCATTAAAAAAACACTATGAATATGAACATACTAAGTATTATTTTTCATTAAACTTCACTGATGTCGTACAAATTTTTACCGCAGACACCATTTGATTATATTCAAATCTTTCATTTCAGAATGCCAAAATAGATGAATGGCACGCCACAACTGCACTCAAACACCAGCGATAGCTGCATCTGCTATGGCAATCTGTCACTGACAGACTGCCCTTTACGTAATCCCAATGATGTTCCAGGAGAACAAGAACCGGGGTCACGCATTTTGGTCGATATATGAGAAAGTCACCGAAGGGTGACTTATCTGCCAGATCTTAAAATTAATTCCTGCTTGCTTTATTCAGCATCAACAGCCTATTTTTCAACTATATTACCTGTAATATAAAAATTACTTCTCTGCCATTTCAATAATTTGCTTTGCCGTTTTGCCGTTAAGTTTTTCCTTCATAAGCGTTAACGCATCATCTCCATCTTTGGCAACCAAAACAGACTGCATGGAGAGTTTCAAAAACGCTTTTTCAAATTTTGCCATTTCTTCAGGTGACATATTTTTCGCCATCTTTTCAGCCGAGGCTTTCATCGCTTCATCATTCGAAGCATCAAATGTTGGCTCGCCACCACAGCCAACCAAAAACATAGATAATAGTAGTGGTAATATAATTTTTTTCATAAATTAACCCTTATTAGTTGGTTTTATCCAATCCCTTAGAACTCATAATACGAACATAAATTATACATACATATCAATTTAAATATATAAAAAGAAGTAAGCACTTTTATTTTATTAAATAATGTAAATTTATCTTTAGTATAATGAAATTATTAGTCATATCTTCTGGCAGTCTTTGTTGTGCTTCTGATTGATAATAGGCAGGTTATTAATATGGATAAAAGGATAATGTAACGCCGCAGCAAGTGTTTTAATGAAAAATAACTCAGCCCATCTGATGGTTATAGTCATCATCAAGACGGGCTGAGTTATAGGGTTTATACCGTGATATTTCAACCAAGAGGCCTACTTGCATAGGCTCTATATTCGATTATGGTATCATCAGGCTGTCCTGAAGTTCATTAAGCTGGTTCTGCAACTGCTGTAATTCCAGTTGTTTTTGCATTTCAGATTGCGATGGTTTCTGCTGCGCTTCACGCATACGTTTTTCCAGTTCAGCGATCTGTTTTTCCATTTTCACTTTGCCTGCGGCTTTAGTTTTCAACTGGCTAAACAGGCGATTCAACGACTTTTGCAATGCGACCTGAGAGCGTTTTCTGCTTTCCAGATTCACCTGACCTGCTTTTTTCTCGCGCTCGATAGCGTCATAAACCGCTTTGAACTCTTTATTCAGTGTCTGTTCATGCTGTAGCACTTTTTCTTTATCAACGACTCTCTGATCCCAAGTCCCAGAGTAATTACAATTAAATTTCGCAATAATACTCATATCCCCTGTCGTGGGATCACACTCTTGTGCATTAGTGACACACCCGGTCAGTGCCATGCTGATTACTAACATCATCAATATACGCATGAGAACTCCTTATCAGCTCACTTTAATCGCGGTACGTTGTTCATACAGACTATCCAGCTCTTGTTGCAGCGAGCCGATATTTTTGCGCATTTGGACAATTTGGTTATTCAGATCCTTGGTTTTAGTTCCGTCTTCCGCGATCTGAGTAGAGACACTCTGCCACTGATTTTCATGTTCCTTCATTTCTTTAATGGTATTGCGCAAATAAACAATATTGGCATCAAGACCCTTCAGTTGTTTTTGCACCTGATCTTTTTTCACGACCTTCGCCGCTATGTCCTTATTAATCTGTGCCAGGGTGAGTTTATCTGTCTTAATCACCTCTTTGGCTGTAGCAGTCACGTTTTCAATACGTTGATTTTCTGCTTTAACATCATTAATTGAGGCGGCCAGTAGTTGTTCTTCGCTGGCATATTTTTTGCGCTGGTTATCCAGATAGGCGTTGGCACCCACCCCCACACCACAGCCCACAATAGCGGCGGCCGCAATACATATCGCTTGATGGTCGCCATTGACGAGCAGACAGGCAAGTGCCCCTGCCGCCGCGCCTGCCGCACAAGCCTGCCAGCCTGATTTATTAAAAAACTCAACGTCCTGACTCTGAGTCAGACGAGAATCGACTTCTCCCGTCTGCGCGGAAGGGCCTTGCGGCGTTTGGCAGGCGACCAGTAGAAAAATCATGCAGAGAGAAATCATAGAACGCATGGATTGCAGTACCATTTCTTATATATCCTTTCTTAAATAAAGTGATGACTGTTAATTATTCTTCTTACATGACTCCAGCCAACTATCCCGTGCAACTCTTCCGTTCTTCCAGTACTCCTGAAGATTCTTCCAGTAAGTATTGAGATAACCATTCAGATTCGTTTTTCCACGAGCGGACATCTGTTGCTGAACAACACGAATTTGTGGAGCAATAAGCTCCGCGTTATAGGTGACGCCCATATCCACCAAGGTGTCAGCATAATAATTGACAATAAAATTGAGCACCTTTTTATGCTGATCTAACTGTGATTGGCGACGGGAACAATTCGCATCCAGCTCACTGCCCGCCTTACAGGTTTTTTCATACAACCCGTTCAACCGATCGTAAAATTCACCATCATCCTTTAATTTTGTACACAAAAATGCCCCAAGTTGCAGGGAAGTGCGTATCGCCTGATCGCGTTGTTCGTCACGCAATTGTGCATTCGCACGGAGATCAGCACGCAGCTGCTCCAACTGTTTCTTCAGCACTGTATCTTGCACTTGAGACGAAATGCTGCTCAGGTTATCAATGGAATCAGGCGATTTTTTCTCTTTAGCTTGTGGATTTTCTGTGCCTAATGCTTTCCACTCTTCGGCGATTTCTTTGATACGATCGCGCGAAGTTAACGTCGGTGAAACCAGCACCAGACGAAATCCGAGAGTTTTGTTCTTATTATCACTCTGCCCGGTGTAATAGGGTTCTTCTCCACGCAGTGAGCTACGTATATCACTTTGCGGCGTCAGGAAATTTCCGCCTCTGACGATATATCCCCCCGCTTTACCATGCTGGCGATCCAACTTATTTAAGTGAAAAGGCTCAAACATCATTTCAGAAGCATTACCCAACATATCATGCAAACCCAGAGGATTGGGTTTAAGCAATCCCGCAAGCTGAAGTTTACCATTGGAGGATTGAGTGCCAGAAAACCACGCATAGCTGGTTATCCCTTCCGGCATCGGGAAACGTTGATCGCGAAATTCAGCCGTGGAAACAGCCAAACCACCACGGGCAGCAAATTCCCATTCTGTTTCGGTTGGTAAGCGCAGGAAACCCGGTTTTCCATCTTCAACCGGCAGCGCCTTAGGCTGGTTTTTCAGCAACCAAAGGTTGTATTGATTAGCAAAATTCATCGCATCAACCCAACTTATGTTCACTTTGGGCAAACGCAGTTTCATATTCGGTGTAGAACACTGGCCTGTCAGTGCCTGATATTGCAAATCTGTCAGCTCGTACTTCGCCATCAGGAAATAACGCCCCTTGCCGGATTTACCTTCGGCAAAACTACCCGCAATATGTTCCGCACGTGCCTGTTCTAAATAACCCCATTCATCATTTGCACCACCGCCAAGGGTAATGCTGTAATCCTGCAACGGCTGACTAAGGGGAATCGAAACTTTACGAAACGCCATCGCGCCCTCACAGGGCATCGGCAATATCACATCATCTGGCAGTGGCTTGGGATTGTAGTATTTTTCTTCCCAGACGGCACTGGCAGAAAACGGCAGCATTGCCAGAAAAAACCCTGCCAATGCCATATTCAAACCATGATTAAATCTCACGTAAACTCTCCGCAGGTTCAATTTTCAACGCGCGTAAGGCTCCCACCGCAGCAACACCCAGTGCGACCACTAGAACACTCAATAAGGCCATCAGCAGGTGCCAAGGTTCCAAATGACACACAAACGCCGTTTCAGGTAATGAAGCGCCCAGCACGTTATTAAATAACTGACTGGCGACAAAGTAGAGCAATAAACCCACTCCCCAGGCACTGCCAGTAAGAAGCAACGCCTGAATTAAGACAAACAGCACCACAGCCTGACGACGGAAGCCCAATAACCTGAGTACCGCCATATCTTTTCTTTTGCGATCGATATTTGCCATAAAAGCCCCTACCAATGAAGCAATACAGCCAGTGGCCGATATCCAGGCGATAACAGTAAAAATCAAACCGAGAACATGATCAATAGCGCGTACAGATTCAATCTCCGCCTGTTGTGTTACCGTTTCAATGTGCTGCTGTTGTAACCACTCTGCCAATTCCGCCACGCTATCAATGCTATTTGCGTATAGCCGCGCTTTGGCAAAAGTGGTGCGTTCACGGGTTGGCGTGCCATCATGTACCTTGAATAAGGTAACTTGATAACCATCACGGTAATCTTCCATAGCCACCAGAAGGGGCAGCGTGACGAAGGCAGCAGGCCGGGCGAATTTTGCTCCATCAACCACATCAATGACCGTCAGCGTATGTTGTACGTGTTCGTTTATACCATCCCGTTTACGGGCAATCACTAACCGCAGACTATCCCCCGTTTTTATCTGTAAACGCTCTGCGGCACTGGCACTGAGCACAACCTGCTGTTCATTTTGTGGCTCTTTGGCATTCACCAACAGCGGATCATGCAAAGCAGTCGGAATAATTTCAGCATTGCTGACAAAACGCTGGTTATCTCTGATCAGATCGGCCTGCGTATTCAGGGAACGAGTCAGCGGAATGACAAAACCCACATCAGAACGAGCCGCAAGCTGCGTCAACCATGTGTGGTCATAGTTACCATTACCCAGCATACGAACTTCCCGCGTGCGTGGATCATCCAGCAATGTGTGACGAAGCTGGCTCACGATGCCATTTTTCAGCCCGAACAGCAGTAACAAAGGCGTGATCACGGCAATCAGCGAAAAAATGATACAAAGCGCAACTTTGCGATCGTGAATCAGATCGGCCAGCGCCATACGGGGCAAAAGCAAGCGAGAGGGTCGTGCATCAGCATTAACAGGTTGTAAAGACACTTTGTTTTCCATCCACTGTAGCGGCGTAGCGTTTAAGGCCAAAATCCGTAACCCGCTGCCAGTCGTGACTCACGATAATGGCAACTAAATTGAGTGCTTTCACCATTTCCACTATCAGGCTGAAAAGCGTTTCGGCGTTGTGAGGGTCGAGTGCCGCCGTCGGTTCATCCGCCAGTAACAGTTGCGGCTGATGGGCAATCGCACGGGCAAAGGCCACGCGCTGACGCTCCCCAATCGAAAGTTGAGAAGGCATTTTTTTCATCAGTCCGGCAATACTTAAACGGGCAATAGCCGTATCCAGCCACTCAGAACGCGCTACCAACCCGGCTATTTGGCGGGGCAACTGGATATTTTGTTCGACTGAGAGCCAAGGAAGCAGCCCGCCATGCTGCAACATAAAACCAAGATCCTTAGCACGCACTTGGGCAAGCTGATTTTCCTCACCCTCCAGCAGAGAGGCAGTAATATCACGCGGCGGTATTCCCAACTGGTAACATTCCAAACTGTCAGGCTGGAGTATCCCGCCGATCATCTCCAGCAAAGTGCTTTTGCCACAGCCACTCGGCCCCGTTAACGCAGCGACTTCTCCTGCGTTCAGCGACAACTGAGGCAGGCTGACGGTAAAACCTTGATCTGCCTGCCCGCGCTGTATCTGCATCGATTGGATGTACAACATTACGGAAGATTTTCCAACGGAACGGGATAGACGTTATCCCGCGGATCACTGTCTGGCGCCAAGGAAATCCAACGATCTACATCTTCGTTATAACGCTGGTAATAATTCAGCTTAGTATTCAAACGGCGGATAAAGCGCTCTTGCTCCAGACCATCCCAACTTTTCCACGTCTCTTCATCCAGACTCAGCACTTCACTGAGATAAGGTAAACCTTCGATGTATTCACCCAGTAATCCCATTTCACTCAGTTTGGTTGCCTGTTTATTTTTTGCCTGTTTAGGATCATTTCCCATCGTGGCAGCTAATGAACGCAGGCTGGCAAACATATCATCTGGCGAAATCAAACCTTCATTCGCTGCATTAACAACCTTTTTCATGACTTCGCTCAGATCGCTTAACTCACTCTTGGTGAGCAGCACTTTAACCTCTGTCGCCGGAATGTTTTGATGCACAAGATCGCGATCACTGATCCAAGATTTAAACACAGGCGGCGCTTGAGTCCCCTGTTTGTCACCCAGATACGCTAATCGCATGGCGTGTCCCAACAACGCAGCATCATGTAATAGAGGCTCTTTGGACAACTCCGATTTTTTACCCATATAGGATTCGTTGGCACCCAGCGCGCTGCCTACGGTCTCTTCACCACGCCATGCTGTTTTAATCTGGCTGGTAATGGCATTGGCAAGGTTATCAACTATCGTGCCAAAACTGTTCACGTCACCGGAGTTAATCGGATAATAAAGCGGCTTGTGCAAGAAAGCATTGAGCGTCAAATCACGGTACTGATTCTCCGCAGATGCGTGGTTTTTATGTCCTGAAGGCGTTTTCAAATGGAGTGCATACAATGCCACGCCGCGATAGGTTGCTTCCAAACGCACCTGAGTGGCGTCCAACTGAGTCGAAGATAATTTATCATCCCCTTCCAGCGCTCCCGCATCCGTCACCAGAATCACGTACCGGGCACCAAATTTTGTCCAGTCCACTTTATCCAGCGCGGTCATGACTCCGGCATAAGCATCTTCATTCACTTTACTGCTGGAAACGGTGGCCTGTTTAAGATCGCGTACTTTAGCCAGAAAATCTTTACCATCTTTGACCGTATTGGGATCAACATACATTTTGCTGTCATATTCCAGACCAGGAACAGCAGCAACGTTTGAACGATAAGCGACCAGACCAAACTTCACCTGACCGAGTAAGTTTTCTTTTTCAATGCGCTGATAAATTTTTTCAATCGCCTGCTTAGTGCGATCAATGTAAGGCCCCATTGAGATGGTGGAATCAATCACAAAAACGACCGATGCCGAGAAGCCTTTCATCATGTTTTTTTCTTTATCGGGAGAGGTACTGGTATTCTTACCCGATAATGCACTGGCCGTTTTGCCAGCTTCGCTCACCGAAGCGACATTAAGTACCCGAACCTGATAGCCCGTGTCAGTAAAAATATCATCGGAACCCAGGACCGGCAGCAGATAAAAGTTTTTCTGCTGATCGATCATATAATCCGGTTCACGCGCCAGCACAGAAGGGACGGTCTTACCCGCTTTCAGATCATTCAGTAGCGGCTGTAATTGTGTTGCCGGTTTCGCATTGTTCAGGATCTTTTCCACATCCGTTTTATCGCGGAAGAACAGCATCGGGTTACGACCTGAAGGGTTGGTAAAAGCCAAAGTGAGCTGCATTTTCCAATCTACGCTACAATTGGCTTTCATCCAGCCACGGGAATTTCCATAGCTATCAGGGCCAACCTGTAGCCATTCTTCGTTACTCTGTTTTTGGCGCTGGTAGACATAAAAACGGCTGAAAGCAGGTTGTACCTTCCCTTTTTCACCGACCTTCGCCGACAGTTCACAGCCTGGATAGGTCAGTACACGCTGATAGAGCGTTTGCTTTCCTTCCTGTAAAAGCGGTTTTTGTGCTGCCAATGCCCCTGCCGATGCCATCAACGCCAGGGCAGCAAAACCCGCCTTCAGCCAGTTAAGGTGTTTCATTATACTTTCCTATTTTTTCAGTGCCGCTAAACGCGCTTTGGCTTCACTGTTCTGCGGGTCCTGATTAATCAGGATTTCGTACCAATAAATGGCCGTTTGAGCATCCGCAACAAAACAACCCTTCTTTGTCGCTGTTTTCGGATCGTATTCTTGGGCATAACGCAGCGCGATTTGCTTATCACCCGACTGCGATTTATAAGCATAAAGCCGCTGTGCGATGTCACACTGCCCAGCATTTTTCGCCTGACTGATAATTTCCTGTACTTGCAGGCTGGAAGGCTGGCTGCGCAGACAACTTTTAACAAACTCCAGCCCGTTGCCTTTGGTCATATTTTCCATCGCACAAGGAGCAGTTACTGATGCGCTGGCTATGACAGGCGCCTGCTTTTCCTGCGGTTTCAGCAACCACCAAAGCACCCCGGCAACGACCAGCAAGGTCAGGACAATCAGCATTCCTTTGTTCGGTTTTTTGGCTGATGCAGATGATGCTGCGCCAATCCGTTCATCGACGGGTATTGGCTGAGGCTCCGGCAGCTCATGGGATGCTGACACAATGAGTTCAACAGAGGGGGTTTCCGTCGGAATTGAGACTGGCGGTTCCTGAGCCGGAGGCACATGTTCACTCACATTATCAGAAGGGGTATGCTCCCCTTTGGCTAAGGAACTTAAAACCCCATTGGCAATTTTCAGCCCGCCAACCTCACGCTGTATATCGTCTATTACCGTAACGCGATACGCCACCTGACGTTCCGCCAGCAGCGCATCAACCAATTCAGGGCCAACACGGGCTTCTGCCGCGCCATCGACTTCCTGCAACTCAGGCAAGAGCAGCCACTCTTCATTGTTGACCCACTGCCCCTGACCATTCAGAAAACAGCGATCCTGATTACGCTGGATGGATATCTTGACGCCTTCAGTGGCACCCTGCCAATCCTCAATGCGCAACACAGCATATCCGGGTTCAACCGGTTCATAAGGCCTCAGCTCTGGTTTAATCACAACTCGTTACT
Source organism: Xenorhabdus bovienii (assembly GCF_024721015.1). GTDB lineage: Bacteria > Pseudomonadota > Gammaproteobacteria > Enterobacterales > Enterobacteriaceae > Xenorhabdus > Xenorhabdus bovienii. Next base: position 9,376 of record NZ_JANAIF010000041.1, read on the forward strand.
CCGACGACAGTTGAATACGATGAATAATGGTGCCCAACCGTTCATTCTGAACGGCGGTAATTTCGCGTCCCGCAGAATGACCCGCGTTTTCTTTGATTATTTCGCCGAAGCCGAACAACCAGTCAAAGATAAACATAGCGCTGTAGTTCAGTTGTTCGTTTGTCAGCCGATAAAGGCGTTCGTCACCTTTCCACAAAGCAGGATCTTTTTTGTCCGGGCGGGCAAAAATAGGTTGCCCTTTGTTAATGCGGCTCGCCGGGCGTTTCTCACTCGGTACATTCTGATAGCCCAACCAAGTAATGAAATCATTCATAATGTGCATCACACGGGATACCTGACGCTCCATCATTTTTTCCCGCCGTACACCCGCCTGCTCAGTATTCGCCAACACCTTCATCAGCTCACCTTCGACGTTCATCCGCTGGATCGCGGTGATTAATTCATCCACCAACACTTCGACAATAGAACGGGAAAGCCCGATAAAATCCGTCATACTGGTTTGTTCAGGTACAGTGCGCAAGTAATTGATCCACAGTTTGATCACTCGATGAGCAAACTCCTGTTCATGGCTGTGAGCTGAGACGGTTTCATCCGGAGTATCACTGAAGAGATCAAAATCACTACCAATCCCGAAGGCAGCGACGGATTCGTTTGCATCTTTACCCTCTGTGGGTAAATCAAGTTCAGCTTCCTGCATATAAAGCTCTTGCAGTGCTTTCCGTTGAGGCACTAAGCCCGCCAGCAGTTCGCCATGCCTTCCGGCACGGTTTTGTAATGCCTTCAGGATCTCTTCGGCGATAAGCCTTTTTTTCTCCACTTCTTCTGCGCCATCAGGCTGATACCAAGCGTGTAAATTTCCTTCCACCAGTTCATGGCGCGTTTCATTTAACTGTTCAGTAATGCGCTCTAACTTCATTTCACGCTGGGCGACGATGCCTAAATAATCCGCTAACCGGCGCATACCACCATCATTTAATTGCAGCATGGCATCCCAAGCTTGCTCAGGTGAGGCAATATGGCGTTGGATTGCAGCATCTTCGAGGAAAGTTTTTTTCATCAGGGTCAGCTTGGAAGCAGTCTCCTGACTGAACTCCGCCTCGCAGCCCTCTTTCATTGTGATGAATGGCGTGGCCTGACACGGTTTACGTACCAGAAATGCATTGTTAAAGGCACGACCGGGATGCCATTCCTGCATCCAAGGAAAATGGCCGAAACGTTCGGTCATGGCGATTTTGATCATCCCGCCCTGCCCCCAGACCTCACGCAACATATCTTCTGATTTGGTCAGCTCCTGGGTAATACGTAAATCGAGTTTGGTGATCGCCCAGACCAATCCTGCTGGGCGACGTGCGCGGCTGTCAGCATCAGCGCCCTGGCTATAACGTATCCATTCATCCAGTACACCTCCCACATCTTTCACGTTGGATTGTTCATTTGAAGGCGTACAAACCACCAGAACATTCATCTCCTGATTGAGGGTGTAACGCTCAAACAAGTAGGCCACTTTGCCACGCAGGATTAACTGTGCCAGTGGATTGCTGTCGTCGCTTTCAGCCGCGTTCTGGAGATAATTCAGAGATTCCACACCCAGACGGCCACGATAACCGGGGAAGTCCAACAAATCGACTTCCTCAAATAACCGTTCTCGCGTGGAGGAAAGTAACGGAGCATGCAACTCCACGGTCAGTGCCGTGAGTTCTGCCAGAGAAACTGATACCGGTGCAGCCAGCCCATTTTCTCGTTCCGGACACACCGTAATCTGCAAATCGTTGCTCTTATTCAGGCGCTCCAGTATATCGACGTTCATAATGCTGTTAGTTTGTACCAACCTGCCATTCTGCTCAGTGACCAACACATTAAGTGGTGCTCTAACAACGCTGGCGCCCCCCAGACGTTGTAGCGTATGCGCAAATCGGCGATAAGCCTCTGTGAATTCATGGATATTGCCCCATAATTCACCAAATAACTGAGCACGATCATCAATCGACAACCAAGGTGCCAGCTCTACCGCCGCTGGCCAGTATTGCAAAGCCATTTTGCTCTGGCTCTTTTCTGCATGGCGGATCAGATAGTCCCATAGCGCGACCACATCATCTTCCGCCACCCCCGGGACTTTATGCGCCTGACGTCGTTCGTTCAGTGAGGTAAGCAGCGTATTGATACGTTTTTCATCATAATTCCAGTCGATTTTCTCCTGATTGAAATCATGAATAAATGTATTAGCGAAGATTTTGGCAATCTCCGCTTCGTTGAACAGTTGTAGCTCAATCGGCCAATCGGGGTTAGATGGCCGCGCGTGGCGGCTAAAACGTGTAACCAGGCCGGTGGCTTCTTTTCCGCCACCCGGGGGATTGATATGTTCGATAAAATCAAGCTGATACGGCCCCATCTGGGTTTCCAGACGCCCGTTCTCCCCGGCCGCCAATGAGGAGATCAGATAAGATTTCCCCGCTTGAGATAAACCAAAAAAACCAATGGTCATGGGATGAGTAGCCGCTTTGGCCAATCTCTGCGCGGTATTTCGGCTACGGCGCAGCTTCAGTTTCAACCGATCAGCTTCTGTGTTGAGACGCGGGGCATTTCCACGCACCTCTTCAACCCATTCAATCGCCTGACCTGCCCCTTGCGCCACGTCAAGCCACGCTTGTTTTAATTGTTCGGGAGTAAAATATTTCATCAGATTTTAATGCTCCCACTGTCGAGCCAATAATGAGTTTCACCCAAGCCGTTCCCGACCAGAGTATTCAATTTGAAACTCACGTCCTGTGGACGCGGGTTCTGCGTAGATTCGACGATCTCCATCTCGCTGATACGGAACTTTTCAGGACTTCCGTTAGTTTCAGCTTCTTGCCCACGCCCTTCTTCCACCTCCAGTTTCAGTCGCAATACCGCATCACCAGATAAAGCTGTCGCTAAGCGCGTTCCCGGAATTTTCAAGGTGTATAGTGGCGTCGCAGGCCAGCGTTCATTGTCAAGCTGACGGAAACCAAGCCGCATTTCGCCACGAGACTCAAAATATTGCTGGTTATCCAACTGGAATCCCGGGGTGTCCAGATCAATATCCCGATAAAACACATTGCTGTCTTTCAGCAAATTATTACTGTCGAGCATGCCGAAATAACGGATAGTCGAATAAGGCTTAAAATTGGCCGTACGGAAATAGAAGTTACTCAACCGTGATTTCTCGGCCAGCAGGCAAAGCATCGCGCCCACCGCCGCTGTGGATTTAGGATCGTCAATTAATCCTTTTTTATTGAACGGATACCAACCGCCCGTTTCGTAACCATGCAAGGGGAGAATGCGTGCAGGCGGTACGGGTTGTAAGTGGCGGATCAGTGCCTGAATCCCCGGCAGACGGGAAGGTCGCCCGGTTAACAACAAAATGTCACAGTTGTAGTGCCAGAGAACTTCGCACAACCCGCGTAAGCTACCGCAAATATTGATGCGGTTATGACGGGCATCGATAAATTCGTTATGCAGTTTCATCAAATTGATGTTTAACGGCACATTGAGAATGGAAAATGGGTTTTCTATTCCCTCTGGTAAACTGCGCTTAACTTCTTCATCAACATATTCACAAACTTTATCCGTCGGTTGATGAGAAAGTAGATCATTGAACGTTGCACTAATAACTTGCTCACCCGCCTCTGGCGTAAATTTTTCATAACGATGCAAAATAGCAAGTGCCACAGGCGCAAATATTTGCAGTGTCAGTTGCTGGCGTAGCACCTGTTTGCCTGCCTCTAATGCTTCACTGCCGAATAAGCGTGACATTAATGCTTCAGCATCTAAATCTTGATAGCCAATATTGAGCAACGCGGCTTCAAATGCAGGCTGCAAATAGAGTTGGATCACATCCAATAGAATATCATCACCCGCAACTTTAAACCCCTCACGGAATAGCTGTGTCGGAACGATACGCACATTACTGCCGTTCCCTTCATCCAAGGTATAACGGGTGATCACCAAATCGGTTGTGCCACCACCAATATCGATAGAGGCAATTTTCAACGTGCGATCATTACCCGCTTCCCGTTTATTATCAGGCCGCACTGTGGCTGCAAAAAACTCTTCACTCCGGCCACCAAAATAGTTTTGTGTCTCGTTGTAGAGATAAACTAACTGACCACAGGTCGCTTCATCCCATTTCACATGCACGTCAGGCAAGGTACGTTTGCGGGAGACGTTTTTATCTTCCCGACCGTTTTCATCAACACCCTGATCCATCTCTTCCCAATCCAGCGCCTTCCACACCAGCCTGATGGCCTGTGTCATTGCTTTCTGGAAAATCGCGCGCTCAGGTTTTGGCATCGCCGGCGGCACGGTGAGAATGATATTTTTTAACTGACGAGGGGTACTGGCATGACGCATTTTCAAACGTTGAGCCGGACTGTTAATCTGCATCAATGCCTGCGCCAATACTTCAGACAACATCATAGTCATCAAGGTACTGCGGCTGTATTCCGGCGTAAACACTGGCATACGCTCAGAAGGCTTAAGTGCATAAAGCGCCTCCCCTTTGTCATTAATCATGTAGGTCATCGGCGCTGCCGTCGCCTGAGGTTCACGATCCGATTTCACAAAAGCACGGCTGAAACGCCAGCCAGGGGAGTAAGGTGCGTCATCCCACAAATAGCGTTTTGGACTGGAAAGCCCCGTTGAGCCTTCTGTACCCAAACGCTGTGAGGCCATACGAAACGCTTCTTCGCCCACACGACCAATGGTCGGCCAAGTAAACGCATCGCTGCGCCCGCTTTTGACAGAAAAATCCTGCTTCCCGAATTCGGCTTGAGCGAACTCCAGACGGCTGTCAAAAGGATCAGTATAAATATACTGCGGTTCACTCAAGTCACGTAATTGAAGCTGATAGAGATTCGACAGACCTTGATCGCCATCTCTGTGTTCTTCAATTAAGATCCCACAACTGCGTGAGTTACCAATATCGAGCACTAAATCGACATTAATAGGATTATCCTGAAGTTTAACATCGTTGAGCTGAACTTCAGGAACCTGCAACAACGCATTGAGTGCATTAATCAAATTGAGATAATGCGCTTGATGTTCCTTCCGGTTCAAACAGTTTTCAGTATCTTCATGATATTGACGCCACAATGCGGTGGCACGTTCGGTATAGGTTTCCCGCAGCCAGTCATCCACCCATTTCAGCAACAGAAAATCGCCCATCTCATGATGAGTCTCCGCCAGCGCAAAGCCCACACCGGAACACACATCATCATCGACAGGCTCCAGATACTGGGTATTTCGCCTATCTGGAGACACTTTGGTATCAAAAGCCAAAGTCACGCGCCAGGTATTCCCCTGCTCATCCGGTGTATCCAGTGCATGAAATTTCACTCGCGACCAGTTAGTCGGCCCCTGCGCAAAACTCCGTGACGAGTTAAAGCGGAAGAAGGGCAGCGGTAACCAAATGTCATTGTATATTTCAAGGGATTTCTCCAGTACCAGCGAGTAATCGGAGTCCGCCGCGAATGCAGACGAACCTGACGCTGAAGGTACAAGAAAATTCTCATCTCTTTCGTTATATACCAGACGAATGACCGGGTTATCTTCCTCAGTCAGTAGAAATTCACCGTATTCTTTCTTTTTGGGTAACGCGAAAGCAAAATCCAGAAACTGAATGCCACTGTCACGAATCAATGTCACTTTTTCTTTGAAATCGGTAATCGTTGCCAGCATGCTGTTAATTTGCCTCTCGCTTCATCGACATGGGAAATAAAGTTTTTTCGTCATAACGTCCTTTACACTCCGCTGTACCTTGGCTGCCTGATTGACAAACCACTTCAGGCATCGTGTAAACCGAACCATCGCTACACTTCGCTTCACCAATATTATCCAGTTGCAGCGCCCCTGAATTCATCGCTGCCTTAACGGGAGCCTGGCAACGAACACCGTCACCGCGCGCCATTTCAACCTGCCCTTTACCATCTGCCATCTGATACGTCAGACTGAGTGGTTTGCCAGTACGACTATCCTGAATTCCGGCACCTGCGTGCCAGCTACCATTGAGAAAATCAGTGGTACCCTGCCGCACCGCGATGTCTGGGATTGTAAGCGCCTCAGCAGGCGGAGAAACCTGTACTGGAGGGAGATTAATCTCAGGCAGAGAAGGTTTTGGCGTGCCATTGGATACCCCATCCGCAACTGGCGGTATCGGCTGAGTTGGGGTCATCGGTTCAATGGGATTCACGTCTGGTGAAACAGGGGAAGTTCCATCGACGGAGGAAGATGCGCCATCTATAGGCATCGCACCGTTAACAGGCACAGTACTATTAACAGAAGCCGTGCCATTGACGGAACTCATTCCTTTCACAAGAGGTAAAGAATGAGATTCATTCACTGATAGAGCTGGAACTGATCGTTCTGGTACGGGTTTCCCCTCTTTCGAGATTATTTCACCTTGAAGTGGCGGTGTAGAATGAGTGGAAGGTGTCATCCCCCAAATATAGACATCCGGTACGCAACCACGCAGTAACAACAGAGCAAGCAAAATCAATAATAGAGGCAGAAGCCACCACAACCAATGAGGCAATAGCCAACGTCGAGAACGTTCGGACACAAGCGGCGGCGTTGCAACCACAGTTTCAGCCGTGGGTTCGGTTGGTGCAACCGAAGCAACTGATGGCGTCACAGAACGTACTGTCCTTAAACACTCAAGAGGATTGGGACGAGCCTGCTGCTTCGCATTGACAAATCCCCAAAAAGTCACCACGGGTTTACCATCGACCAAATAGATGTGATCCTGATCGGGAAACTGGATAGTTTTACTCAGCAAAGCGCCAAAAAGACGCATTTCAGGCGCCTTTTGCTGGATCATTTGTGCACTGAGCCGTTCGATAGCGGCCTGGTGAGCTTCCAGTTGCCGCAATGCTGACTGACGTTCATCATACGTTGCGGCCGACCAGGGAACGACGTTACCTGAAAAGCCGGCATACCAATCTATCCGATCACCCTGCTCATTGCCCTGTGGGATTGCCAGTGAATTAGCAACATCAGAGAGCTGCCGCAGGCGCAAGGTTTCTCGCAACTGTAATGCGGAAAGATGCACAGCCTGGCCATTTTCTCCCAGCGGCAGATAACTTTCGAGTTTATCACCACGTAAAAAAGTTTTTTTCACAAGAAGCCGTTCCTTGCTATCAGAAAATACGACGTTGATGTATTCATTTTGCCTAAAAATGCCATTGTAACGACAACGGAAAGCTCAGTAAAACCCCTGTGTTTTTATTGCGCGATAATGCTCACCAACGCACATGTATTTATCTGGAAAATACCTTGTTTAACATAATTTTTTTTACTCATTACAATTTTCCGGAATATAATCCTGCATTGCTTGATTTATTACCTGATTAAACTGATTGGCATTATTCGCTGTGAATACTTTGCCACCAGTCTGACTGGCAATGCAATTTCCCGCACCACTACTCATGATATCGACAACATTAACCTGTAGCCGGGGTTTGTTCTCTTTCAACTCACGAGCGACAGCACAGGGATCACCGCCACAAGTTTCATCACCATCTGAAATTAATAAGATTATCGCATCGCGATTCACACCATCCACTAAAGCCCCAGCCTTTTCCAAAGCCAGTGCCAGAGGCGTTTTTCCATCCGGTGTAATACGATCAATCGCCCGTTTCAGTGCTGGCCGCTGCGTAGGCGAAAAAGGTAATGACGCGGAAACATGCCTGCAATCGAACGCCGCCACCAAGCTGACATTCATATCTGAAGGCAATTTATCGATAATCTTTTTCGCCGACTTCTTGGCCAGAGTAATACGGCTGGGTTCTCGCTCGATGTATTCGAAGGCTTTCCTTTGCAACAAATACTGTAGTTCTTGTGGAGTGACATCCACACTGATAGACATTGAGCCAGAAGCATCAAAAACCACCACAACCTCTGGAGCCTGATTCCGTTTTCGCTGAGACGGACATCGCTTTCTGACATCCACTGGCGGGGGGATCACCACGGCTTCAGGTTTTACCTCTGGCACTGTTGGCGCGGGTTGTTCTATTGGTTGCTTTATTGGCTGTTCTACTGGCTTTACCTGCGGAGGTTTTACTGCCACAGGGGGATTAGGTTGTTTTATCGCAATATGAGTGTGACTGCGTGGCAGGCAGCCTCGCAGTAACCACAGCAATAATAGAATGAACAATAACAACAGCAACCACCATAACCAGCGCGGCTTTCGTTTCTGTTCTGGCTGAGATGCGACAAGATCGGGAGAAGCAGTCCCGCTTCCGGCAATATTTTGAGATGCAGATGCGCTCATCGGCTCCCAAAGGATAACGGGTTGGCTATCCACACTCCAAATGTGTTCCTCAGCAGGAAACTGGCTGATTTTTCCCAGTAACGTCAGTAATTCGCTATCCACTCCCTCTTTTTCACTTAGCTGTTCACGCAGGCGAGCTAATACCGTCAATTGACGGGCAATTTGCGCCTGGAGCTTATCGCGTTCTATCGCAGATAACTGAGCAAAAGGGACGGGTTGGCCTTGTAAATCACTGTACCATTCAATGGCACCATCACTGCTTTTGACAGGTTTAGCAAATAATGTAGAAAAATTTATCGGTAGATGCTGAACTAACGCAGAATGTAGGGCATCATAGTGACGTAATAGATACTCACTTTGAGCGCTTTCATGCGCTACTGTACGCGTTATTCTTATCATGCCTGCGACCCGCTTGCGGATGTGTAAGTCCTTTTAATGCACCCAAAATCGCTAATCCGTATGGGAATGTGATTTAATACATGAAAAACAGTCTCCTCCATTTCTCATGCGTATTTTAAGCCGTTAAACCACAAGTTTTTGAATCGGATCATGATATAGATGCGTTCAACTTTTGTAAAGAAGACTAAATAAATGGCTGTTTATTGTGAAATTATTGGGGGTTTATTCTAATAATATTATAAGTTCATTGTATCCAGCTATCAATTTCTGATTCAATAAAAGCGACTGAGCGAGAGCCTAAAGGGGAGGGTTGCCCTCTTTTTACACTAAGCTCTATCAGTCAGCCATAGAAGAATAGATTTTATTAATGTCCAATTCACCATTACATGCGATCCTGACATCGTAAACATACAAGTAGCCAAATCTATAAAACAACCAATTGAACTCATTCTCCAGTATTGAGGAACCTATTTTATTGATGTTCACAGACGGAAAAGTAGCCCACCGCCTTCATGTTACTTAGCAATATGTATTGTTGATTAAATGAGGGAATAAATATGAGCACTCAAGATAAAAAGCCTGAGTTAAAAGCCTTAGAAGAAGAAGATGAAGTTGTCATAGTGCCGACCAGAAAATATGTAAAAGACTCCATTCAAAACCACGCCCAGAGCCGTGATCACCCTGATGCAACACTTAAAGATAAAGGATTTGTGATCCTAAGCAATGATGTCGGTAGTGATAGCGAAACTAATGCAGCAACACCAAAAGCAGTCAAAGCTGCATACGATTTGGCAAATACCGCTAATAAAAATGCTAGCAATGCAAATAATAACGCCAATACTCGATTAGAGAAAAATCGAAATGGGGAGGATATTCCTGACAAAGAAACATTTGTGAAAAATATCGGATTAGCGGAAACCGTGGAACGGGCAAAAAATGCGGTAACTATTGATATAGTATACTCGCACCTTTGAGGAATGTTGTATTCGTTGGCTTAGGGAAAAAGAGCATAAGAAATCATTGAATGATGACAAAACGAAAATTGAATTTTTCCTACAACATTTCTCTGGTCGAGATATCTCAACAATAACAGCAAATGAGGTTTACGATGCTGTTTCAAAAATGAAAAATCGCAAGCACTACCAGATTTGGGAAAGCAAACGTGATGCCGCATTAAGGAAAGGAAGAAAAACTCCTGTGTATGAGGCGATCCCTGTTAGCCAGGCGACGAAAAGCCAGCATTTATCATTCTTTAGATCACTGTTACGAGCAGCGGCCAATGAATGGAACTGGATAAAATCAGCGCCGGTTATTAAAACAAAAAAACCGATTAGTAAGCGTATCAGATGGCTAACCAAAGATGAAGCAGCAAGGCTAATAGAGTGTATGCCTGAAAGCATGAAATCAATTGTTATCTTTGCGTTAGCAACCGGACTTAGACGCTCCAACATTATCGACCTAGAATGGCAACAGGTCGATATGCAAAGAAAGGCGGCATGGATAAACCCAGAGAACGCCAAGGCTGGCAAAGCAATAGGCATAGCTCTCAATGATACTGCATGCCGAGTACTAAGGGATCAGATAGGCAAGCATTCCAGATGGGTATTTGTTCATACAAAAGCAAAGCATAGGCCAGATGGAACTCTAACACCTACGGTTAGAAAAATGCGAGTTGATGATAACAATGCTTGGAACTCAGGATTGAAGCGAGCAGGAATAGAAGATTTCCGCTTCCATGATCTGAGGCATACATGGGCTAGCTGGCTGGTTCAATCCGGTGTTCCATTATCCGCACTGCAAGAGATGGGGGGATGGGAGTCAATTGAAATGGTAAGGCGATATGCTCATTTAGCGCCTAATCACTTAAGCGAGCATGCACGTAAAATTGACTTACTTTTTGGAGATAACGACACAAATACGACACAAGGAGAAAATCAGGTAGGATTAAAACTAGCTCCCTACAGGATTCGATAAAATTATTTATAGTATTGTTTTTAAATGATTTTATTTAGTTCAATTTTCTACTATACCCCCTTTAATACCCCCATATTATTTTGCTTCTGTTTGCCTAATTTTTGTTTGGTTGGCACTGTTGAGAGCAGGTCTTTTATTGCAAAAATATCATCAATGAAGTAAATGTTGCCAAATATGCAATAATATACTAATCAAACTCCACGCCACTGTTTGTAGAACAATACGCGATGAGGTATAGGAGCATCTTGAATAGTGACTGATATAACTTCAAGAGAGCTTGCCCATTCTTTTAACATATATAACACATCCATTAATTTTCTATCATACACCTTCAATTTTGTTTAGTATGAAAATGTTAACTATATAATCAAAATTTTTATTAAAAAAAACTTGATAGATAAATGAACCTGCAAGAAAAGTATATCCAGATATAAATTTCCAATTTCGTTTAATTACATACCAAGAATTCCAAATACTTCTAAATCTTTCAACGTTATTTAATTTTTCAAATAAAATTCCTCTTTCATCATCAGATATATATGAATCTATTATTTCTCTTTTTATGTTCCTCTTAGTTTTTGTGAAGTTAGAATTAGAGTCAATCAAAAAAAGTTTATTAAAAAAGAATATCATGCTAAGTGTAAAAGCGATTATTTGAGCTACTTTATTAGGAATGCCCCAGCATCCTATACCTATTAATAATGCCCACTCTGCAATTGATGCATCTTGTAAATCATCCCACCATTTATTAATATCTCTAGCGTGCTTTTTTATATCTCGCTTTATTTCTGAAAAATCTGGGGATCTTTGACAACGTTTCAAAATGCATTCCTTTATATTGACAAAATAACCTAATAAAAATATATAGCCATGAACATAAATTTAATAATTACAGATATTATTTTAGTTTCATGGCTTATTTCATTGAAATCAGTCTATTCAACAGAAACTTTGCGAACCTTACGTTCAATAAGCTGACCGTAACTATCAAAATAACGGCTCGGCCAAATTTCAGAGGGATGAATACCAAGATAATCCGCAATTATCCATTCGCCTTTAGGCCACGGCCTACTGAATGCATTTGCCAGTGTCGATGAACTGAGTCCCGCTTCACGAGAAACAGCCGCTAAAGTTGTACCACGTTTACGTAATGCAGCAATAATGTCGGCCTGATGCCAGTCATTTTGAACATTGTTATTATTCATTCCTGCTACCCCTTCCATTAATAATATTGATGGTGGTGGTGATTCAAGGCAGGGTTCGCGGACTGGAATCAAGAAACCAGCAAGGCCGAAGCCTTCCCCACCTGAACCACCATTGAAAGGGTGATAACAGGCGCACTGGTAGAAACATCCTACCAGTGTTCTTGATTTCAAGGCCGCGACGCCTCGACCATTAGATTTTGCTAATGGCGGAAATACTTTAACTGATTGTTTTATCTAACTCAATAACCGAACGACTAAGGTTAACGACTATAAACCCGTTCCACATAACGCCCACGACCATCCCCATGCCCCAAATCCATTGAAACCAGTGCCCGCGCTTCCTGACGGCTAAAACCATGTTGTTGGTAAAAATTTAATGCATCCTGCGCCCACGCATAGCGCAAGCTGTGGGGAGAATGGCAGCCTGTTAGACCCATCTTTGTGGTGTGCGCACGCCAGTAGTTCATGGCTTGTTTGAGATCCGGTTTATCAATCAACCTGCCGTTACGTTGTTCTGCAATAGCCATTGCCTGTTCGACAGCCTCTTTCACCGCTGAGATATCCAATACACGGGTTTGTCTTGGCCGGCCGCCTTTTGTGCCGAAAACTACATGCAGTTTCGGCTCCGATTGATCTAACTGTTTTCGCCAACTTTTTAATGAAGCACTGCATTGCACCGCTTCCTGAGAACGTAATCCCATCAAACGGGCGAGTTTCAGTGTGACGGCCAATCCGGCATCACGTTCAAGTGCCTTTTGATAAACAGCCTGAAACGTGGCATCAGGGATCGCCTGCTTAGTCCCGGCGCGACTGCTACCGCTTAATCCCAATGCCTGATTACTCAATCGCGGCGAGGTTTCCAGTTTCTCCCGGCCGGCCATACGAAAGATATTACGCAGTGCAGCCATTTCATTTTGCACTGTTCGCTTGGCAATTCCCTGAGACAAACGGGCATCAACATACTGTTCCACATGTTTGGCTTTTAACTGGCTGAGACTTTTCACCTGGATATTTAGGCTTAACAACAACGCACCCAGACGACCTGCAGTCCGAATGCGGTCATGGCAAGTTTTATGGCTGCCGCCCGCCTTCCGGGCAAAAAATTTTAATTCTTTCATCAATCGGCTCATCTGATCCCCTCTGCTTAACTTTTCAACATGCAATCTCTAGCGCGCGACAGTGCGGACAAACTGGAAGTTCCGGCCTTGCCCTTGACGAATATCTGTGCGCCAGAGTGAACGCTTGTTGAGGTATTGCGGGGTATCGGTTGAGTACGCGGTACTGCCGCCTGCATAAGCAGGTCATCCCCACCGGCAAAAAGCCAGCCTCGATATCGTCAGATTCTCCTTTTTCAATCTAAAAATGCAGTGTCAGATTCACTGTGTGGTGAAGCAGGCGTGAGCCTGTCAGGGTTGTGTTGTCCTTTGGTTGCGGCGTCACTTTCAGCGGTAAACCAGCCAAAAGTGACGCCTTGGGTTCCGTGAACAGCCAGCTAAAGTCGTGCAAGCGTTGAAATGCCAATAGGCACAGCAAAACGCCGCAAGGTTCAGTGTCAAACGGGAGCAATGAGTTAATCGTTTAGGTGCAGAAAGTAGTCCGCTGAATATTTCAAACAGGGATAGTGAGAAGTATGGACTGGATGCGTGAAAGCCATCCAAAACACCTTTTGGGTGTATTTTTCAGTTTAAGAAACCTTCATCGCCAGACAAGGGGTTTATGTCTGACAATATCTGCTTCCAAAGGTGGGCAGATGTACCGCAATGCTTGCTCTCCCTTGCAGGCTACAGGAGTTTTCGTTCGCCACCCGAAGGCGATCCTGACAGGCGAGGGATCATTTTTGTAGAATACAGATATTAACGGTCAGACAGGAGGGAGTCAAACCGTTAACTCTTCCTGCCAGCCTTATTTTTACCTAAATTCCCATGCATATTCCGATAATCCCCCGATATCCTGCCAAAACCAGCCAAAAATTGGATCTAATTCATTAATTAATTTGATTGATTAATGTGTAGAATAAATGGGCTTTGCTGTTCAACCACACACTCTATTTCGCTGAGATTCAGCATAATACTGAAACCCAACTGATAAAACATAAATTAAATAGAATGAAAAACAACAAAGAATCTTTGTACCTGCAAGAGCGTGCCTACCTGCGGGCACTGGCGCAGCGTGTGGCGAAAGACTCGCCGCACCTGGCCGATTTTTTGGCCGAATCCCATGATCCCGATATTCAACGCGTCTTCGAAGCCTTTGCCTTCTTAATTGCCAGACTACGGGATAAACTGGACGATGATTTTCCCGAAATTATCCACGGCATTTTCTCGCGCATCTGGCCGTTAGCCCTGTCTCCTATTCCACCCACGACGATAGTCCAGTTTACGCCCACGGATGATGAACATCAGGGCACTGCCGAGATCCCGATCGGTTCATCGGTGTCTACCCGCCTTAACGGGCAGATGCTCGACTTTAAAACCTGCCGTCCTTTGCATATTGAACCGTTGATTGTGCAGGAACGCGCAGTCAGGAAAACGGGCACTCACAGTGAAATTATCCTGACACTATGCCAAACCGGTTCGGCATCTTCGGTCTGGCAGAGCGGCTCGCTGACGTTCTTCCTCGGCACCGATACGGAACGCGCCGCCCAGCTCAGCCTGTGGCTAGATCAGCACATTTGTGATGTCAGCCTGAACACACAAGGAGAACGACGAAAATTCAACGACTTCCCTTATGGCTGGCATAGCCTGCTTGACGAACCGTTGCTGCCCACCGCCAAAAGTCCCTATTCCGGCCTTCAACCGTTGCTGGAATATTATGCGTTGCCGGCGCTTTATAACTTCGTCACGCTGGATATCAGTAGCCACTGTGCGCAAGTCCCGCTCAATGAAGACGGCACGTTTGAGCTGATTTTTCGGTTCGAGGGTGAATTGCCGCTGGATGATGTCGAGGGGGCGTTTTTGCTGGGTTGCGTGCCCGCCATTCATCTGGAAAACCAGGCCAGCCCGCCAGTCCGGTTAGAAGCCGGTCATCACCGCTATCCGCTGCCATTGGGGGAATCGGTGTGCCTGTACCGGCTGCGGGAAGTGAAGGTGGTGCAACAACCCGAAGACAGCGGGCAGCGGGGCACGCCTTATCACTGGCTACCGATTGAACAGTTTGTTCCCGCCGGGCATTTTTTCGATGACGATGAGCCCCCCGCCACGTTTTACTACCAGCGCCAGACTGAGGTTGATTTTCTGGGACGGACACAGCACCGGCTGTGCTTTTTTGATTTGGCCGGTAATCCGGCAAATAATCTGCCGGATATTGCGGTCTCGTGCGATTTCACCGGCTACCATGAGCAGGCGCGGACGCTGGAGCCGGGCGCAATTACCGTGACGCAGGAAAGTGCCCCGTCTCATCTTGATGTGCAGAATATTATTCCTGTGATAACCGATTATCCGCCATTGTTACAGGAAAATAACGGCTGGCCGCTGCTCTCCGGCCTCTCCAGCCCGCCGATGATGCTGTTTGCCCCCGACAGCCTGAAACAATTTCTCCGCCTGTTTGACCGGCATGCCGACACCAACCGCCCACTGAGCCGCCAGTTCCAGCAACACATTGACGGCATTGTGCAGGTCAAAGAGCGCCTGACTGACCGACTGCGGTTGGGGAGGCCGGTGCGCGGACATGTGCTGTCGCTCACCCTGAACCCCGCTGGCTACCGTACCCCCGGCGAGATGTACCGCTTTTGCCGGCTCATCAACCAGGCGATGGCCTGTTTTATCAGCCAGTCCACGTTTGTCATGCTGGAAGTCTTTACCCCAGACAGCCACAGCGTGCTGTGGGAGTTCTGGCAGGTCGATGGGCTGCGCCCGGCTATGTAATGGATTCAAGGCACCGATGCGATAAACCCTAAGGAACACATCAACATGAAAAGTGGATTACGTTTTGTCTGCCATATCGCAGGCGTGGCGGAGGCAACCTTCGCCGTGGCCGAATTTTCCCTGCAAGAAGGCTTATCCGAACTCTTTACCCTCAACCTGACGCTGGTCAGAGCCGGCAATGCCAACCCGTACCGGCCGCAGGCCGAGATGGATTTGGCCTCGCTGCTGATGCAGGAAACCGTATTGCAGGTTTTTTACGGCGAGACGGAGCAGCGCAAAGTCACCGGCATCATTTCCCATGCCGACTGGGCGGGCACCGATGGCAACAAAACCATTTATACCGTGACCGTGCGCCCCGCCCTCTGGCGTCTGACTTTAAATCAGGACAGCCGGATTTATCACCGGCAAAACGTGCCGGCCATCTTAACCAGCCTGCTGAAAAAACATCGGGTGAAAGCCGATTCAAAACTTTACGATACGCATCAGGACCGGGAATATGTCACCCAAAAACGGGAATCCGACTATGCTTTTTTCAGCCGGTTAGCAGCGGAAGAAGGTATCAGTTTCTGGTTTGAGGATGACACGCTGTTTTTCAGCGACAGCCATCTCGGCATGACCGCCGGCCTGCCCTTACTTTACCAACCCCAGCCAGAAACCGCCCACGGGGTGGATACCATCTATCAGGTACGGCTGGGCGTTGGCATGAGTCCGCAACGCAGCCTGCACAAAGACTTCAACCCGGAAAATCCGCGCTATCACCTCTCCCATCTGCACAGCAGCGAGGGTTTCCGCGATTTTGGCAGCCAGACCCCTTATACCGTGTTTGAGAGTTACGGGCGATTCCAGAAAGATGCCGCCGCCAAACCGTTTTTAAAATACCGGCAGGAAGCGCTGGATAACCAGAAACAAGCGGGCAGCGGCCACAGCAACTGCATCAAACTGATGCCGGGCAAAATTTTTGAGATAAAAAGTCACCCGCACGCCCCGCTCAATGCCCGCTGGCAAATCGTCGGCATCCACCACCACGGACGCTGCCCGCAGGCACTGGGCGATAACCGTGGCGAAGGCACCACACTCAGCAATACCTTCAGTTTTATCGACGGCCTTGCTGACTGGCGTCCGCCGTTCCACTACAAACCGTTAGCGGATGGCGATGAAACCGCCATCGTCGTTGGCCCAGAAGGCGAGGAAATCTTCGTCAATAAAGATGGTGCGATTAAAATCCATTTCCACTGGAACCGTTATGACGAACCGGATGATGGCGCGTCGTGCTGGGTGCGGGTGGCGCAGGGCTGGAACGGCCACGGCTTTGGTTTTATGGCGATACCCCGTATCGGGCAGGAAGTGATTGTCTCTTACCTCAATGGTGATATTGACCGCCCGATTGTGACCGGCTGTGTCTACAACGGCCTGAACCGCCCGCCACTGGATTTGCCGGCAGAAAAAACCCGCACCACCTTTAAAACCAAGACCCACAAGGGCAAGGGCTTTAACGAACTGCGCTTTGAGGATGCAAAAGGCAGCGAAGAAATCTATTTACACGGCCAGAAAGACCTGACCGCCCATATCGAAAACGATGCCTACTGGCATATCAAACACGACCAAAAACAACGCATCGATAACAACCGCTACCACGATATCCGTGCCGATGACCACCATCAGGTGGCCGGTTCGCGCAAAATCACCACCGAAGGCGATGTCTCCCACCGGATTGCCGGCAGCCAGCATACCCAGACCGGCGACGCCACCGTGATTGACAGCGGGCAGGAAATCCACCTGAAAAGTGGCGGCAAAGTGGTGCTGGAAGCGGCGGCCGAAATCACGTTGAAAGTGGGCGGTACTTTCCTCAAGGTCACGCCGGGCGGCATTCTGTCTTCACCGATTAATGTCGGACAGGGTTCCGCCGGAAGTGGGCGCGGGCTGGCATTGCAACTGCCGGAAGGGGTCGAGCCGTTGCCGATGGTGGAATTTCCGGCTAAACCGCCTTGCGCCATTCTCGCGCAGCACGAAGAAAACTGGGTTATCACAGGAGCAGAAGACGCATGATAGAGCCTATCGATTGGAAAACGTGGTTAGCACGTCAGGACAGCGGTATTTGCTATTTTTTGGTCAACAGCCTGGCAGAGCCGAATCCCGTCCAGACCTTTTACCTTAACGGCTGGACAGAGCAGGCGTTTCCGCTTTACAGCGGTACACCAATGAATCCCCTGCTGGAACAAAGCCCGTGGCTGATCCAACCCAAAGCAACATGCCTGCCGGAACTGGCTTTGCTGCTGGATAAACACCAATTCAGCGATGCCAGTTGGGGCTGGGGTTATCGCAGCACACTGCCGTGGTCATTTCAGTTAGCCCACTGGCGGTTGCACCAACAGGTGCTGCTGCGCGGCCAAGTGGTGGTTTTGCGTCTGATGGATAACCGTATCCTCACGCCGCTGCTGCCTGCCCTGAAACCGGGTGACTGGCGTGAACTCTTAACCCCGATCAATGAGCTGATGATCGATACCCCTGACCCGTGTTGCTATTACCGGCCAGAAAATTGCCCACAGGAATTGGCGGAGAATTTATTTGTGCTGGGCGATCATCTAATTGAAGCCCGTTATGCCGCCGATTCAACCCTCAATAACCTGGCTTACGCGTTAAGTTGCCAGCTTTGGGAGGAAAATCCCGAATTGGCATTGAAACAGGATGCACCGGAAGGACAATTACAAAACAACATCTTGGCGTGGCTGAAACAGGCGAGGGATGAAAAACGTAGCCTGCATAAGTTAACGGTTGAGCATTTTATTACTGATAGCCAAGGCGTTGCCCTCAACGAGCACATTGACGGATAAACAAAATATAAGGAAGAAAATATGAAACCATTAGATCCGACGAATTGCATTGATTGTCAAAAGATACTGAAACACTGGATTGAATTTCAGCTTGTGGATGAGCAGGGTAAACCATTGGTGGGGATGCCTTATAAACTGATAAGTCAGGGAAATAAAAAAGATATCCGTACAGGAGTTACTAATGGCGAGGGACTCCTGCGGGAAGAAAGTTTACCTCCTATGCCAGTAAGGCTTTGGGTTGATGCCCAGAAACTCACCGATGAGATGGAGCTCAGGCCATTAAGAGCGGTACGTGAGCCACTGGGTTCAAAGGTTCGACATAATGCCAAAGCACAAGGTCATTCTTACCGCTATATTAAAATTGGTAACCTTTGTGATAAAGCCCCAAAAATTGATAAATGGAATGGAAAAGAACTTCCCAACTATCACTTTCCAGATAATAAATTCCTCGGATATAAAGCCGCATTTGTTGATACTCGTTGGGTTTTGGAAGTTTCTCCTTTCCGGGCTTGGGTGTTGTTATTACATCATCAAAAAGAGTATTCACTGGTGAATGCCTATAATCAGGGATTAATGTCAGTGTTATCTTATGCTGATGCGGAAAAATCTAACGATAGCTATGAAGGATCTGTATTTCATTTCTTTAAAGAGCAGCTTCTTGATTTATCTAAACTTCCCAATAAGGTTGATCAACAAGAATTTCATCCTATCGTTTACGATGTTCCTTTTAAAGACCGTTACACTGAAATAAATGTTATCGATACTGGTGGGGATTTAGATACTCAAATGTTTTATGCAAGTAATAATAAAGAATTAATTATTGGCTGGAGGGGAACAGCGAGTTTAACCGATGTTTTTACTGATGCAAAATTTAAGCCTATTAATTTACCGGAAATTTATCTAAAAACGAAAGGTAAAGTACATGAAGGTTTTTATCGATCATTTTTAGCGGCAGGAACAACACTTGTTAGTGAAAATGCACTTGACGAACTTGTTAATAAAAACACTCTTAACCAAGATATAGGTAAAATTAAATTAATGCATCATATAAGCAATTTAGCTGAAGGGAAAAAAGTTTTTATTTGTGGCCATAGTTTAGGTGGGGCATTAGCTTTAATTCATAGCGTTCATTTAAGAAAAAATAACCCATGCTTATATACTTACGGAATGCCAAGAGTTTTTACATATAATGCAGTAGTAGATATAAGTGATATTATTCATTATAGACACATTAATAAAAATGATCCTGTTCCAACACTTCCTTTTGAAAAAAACATGGACAATGCTTTATTTCAAAAAGGCTGGGATTCTTTGGGGTATATTTTAGAAGGTATACTTACAGTTGGTAGTGGTTTTTCAGCTCCAATAAAAATAGCTGGACATATACATGATGAACTGAAATCGGATGAAATATATTTACACCAAGGGGAAATAGTACATTTTTATGAAGGGAGTGTTTTACCTCTAGATCTATATGTAGGCTCCAAAAATGTCAGAACTGATTTATATCTTATTCCTACTTTAATACCTGAAGACTTAAAAAACGTCCAGTTTTTCCCTCAAAATAAATTACCCAAAACTGCAAATTCAATGAATGCACTTGGTGGAGGACATCATCCAAGTGGAGGTTACATGGAGTTTATGCAAAAAAGGCTCCTTGAATTATGTGTTCCTAAGTTTAATGAACTTTATAAAAAAGATATACAACTATTTAAAACTGCACTGGAAGCTCGGAAAAGCACATTACAAAATGAATATTCTATGTATGAATATTTTTTACGGTTAGATCAAAAATTAGAACCCTGCTTATCGTTAAGTAAAAAAAGTGAGGAAGGAAAACGAGCGCTTGCTCATTTTATTTATCAACACTCTAGATAAACTAAAAATATATTGATAAAAATCATTCAGGCCAGTTTTACTAAAAAATATATTTCTTATTATTGTCCTGAATGAGTTTTTATAGTAAAATAAGATGTGATATATTTAAATTTTCAATAAGAGATGCTTAAAAATGAAGAAAATAAAAAAAACATATATTTTATCATTAATAATGATATTTATTTTAGTATGGTGCTGGGGATTGTTTGATAAAAATCTTAATGGTTATTTTCCAATTAACCCACAAAAAGGAAAATCTGTCATTATTTTAAGTAATACCCCCCCTAATAGCAAGCTCATAATTCTTGCTAATTATATATCTCAAAAGTGCTCAACGTTACGATTTAATTCTAATTTTATGCCGGGCGGCCTAAATTATTGGACGAATGTACTTGAATGGGGAGTTAACGAAGAAAATAATAAATCTAAAACAGAAATTCTTGTTGATGGTGGGGGGTGGTGTAATTGGAAATTAGATTACATTAATATAAATTTAGTTTATACTGAAGAAAAAGAAAATAATAAAATTACGGACAAATATAAAGTTCTTAATAACTCTATAAAATTAGATAAAAGTAAAGGGTTTACTGTTACCATTAAAAATCAAGAAGATGTTTATAATAAAATTCAAAATAAAATAAAATATAATCCAGAATTCTATCTTATTCATAAAAAATTTATTTCCACTGGTTTGGGAAGTTTTTTTTTGATTTCGCCCCCCAATACAGAAAAATTTGAAATATCATTAAAAAAAGATACAAATGGTTATATTTATTACACTCCGAAATTAAATGAATCAAATGTAACAAAATTATTTATATCAGAAGATAAATATTGGCTTGAATATCCTAATGGACAACTGGAATATAATATACATAGACTAGATTATGATAAAATAAAAAATTAGAAGAAAAAGATTTACAATATACTCTTGGGCATGGGTATGCTTTTAATTTTTTCCTGTTTTTAATTTTAAAAAAATATAACTAATGAAAAATTATTTCATTGAGTGATATAACTGCTCACTGTGGAGAACTGATTAGTGCAATGAGGGGCATGCACATGGCATGTGATGTTAAACCTATCAGAAAAATTTTCTCATTTAATGGGAGGACAATCATTATTTTCTGTTTAGGGTGCTACTGACGCGCTGCGCTTGTCTTCTCCATGTTACCGGGCTAATACATTAACCCGGTAACATGGAGAAATGAAATAATGCCTGCCAGAAAACGAATTACCTCTTCACTCGCTCCTCATTTTTCTCCTCACTTTTTATTTTCCTCACGGTAAAAACAGGTGAGGAATTGAGATTTATTTATCCTTAAAAATCAATATCTTTTATGTTCCTCACTTTTTCCGTATATATGCGCGAAAAATGAGGAAAACGACGAGGCGTAAAATCCCTCTCCTCATCACTCCCCACTTTTTTCCTCACTTTTTAATCTTCATTATTCTGGTTAATGAGGGTGAGTTCCTGCCCGTTGCGAGTAATTAACCCGTCATGCTCTAACTTGGTTAACCAACGGCTGAAATTCTTCACATTCACCCCCATCGCCTTTAAATCATCACGCACAAGGGCAATGCTGCAAGGCTCTTTCAGGGCTGTGCGTGACCGGATACATTGCCACAATGCCGTGTGGTTATCGGTCTTATTGGAAACATGACCGATTTCCTCCTCTTCGACCGGATCACGCGGCCTGTCAATCAGCACCAGTGACGTAATATCCTCACCGTCTTTATCGGTAAAAAGTTCAACCACACGCATGTCATAAGCTTGGGTTTCCGGCTCTTCGGCATCTTTCATTTTGGTGCAGGTGATAACCAGTGCGCCGCCTTTTTTCCCTTCCCGATTGATCCGGTATTCAACATCCAGCGCAGCCCGAAAAGCACTGGAACCCCTTGCGCCTTTGCTTTCATCTTTGCCAGAATGGTGAACCACGAGAATACTTGCCCCTGTTTTGGCTTTCAGCTCGTCACAACCCCGAACAAACGCGCCCATATCTTTTGAATCATTCTCATCAGCCCCGCCAAAACAGCGGGCGAGGGTATCGAGAATAATCAGGCGTACAGGCTCGCCTGTTTCAGATTCAACCTGCCGGGCAGCAATCACCAGCTCATGCACTTCGGCAGGCGAGGCCGGAAATACCGGGGTATTGATCATATACATGTTTTTAATGGACTGACCGTTGACAATTTCCCATGCTTTGATGCGCCGGGGCACACCGATCCCACCTTCACCGACGACGTACAATACTGCCCCCTGCGCAACCTGTTTTCCTGCCCATGCCTTACCCGTGGCAATATGACAGCCCCATGCCCCCGCCAGAAAACTCTTATATGATCCGCTCGCCCCGTAAATGCTGCACAGGGAATGTGCAGCTAATGAACCAGAGCCTATTGATGTTGAGCCGATCACCATCGAGCATTATTATTTGGCTAACTCCGAGGGTGAATTATTTGAAATGGACTCCGGCTGTTACCACCTGTCAGTCAAATACGATCGCGATCTGCGAGTGCGAATCGCTGGTGCTCGATATAAGCTAAACCTAACTATTAAAGTAGAAGGTGACGATTTCACGTTAAGCAAGATCTTCTATGACCGCCTTGGTACAGGCGAAATCGTAGCAGATACCCGTTCTTCCAAGAAGAGGGGGCGTAACGCGATGCCTATCGAACAGCCAATCGAGCTGAAGAAAGGCCAATATGGAGCCTCTAATATCCAATTCATAAACTATCTAAAGAGTCTTCACGTTATACGTGATGCTCTGACGATGGAGTCTAAAATTGAGGAACTCTTACCACCACCATCCGATGGTGAAGTACCAGTAATGCATCTTTGGAAACGTCTAATTGAGATAGAACGTGAAAACCTACCAACCGTTACAGTCATAGAGGAGCCTGTTGAACGTGACAACACTGTCTACGTGCAAATCAACGAAAACATCGACGCTTTCGAGTTTGGTGAAGAGGACGTAATCAACGTAACTACTGATGAATACGAAACTAAGTTCGGTCATCTTGATGTTGAAAAATCAGGCAATGGTGTACTTGTATTCTTTGATGATGACCGACGCAACCACTTCCGCCTTACTAACATACGTGTTGGAACTCAACTTACTCTATCCAACTCCGGTAACGATGTAAGCTGGGAACGTCGTAGCCAAGCACTAGAGCGCATTTTGTCTGGTGATGCCGTGATGCAGGATCTGACCAATCGCTTCATTACTGGGTCAAAAGGCCCTCAACCACCAGCACTACCAATGCCAACTGACGAACAGCTGAAACGTTATGGCCTAGACGAATCCAAGCAAAATGCCTTCCGCTATGCGCTAGAAAATCCACTAAGTGTACTCATGGGGCCTCCAGGTACCGGCAAGACTACACTGCTGGGCGCAATGCTTCATTATCTAATAACAGAAGGTGAAGTACGTCGTATTTTAGTTGTGAGCCAATCACACGTAGCCGCTGATGAAGTAGCTATACGTGCCCGCAACATGCTGTCTAAGTTCGACAACGAAAACGGTACTAACACCACTCCTACCCTTGTACGCCTTGGAGAGCGTAGCCGTATAAATAAGGAGATGCTCGACATCCACACCAGTGCACTGCAAGATCAAACTCGTACTTCTTTCCATCGTGATCTTGAAGTACGCATGTTGTCTCTGGCAGCTCGCCTCAAACTGCCTAAGCAATTCATACTGGATGCAGCCGCTTTATACCGTCATAGTGGCCGCGAGTTATTTGAGTATGTGGTAGCTCGCCATGAACTACGTGACATCAAGTTAGGAATATCCGATAAGAGTAGCCCAACCAAAGAAGATAAGCTCAAATTAAACATAGCGGAACGCCGCGTAGAGCGCCTAGAGTCATCGCTTCAAGGCCGACTGACGGCCTATACTGACATGCCTGAGCAAGTACTTGCTCACAGCAAGCCATTATCTGCTGTACTGAATATTATAGCTGAGTGTAATCAAGTATATAACCCGCAGCGCATTGAGCGCATGGTAGAAGTGATGAAAGTTGCCCATCACTGGTACCAACGTCTAGCAACTGATGAAAATGGCTACGCTGCCTTTGCTGCCCGTACTCGACAGTTGGTAGTTGGTACCCTTGTAGGTATCGGCTACGGTGCATATCAACTAGATAAGACCACGTTTGATCTTGTAGTTATCGATGAAGCTGGCCGCGCCACCTTCTCCGAATTGGCAATCGCTATGCAGAGCGCCAAACGTGTATTGTTGGTAGGTGATCACAAACAGCTAGCTCCAAGCTATGATGCTGCCCACATCCGTGAAGTGTGTCGCAACCTTGGTCTAAGCCACGAAGAAGTAACACGTACCGACTTTGAGCGCGCCTTTAACCAGAACAATGGCTGTATGCTATCCAAGCAATACCGAATGGCTCCGGCAATTGGTGAAATCATTAGTGAGTGTTTCTACGATGGCAAACTTGGTACTGGTCGTGAAGCAGCTCCAATCTGGATGCAGGAATTACCTACACCATGGAACAAAACAGTATCTTGGATTGATACTTCTGGTAATTCAGCTCTTGAAACCATCGTCGATAAGGGTGTCGCTAACGAAGCTGAAGTAAATCTACTGTGCAGCCTGCTACAGAAGTTTGTTGCTCAGCCAGGTACTCTAGATAAACTGAAAGAGTGGGACAAGAGTGATGCTACCCCGCCCATTGGGATCATCACCGGCTACCGTAAACAGGCAGACTTGTTACAAAAACGCCTTGAGTCAGCTTCTTGGGCATCTTCTATCCGTTCTCTAATCAAGATCGATACTATCGACTCCTATCAAGGCTCGGAGAACCGCATCATCATGATAAGTCTAGTACGCCATAACACCGAAAATAAAGGTGGCTTTATGACCGACAATGCTCGTGTAAATGTAGCATTGTCTCGTGCTAAAGAACGCTTGGTAGTTGTGGGGGCTGGCAGAATGTGGAACAAAATAAACACCGGCGCTCCGCTATCTCGCGTATATGATTTCATCAACCGTATGCAAGAGCAGGGCAACTCTGAGTATCTGATCATCAAACCAACCGAGATCGCCGAAATCAACACTGTAGAAGCACTGGAGGCATCCCATGCGTAAAGGCACCCTATCCTTGAATCCAGATGCAGTAACTGTACCAATCGAATTGCCAGACGATTACGATCGCCTACTACAAAGCATTACCGTGTGCGCTCCGGCACAGAAGATCAGTCTGGATATTGATGTAACCCACAAGCTTGCCCTACCAGCTATCCTTGAATCTGCACTACTTCTGGTTGCACAGATTGAAACCGTTTCGCCTAGCGAGCTAGGAAGTTTCTTTGGGCTAACTGACCATGAACGCAACATATTGGTAAACGAGATGATCGATACTGATTTAGTACGTTTCAACGATGAAGGTGACATAGCTACTACCCCTAAATTGATTGCACAGCGTCGTGAAGGTGCTGCCGATGGAGGGATCACTATTGAAGATGTTGAGAACTTCCGTGAAATTACCTTCATAGATCTGTGCACAGGTCATATTCAACCACGCTCTGAAGCTGACAAACAACTAGGGCTGCCGATGTTACCACGTAAGGTGAATCTAACCGATTTCAGCCAAATTTTTGCTAAGCAGTTTCATCGATTCCAAGCCTGCCTGCCAGACCTTAAAAGTAAGAAATCGCTTCGCAGCTCCAAGGCTCACCTATATCGTATAAACTGCGCATCAGTAATGCAATCTGGTCTACAGCAACAAGTGTCTCTAGACATTCACGCTCACCATGATCCACTGTATGGAATTCGCTTGGATGCCCACTTGCTAGATTACAAAAAAGAGTACTCCAATCTGATAGACTCATCAGGTCTTAAAACCGAGGCAGTAGACTGGATTCACAATCGCCTGCACGAACCAGCCACCATTAACCTACAGCAATACTGCGATCTTGTGCGAGATCCAGTAATTGAGCGCTATATCAAGAGCGGTGACATTCTTGATCTGCCACGCTTATTGCATGACAGATTCCGCTCGAAGACCGGTTACGGACACCAAAATACCCGTATGATGATTGGCCCTGTTTATAGTGCTACAAACCGTAAAACTATTACTTCGTGGATTGAGCGGCACAATAAGAATAAACGTATGCATCATGGGATCTGGCTGGGAGCAACCAATCAGCTATTTGGTGCTAGGCTGCGTCCCTTAATTAGATAACCGCCTGTAAAAGAGTCGAATACAGCCTAATTTCACCATGGACAAATAGTTT
>NZ_JANAIF010000419.1 GCF_024721015.1 Xenorhabdus bovienii
ACCCGCTGTTTGCTGTTTTAAATATTCCTACTTACCAGGGCGAAAACGGACAGCCTGCTTTACGTCCGGGTGCAACTGTTGGATGGGTAGCACAAAAAGATACAGCCAAAGTAAATGCTTACTTCCGCACACCTGAAGTTGCAGCGATCATTCCGCAAAGCATGAAATTCATGTGGAGCGTTAGGCCAATGGATGGTACCAAGGTTTTCGAAATGTATGCGATCAAATCTATCAACCCTGATGGAAAACCAGATTTAGGTGGCGAAGCCAT
>NZ_JANAIF010000420.1 GCF_024721015.1 Xenorhabdus bovienii
CGTATCTCGCGCAGCATTGGTCGGAAAGGGCTCAAAACGCTGCCTTACGCTCTGCCAAGGCGGCTTCGATCAGGGTGCGCACCTCTGGGGAAAAACAGCCGTCGGTGTCGTGCAGTTTGACGTGACGCAAGCGCTTTCCTGTCCCTTCAAGCAGCACATCCGGGTCACGCAGAGAAACACCGTGATAAAACCCGAGGTTCACCCAAGCCTTCTGCGGCATCACATAGCAGTAGCCTTCGCTCATCTTCTTGGGGCCCACACCATAGGTCG
>NZ_JANAIF010000421.1 GCF_024721015.1 Xenorhabdus bovienii
GGTCATGTATTCAATCCGGTGAACATCATGTAATATAGGGCAATTTACTGGAGAGTCATTAATGGCTAAAGTGGATGTGAAATGCCCGTTTTGTCAGCAAACGCCCCCGGTGAAGAAACATGGTTTAGGGAGTACCGGCCATCAGCGTTATCGATGTCAGGAATGCTGCCGTAGTTTTCAACTTGATTATGAATATCGGGCTTGTCACCCTGGTACGAAAGACAAAATCCTCGACCTGACCATGAATAATGCGGGCATTCGTGATACCG
>NZ_JANAIF010000422.1 GCF_024721015.1 Xenorhabdus bovienii
GGGTATGAAATCTACCGCTTATACTTTCCTTCCTGCGTATGAAAATGACTATGCCTGGGGGCATAATACGAAAGAAGAGCTGTATGAAAAAGATAAAGACAATGAAGCCCGTTCCCCAAGTACAATGGAAACTACTCTGGACGACCTCTCGCTTTTTGTGGAAGGGGTAATGCAAAATAAGATCATCAGTAAAAAAACAACAGATCAAATGTTTACACCGCAGCTCAGGCTTCACTCTGTGGTACAGATGGGCCCCCTGTCTTTAAGGG
>NZ_JANAIF010000423.1 GCF_024721015.1 Xenorhabdus bovienii
AGGGAATATAATGGCTTGCTGGTGCTGATTTTTATACTGACCGCGCTTACCCTTATACCATCTTTTTTTGAATTCCTTCTGCCAGAGAACGATGATTTGATGCCTGATAGTATTGCAATCAGAAAACTGGAACTCGTGGAGATGGAACGTCACAGGCATGAATACAGGAAAAGCGCTGCAAAAGTGTCCCGCCTGTTCAGGTTTGATCCCAATCATACCAGCGCTTCCGACTGGCAGTTGCTTGGTTTATCGCCCAAACAGGCGGCAGT
>NZ_JANAIF010000424.1 GCF_024721015.1 Xenorhabdus bovienii
GACAATGCAAAAGCTTTGGTGAATTCTGCGCCGAAATATAGAATAATTGAAGAATAATAGGTCCATAACAGTAAGATGACCAACGATCCCGCGGCGCCGTAAGTACTGCCTACATCGCTTTGTCCAATATAAATGGATATGCCGAATTTGCCGAGCATAAACAACAGGGCGGTAATCACTGACCCAGAGATTACATCCCGCCATTTGATGATTGCATCTGGCAAAAGTTTAAAGATCACGCTAAAAATCAGGGAAACTACCGCAAGG
>NZ_JANAIF010000425.1 GCF_024721015.1 Xenorhabdus bovienii
CTGCTGTCCAACGCTGTCAAATTCACCCGCAATGGTCAGGTCACCATCGAAGCAACACGCCTTGGCGCACCCGGCGCACCGCTTGACGAGGTCGAATTTCAGATCAGCGATACCGGCATTGGCATAGCCGAACAGAATCTGCCGCGTATTTTTGATGATTTCGTACGGCTTGAGGATATCGATAGCGCCGAAGGTACCGGCCTGGGCCTGGGCATCGCCAAGCATCTGGTTACCCTGATGGGAGGGGAGATAGGTGCGGAAAGTGT
>NZ_JANAIF010000426.1 GCF_024721015.1 Xenorhabdus bovienii
TTGGTTATTCCTACATTTACGACACACGTCGTAAGGGCCTTGATCCCAACCGCGGCGTGTTGCTGGAGTTTGCACAGGACTTTGGCGGTATCGGCGGTGATTACACCTTTATCAAGACTACTGGTAAGGCGATTGCCGAGACCAAAATCTGGTATGAAGAAGTCACGCTGCGCGCCGTGTTGGAAGGTGGTGCTCTTGTTTCACCCGACAATGACAGCCGGATCGGAGATCGTTTCCAGCTGAACTCCCGTGTAATGCGCGGCTTT
>NZ_JANAIF010000427.1 GCF_024721015.1 Xenorhabdus bovienii
ATCTTTCTTTACCGAAGGCACCGAGCTATTCGACAGAGGCAATATGTTCTATTCAAGAAGGGTTGGAAAAACTTTCGGCGATATTGACCTCAATGACAATGAGGAAACCAGCTCTGCTCCTGGTGAAGCTCCTCTGATCAATGCTACCAAATTAAGTGGCAGAACCAGTAAAGGATTAGGAATTGGAGTCTTCAATGCTATAACTGACAAAACTTTCGCTACGGTTAAGGATACACTGACTGGAGAAACAAGGGAAGTATTGGTT
>NZ_JANAIF010000428.1 GCF_024721015.1 Xenorhabdus bovienii
GGGAGGAGAGGGAGCTCCTCTACTTTACAGAAGAGGAAAGACCTATCCACCTTCAACTTTACGGCAGGAATCCTGAGGAGATTTCAGAGGCGGGAGTAAAGGTTGTGAAGAAGTACAAACCCAATGCAATAGACATAAACTTTGGCTGCTCTGTAAAAAAGGTCTTAAAGGCAAAGGCGGCAGGATATCTGCTTCAGTTTCCAAGGGAGATGGGAAGAATCGTTGAAGAAACGGTAAGAGCCCTTAAACCCTACGGTACTCCTGT
>NZ_JANAIF010000042.1 GCF_024721015.1 Xenorhabdus bovienii
TGGTTAATCAACTCTTATGATGGAATGGTGGGGCATTATTATTGCACGAAATTTCTCATGACGACACCATCTAGCATCTGATGACCAAGAGTTTCCGCTGCCATGAGAGGTTTCAGTACCTATCCGAAAAGAGACTTTTCTCCGCATTAGAAACATGTGAAATGATAATCAACGATTTTCACCCTATATCATTAGAGAGTTCAGATTGTCCAAAATATGGTTTACCATATCTTTTTGCATCGTAGAAACCAAAGATTTAGTACACAACTTGTCATAAACTAAACCGTGCAATAAAACTTTTATCAACATGATCAATACACAAAAAATAAGATAACACATTGAAATTAAATTAATTAAACCAATAACCAACGGACGCAGAATTACCTTGAGTAACGATAAAAACCCCACTTTCTATTTTCATGATTATGAAACCTTCGGCAAGCACCCTGCCTTAGATCGCCCAGCCCAGTTTGCGGGAATTCGCACCGACAGTGATTTTAATATCATCGAAGAGCCTTTGGTGGTGTACTGTTCGCCTACTGACGATTATCTGCCCGATCCTGAAGCTGTGATGATCACGGGGATTACACCACAGTTAGCATTAAAAAAAGGGGTCAATGAGGCCGAATTTACCCGCCAGATCCATGAAGCGTTCAGCAAGCCCAATACCTGTATTATCGGGTATAACAATATTCGTTTTGATGACGAAGTCAGCCGAAATATCTTTTATCGCAATTTTTACGATCCTTATGCTTATAGCTGGCAAAAAGGCAACTCCCGCTGGGATCTGCTTGATGTATTACGTGCCTGCTATGCCCTGCGCCCAGAAGGCATTATCTGGCCAGAAAATGAGGATGGTCTGCCCAGTTTTAAGCTAGAAAACCTGACGAAAGCCAACGGAGTGGAACATACTCAGGCTCATGATGCCATGTCCGATGTTTATGCCACTATTGCGATGGCAAAACGGGTAAAAAAAGCCCAACCTCGCTTGTTTGATTATTTTTTCCAATTAAGAAACAAACAGAAGGTCAGTAACCAGATTGATATTCCGCAAATGAAGCCACTGGTTCATGTATCAGGAATGTTCGGAACTCTGCGCAGCAATATCAGCCTTATAGCACCTTTGGCATGGCACCCGACAAACCGCAATGCGGTCATCATGTGTGATTTGGCTGGTGATATTTCCCCGTTACTAGAACTTAGCGCAGACGAATTGCGCGAGCGCTTGTATACCCGGCGTAATGAACTACAGCCGGGCCAAGCTCCAGTACCCATTAAATTGATGCATATCAATAAATGTCCGATTATTGCTCCTGAAAATACGCTACGGACAGAAGATGCGGAACGAGTGGGATTGAATCGCGATCAATGTGCAAAAAATCTGGTTATATTGCGCAGTAATCCGCAAATCAGGGAAAAAGTGGTTGAGCTATTTTCTCAACCAGAGGAATTCCCTGAGTCCGATAATGTCGATGCCAAGCTGTATAGCGGTTTTTTCAGTGATGCCGATAAAACCGCGATGGAAATTATCCGTGAAACCGCACCCAAAAACTTACCTGCACTGGATTTAACATTTCAGGATCCACGTATTAAAACACTCCTGTTCCGTTACCGCGCCAGAAACTATCCGGCAACGCTGGATTATGATGAACAACAGCGCTGGCTATATTATCGCCGGGAGATATTGACACAGGAAAGTATCAGCCAATATCTTGCGACCATTGAACAGCTCTTTGTTGAATATCAATCTGATGAAGAAAAGTGCCGCCAGTTAAAAGCGCTGGTTGATTATGCAGTTCAGCTGGCTGGCTAACGGCCCCGCATCATACTGGCTTATTTTGGAAAAAGAAAAAGACAAGATGCTCTATTTTGTCTTTTTTTATCATCACTCCAGCATCATTATAGTTTAACCATGTCGATGACCGGAAAGCTAACAATCACACTTTCCGTCCTCTCTTCCCCAATTTTTCAGCTTGGAGGTTTTGCCAATACCCGGATTCAAAGTATTAGTGGGATCAGTCATCTGATAAAACTGTTTAAGCTGCTGTTTAGCTTGATATAAATGGCCAACGTTATGTTCAGCAGGATATTCTGCTCCTCGCTGGTTCAGGATCTCCAGCATTTTTACTTTCAGTGTATGAACATCTGTGCCTTTTTTAACAATGTAATCCTGATGGAATACGTAGCACATAAAGTGTCCGTAATACAAACGATGTACCAATGCTTCATCAATTTCTGGCGGTAGATGCTCAAACCATTCGTGGTCATTGCGGCGCAGGGCAATATCCAATGCCAAAATATCCTCAACTTCATTGCTATGAACAGCTTGATACCGAATAGCCGCTCCCGCCGCCGCAAAACGGTGTAAAAATGCCTTTGCGCCCTCTTCTGGCGTACAGGCGAAAAATTCTCCCTCGGCTTGTTTAAAGTAGCTTTCCAGCCACTCACTAGCTTCTTTTATGCCTTCACCAGACATTTTTAACATCAAGTGATGTTCGAAGCGATTTCGGTACTCTTTCAAACGTGCGGGCAAATGTGAAGGTAATAAATGGCTCAAGCCCTGTATTACGCGATCTGTCAGGTGTGATGGCAAAAAAGGAATTTTGCTAAACATGGCATCTATACGCCCTTTCAGGCTGAAAAACATTGGCATTTTATCCGTACCCAGTTTATCAATCATGATAAAAGTGTCTTTACCATACCCTTCAGCGATATCAAAAATATCCCGATGCATATATTCGCCAGCAATCGGTAAATGCTGGAAATTAGCTAATATATGTCGGCGTAATTCTGTCAATACTTCAGGTTGGTTGGTACCGATATAGAAAACTTGAGAAGAAGACTGTGCAGGAAAAGTATCCAAACGGACAGCAAAAATAACTAATTTACCTGCACAACCAGAGGCTTCAAACAACCGACGCTCATCTGCATTAAAACGTGATGGGGTATCTGCATTGATATCTCGAACACGCTGCTCATACTCATGATCAGAAGCAACTCGGTCATCCAACTGAATATCCTCAGCTCGGTAACGCTGTTCTTCCAAGCAAGTCAGAATATCTTCTGGCGTATTCCCTAACGATATACCCAAATGATTAATCAGTTCAGCTTGCCCCTTCTCATTCACACGGCCATACAGTGCCATTTCTGTATAAGCTGGGCCACGCTGGACCAAAGAGCCGCCAGAGTTATTGCAGATCCCCCCAACAACTGACGCACCAATGCAGGAAGAGCCAATAACAGAATGAGGCTCACGACCTAACGGTTTCAAGACCTTTTCCAGGTGCCACAATGTACTTCCAGGAAATGCAATGACCTGATTGACTGATTTAAGAACCTGTATTTTATCCATCCGCAGTGTACTGATAATAACAATATCGCGGTCATAATCATCACCGTTAGGTGTGGAACCTTCCGTCAATCCGGTATTAGCTGCCTGCATTAAAATAATTTTGTCAGCTAAAATACAGGCTTTGAACACTTTCCATTGCTCTAATAATGAAGCCGGAAATACAACAGCAAGGGCATTTCCCTGTCCAGAGCGAAAACCTTTGCGATAACGTTCTGTTTTTCGAGGTTCAGTGAGAATATGAGAAGATCCAACAATATTAGTGAGAATTGTAATGAGTTGCTGGTTTTGAGGACTTTTAGCATCATTCATAATGGTTTTCTTACCTTTACTTAGCGCTAGATATATAGGCTCTTAATGAAATCACGCATGGCACAGTTGATATTTATTATATGACGCCTTTTGGTGATTTTTATGCCATTGATATTCTTTTTTTATTTCAATTAAAAACAGCACCCTAAGATGCTGTTTTATAAATAAATATACGAATAAAGCTTACACTGATTCAGTGAACTGTGGCATTGGCTGACGGAAACTGCGGGTCAGGAAGAACATATAAATAATACCGATTCCTCCCCAAATTAGACCTAACTTCATCGAACTTGACTCCAGATTCATCCATAATACCCCCACTGTCGCAGCCCCAAGAACTGGCAGGAGCAAAAAGTGAATCGTATCTTTCAGTGTGCTGTTACGCTTTTCACGAATGTAGAACTGCGAAATCACTGACAGATTAACAAAAGTAAATGCGACTAACGCCCCGAAGTTGATCAATGCGGTTGCTGTTACCAAATCCAGCCAACCCGCTGACAGAGCAACAATCCCAACCAATATGACATTAATTGATGGGGTACGCCATTTTGGGTGAATATAAGCAAATACTTTTTCAGGCAGTACACCATCACGCCCCATCACATAGAGCAGACGGGATACACCTGCATGTGCTGCCATTCCTGAAGCCACTACCGTAACACAGGAGAACATAAGAATAATGTACTGGAACAGAGCGCCAGCAACATACAGCATAATTTCTGGCTGAGAGGCATCTGGGTCTTTAAACCGAGAAATATCAGGGAAATAAAGCTGTAAGAAATAAGATACTGTAATAAAGATAGCCCCACCGATTAATGCAGTCATGAAGATCGCCTTAGGGATCACCTTTCCAGCATTAGGTGTTTCTTCTGACAGAGAACTGATACCGTCAAACCCGAGGAATGAGAAGCAGAGTATCGTCGCGCCAGTGATCATTGGAATCAACGTCGCTTCATCTGACGTGAACGGTTGAATACTCAATAATGTTCCAACTCCTTCTCCATTGTAGACACCATGAACCAAAAAACCGACGAGTACCAACATAACGACAACCTGAACAATCACAATAACACCATTGAGATTCGCGACTACATTAATGCCGCTCAGGTTGAAAATCGTCATCAGTATTGTCAACGTGACCACGAAAATCCATGGGTCAATGCCTGGGAAAAGAGCCTGAAGATAAATTTTCGCCAGTAGAATATTGATCATCGGCATAAGCAGATAATCCAGCAATGATGACCAACCTACCATAAACCCAAGATGGGGATTTATTGATTTTTGTACGTAAGTATAGGCAGATCCTGCTGATGGGAAGCGTTTTACCAGTTTCCCGTAACTCAATGCTGTAAATAAAATGGCGATCAGCGCGAGAGCATAAGATGTCGCAACGTGTCCGCTGGTCAATCCGGAAACAATGCCGAAAGTGTCAAAGATAGTCATTGGCTGCATGTAGGCAAGCCCCATCATGACCACCTGAAACAGGGTCAGTGTTCTTCTTAGTTGAACACGATTGTTGGCACTGGTTTGGTTAGTGTCAAGTGTGAGAGTAGTATTATGCGACATGAGCGAAACCCCCCATAACTTCGATCTGGGTACTAATACAACTACTTAATCGATAGTTAGTGGGTAGACTTCGCATCTGTCTATAGACAGAAAAGAAAGAAGAGTTATTAGAAGACAGCGAACTGACGGAGGACCATGCCCCATAATCATCGTTGCAGCAGCAAGCGCCAATTGGCACAAGTGCAAAAGTAAATAATTGCTCCATGTTTGCGTTCCTCAGTACAGCAGCCCGTTCTTATAATGGCCGCTTATGGTCAGTATCGATCCGGAACAAAATCCGGCCTCTTGGTGTTGTAAAAAATAACTCAAAGCAAAAAAATAACTGGTGTATATTTACACACCAGCTATTTTTTAGTGCACGCATTTTGCATTTCACGCTTAGAAATAGCAAGAGCTATCACACTAAAAATTCATTATTTTTTACAATACCGGAGAGCCTGATGGAATAGGCTTTCACTGAACCTGTGCAGAAACTTAACGCTATCATATTCCTTGTTTGGAATTTAATAAATTTTTAGCACAGAAGGAAACTATTTGCTATTTAATTGTGATATCAAAAGGTTCAACCTTTCATCATAGAACTGATGAAAGGTTGATTTAATATTACGTTTAAATGTTAATTATAATGATTAATACTAATAAAAAACCGAAGTATTAATTAAAAATCATAATTAATGCCGATGTTATAACGACGGCCATCTAGTACCGCATCGTGGGTTTTCTCAGTAACGCGCTTGTCAAAGACGTTGTAGATACCACCTAATACACGCAAGTTCTTCGTCAAGTTATAGGTCATTCCCAAATCAACGAAAGTGTAAGATGGTGTACCATTCTTCACGCCAGAGCGATATACATAATTTGTTGATTTACTTCTGAAATTAACGCGAGTCCACGTATCCATTTCTGGTAGTGCCTGCCAGTTCAAGGTAGCGTTGGCCATATGTTTTGGCATTTTATTCAATGCCTGACCTTTATACTTACCGCTTTTCTGCTCCGACTCGGTATAAGTATAACTTGCGGCTAAGGACAAGTTTTCTACGATATCCCAATTCAGGGTGGCTTCTATTCCACGGATGTTCGCTTTATCCAAGTTTGTACGCTTGTTGATAAAATCATAAGTAATATCACCTGTTGGTTTACATGGATTTTCAGTATCTTTATCACACTCTCCAACCTCAGTGATCTTGTCTTTAAAGTCTGTATTAAAGACAGTTACACCAACGTTAAAGTTATCTTGATTATTCCAAATAACACTAATCTCTTCACTAACACTTTTCTCTGGTTTAATATCCGAATTCCCTATAATCATTCCCTTAAGATTGCTACCACCCGTTGTCTGTCCCCAATTAGGGGCAACCTGTCGCAATTCAGGTGAACGGTAACCAGTAGAAACTCCACCTTTGATCGTCCACTGTTCATCTGCGTGCCATACACCATACAAACGAGGCGTCCAATGTGCTCCAAAGTTTTCGTCTTTATTTAAACGAGCACCACCCGTCAGAGCAAAATCATTGGTCATTTGCCATTCATCTTCCGCAAATAATGCCCAACTCCAACGTGTTAATTTATTAACATCTTTTGCTGAATTTAATTTATTACCAGTATCTCGTAAATCTTCATAGCGATACTGTCCTCCTACACTTAACGTATGATCATCTAATATAAACGTAGTTTGGTTATTAAATAACGTATCGTTATATTTCATTTCACGCTCAGGGTTATGCGATTCATCCCTCTGAACATAAGAAGTCATTGTACCGAAGTCATAAACGCCATTATGGGAAATCGAATAGTTATTACGTTTATAGCGGCTTATGTCATCTTTACAAGATTTTGGCTGGCAATCACGAGTTTTACCAATGGTTGAGTCTCGATCCTGCTCATAACGCCCAGCCTCAAATTCGAAAGTATTCTGTTCATCAGGTGTCAAAGAGAACGTTGCTGCACCATTACGCATTTCCTGCTCTCTAAAGCCACCAATAAACTTATCTTCATTACGATGAGAAAACAGGCCATTGACTTTCAATCCTAACAAACCATCAATTAATGGCCCCGCAGCATAAGCGCTGGTTTGGTAGCTATTACCTGAATTTTTACGTTCGGTCAGAGTAGTATCTGCACGCAGGCTGGTATGCCACTCTTTCTGTACCTTACGGGTAATAATATTGATTACGCCGCCCATAGCATCAGAACCATAAAGAGAGGACATCGACCCACGCACGACTTCGATACGTTCAATTGATGCTAATGGTGGCAACCATCCCTGTTCGATACCAGAACCATCACTATTTGGGCGGGTGCTGCGAGTATCAACACGTTTACCATCAATCAGAATCATAGTATATTTTGAAGCCATACCACGAATACTGATATCACTACTACTGCCACCACCAGTCACAACTACCCCTGGTACATCTTTCAGTGCATCCGTGACATCACGATAAGATTTCGTTTCTAACTGTTCACGGCTAACTACCGAAATAGAAGCGGGTGCATCTTCAATCTTTTGCTGGAAACCTGCTGCTGTAGTTACAACAATTTTGTCTTCACCATTATTGGCAGCCAAGACTGTGCCGGATGAAATAGCGGCAATAATTCCCAATACGATTTTTCTTTTTACAAAAACAGCCATTCCCAGTTCTCCAAAAGGCAGAATAAAATTATTTAATAATTAATATGGATAATCGATATGCGCTCAAAGTACAGGGATAATTATTTATCCCTGTCAGTGTTATATTTATTAAGCTTTAGTTTTAATAAAACTATCTATTTCTCTTTATTACTCTAATTAGCCAATTCCGTCACTAAACCATCAATTAATACCTGAGGCACTCCCTGAGAGCAACGCTCAATGCGGCCTTTAACACCATAAACCTGCGCCAGACTATCTGGTGTAATCACCTGTTCAGGTGTACCTTCGGCAATTAACTCGCCTTTTTTCAGCATTAATACATGGTCACCATGACGCAATGCAATATTAATATCGTGAACAACAACAACCGTAATAATATTACGACGACGAGTTTCACGTGCCACTAAATCCATGACATGGTATTGGTAATTTAAATCCAGTGCACTTAATGGCTCATCCAATAATAACAGTGTCGGCTGCCTGATTAATGATTGAGCCAATCCCACTAACTGTTTCTGTCCGCCTGATAATTGATCCAGATAGCTGAGCGCCAAATGTTCAATGCCAAGCTGACGTAACAGTTCCATGACTTCATTCTCACATTGTTTGCTGCTTACACCACCTGATGCTCGCTGGGCAACAATCACGGATTCCAGTACATGGAGATGAACCCCCTCCGGCAACGACTGAGGCAGGTAAACTACACCCTGAGCGCGTTGAGCGAAATTCATCTGCATCAAATCCTGCCCATTGAGCAACAGTTCACCTCTAGCTTTATTAAGCCCCGCCAATGAACGAAGAAGTGTGGACTTTCCACTGCCATTAGGCCCCAGCAATACCGTGATTTGACCACTAGGCAATGACTTGACATTCAGATTTTCAATCACCGGATGCTTAGGATACCCGGCCGTAAGTCGGTTGATTTTCAGTCCCTGATTCATATACTTCCCTTATGCCGTAAAATAATGCTCAGGAAGAACGGAACACCAATCAGCGATGTGACGATGCCCACCGGTATGATAATTCCGGGGATCAGGTTTTTGGATGCAATAGACGCCATCGACAACACTAATGCACCAATCAATGCGCTCGCAGGTAAGTAGAAACGGTGATCTTCACCAAACATCATTCTGGCAATATGAGGGGCGATCAGCCCGATAAACGCAATCGGACCGACAAACGCTACCGCCAGTGCGGTTAGGATACTGATGCGCAGCAATGTTCCCAGACGAAGACGGCTGATGTTGATACCAAAACTGGCTGCACGATCTTCACCTAAACGCAATGCTGTCAGTTTCCAAGAGTTCATCATTGAGATAGGCATAATCATGAGAAATACCAGCAGCATAATGCCGAGCTTTTCCCATGTAGCCCTTGCAAGGCTACCCATCGTCCAAAAAACCAGCCCCTGTAAAGTGTCTTCTGTAGCGATAAACTGCATCATAGAAACCAGCGCTTCGAAGGTAAACACCATCGCAATGCCAAACAACACAACGCCAGACGTTGCCACTCTTGTCCAGCGTGTAATTCCATCAAGCATCAAGGCAGCCAGTAAAGCGAAGATAAAGGCGTTGGCAGAGATGAGCCATTGATCCGGTATTCCTGGGATACCAATGCCAAGCACAATGGCCAGTGCTGCGCCAAATGAGGCGGCATTGGAAACGCCCAAGGTAAATGGACTGGCCAGTGGATTATTCAGGACAGTCTGCATTTCAGCACCTGCCAACCCAAGCGACAAGCCAATGACTACCGCCATCAAAGCATAGGGTAATCGAATGTCCCAAACGATCACCCGCGTTCCTGCATCAACACTTTCCGGCGAAACCAGTGTCTGCCAAAGGGCTTGCAGTGATAACCCTGATGGCCCCATTGTAAAATCCAGTACCAAAGAAGCTGCAATCACAAAAATAATAAATAATATCAATGCAGTACGTCGATGCAAAATATGACGATAGCGTGCTTTTACATCGTACTCACTCAATTGTTGTTTCACCATTGGCATAGGTTCGGTAGTGACACTCATTTTTATTACCCGTTTACTGCTTACTTCTCACTGACCCAATACGTGCCTGCTGGTTCAACAGCCAAGAATTTATTATGAAGTTCTTTCAATGTTTGCTGTGGATCTAGGTCAGCAAATTTTTCAGGGTAGAACCATTTAGCAAAGACCTGAGTCACCACAACGTTATAAGGTGAATTGTAGTAATGATGCCAGATACCGTAACTACGCCCTTCTTTCACTGCGGTCAAAGTATTGATGCCTTTACGTGCAGTGATAGTTTTCAGTCCAGCGCGGGCAATATCCGCAGACGTTTGGGCACCCATTTGAACACCCTCATCTTTATCACCCGGATCCTGGGCACCACTCGCAATATAAATATAAGGATCTGCGACAATCACTTTTTCCAGATTCATCATCCCCAACGGTGACGGCAATACATCTTTAGCGATGTTTTTGCCCCCAGCCAAGTCAATGAAATTCCCCATGTTGCCATTACCTGCCGTACCACAGCAATCTTCACTGGAACCTGCTCTCAACTCAATAAAGACTGAAGGTTTCTGAGCTTCCGCTATGCGGTCAGTGATATCGGTGACTAATTTTTGATTTTTTTCATAAAAATCAGCGTAAGCGTTAGCTTGCTCTTCACGATGCAGCATTTTACCCAGCATGCGAATGCTCGGTAATGTGTTTTTCAAAGGGTCGTTGCGGAAATCGACAAAAACAACAGGAATACCTGCTTTTTCCAACTGCTTAACCAGCTCACTGTTTTTTCCTGGCCCATGCCCAGACAAGCCGAAAATAGCGACATCAGGGTTAAGCGTCAGAACTTTTTCAGAACTGACACTGTCAGCACTGGTGTTACCTATCAGGGGAATATTATCAATTTCAGGGAATTTAGCTTTATAAATAGAGTAAGTTTGTGGGTCTAGTTTACGGAAATCACCTTGCCAGCCAACGATACGCGCTAAAGGTTTGTCTCCTTCCAATAATGCAAGGGAATGGAATAGACGCCCTTCTCCCAACAAAATACGATTGACTTTTTCAGGCACTTCAACAGTACGCCCAGCAACATCCGTGACTGTTTCAGCCCAAGATGAAAAACTCGCCATCATAGCGGAGCTTGCCAGTAGACTGATACTTATACTCTTCACGACTGCTCGAAATACAAACTTCACTTTAGTTAGCCTCTTCATACGACAATTATGGCGCTAACAATAAAGCAAATAAGAATACTTATCAATGCGATTAATTCAGGATCGCCACAATTTACTGACTATATTCTTCCCGTAATACCATGACAAATAAAAACCGCCAATTTCATCACAGAAGAGGCGGTTTTTTGTAATATATAAATAATAATAAGTTAATTAATAAATATCAATTTGTTGATGTTTATTAACAAATTATTCATTACCTGTAAGTTTTAACGATGGGAATTCCATCTCACTACATTTAACAAACCGAGTTTTCTTTTTCAGTTTGTAGCTGAACCAGATAATCAGGAATAACGGAATACCGATGTAAGTCGCAGTGACACCGTACCAATCGATATTATCTTGCAAAAATGCCTGATAGTTCTGCCCTAATGTGATCATCAAACACAACACAAACGCAAAAATCGGCCCGACAGGGAAAAAACCTGAGCGATAGGGTAGCTCATTCAAGTCCCGCCCTTGTGCGATATAGCCTTTACGGAAACGGTAGTGGCTGATTGCAATCCCAAGCCACGCAATAAACCCTGTCATACCTGAGGTATTCAATAGCCACAGATATACCGTCTGGTTGCCGAACATTGAGCTGAAGAAACACAACCCTGCAACCACGGTAGTCGCGTAAAGTGCGTTACGTGGAACGCCTCCTTTTGATAAATGACCAAAAATTTTTGGGGCCTTACCTTCCCTCGCCAACGTGAACAACATGCGGGTAGAAGCATACATCCCCGAATTTCCCGCTGAAAGCACAGCCGTCAATATCACTGCGTTCATCATCGCAGCCGCAGATAACAACCCCGCATTTTCAAATACCAGCGTGAACGGGCTGACACTAATATCTTTCACACCATTACGCAATAAGTTGGGATCAGTATAAGGAATGATCAAACTGATAATCAAAATGGCAAAAACATAGAATAACAGGATCCGCCAGAATACTTTGCGTACAGCTCGTGGAATGTTTTTCGCCGGATCTTTTGATTCCCCTGCTGTAATGCCAATCAGTTCGGTCCCCTGAAATGAGAAACCGACAATCATTGCCACCCCAATCATGGCAGCAAACCCACCGGCAAATGGCGCATCAGCCACTTGCCAATTCTGCCAGCCTGCACTTTCAGTGCCTTTCATGATACCGATGATCATCAAGATGCCAACAATAATGAAGACAATAATCGTAGAGACTTTGATCAGGGAAAACCAGTATTCAGCTTCACCAAAACCTTTAACAGAAATGAAGTTCAGCAGAAAAATTATGCCAAGGAACAACGCACTCCATACCCAACCTGGCACATCATTGAACCAGTACCCCATGACCAACTGTGCTGCCACAAGGTCAACAGCTATCGTAACGGCCCAGTTATACCAGTAGTTCCATCCCAACGCGAAGCCAAAACCTTCATCAACATATTTGGAGCCATAGGTTGAAAATGAACCCGAAACCGGCATGTAAGCTGCCAATTCGCCCAAGCTGGTCATCAAGAAATAAACCATCAGGCCAATTAATGCATAGGAAAGTAAGGCTCCACCAGGACCAGCCCGTGAAATTGTTGCGCCGGAAGCAACAAACAACCCTGTGCCAATTGACCCTCCAATGGCAATCATCGCCATATGTCGTGCTTTTAATTCACGGCGCAGGGTTCTTGGAGGCTGATCCCTTGGTGTGCTTTGTTCTTGAGACATTCTATCCCTATATCATTGAAAGTAGTTCTAATGTGGAATTGTAACAAATCCCCGTCTCGAGAATAGCGGCGATTAGCGATTATAAGATACCCTCATAATTGACCGCCGATTATAAGCTACACGATTATTTTCGTATTACTAGTTCCATGTAGGCATACTAGATCGTTATTATTTACAATAGCTCAACAATTTTTGTAGTGCATTGGACATATGTTTCTGACGGTGATAAATCAGATAGAGTGTACGATAAAGATTCAGTTCAGGGATCACCAACTCAACTAATGTGCCATTTTTCAATTGCTCTTGGACGACCCGCCGCGAAAGGCAACTGATACCCATACCATATTGAACTGCATGTTTAATCGCTTCCGAATTTCCCAATTCCATCGCAATATTGAATCGAGGCATTTGCGAGAACAAAAGGTGATCCAGCACTTCCCTTGTACCTGAACCTTTCTCTCTCAATATCCAAGGCTCTTTAATCAAATCTTCCACAGTAAAGTCACGCTGTGAAAGTGAATTTTTCGGTGAGCAGAAGATCATCAATTCATCTTCCATCCACGGTTGGGTAATCAATTCAGGATTGTGACATAAGCCTTCAATCAATCCTAAATCGACGCGAAATTCGACAACCGCCTTTATGACATCTTCGGTATTACTGATATTCAATTCCAATGGTGTATCAGGATAGTCCTGACGATATTTCGACAGCATTTCAGGTAACATGTAATTGCCAATGGTGCTACTGGCCGCTAACCGCAGCGCTCCCAATTCCAGTTTAAAAAGCTGTTCTACTTCACCAGCCTGTTCAAGTAATGCTAATGCTTTGGGATACAGCAAACGGCCATGTTCATTGGTCACTAACCGCTTTCCCACTCTATCAAAAAGCTTCACACCCAATTGCCCTTCGAGATCCGTCAGTGAAGCGCTCACCGCAGATTGTGATAACGCTAAATGCTGAGAAGCCTGTGTCGTTGAACCACTTTTCAGAACTTCTGCAAAAATCTCCAGTTGTCTCAGAGTGATACGCATATGGCCTCGCGGGAAGCAAAAATAAAAGTTTAAGATAATCTTGATTCTAGACAGTATTAAGCAACTTAACAAAAGTCACACTTAATTAATCTATTTTACTGGTTATATATATAAATATTATCAATTTTTTTGATTAAAAAGCTTGGCATATGCTTATTCTTAAAATACATAAGCAATATGAGTAGCAATAATGTCTGAAAGTCAACTTGGCAAAATCGACAGATCCCAGCACAATCCGATACTGATATTAATTCCCGGATTCACACTGATCGCAGTTCTGACTGCAATAGCTATCCATGTAGGCGGCATGCCGTG
Source organism: Xenorhabdus bovienii (assembly GCF_024721015.1). Lineage (GTDB taxonomy): Bacteria > Pseudomonadota > Gammaproteobacteria > Enterobacterales > Enterobacteriaceae > Xenorhabdus > Xenorhabdus bovienii. The sequence continues at coordinate 14,100 of NZ_JANAIF010000042.1, forward strand.
GTTTATCAATATGGGATTAGGTGCCCTGACACTTGCCATTCTTTTGGGGTTTATTGTCGGAAATACGCTTTATCCTCTCTTGAAGCCCACTTGTGATAAAGGGGTTCATTTCGCTAAACACTACCTGCTACGCGCTGGTATCATCCTTTACGGCTTTCGTCTAACGTTCCAACAAATCACAGATATTGGTGCAACAGGGTTACTGATTGATGCCATTATGCTTTCTTCCACCTTTTTCATTGCTTTATGGCTTGGACGTACCTTTTTGGGGTTGGATAGTCAAACCGCAGTATTGATTGGTGCAGGGAGCAGTATTTGTGGAGCCGCAGCCATCATAGCAACCGAGCCAGTGGTCAAGGCATCTGCCAGTAAAGTAGCCGTTGCAGTTTCTACCGTGGTAATTTTCGGGACGCTCGCAATATTTATCTATCCATGGTTTTACCAACTCAATGCCCATTACCAATGGCTTCCTTTCTCTCAAGAAACATTCGGCATCTTCTCTGGTTCAACGATTCACGAAGTCGCTCAAGTCGTTGCTGTTGGGCATACATTAGGCAACAATGCCGAGAATGCAGCCGTTATCAGCAAAATGATCCGTGTCATGATGCTGGCCCCCTTTCTGTTACTGCTCTCTGGTTTTATTAGTCGGATAGAGGCTAAAAACTTTGGCAATGATCAAAAAAAATCCCCAATCAGCATTCCGTGGTTTGCTATATTTTTCATTGCTACGGCAGGCCTAAACTCTTTTCATTTATTACCTGGCTCCCTTATCAAACATATCATTACCGCCGATACCATCATGCTAGCAATGGCAATGGTTGCATTAGGTTTAACGACTCATGTCAGCGCCATTCGTCAGGCTGGAATTAAGCCGATTCTGCTGGCATTCTTCCTGTTTATCTGGCTGATGGCTGGAGGATTAATAGTCAATCAAGGAATCCAACGTTTATTGGGTTAAGTGGGAACAAGCGTCAAATTGCATTCTCTGTTTTTGACAGAGATTTTATTGGCAGGATGAACAATGCCATAATAGTGAAACAAAATTAGAAGAGGAAAAAATATGAAATTTGTTGGAGCCCATGTGAGCGCTGCTGGTGGTGTTGATCAGGCGGTGATCCGAGCGCATGAGTTACAGGCAACCGCCTTCGCCTTGTTCACGAAAAATCAGCGCCAATGGCATGCCCCACCGTTATCGGCAGATGTCATTGATAAGTTCAGAGCCAATTGTGAACGTTATGGCTATGGCAGCCAACAAATTCTTCCCCACGACAGTTACCTGATCAACCTTGGTCATCCCGAAGCGGAAGCGCTGGAAAAATCCCGCGCCGCCTTTCTTGATGAAATGCAGCGTTGTGAACAACTAGGCATTGATTTACTTAACTTCCATCCAGGAAGTCATCTCAAAAAAATCGATATTGATAAATGCCTCGCCCGAATTGCCGAGTCTATCAATATCGTGCTGGACAAAACACAGGGTGTAACCGCTGTCATTGAAAATACTGCCGGTCAGGGAACCAATCTCGGCTTCAAATTTGAACAACTCGCAGCCATTATTGAAGGTGTTGAAGATAAAAACCGTGTTGGTGTCTGTATTGATACCTGCCATGCTTTTGCGGCAGGTTATGACTTACGCACGGAAAAAGACTGCGAAGCAACTTTCGAGGCATTCGATAAAATTGTTGGGTTCAAGTACCTGCGAGCTATGCATCTCAACGACGCCAAGAGCGAATTTTCCAGTCGTGTTGATCGCCATCATAGCCTTGGAGAAGGCAATATTGGCAATACGCCATTCAGCTACATTATGAAAAATGACCGTTTCAATGGCATTCCATTGGTTCTTGAAACGATCAATCCAGGCATCTGGGATCAGGAAATTGCTTGGCTGAAATCCCAACAGAATTGATTACCTAAAAGAAGTCAGCTCGATCTTTGACATCATTGATGCAAGTTCAGTGCGGCTCCTGATCCCTACATTCGGCTGGCTGACCGTAAGTGCAGAAACTGCGGTTGCCAGACGCAAAGTATGTTCACTGGTTTCACGCATTAATAAGCCGTAAACTAATCCTCCCACCATCGAGTCCCCAGCCCCAACAGTACTGACTATTTCACAATGCGGTGGTTTTGCCAGCCATGCGCCTGAAGCATTGACCCATAACGCCCCTTGCTCTCCCAATGAAATGACGACATGGGCAATCCCTCTATTACGCAATTCATGGGCGGCATTAATCACGCTATCCAAGTCAGGTAATGGTTTACCAGCCCAAATTTCCAACTCATCACGATTAGGTTTTACCAGCCACGGTGACGCCTCCAGACCAGCAACAAAAGCTTCCCGGCTGCTGTCAAAAATTATACAGGGGCAACGCTGTTTCAATTGCAGCATCCAATCCGCAAATGATTCCGGTAAAATGCCCTCTGGCAAACTACCACTGACCACCACCATATCGCACTGCCCCAGCCAGTCGAGAGAATCACTGACAAAATAGTTCCATTCTTCTGCTGTCACATGGAAACCTGAAAAATTGAAATCCGTCACTTCACCGTATTTTTCTGTCAATTTCACATTGATACGAGTTCGGCCTGAGACCAAATGAAAGCGGTTTACCATATTGTTTTCACTAAAGAACTGCTGAAATCCTTCCTGATTTTCTCGTCCCAGAAAACCGCTGACCGTGACATCAATGCCCAAGTCACGCAGCACCTTCGCAACATTGTTCCCTTTACCAGCAGCATGCAACCCTGCGGTCTGTACGCGATTAACCGTTCCCTTGGTAATATCTGGGCATAAACCAACTAAATCATAAGCTGGATTTAAGGTAATTGTGGCAACTCGACGACTCATCTTGCCCGGTGTCTCCTGAGTAAACAATCATAAGTAATATTAAGATTTCTCTGTTATTTATAACATCAAAATTGAATCGTTTCAGTTAAAATTACCACTTGATTGATCGTTGTGTTATCTCGATCTAAAAGTAAAAATATGCCGAGAGAAGATTTCTTGTCAGATGACGAAAATAAAACCACTACAGATAATTTAAAATCTATCTTCATCATCATGGATAAATTCCAGCCGGAGGAATATACAGTGTCAGTTGTTGTCGGAGTTGGTGTCATCATTATTAATGATAAAGGTGAAGTCCTGCTGGGAAAACGCACCAGCAAGCACGCACCCTATTGGTCAATCTTTGGTGGGCACGTCGATCCAGGTGAAACTTTTGAAGAATGCGCCATCCGGGAAATTCAGGAAGAAACTGGATTAACGATTCAAGATCCTAAAGTCTATGGTGTCTGCAATAACCTCGAAACCTACCATGAAGAAGGAAAACATACAGTTTCTGTCTGTTTATTGGCACATCACCCTGGAGGTGAGCCACAACTAATGGAACCTGAAAAATGTGAGCAGTTAATCTGGTGTGATCCTAATCAGCTACCAGAACCCCACTTTGAAGCCAGCCGCAATGCCATCAAGCTATGGCAAATGGAAAAATTCTATCTTATCGCTTAAAACAACCCATCTTCTCAAATGCTTTTCAGGCGGGTTATTTCATATAACCTGCTCCCACATTTGTATGAAAAATACAACAAAAGGAATTTACTTATCATCCATAAATATTTGTTTACACATATCATTCATTAACGTATCGTCAAGCTAGTACAAGGTAGTACTATTAATTAGGAGTCTATATGACCATTGAGGTAACGCAAAATTTAAAACGTCCCTCCATACTTGGAGGCGCAATGATCATTGCCGGTACTGCCGTCGGTGCAGGTATGTTTTCCATTCCTATTGCTACTTCAGGCGTATGGTTTACAGGATCAATAATTTTGCTGGTATATACTTGGGCATGTATGTACTTCTCTGGCTTAATGATTTTGGAAGCTAATCTTAATTATCCGTCTGGCTCTAGTTTCCATACTGTTACTAAAGATTTACTGGGTAAAGGTTGGAGTACCCTCAATGGCTTATCTATCGCCTTCGTTTTGTATATCCTGACCTATGCTTATGTTTCAGCCGGCAGCTCGATTTTATTTCATAATATTACGCATCTCCTTCCCCTGCCTCAATCGGGAACTGGGTTGCTGTTCGCACTGATCGTTGCCTTTATTGTCTGGATGTCCACCAAAGCAGTTGATCGCTTAAGTACCATTTTGATAGGCGGCATGGTAATAACATTTATTATGTCAGTTGGAAGCATGTTTACCGAAGTCAAATCAACTGTCTTATTTGATCAAGCCAATACTGAAACCAGCTATTTACCATATACTTTCATGGCGCTACCTTATCTGCTGGCCTCATTTGGCTATCACGGTAATATCCCAGGTCTGGTGAAATATTACCATAAGGACAGTAGAGCCGTTGCACACAGCCTGTTCTATGGCACATTAATCGCATTGGTCATCTACATTTTGTGGCAGTATGTGATTCAGGGAAATATTCCCCGTGAAGCCTTCAAGCAGATCATCGCCGATGGGGGTAATATCGCGAATTTACTGCAACAGATGGATAATACGTCCAACAATACTACCGTAGCCCAACTCTTAAATGCTTTCTCATATATGGCATTGGCGAGTTCATTCTTGGGTGTATCTCTGGGTCTGTTTGACTATCTGGCTGATTTTTTCGGATTCGATGACAGTGGAGAAGGTCGTTTTAAAACCGCACTGGTGACATTCATTCCGCCAACGGTACTGGCGTTAATCTTTCCAAACGGTTTCCTATATGCGATCGGCTTTGCAGGACTGGCGGCAACGATTTGGGCGGTTATCGTTCCAGCCCTGATGGCTCATGCTAGCCGTGTGCGCTATCCAAACGCCAGCTATCAGGCTCCCGGCGGTAATTTTCTGATTGCTTTTATCATTCTGTTCGGACTGATAAATGCTACAGCACATATTCTCTCCCTATTTGATGTGTTACCTACTTATCATTGATATGTCCCCCATGCCTCAGTATTTTTACTGAGGTTTTCATATCACCTCTTGCCTAATGTGCTGACTGCGAGTAATTTTGTCGCCACTTCAATATTCATTCCATTATTTCCTTGTTTTTACGGAAGGTATCTATGGCTAAAGCCAATGAAATTAAGCGCGGAACTGCAATCAGTTACAATGGAAAATTATTATTAGTTAAAGACATCGATATTCAGACACCCAGCGCGCGTGGTGCCAGCACTCTGTATAAGATGCGCTTTACTGATGTTAGAACGGGTCAGAAAGTGGAAGAGCGTTTCAAAGGTGATGATATTCTCGAAACCATCACATTGACCCGCCGCAGCGTCAGTTTTTCCTATATTGATGGTGATGAATATATCTTCATGGATGATGAAGATTTCACCCCTTATCACTTTAAAAAAAATCAAATCGAAGAAGAATTACTGTTTATTCCTGAAGAAGGTTTGCCGGGAATGCAAGTTTTAACAATGGATGGGCAATTGCTGGCTCTCGAATTACCACAAACTGTTGATATGATCATTGAAGAAACCACGCCGAGTATTAAAGGAGCATCAGCAAGTGCTCGTACAAAACCCGCTAAAATGAGTACAGGACTCACTATTCAGGTGCCTGAATATCTGAGTTCAGGCGAAAAAATCCGCATTCATATTGCAGAACGTCGTTATATGGGACGTTGTGATTAGTTCTATATCCTTAAAATATTAATTGCTCTTTCCCTTTCGATGAAAAGAGCAATTCATCACCTATTAAAATCAGAAGTAATCCACATTAATGATCGCCACACGTTTTTGGCTATCAGTCCACTTCACACTGGAAACACCTATATTACCAGGAAGCATGACCTCGCCGATTGTTTTCTGAGTTGAAATAATTTGCTTTACAGTAAGGCTTTTCCCCAACCGATAGCAAGAGATATTAGCCTGAGTATTCGATACGACGACTTGACATCCTGGGTCAACAATAGAACCTGAAAACTGAATTTGCCCTCCTGTAGATTGCGCATATCCATAAGACATCCATGAAACCAACAAACAGCTAATTAACAATTTAAGATAATTTTGCATGGTCACCTCACTTTCGTTTTTCCATTAACTAAAACTCAGTTACCTTTATTCCTTCATCTCCATCATAATTATTTCACAGGAAAAAATACAACATTGACACATTTTATTGATTCATATCAAAAATGAATTTTCAGCTCAAAAAAAGATACTATTTTTATTAAGTCATTTACAAAACGGTTATTAATAACCATTATTCAAACAAAATTATAAAAAATTTTACAATTAATAATTATATTTATAAATTAAATAAACAATATGATTAGAAAGGTATTATATAATTTTTAGTGATAAGTGATAGTAACAATTCCTGACTTCTTGTTTTCTTCCATCCACCTTATTTCTTCTATTCCAATATGCTTTGATAATGGGTAATCACTATCTTTTTGATATTCTAAGTTTTTATCTTGATTAATCTGTTCGCCATTGTGCCAACAGGCTACTTCAGTACGTTCTTCACCCCAATTAAACTGACATGGAGGCTCAACAATAGCGCCATGAAATTGAAGAGACCCAAAACTTGAGGATAGCGGATCATGTGCCATTACAGGATAAAACAAAGGTATAAACAAAAAAGTCGTCATTTTTCGTAACATAAGCATTTAACCTCCACTACAGGTATTATTATCTTTTTTCAACTTTAGCCCCACGCTAAATTAGAAAACCAGATAATGGTACAACGCTCTGCTATCTATATAACGATATAACGGAAAATGAAACAATTTCTTTATGATTTTTATTTATAAAGGCCACATTTCAACATAATATTCTAACAAGTTAGGATATGGGGAAAGCAATTTGTAGTTATTTAATAATAGTCAGTGCTCAAAATTGAGACAAATATATATTATCGGTACTGAAGTGGGGATTTAGCTATTTTTCCGATATTACAAAATAATTCGCATATTAATGATAGTTACGCCAGTCCATAAATGGTATAAATATGCTGATATCTCCATGTCTTAGCAACAACATGCCAGAGCGATTACTCTTTGCCATAAATTTTGCTATAGTGCTCCCCCAGTTAATTTGACTACCACCAAAATTTACTTTCGTTTTAAATAGGTATCTCATGACCCGCAGTAACCCATTATCTATATTTATACTTAATATGCTCGGTATTGCCCTGTTTTTCTCATGGTATTTGCCTGAGAATCACGGTTTTTGGTTTAACATTGATGCAGCCATTTTTCATTTCTTTAATGAAAAACTGCTTCCAAATTCCAGATTTGCACTGTTTGTCGCCATCGTGAATATCAGGGCATTTGATGTTATATCGCTTCTGTGTATGGGCTTGCTCTATTACAGCGCATTTCGCAAACAGGACTATGCGGGTAAACGCCGTCTTTTCATGATAGGGCTGGTAATGTTAGTCACTGCTGTCATTATTAACCAAATAGGCCACAAAATTCCCGTCAGCCGCCCAAGCCCAACATTAACATTCGAAAATATTAATCGCGTGGACGACATGATCAGTTGGCATACAAAAGATGCTTCCAAAGACAGTTTCCCTGGTGATCATGGATTAATGCTATTGATTTTTAGTTGTTTTATTCTTCGCTATGTCTCTCGCGGCGCATTTTTCATTGCCCTGCTGATTATGATCACCTTTACCCTCCCGCGCATTATGGCAGGTGCTCATTGGTTTACAGATATTGCTATCGGTTCATTATCCCTGACATTAATTGGAATGAGCTGGGTATTACTGACACCCTTAAGTGATATTATGGCAACATGGCTGGATAAAAAACTGCCGTATATTAGGCGTACTAATTAAAATAGTAATGGTGAGGAGATATTGCTTATCTCCTCAAAACTACACAATTTTTACCAAACAGGTATAAAATAGCAACAATCATTCTAACCCCTTAGTTCCTAATCTAATTTTTTGTAAAGAACGCTTTTTGTATCTCGCTTTTTACTCATCATTTCTGTAACCTTCCCTGTGCCCTATTATTAAAATAACGCGTTTTGTAAAGATATTAATAAAATGTGTTGCTTCGCACACTTTAGGGACAGAAAATTTGTTAATTCACCATCTTCTGACTACGCTTTAGAACGTTTAGTGTTTCCATGATGGCGATAAGCCACGTTAAGGGCTGCAAGGGAAAATCAATATAATGGTCAAGTCTCAACCAATACTGAGATACATATTGCGGTTGATACCCGCAATTCTCGCGGCAGTGGTACTAACCGCATGTAGTTCGCCAGACTCCCAAATGCGTAGCAAAAAAACTGATACTCATGCAGTAAACAGCCAAAAGCACTTCTTACTGCAAGCGTCTCAGGATGAGTTTGAAACTCTAGTTAAAAATTTGGATACTAAATCCAAAATCCTTAACCAATATGCAGACTGGAAAGGTGTTGCCTATCGGCTTGGTGGGAATACAAAGCGCGGCATTGATTGCTCTGCTTTTGTCCAACGTACCTTCCATGATCAGTTCGATATAGATTTACCGCGTTCTACATCAGAGCAGCAAAAAATTGGCCAAACCGTCAGCCGTTCTAAATTACGGGCAGGTGATTTAGTGCTGTTCAAAACAGGCATTTATATGCGCCATGTCGGTATTTACATCGGCAATAACCAATTTGTACATGCTTCGACCAGTAATGGAGTGATCGTTTCCAAATTGACCGATACCTACTGGACTAAACGGTACTACGGCGCAAGACGAGTTCTGCGAGACGTGAACAAAGTCTCCTGACTATAGCTTAATTCCCTTGCAGACATAAAAAAACGCTTCCAAAGGGAAGCGTTTTTTTATCCAATTGTTATCCACTAAAGTGGGTACAACGCCGTTATGTTTTCTGCAATCGCAGCACCTAATGTCTTAAGTCGACATATCACTGCACTCTCATCCTCTTTAGCAAAAAACAAACATGGCTCACCTTCCCACTCAATTACTGCGCTCAATATTTGCATATCAGCAATAGATTGATTCAAACTATGCAAAATAACCCGAGCATTTTCACCTTCATGGCTTAACAATTTCAGCCCCATCAGGCTATTTCCTATATCTGTTTCTTCTGTTGGTAAAATTTCAACTTTCGTACCAACGAAGCCAGATGACCACCGATAACTTTGCGGCAGTCTATGTACTACCGAAAGTTGGATATTATCCACGTATTATTCCTATCAGAAACAACATTAATACATCTAACCACCAGCTGTAGGCTATCAGTGCGTCAAAACCGAATAACCCCCCAACAAAAAGCAAACAAAAAAGTAAATAAAAAGTTAAAATAAAATCCGATTTATCACACACTTTTCATCTTCCATTTTAAAAAGTGAGATCAAACTCGCATTTTGTATATATTTATACTGTTTAGGTAAAAAATTCAACTTATTTTTATGCAAATAAGCAACTTTTCATTCAAATTTCATTTACATATTTATGTGTATTAAGCCATGCCACGTACTGTGAAAAATAATATTTTTATATTACAATCAGTTAATTAACAACAAAACCATTTTAATCTATAGTCATGAACTCAATGGCATAAAGTTAACAAAAAACCAACAACCCAATATTGATTAGCATCATCAAATTAACAAATGTCTACATTTGTCTGCTGATTAATCGGTATATCCTGTCTATCCAAAAAATCAATGGCTTCTTTTGCTATTTCAAGATTTTTGGGGATTATCTCTAAATGCAGCCACTATCAGGACAGAATAAAAAATATTGGAAAAACTCTATGATTTTTTTAATGTGGAGATAGGCAGTACAGCAAGTGTAAGGAAGCAATATATGAATTAAAAAAACAGAGGCTACCTTATGCTATCTGATAGCCCCTCTGGTTATTTTATTTTTTGGCCTTATTCGCATAAATAATAAGTAACATTGCCAATATTACGCATAATGCCATTGAGCCCACCATCGGCCATGCGCTTTTTGCAGATACTGAAGATAAAATTGTGCCCACCAGCGCAGCAATACTGAAACGAATAGTTCCAGCCAGTGACGCAACCGTTCCAGCCATATGAGGATAATCGTCCAGAACAACAGCCATAGCATTAGAAGTGATCATGGAAATACCACTGATATAAATTGCAACACCAAATACAAGAGAAATAAACCCTAAATCAAGTACAGTGCTAAATAATAACCACAAACCCATGACAAATTGCACAAACACGCCGAAATGCAGCATTTTCGATGCGCCATATTTGCGGACACATTGACTATTAATCATGGTCATAATGAACAGAAAAATAATGTTCAACCCAAAATAGTAACCAAAATGTTGTGCAGAAACCCCGTTCAAGTCAATGTAAACAAATGCACCGGCACTAAGAAAAGAAAACATGCCTGCAAAAGAAAATCCACTTGCCAAGATGTAAAACAGCACCTGACGCTGCCGAAATAACATAGCAAACTGGTTAAAAATAGTTTTTAAATTGAATCGCTGCCTTCTCTCTTTCGGTAATGTTTCCCGGATAAAGAAAGCAACAAGAAACGCGGTTATCACTCCAGCAATCGAGATTGACCAGAAAATAGCATGCCAATTGAACCATACCATCATCAACCCACCTAACATGGGAGCCAACAACGGCGCAATGATCATCACCAATGTCACAAAAGACATACTGCGGGAAAATTCATCTTTCGTGAACATATCTCGCATCAAAGCGTTGATCACAACACTTGCTGCTGCAGCAGAAAACCCGTGCAGAAAGCGCATGGAAATAAAGGTATCAATATTTTGTGACAAAGCACACGCAGCAGAAGCAATGGCAAAAACAATCACACCACCTACAATGACTGGCTTACGTCCCAGACTATCTGACATTGGCCCATAGACCATCTGCCCAATGGCAAAACCCAAAATGTAACTACTCAGCGTCATTTGTACTCGACCGGCATCGACGCCAAAATTGGTGGCAATCGTTGGCATACTCGGCAAATACATATCAATTGCCAATGGCATCAACATAGAAAGCAAACCAAGGATCAAAACTAACCCCAAATAGGATAATCGTTGTTGTTGCACGCTTTAACTCCCGTAACAACTTGTTAAATAGATGGATAAAAGAAGGTTAAGGTGTTAGCACCTGTATGCTGTTAATTTCGTTTTTGGTCAATGCTCGATATTCTCCTGGCTCCAATGCAGAGTCCAAACAAATTTGACCAATTCGTTCACGATGAAGCTCAACAACATGATTGCCCACTGCGGCGAACATCCGTTTTACTTGATGGTATCGTCCTTCACTGATACTCAAACGTACACGGTGAGGCTCGATAATTTCTAGTTTCGCTGGTTTTGTCAGTGTTTTTTCGCCATTCAACTGCACACCTGCAAGAAATTTCATCTCAATATCGTCTGATATTGGATATTCCAATGTAACAAGATAGGTTTTTTCACAATGATGTTTGGGTGACGTAATACGATGTGACCATTGCCCATCATCTGTCAGCAAAACCAAGCCTGTGGTATCAATATCCAAACGGCCTGCTGAGTGTAATTTATGGGCAACAGGTTCATCGATAAAATACAAAATTGTCGGATTTGTTGGATCATCCGTCGAACACACATATCCCTGTGGTTTATTCAGCATAAAATAGCGGGAACCATCTAACTGTTCCAATACTGAACCTTCATAGGCTACCTGCTGATCGGGCTTCAATTTATACGCACCGCTCTTAATGACCTCGCCATCGACAGTAACCCGACTAGTCCGTAGTTCACGACCTACATCGTTACGACTTATACCTAACTGCTGTGATAAAAATTTATCCAATCGCATGAATAGATGTACCTGACAGAAAATAAACACATATGAACACACCCTTGATATTGCAAGCACTTCAAGGGTCACTATTGGAGTACAAGATTAAACAGATAATATTCAGAGTCATCGTAACATCAATAATTATAACAATAATAAACTACATGTTATAGCCATCTTACTTTAGTAACTGAATGGAAAGCGCTTTCCCGACGGCAAGACCACAGGAAAAATGTTATCCTCTCTATCAACTATCTTTTATCTAATACCCATGACAGTAACATAAAAATGGCTTTTACTTTACGCCCTTACCAACAAGAAGCGGTAGATGCTACCATCCACCATTTTCGTCAGCACAAAGATCCTGCGGTCATTGTTTTGCCAACAGGGGCGGGTAAAAGCCTCATCATCGCAGAATTAGCAAAACTGGCTCACGGCCGAGTTTTGATACTGGCACACGTCAAAGAACTTGTTGCACAAAACCATAGCAAGTATTGTGCCTATGACCTGCAAGCGGATATTTTTTCTGCGGGATTGCATCAAAAGCAGAGTGAAAGAAAAGTTGTCTTTGGTAGCATTCAATCCGTTGCTCGCAATCTGGATTGTTTTGATCATCATTTCTCACTGTTAATTATTGATGAATGCCACCGTATCAGTGATGATGAAAACAGTCAGTATCAGCAAATTATCCAGCAACTCAAGAAAAACAATCCCCAGATACGTATCTTGGGCTTAACCGCCACGCCCTACCGTTTAGGCTCTGGCTGGATATACCAATATCACTATCATGGCATGATACGTGGAGATGAACACTGTTTTTTTCGTGATTGTATTTATGAACTTCCGTTACGTTATATGATTAAACATCACTTTCTGGTGCCCCCAGAAAGATTGGATATGCCCGTAATGCAATATGATTTCAGTCAGGTTCGTACCAGCCAGCAGGGAATTTTCAATGAAGCTGACCTGAATCGGGAGATAAAACGACAAAAGCGCATTACTCCTCATATCATTAAGCAAATCATCGAATATGCCCAAGACCGCAAAGGAGTCATGATTTTCGCTGCCACAGTGGAACATGCTAAAGAGATTTTCCAATTGCTATCTGCTGAACAGGCCGCATTAGTCAGCGCAAATACCCCAGCAACTGAACGGGATTTATTGATCACTGCTTTCAAGGCGCAACAACTCCAATATATGGTCAACGTCGCCGTGCTGACAACAGGGTTTGATGCGCCTCATGTCGATTTAATCGCTATATTACGTCCAACAGAGTCCGTCAGTCTCTACCAACAAATCATCGGGCGGGGATTACGCTTATCCCCTGACAAAAAAGAGTGCTTAATTCTGGATTACGCCGGAAATCCCCATGATATTTATTCCCCCGAAGTCGGTAGTAGCAAGCCCAATTCTCAAAACCAGCCTATACAGGTATTTTGCCCTATCTGCCAATTTGCCAATACCTTCTGGGGGAAATGTACAGCGGAAGGTGAAATCATTGAGCATTTTGGCCGTCGTTGCCAAGGATGGGAAGAAGATGAAAGCGGCAAACGACATCAATGTGATTTCCGATTTCGTTTCAAATCCTGCCCACATTGCGGTGCAGAAAATGATATCGCTGCACGACGCTGTCACCGCTGCCAGGAAGTCCTGGTCGATCCTGATGATATGCTGAAAGCCGCCCTTAAGCTCAAGAATGCACTGGTACTACGTTGTGGCGGTATGCAATTAACGTCGGGTCATGATAGTAAAGGGGAATGGCTGCAAATCACTTATTACGATGAAGATGGTGCGGACGTATCAGAACGGTTCCGTTTAGCAATACCTGCTCAGAGAAAAGTGTTTGAGCTTCACTTCCTACGCCAGCACCAGCGTGCGCCGGGTATCCCTCTGCAATGGAAAACAGCTGAGGACATTGCACAACAGCTTCCTCTATTACGACATCCCGACTTTGTTGTCGCACGAAAAAAAGGTCAGTTCTGGCAAATCCGGGAAAAGGTTTTTGACTATCAAGGACGGTTTCGCCGAGCAGATGATCTGTACTGAGCCGATTAAATCAGCCCAAAAGTACTTTCTATTTGCTGTCATATAGGTTTTTCGTTAAAATGCCGCCCGCTTAGTGTAGTACATTATATTAAGCCAAGTCTCGAACCTGCTGCTGGGTCGCCTGTAGCAGGATTTATTTTCTTCTTTTACAGAGAAAAAATAATGTTAACTATTAATGCAGAAGTACGTAAAGAGCAGGGCAAGGGTGCGAGCCGCCGCCTGCGTAGAGCTAACAAGTTTCCAGCTATCATCTATGGTGGTAACCAAGAACCAGTTTCTATCGAACTGGATCACGATGCAGTTATCAACCACGAAAGTAAACCAGAATTCTATGAAGTCCTGAATCTGGTTGTTGATGGTAAAGAAACTACAGTTAAAGTGCAGGCAGTACAGCGTCATCCGTTTAAACCTAAGCTGACGCACATCGATTTCCTGCGTGCTTAATTAGCCACAATCGAGCTTTTATCGGGACGCCGAGTAGATAACGCCGCATTTGCGGCGTTATTTATTTCTACTATTTTATTCTTACTGCTGATAGGCGTTAATGATTACCACTGCCACGACGTTGCAGTTGGTCACGCAAGTTTGGTGGCGTGCCTTTAATCGTCAGAGTATCCGTCACTGGGTCCCAAAAAATTCGCTCTCCCAACAACATTGCATCAAAGTTGATGGTCAATCCGCCACCACTGCCAGCAAATTTTGTTAATTGACGTAATGTACCGCGATCTGCTGGGAAACTCTCTTCCAATTCGTATCCCTGTTCCTGCGAAAATTGCTGGAAATTCTGCTCGCCCAATGGTGGCAATTCTTGAGACAACTCTTGTAGTTTAATCTCCTCACCTGCCTGTAACTGCTCATTACAATAGCTGTAAACCTGCTGGCGATAAGCCTGACGTTCATTTTTATCAATCTGGGCTGATTCGCAATAATCGTCCACCGCCTGCAACAACCCCTTATTCTGCACTTTGGCATTCATGCCTTCACTGGCAGCCAGAAAATCCATAAAAAAGTCAGAAACCTTACGCCCTACCCGCCCTTTCAGAAAAGTCAGATAACGACTGGATTCGGGATTAGTTTCCCACTCAGTCAAGTCAATTCTCGCAACGATATCAGCATGAGGAATATCAAGATACTGCGTAGTGTTCACATCCAGCTCGTCATTGACAGACATGCTGTTGCAACTATTGAGAACCGAAATCAGTAAATACTCTACGGCCAGATACCGATACTGGCAAAATAACACCGTACCACCTTCCGCAAACGGATATTTTGTCAATTCATCTTTCAAGCGAACGGTTGCAGCACGGCTAAAACCGAGAAAGTCTTCATCTCCCTTACGTTGATGACGGAGCGATTCCGCCAGTTCACTTTCATCATTGAATAAACCATAGGCTTTGCTTTTTGCGCTATACACACGATGTAATTCAGCCATCATATCTTCTACGACCTGATTGGTGGTCAGCAAAGAATCACGCAGAATGACTTCAAGTGTTTGTTCATCACGTTTAATCAACCGGTGTAACGCGATCTGGGTAATTTCCAGACTCATTATTTATACTCCTTTTGCAGCTTTGACCGTTGAGCCTTGCGGTTAGCGGCGTATTCAAACACCGTTACCTTTCTGATGCAACAGACTTCAGAATGGCAGCAACTCACACAGTCGGAAAATTAATTTGTCATAAAAAAGCAGAAAATTGCCCTTCTATACGGTAGTATATAGGGCTTTGTATATCCAGGATCTTTGATTTATGCCACAGTCGTCTCGCTACAGCGATGAAAAAGTTGAACATTTATTAGCTGAATTGGTAAATGTTTTCGAGAAAAACCATACACCTACTGATTTGTCCCTGATGATCTTGGGCAATATGGTAACGAATTTAATCAATACGAGTATTGCCCCTGCGCAGCGTAGGCACATCGCAGACTCGTTTGCACGCGCGTTACAGTCCTCGATTAATGAAGACAAAGCGCATTAATTTTTCATTAAAACCTTAACGTAAAAAATATGGTGACTAGCCGTCAGCATTACCGCGAAAAAGTCTCTCAGATGATCAGCTGGGGACACTGGTTTGCACTGTTCAATATTGTGTTCAGTCTTGTGCTGGGCAGTCGCTATTTATTTGCGTCTGACTGGCCGGGTTCACTGTTTGGTCGCATCTATGCGCTACTCAGTTGGCTCGGTCATTTTAGTTTCATTGTCTTTGCCATTTACTTACTTATTTTATTTCCGCTGACGTTTGTTGTGATGTCACAGCGGTTATTGAGGTTTCTTTCCGCTGCACTGGCCACAGCAGGGCTAACCCTGCTCATACTAGATTCCTCTATCTATATTCGCTTTCACCTGCACCTGACACCGTTGGTTTGGGACTTAGTCACCAACCCAGAACAGGGCGAACTGACAAGGGAATGGCAACTGATGTTCATCTGCATACCGGCTATTTTTCTAGTGCAGATGCTATTTGGCACATGGAGCTGGCAAAAATTACGTAGCCTGAATCGCCAACGGTTCGGTAAGCCATTGGCGGCGGTATTCATTACGGCTTTTATCGCTTCCCATCTGATGTATATCTGGGCAGATGCTAACTTCTACCGCTCAATTACCATGCAGCGTTCAAATTTACCACTGTCTTATCCAATGACAGCACGCAAATTCCTTGAAAAACACGGATTACTGGATCAACAGGAATACCAGCGCCGTATGAACCAACAAGGAAACCCGGCTGCCCTAACCGTTGAATATCCACTGAATGGCTTATCCTACCAAGATAACAGGCAAGGTTATAATTTACTGTTGCTAGTTGTAGATGATCTGGATAACAAAGACATTACCAACGCCATGCCGTCCCTTGAGCGCTTTACTCAGAACAATATCCAATTTACACAGCACTTCAGTACTGGCATTCAAAACGATACTGCATTGTTTGGATTATTCTATGGCATATCATCAGGCTATCTAGATGGCATTCTTAATAGTAGAAAATCCTCAGCGCTTCTTGATGCACTGACTCACCAGAGGTATCAATTTGGTCTGTTCTCTTCGGATGGGTTCCAAACACCTCTTTACCGCCAGGCTCTTTTGACCGATTACTCATTCCCTACCCCAACCAAGAAAGATGATAGCCTAACCGTGACAAAATGGCGTCAGTGGCTGGATCTCAATCATGGCACTACCCCGTGGTTCTCATTTTTGGGCATTAATGGTTTTACACACTCAACGGGCCAATTTGACAAAAAAGCACTTGATACCGAAATCAATAATGTTTTAGAGACACTAACCAATAAAGGCATGCTGGATAAAACCATCGTGGTTATTACAGCCAAACACAGTGAATTGTCCACAGGACACTCACCAAAATGGCTTACTGGCGACAAATTCAATCGTGAACAGATACATGTCCCACTCATCATTCACTGGCCGGGTACACCTGCACAGGTCATCAACAAATTAACCAGTCATCAGGATGTCATGACTACCCTGATGCAACGTTTATTACATGTCAGTAATTCTCCAGGTGATTATTCTCAAGGTGAAGATCTCTTTACCGTTCGGAGAGATAACCCATGGTTAATCACGGGTGATGACGGCTCATTAATTGTCACAACGGCTACAAATACCATCTATCTTTCCAAGAACGGAGAATATTATCTGTATGATTTGGATGGTAATGAAATTCAAGGAGCCAAGCCTAACCTCGCCCAGTTATTACAAATACTAACCGAGGTTAAACGATTTTTAGCAAACTAATCGTCGAAAAATCAAGCACTCACTAAATTGAGGGCTTGCTTTGAAAATAAAAAACGGTAGTATAGTAAAAGTCATCGGCATGTAGCGCAGCTTGGTAGCGCACCGTCATGGGGTGTCGGGGGTCGTAGGTTCAAATCCTATCATGCCGACCAAATTTCCCTAGAAAAACCAACCTATTATGGTTGGTTTTTTTATGCCTGAAATTTGCTTGGTGTAAAATGGGTGTAAAATCCCGCCCTAATATCTCCATTCTTACCTTATCTTCACTTGTACTTTCTTTGTTAATGCGACAGAACCCTTTTGTGCATAGGAAAAAATAATCAACAAAAAGCCCCGCAATGAACTGACCCCATAAAGTTGGACGGTTTTAGTTAGGTAGATATAAGCCAGATCCCATATCAGAGGGCTATCCTTGAATCAGATGATTGTTCCTGAACAAACTTGATACGAATGTACTCAGAATCGCCGACTAGCTCATTCAATTCATACAATTCAGATGCTATTTCCCAAACTTGTTCTGTTAACTCATCATAAGTCTTAGCTTCTGTAACCAGCCCAAGTTCATCGCACTCAGCAACCCACACATCACCATCATGGATAACATTCACAACAAAAAAATCATTAAGCCGGTCTAATCTTTTACTAACTGAATTAAGCATCTCAAAGATCGTTATACCGAAATGCTCATGAGCCTGGTAAGAAGCATCAGAAAACCATCTAAAAAGAGCATTAATCCTGCGTCCTAGCGCTATCAATTCATCATTTCTAGACTCATTGAAATCAGACATAGTATGAAGTAGATGGCTAATAGTATAAAAATGTACAACTGGCCCGATACTACTTTCACCCAACATGGCTGATTTTCTATCTTGAGCATCCGCCATCCCTTTTAACCAATCGTCCACTAAACCATCAACTTCGAGCTTTACATAATCAGCTGCACACTCACGAAAGCTTTCGACAATATCAGTACGTGACACATAAAGTTCCATTTTAATCACAACAAACCTGACCGTCTTATCACCGAATTTTGCGCTATAGATAACGCGATCCATGTATTCCTCCTTTAGTGCTTTCTGATAAGTATCATATATCAGCAATGGAGTCCAAAAGAACACTATACGCTCATTTTTAATACAAGCCATCCCTAACAATAATAAGCGTTACTGATTATTTGATCAGCATATTCCAAAAGTGTGAGGGGTTTTACACGTTTTTTTGTAACCCTTTTGCCCCCTATTTTTGAATAGGGTATATGTTAAAAAATGCTCAAAAAACAAAAAAGAGGTAATTTACCTGAGTTCTGGATAAAAAATTGAACTAAGTGCCTGTTCCAAGATCAGAATTTTCGACCAGAAAACGATCTCACAAGGAACAGTCATGGATAAATGAATTGAACTTTTCTGCGATGTCGACGATTCTTGCCGTGTTTTCATTCCACCAGGGGAACAACAGTGTATCGCGAAGTGGCAACGCCGACGTTATGGTCACATGAGTATCAGTGAAATCATGACCATCTTGATCTTTTTTCCTATGTCAAATCACCGTAATTTCAAAATATTTTATTTGGGACTCATTTGGCAATATCATTACAACGATTTTCCGGCCTTGCTCAGTTACACCTGTTTTATCGGAGTTGTTTCCTCTGTATTACCCTTGCTACTTGCAGTACGGCTTTAAGACTCAACAACCACCAACTAAAGTCGGTGGTTGTTGAGTTTCTGCCAGTTGACCTACCAACAGATGGCAACCATCAGACAATTTTCTTTTAACGTTCAGTGGCGTATTAAGCATTCTTGAGTACCTCTGCAATCGTGATTGGCTCCTGCTTGCGCTCTTTGGTTAATTGATGCAGTGGGTTCAGTTCACCAATAGCTTCTAATAGCATTAAAAACTGCCGCAAAGAGATATTGCCTGTACGCTCAAATTTCCTGATGGTGCTATATGGCACACCGGAACGCTTGGACAGCACTTCAACGGTGATTTTTTGTTGCTTACGTTGTCGCTTGATAAAATCTCTTAATTCATGCTGTACATCATAGGCTGTGTAGAGTGAAAGCATGGGGATGTTCTCTATTACTAGAGTAACAATAACATAGTGAAAATTATGATTAAATTCCACAATAGTAGCATTATTGTGAAATGTGTGAGTTGTTTCTTGGTGAGCATTCCGTAGTCGTTGGAGCTTTTTTTACTTATATAATGGTGGGCGCATTGAGAGGATACATTTGAGCTATTTACCATTGGACAAAGATATTCACCCAGGCCATCCGCTTGAGCAGGTGGCCTTGTTGTTTTGTATAATCACAGGCATGCCATAATATGTGCGGATTCACGCAAATCGCTAAATTGGCCTTTAAACGAACCTCACGGATGATTTTATACACCTGCTGACATGACATGCGTGTACGTGTCTTTCCAGTTCAACCAACAACAGGTTCAGATGATTAAGAAAAATAAAAATAAGTAATTTATATGAGTTTTGTTGATTATTTTTAGACTGCAATATCAACGATAGAAAAGAATAATGATTTTATTGGAAATAAAACTCACGAAAATAAAGGGAACTTAACCAGGGGTTACGCATGAAATTTTAGTCGGCTAAAATTGATTAAATAACAGTGCTTCCATATAACCGTTATCCCA
>NZ_JANAIF010000429.1 GCF_024721015.1 Xenorhabdus bovienii
TCCATTGACAGTCCTGCCAACGGAATAACTCTATGCACTGGCTCTCTTGGAGTTAGTGCAGACTTTGACCCCGTTGATTTTGTTGATCAACTGGGTAGCAAAGTCCACTTCTGCCATTTGCGAAATACCACCCGTCTGCAACCTTCCGACGCGTGCAAAACAAGTTTCTTTGAAGACGAACATCTTGGCGGAGACGTCGATATGGCAGCAACGATATCGGCGCTGGTTGATGAAGAGCGCCGGCGGAAGAGCCAAGGGCGTTCTG
>NZ_JANAIF010000430.1 GCF_024721015.1 Xenorhabdus bovienii
TGGGTATCGCAACAGTGCTCTATGCTGCACCAGTTCATATTGCGATCGTGCATCAGGGCGTCGCAATTGTTGTTTGGGCCCTCATCCTGAGAGCGCGCTTCCTGAGCCATTACCCAATTGCGACATCGGTTCGCGACACAGCCTAAAAAGAAGGAAAACAAGATGTCTGCATTTGAGCAGTTGATGGCGTTTGAGCACACGACGCAGGCGCTCGGTCAGGTGGCCGGTCGCTTGGGTTGGGATCAGGAGGCGATCATGCCCGCC
>NZ_JANAIF010000431.1 GCF_024721015.1 Xenorhabdus bovienii
ATTGTAGAAATACAAGCAGAAGATAGCCGAGTAAAAATTTTGATTATTCCTACAAACGAGGAATTGCAAATAGCAAAAGAAGTAAGCGAAATGATTTAAAAATTTTTCTGTTTTAATATTTGATAGTCGCATAGGCTGTTAATTATCTAAAAGATAGTATCTTTGGGAAATTAACAGTTTGTGCGACTTTTTTAATGGATAAAAATGGATAAGAATTTACAAGAAATAGCCCGTTTAATTTTCAAAGACCAATTTTCAGAGTTT
>NZ_JANAIF010000432.1 GCF_024721015.1 Xenorhabdus bovienii
TGCAAAACCCACTTATTCTCAAAGTCGATATGCTGCTCGGGCAATGAAAGCTGTGTATTCAAAATCTCCATCTTTTTTTGTGTCGTTTGTTTCAAAATTATACCTAATGCTATTGAACATTTTTTATATATTCGCTATCTTTTAGTCTCAAATATGGTAGGAAACTATTTATCAGTAGTAATCCTAGTTTTAACCAGTGATTAGCATGATAATCAAATCTATACAAAAGTAATTTCTGAAACGATTGTTTCTGATTTAATTTT
>NZ_JANAIF010000433.1 GCF_024721015.1 Xenorhabdus bovienii
CCTGGTTACTCCGTCAACTACGTCGAAAACCATCTGGTCTGCCATTACCTGGCTGGTAACCACTCTGATATTCTGAGGAAGTTCCAGTAATTTTGTTTGCAAACGCAATGAAGAGGATACATTTTCTACCTTGTATTTTTTATTGGTAGAGATCTGTACGTCATTTAACTGCGAGAGGTTCTCATTCAGTGAGAAATCTGCGATCACAGTTCCTTTAGTCACGCTTACCTGTTTTTCCTTAGGATAAAGGCCAACGGCGGAT
>NZ_JANAIF010000434.1 GCF_024721015.1 Xenorhabdus bovienii
GCTGCGCAAACAAACGCTAGGCATCGGAAACTACTTACCTTTTTTTAACAGGCTTCCCTTGGGTTGATCCAAAGCATGGTGCAGAAGCATGGTGCGGAAGCGTAGTGCAAAAGCATGATGCAGAAGCATGGTGCGGAAGCGTAGTGCGGAAGCATGTTGCAAAAGCGTGTGCGGAAGCGTATTGCAAAAGCATGATGCAGAAGCATGTTGCAAATGCGTGGAGCACAAGCATGGTTTAAAAGCATGTTGCAAAAGCGTAGTG
>NZ_JANAIF010000435.1 GCF_024721015.1 Xenorhabdus bovienii
CAAAAAGTTGGAATGCGGTTTATTCTATCAACATGTTACTTTTAACAATTTTCCATTTACCATCTTCTTTTTTTAGTTCTAGGTGATGTTCGGCAACTGAGCTGAAAAAATATAAGACAACCGAGACGGAGTCTTTTCTTAAATCAAACTTTTCAACGCTCAAACGAATTCGCCTGTCAGATGTTTCTTTCAATGACCGAATAATATGTCTTGAAGCGTCTGTACCTTCAATGTAGTGCACTTTAATGCTACCTACAACCT
>NZ_JANAIF010000436.1 GCF_024721015.1 Xenorhabdus bovienii
CATCATTAAAGAGTTGGGCTTCAGGCCAAACCAGGTGGCGAGAAGTCTCCGTACAGGAAATACAAAGACCATTGGTTTAATCGATGAAGATATTTCCAATCCTTTCTTTGCCTCTATTGCAAGGCTGATCGAAGATAAAGCATACAGACATGGCTATAAGATCATATACTCCAGTACTGAAAACAATATTGATAAGGCAAAGGGCCTGATCAGGATGTTCAAAGCCAGACAGGTAGACGGGTATATTATTGCACCTATGCT
>NZ_JANAIF010000437.1 GCF_024721015.1 Xenorhabdus bovienii
TCGGCGCGGAACCGGAGAAAGCCGTTTTCACGGTGGAGATATCGGCATCCACAGGACGCTGCATCAGCGCGGAAACAGCCGTCGGCACAGTGATAATGAAGGAAATCTTCCAGCGTTCGATCAGTTTCCAGAAATTGTCGAACACACCGTCCCCGCGGTACCCCTGCGGGGTCGGGAACACAACATGCGCGCCGGACTTGATGGCAGCCTGCATAATGACGTGAACAGCAAATACGTGGAAAAGTGGCAGCGGACACATG
>NZ_JANAIF010000438.1 GCF_024721015.1 Xenorhabdus bovienii
TTACTTCCTGTTCACTTTCAAAAATCTCTTGTGCCTGAAGCATAAAGTCCAATGCGTCCTTGATGTTGCCTTGCCGTTGCATTAACAAACCCAAGTTATTATAAGCCAAAGCCTGTGCTTTCAGGTTACCGTATATTTTGAATTGCTTTAGTGCTTTCTGGTAGTACTCAAATGATTTACTGTCTTTCTCCAGCAAGTCATAAACTCCACCAATGGCATTGTAGGCGTGAGCCAAGTTAATGCTGGGAGAAAGATCTTC
>NZ_JANAIF010000043.1 GCF_024721015.1 Xenorhabdus bovienii
TAGCACTGGCATTTACTCTCGTTTGGTTACCAATGTGGGCTGATTGATTTATGAACATAAAACATCAACAGTCCCTAGTAGAGATAATCTATCTGGGTATTAATGGTTTGGCATGAATAGTTAAACTGTGGCAGGTGAAGCCAGGGATAACAAGGATAAAACTAAATAGGTAGGGGTAAGTGAGAATGCAGGGCAAGAAAATCGGGTATCTTATTGGTGGCGCCATTCTGGCTACGTCTTATTTAGCACAGGCAGAGACCTTACAGCCTGATCCGGCTTGGCAACAAGGTAAACTTGAAAATGGGTTCAGTTGGCAAGCCCTGCAAACTCCACAGCGTCCCAATGACAGGATACAACTGCGTTTAATCGTGAAAACCGGTTCACTGGCAGAGAAAACGCAACAACAAGGCTACACCTACCTCATTCCCAAAGTCGTATTGTTCAGCAGCAAAGATTTGTCATCGCAAAAACTGGAAAATCTGTGGCGCAACGCGATTGATAGCAAAAATCCCCTTCCTCCTGCCATTGTTTCATATGATTTCACGCTCTATAGCCTCAGCCTACCAAATAACCGCCCTGATTTACTGAAAGATGCGCTGGTATGGCTGTCGGATATTGCGGGTGGTGCGGTTTTTACGCCAGAGACTTTGGCACAGGCCATGAAAGCGACCGATCATTCCGTCGCGACTTTACCTGCAGATATACAAGATCCTGTGTGGCGGATGCGGCTGCAAGGCTCGACATTGCTCGATCATGATCCGGGTGCGAGCGTATCAGTGCCTGTAGATGTCAAAAAAGTTGAAGCATTTTATCGGCAATGGTACACGCCAGATGCGATGACTCTGTATGTTGCTGGTCATGTTGACAGCCGGGTACTGTCAGAGCGCATTAATCAGGCGTTCTCGCCATTGAAAGGAAAACGGCAGACACCGGTAGCCGTTGCGACGTTGTTGCCGCTGAAATCAGAAACGCTTGGCGTAGTCAGTGATAAAGCTCAACAAGATCGGTTGTCTTTAGTCTGGAACCTGAACTGGCAACCGATTAATGATTCGCAGACCCTGTTTCAGTATTGGTTAAACGATTTGGCTCGTGAAGCGCTTTATCGCTACCTGCAATTGGGGCGGGAAGAAGAGCAGGCTGACATGAAGTTAGATCTGGATTGTCGCATATTGTACCAGCGGGCAAACTGTTTTTTGAATATGGATACTTCTTCGGGCAATCTGACAGAATCCACACTTTATCTGGCTTCTGAACTGGCATCATTGCGTGAAAATGGTCTGCCACAAGAGCAATTTGATGAACTGTATGCTCAGAAACGGCTTCAATTGCAACAGCTCTTTGCGGTCTATGCCCGTACAAATACCGATCTATTGATTAACCAGCGCCTGATTTCACAGCAGAATAATGTGATAGATATTGCACCGGAGCAATTCCAGCGCTTAAGACAGACGTTTTTATCTTCTCTGACACCACAGCTTTTGAACAAAAAACTGAAAGAGATGTTGTCTCAGGACATCTCCTTTATTCTGGTGCAGCCAAAAGATGAAACGGCCGTTAATGTGAATCAGCTCAGAAACGGTTTTAACCAGATTATGCGGCCGGGGCCTGTGCCGGAAACACCCGCCGTTGATACCAAGCAAGCTGCTGACATCAAAAAAGGAGCGGAGTAGCTTCAGGTTTTTACAACAGTTTGGTTGTTATTTGACCTTGTGATGCTGATTGCGACGCAATCCTCGAAACTTTAAAAGCCTATATTGAGAGTCAGGCAACCCCTGATTAAAGTGCTTCTCACTTTCGCCGTAAAACTCTCTCCCGAATTGGGCGAGGGTTTACGGCGAGATAGCTAAACATCATAACTTGATCTTCTCTACCAGATAATCAATAAACACTCTGCATTTGCGCTGAATTTTGTGCCCATTTGGGAATACGATTGTTACAGGCTGTTTTGGCAGTGAATACTCAGGAAAAAGTTGCACTAGATTGCCTGATTTCAGCTCGGTTTCTATCATCCATTCCGGTAAGACAGTCACACCGAACCCTGCAATAGCCATTGTTTTTATTGATGTCGAAGAGTTGGTGTTGAATCTGGCTTTAGCACGTATATCAATTGACGGTAAGGCGGGGTGACTTAATTCCCAGTGGGTCGGTGTTTGCAAATTACTGTTGGCAATCCAATCAACGCCCCTGAGATCATTGACTGATTCCAGTTTATTTTTTTCAAGCCAGTCAGGTGATGCCACCAGATAAATTTTATAGTCAGCAATTTTACGACTTTTAAGAGAAGAATCTCGCAATACCCCCAACCTAATGGCTAAATCCAGCCTGTCTGAAATAAGGTCATTAAGAGCAGAGCCAGCGTTATAGCTGATATTAAGTTGTGGATGTATCTTACAGAACTCGCCAATCAGAGGAAGAAGAAACCGATCACCGAACTCGATTGTTGATGTGATACGTAGGGTGCCAGAAAGTGAAAGATACTGTTCAGCCACATTATCTAAGCTGGACTGAATATTAATAAAGATTTCACTAAATTCATTGTAAAGAAGCTGACCAGCTTCCGTCAGCGCAACTCCTCTGGAATTACGAATCAATAACGGTATGTTTAATGACTCTTCCAGCCGCTTAACGTGGATACTGGTCATTGCTTTGCTGATCAACAGCCGTTCTGCTGCCCGTGTGAATGATCCACAATCCACTACAGCGATAAAGGTTTGAATCCGGTTTAATTGGTTATTCATTATTGTTAATTACAGCTAAACGGAATGTTCAATTTATATTCATAGCCTTAACGGGTCAAGAAAGCCTAAACTCCGCAGTGGAGGGCATAATGACTTATCGTTATCGTATTGCAATAATTTTTCTGGTTGGTTTTTTTATAGACTGCATCAACATTTTTATGTCAGCTATAGCCTTACCAGATATCGCACGTAATTTGTCAGTTTCGGAATCAACGGTAACCTGGGTTGCGAATAGTTACATATTGGGATTAACTCTCATTATTCCTATAAGTAACTGGTTGGCAAGTCGGTTTGGCACCCGCCAAATCATGATTGCATCCATGTTGATTTTTTCAATAGCCGCGTTTTTTGCGGGTATGGCGACGCATTTTCTCAGCCTAGCACTATTCCGTTTTGTACAGGGTCTCGGTGGAGGATTGTTGATTCCTGTCGGGCAGGCCCTGACTTTGAGTCTGTTTAAAAAACACGAAAGAGCAAAGATTTCAACGATTATTATGGCGGTCGCATTAATCGCCCCCGCAGTCTCTCCGGGAGTGGGGGGGATAATCGTAGATCATTTCTCTTGGCATTGGGTGTTTTTCAGCAATATTCCTTTTAGTCTTATCGCAGCACTGTTGTCATTTTTCTGGATTAAAACGGAAAAAACAACGGCTCCTAAACCTGATTTGAGCGGCCTATTTTTGGTAAGTTTGTCGCTGGCTTCTCTTTTGCTTGGTTTGTCGCTCTATGCTGAAGCAAGCATTAAATTCGTGCCTTACATATTGGTTATCACAGGAATTTTGTTTGCTTTACTTTATGTTCGCCATTACCGCCGCATCAATAATCCGGTACTCGATTTAAACATTCTGACCAACATCCAGATGCGTTTTTCAATATGGGTCTATTACGCTGTACCCGGTGTATTTACCGGAGTGAACCTGCTCAATATCTTCTATCTACAACAAGAACTGAATTGGTCTGCGGAGAAAGCCGGATTACTGATGCTTTTTTATGCAGCCGGTTCCTTCTGTGCGATATTAGTCTGTGGTCGAATATATAACCAGTTGGGGTCGGTACGTTTGTTCTTTGCCGGTCTCGTTTTACATGCCGCAGGAATTGCCATACTCGCTACTGTAAATACCCCTCAGGATCAGCCTCTTCTGATTATGGCATACCTTTTGATGGGAATCGGTGGGGGGATAGGCGCAAATACCGCGCAAACTACGGCGATGCTGGGTTTTGAAGGCGAAGATTTATCCCGTGCCAGCACGATCTGGAATCTCAATCGCCAGATATGTTTTAGTATTGGCGCCACTATTTTTGCCATGATTTTTAATGTATTGCAGCATAAAACCACTCCGGCAACGGCTTACTCTATCACGTTTATTATTGCAGCAATTTCAGGTTTATTGCCCCTGTTAAAATTGCGCCAACTGGCTAAGAGTCGGGAGACTGTATGAACAACGCAAGAGAATTAATTGCGCATCGAAGCATCATGGAACTTCACCAATGGATAGAAGACGTATTTACCAATGATCAGCAAAAAGGTGCTGCGTCTCTGGAAAAACTGCTTTCTTGCTTCAGCCCTGAATTCAGCATGATTACAACTCGTGGACATACTGCTTTTTTTGTTCAGGTCAGTGAGCTGTTTCATCAGAATATCGGTAACAAACCCGGTCTAAAGATTGAAATCGATTCAATTAAGACACTTGTCAATACTGGCGATACAGTGGTATGCCAATACAGGGAAACACATTGCATGAATGACATAAAACAAGCACGTTGGTCTGTTGTCATCATTGAATTTAAAGAGGGAAATGCGTTATGGCGTTACCTTCATGAAACCTCGATTGTGGTTTAAACATGACGCAGTACCAAATGAGTAAAATTTTCCAAAAAAGGGCGATCAAATTCGCCCTTTACATCGATAAACTATCCGTCAATCATCGGCTACTTTTTCGCCGTAGCCCTGACTTCGGTTACACTTTTGCCGCCAATGCCCCAGTTATCCGTTTCAACTTCATCAATAATGACAAACGTCGTCGCCGGGTTTTTACCCAGTACATCCACCAGCAGCTGGGTTGCACCTTCAATCAATTGCTTCTTCTGCTCGGCAGTCGCGCCTTCGCGGGTGATTCTGATGTTTACAAATGGCATACATGACTCCTTTTTGGGTGTGTTTGGATTTATTCTGATTGCTTCTCTGCGGTGGCGATCCATGCAGCACAAAACAGTGTCAGACGGGCAAAGAAATAGAAAAATGCCATCAAACCAATGACCGAGCCGAAGGCGGCGCCAGAAGGCGAACTGGCAAGTCTTGGCAGCATGATCGTCATAATGTATTTAATGATTTCAAACCCAACAGCGGCCATTAATGTTCCCTGAAACAGCGCTTTCCGCTCAGGTTGATGCCGGGGCAAGATCCACAGTATCCACAGAAATAACAAATAATTGGCAGAAATGGAAATGGTCATGCCTATCAGTGTCCATGCAGGGCGCAGCCATTCAATACCTTCTAATCCAAGGGCATGAACGAGGGTTGCCTGAGCAGATCCGGCGATAGAGGTCAGCGAAAGCGTTATCACCAATGCGAACAGCAGACCGAATAGGGAGAAAAAATCGCGGATATACTGAGAGTAGATTTTTTCTTTTTCTGCATGATGACGTTCCCAGACATCACGGGATTGGGCGAGGATGGCTTCGCGTAAGTTGCCTACCCAGTTCACTCCTGAATAGAGTGCGATTGCCAGACCCGTCAATCCAACCGTCGTTCTTTGATTCACTGCGGTATCAACACTGTTTTTCAGCGTATTGGCCAATGACGGGTCACTGATGCTATTGGCAATGCCATTGATTAACCTTGTCAGCAGATCAGGATTGGATGCCAACACAAAACCCGCGGTGGCAAAAGAGAGCATCAATATTGGGATCAGAGATAGAAATGAAAAATAGGTAATGGCGGCACCGAACTGACTCCCCATCCGATCATTGAAGCGTTGGAGAGTTCGGATTAAATGGGCAATAAAGGGAATGCGTCGGATATAGTTACTAATGCGAATTGTCATGGAAAGCGCTTTCTTACTGCCATCCAGCCCTTTCTGCAACGGTGTGTTGTCTTTTTCCGTGTTAGAGCGTTCCTTCTTTTCAATATCACTTAGCATTACATCCCCTTAAATCTGGTCTTGCCTGATGTTACTCACAATGTTAACTCTATGCGCTGAATCGGTATGTAGAAAAAGAGTAACAGGCAAAACGGAAAAGGCAACAGATACGGATAGGTCTGTGGCAGTGGGTAAGAGAGTGATTAAATGGGCAGAACTCAAGGATAAATAAAGGATATATAAATGATTAAGAAATAGAAGTACGGTAGCCGCATGGCATACCGTACTGAGGAAAAATCAAAGAAACGCTGATTAATCTAATTGATGGCCTTTGATCCCACTGTGGGTAGCAGGAATTTCTGTATCGTGGCTCTCATTTTTTACGAAAGGAATTTTTCCGGAAAAAATGTTTTTTTGTGCAGCACCGGTAAGGCCTACGATGGAATCTGGTAGATTAACACCGAGATTTCTACCCTTATCGTATCCAGTCACAGACTGATGTCCAATCTGCTGGGTATTCATTGATACCGTCCCTTGTGCACTGTCAATTTTACCGCCGACTAAATAGGTTTTTCCTGCGACATCCAGATTAACGCCGTGAGTACCGGTCAGGGTGGACTGCTCACCAATGGCTTCTCTGTCCAGCGTATCGTAATTGCCTTTCAGTTTACCGCTGTAACCTTTGAAGGCGGCAGTCAACTGGTCTTTTAGTCCCGGCACCTCTTTTTTATCATCCGCTGCTGTGGTTTCAGGTGCTGCTTCTGATGAACTGCTATCGGCAGTCGGTACAGGAAGTGTAGCTTTATCGTCTCCTTTGACCGTTTTGCTGTAACCCAAGCCAGCATCCAGGCCGACATTCAGGCTATGAGTGCTGTCTTTGAGGCTTTCAACATTGAAATTGCCACCTACATTGCCTGTCACATGATCGGCCGTAATATTGGTGCCTTTGAGTGAAGTATCGCCACCGCTGGTCAGCGTGACGTTACCGCCGGACACATGGCCGTTATGGTATGTCATTGTATCCAGACGATTGACACCGAATTTCACTTCACCACCAATGTTATATTTGCTATCGATGATTTTGTTGCCAGCCTCACTGCTGTCAGTGGAATTGTCAGTTGCCGCATTGCTACTTCCTGCGCTACCCCCGCTTTCATTGTTACGGGCCTTGCTGGACATCCCCCCTTTGCCCTTGAGACCAACATTCCAGCCATTGTTGTTGACGGTGTCCTGGGCGGAAGTCAGTTCAATTTTCCCACGTTGTGCAGTTAAATCGACTTGCTTACCAGAGACATCAGAACCCTTCAGTGCCAGATTATTGCCTGCATTCAGGTTTACACCCTGTTCACCTGTGAGGGTACTGGTTTGAGCCGTCGTGCTGTTCTGCTGGTCAGTGTTATAACCACCGCCAGCGCTGGCACTGAAATTTTTACCATCTGGGTTGGTTCCCACGGTCAGAGAAATTTCTCCATTGTGGCCTGTACGGTTTTGCTCGTTGCGGTTGGTGGCTTGATCGAACTGGATATTTTCTTTCGCATTGATGTTTGTACTGCCACTGCCCGCATTCATGGTAGTGCCTTGGTAACGGGCGTCTCTGGTCACTTGGATATCAATACCGTTTTGTGCCTGTACTCCGCTGGTCACGGCGTTAGCACTGCTGTTGGAGGTTGCCTGATAGCTGCCATCACCTTTGCCATTAACGGAAATATCACTGCCAGTTGAGGTGTAAACGCGCAGGCGGGCGTTGCCTGTGGTGTCAGAAGAATGGCTATCTTTACGATTGTAGGCGGCTTCACTGGTATGACTGCCGGCTGTCAGTGACACGTCGCCTTTATTGGCCTGATATTGGGTTCCTTGATCGTAAGCATCACCGTTAGTGGTGACTTTGACGTTACCCGCCTGGATTGAAGTGACGACTGCGTTTGACTGGCTATTGCCGGTATAATGGCTGCGGCCTTTGGCCGCTAACTCAAGGCCGGCATTCGGTAAGCCAATTTTGGCAATGGAAGTATCCAATTTCTTCTCACTGACCGCTTTGGCTGTTTTTTCTGCCGGACGAGTCGTTGCACTGTAATCGGCTGAACCACTGATTTCACCGTCCACCCGCAACTGATTGGTGGAGTTTGATTCCGTATTTTCTGTCGCCAGGTTTTTGCTGCTACCGGCATTGGCCTGGTAAGCACCATTGACCTGATGCTGAGTGCCTTGCTGTTTTAACTCTCCCATCGCATTCAATTCAAGATTGCCGGTGACTTGAGTTTTTGATACCACTGCAGTGGTTTGGTTTTGGGATTGGCCATTACTGGCGTAACCCCCTTCAATACCGCCACCGAGCCTATCCATACCACCGGTCAAAAACAGACCGCCACGGCCTTTTACCTGTGAATTCTCGGTTGATGTCCTGTTTTCTCCGGTCAGGAAGTTGATATTGTTCCCTGTAACTTTGGCATCACCTTGTGTCGTCACTAATTTGGAGCCAGTGACAGTGACATTTTCGCTTGCATTTACGGTAAGGTTGCCACCGTTCAATTCTGATGGACGCTGCGTTGTGACATCGGTTTTCTGACTATCACGCGTGTGCTCAAGGCCGATACCGACACGGTACTGTTTGTCTTCTGCTTCACGGGCGTAATATTGCCAGTTTAGATCGGTTTTTTCCTGATGATGTCTATTCTGCTCACCATAAGCCAGTACATTGATGTTGCCTGATGTATTCACTTGCAGCTCACCCGCACTTTTCACCAGACTACCAATGATATTGATATCTTTATTGCTGAGTAATTTCAGATCGGTATCGGAAACCAGCTGACTGTTGGACGTGGTCTGCTGTGTATTGTGTTCTTGGTTCGAATTTTTGGTAATGTTAAATATTGTACCGGTTCTTTCATCCACTTTCTTATAGGAGTTGTTAACCGCGTTATCAATGATTAATTGCCCATCATTTGCTTCAACATAAGCTCCCTGTTGTGCTTTCACTTTACTGCCGGTAATAGTGACACCATTCATCCCCGACAGCAGCAAATGTCCGTTTGCGTTGATATCAGAGGTATGATGAGTTTCTTCTTTATTGAGGTTATCTTTGTTACTGCCGCCCGCAATGCCACCCCAGTATTTCTTACTCTTGGCAAGGCTTTGATTATCAACAAGAGATTGAACCGTGATTTTCGCCTGCTGATCGGCAGAAACAATCAGGTTTTTGCCAGAATTGACCTGAGAACCGATAATTTCAGCATTTGCTCCGGCATTGATGCCTAAATCTCCCCCTGCATTCAATTCACTGCCGATGCTTCTCTGGGCGGTATGGTTTTTGTTCCAGTTTCCGGTCTGCAAACCAACAGTGTGGTTCTTCTTATAGCCTTTCTCGGCAGTCACTTCTGATTCCAGCAGACCTGCCAGTTTCACATCTTTCTGGGCGGATACGGACAGTTTATTGCCAGCGCTGATTTTACTGCCAAGCACTTCTGCATTACCTTCGCTGGCCGTCAGGTGGACATTTTCATGCGCCTTGATGGTATTGCCTTCATGATGGTATTTGTCACTCTCTTTGGTCACATCGTACTGCCAGGATAATACCCATTTATTTTTGGTGTCGCGGGTAAACTGGTGGAGTTGCTGTCCACCCAGTTTTAGATCAGCACCGGCCAGCTCGACATTATCCCCTACAATATCGGTTGCCATAACGCGATTATTCTGCTTGGCCACCAGCGTAATATTCTTGCCTTCCAATTGGGTACGGGCAATGGACTCGCTGATTTGCTTCTGTTGGACATAAAGACCGCTGAAACTGTCTTGGTGGTTGTCACTGCCGTCTTTGTCTGATGAGGATTGATTGAGGCGTCCTTGAGACAGGACATTGTTGCCTTGCAATGTGATATCCCCGCCTTTCAGATTAGCGGCCTGCAACTTCACATCCCCGTAAGACTTAATATCAATACTGTCACTGGCCGTCACCTTGCCTTGCAGATTGACGCCGCTTCCTTCTGCGGTATTCAGCAGACGAATACGTCCTGCCTGCATACTGCCGAGGTAATAGCTGTCGAGCACACCAACGTCCGCTTGTTGTGATGCCAGAATTTTTCCATCGGCTGAAATCTGGTTATTACCTGTCGTGATATTGATCGTTTTAGCGGTGATTTCCCGACCATGACTATCAATTTTGGGGGCAATAAAGTTCAGAACGTCAGTATGTGACAAGCCATTGTTTTTGATACTCAGCGCATTTTGGTTGTTAAAAGTATTGAACCCTTGCAGGACGCCATTTTCAACTAACGGATTACCGACGACCAGAGAGGCCTGATTGGTATTGATAAAACCGCAACCGTTGCAGGTGATACCATTGGGGTTTGCCAGCACATAATCGGCGGCTATCCCGAAAATTTCTTGTTGGCCGAGCAAGAATGAAGGGTTACGGCTGATGACTTCATTTAAAATCACACTGGCTGCCTGCCCATTCAGATTGCTGTTAGCAGATAAATGGCTGGCTAATTCTGATGATCCCTCGATCAATGAGTTATTTAATACTGCCCCCATCTGATTGACGTTGAAATCCTCATATTGGTTATGTGATAGCCCTGAGTCAGAAGGTGCCACGATATTGACTACCGTAGCCCCTGTATCCGCCAGCATGACATCAGGGCGGTGTTCTGCATCACCTCCGGGAGTAATACCGTTGGCAAAACTGACTGAACAGGTTGTCAGAATAATTGCCATGGATGCGGCAAGTTTTCCCGTAGGAGATAACTTGAATTTTTTTTCTTGCATAGTATTACCTTTATTGACTTTCTTTTATTGCCATGTGCAGCCCCCTGAGAGTAAAATCCTAAGTTGACTACGGTTAAAAAATGCTAATTGCTACAAAAATTAAAAGGTGTAAGAAACGCGTGTTAACAGTTGCATGGACTCATCCTTGTCTCTATTTTGATGGGATAATAATTTGCCTCGACTGACCTCGACATCGGCAAGCAGGCGCTGATAGCGCAATGTCAAGCCAGTACTTAATCCAGCACTAGTTTGCCAGCCATCCTGACTCCGATAGCCTTTAACCCGTCCGACATCCACTCCCGCCCGCAGGTTAAGAGAACCTTTGAGTATCGGTATTGAGTGGGATAAGGTATTTCTCAGATACCAGCCGTTATCACCGGATAATGTATTTTTACTGAATCCTCGTACTGCATTGCGGTCGGTGATATTGAGCCATTCAACACCGGGCAGTCCGTTTGGGCTGTACTGGGTATAAAATTGGTTATTGAGCCGGTAGGACATATCAAATAGCCTGAAGCGCTGCTGTAAATTTACGGATAACTTTCCTTTGGTAAATTGCTTATTCAAGTTGTCTGTTGAGGTTTGAGCACTGAACCACGGTGTTCCCTGTTCAATGCCCGTGTCAAAAGTGATAAGGCCATTCGCAATGATTTGTAAGTGGCTTATTCCCAGTGAAAACACGGTTAATGTTTGACTGCTGTGACTGAGTTTGGCGCTATCGAAATAGTTGTTGAAATTCTTGTAAACAAGCTGGGTATTCAGCGTCGAGATTTGCGATTGATTGCGGTGGAATACCCAATCCATACGCATACCCGACTGCTGTGAATTCCCATGCAGTTTGTGCACATTATTTTGTAGCTTTGGATGGCTGGTATATCGGGAATAGCTGGTAAAACCGCTGAAAGTCGCAGCACCGTAAGGAAGTGAATAGAACAGAGTAGCAGCCCGATTATATTGGGTGTCGGGGTTATCGACGGTACTGATGCCGCTGAGACTGATAAAGTCGGACAACCCCAATGGGCTGTCGATGCTGGCATTCAGTCGGCTTATCCATTTTCCTGTGCTTTTTTGCCCGTAGTTATCGGTTGTCGCGGATATTTTCCACGGGGTGGAATGTTGGTTACTTAGCCTGATGACCGAGCCGCCACTGACCGTACCGGGTAAGATATCGAGCGTTGTTTTATTTGATTGCAGACGATTTGCCTGATCCAGTCCTTGGTCAAGCTGATCAAGATTCAGTGGTTTATTCGTCAGATGAGGAAATAGCATCTGGCTATTGATCCAGCGATTACCACCTTCGATGGCCTCGATAAAACCTTCGACAACATTAATTCCCAATTCCCCATGATGGCTGGGAGGAATAAATTGCACCCGCGCCGTAATATAGCCCTTGGCAATATAGAGGTTAGTGATTTCTGCTGACAGTTTATTGATGTCATTGCTGGTAATACAGTTGTCAGGCAATGCGCTGAGTGTATTCAGATCTGTCAGAGTCAGCAGCGTAATGCCTTGGAGATAAACGCTGCGGATATCCAGACATGCTGGTGCTTCTACCAGTACTGGAGAGACAGTCTGAGGCGAAAGGGCACCGGAACGATTGATTAATCCTTGGTGACGGCGTTGCTCAATTAACTGGTCTATTTCCCTTGAACTGTCCTGTAAAGTCCTTCTTGTCTCATCTGTCGGTAATATGACATTGAGTTCTTCAGGTGACGCTTTTACCTGAAGGGCGGTACATAATAAGATAAAAATTGCCGTCTTTTTAATCATGGGAATACCCAAATGACAATGGTTGATCCGAAAACGTACAGTGTTAGATTAGGTTTAAATATGGTTTGTTAATTAAATATTAAAGCATAGAAAATATTTTATTTTGCTCTGATTAATGTGTGTATTTTGCCCAAACTTATGGTTTGTAGTTATATATTTATCTTAATGATTTATTATGACTCGTTTTGGTTATGTCCTATCTTATTGTTAAGGGTTAAGTCAAATGTAATTCGTGCTTAATTAAAATTTCAGTAGGATAGCGATAAAACAACAAAGTTCTTTTATTACTCTGTATTTTTAATTTAAAAATTTTACTTATGTCACTTTGATTACAGGTTAGGGGAAGGAGTTGACATATCACCGTGTTCAATGAATTCAGCGTGGATTTTAGAAAAATTTGAGGCCAGAATTTTATATGCGGTTTTGGTGCGATTTGTTCAATAAATCGTCATGCAAAAGTGAGTGCTGCCGTAAGGCAATATCAACACGGTAGCATCAGTCAGATTGGTTACGTACGTAATCATGTATTTATGCATCTCTGTTCAGCATAAAAATAATCACTATATAAAAATCTGACATTTAGAAAAAATCAAAGAAACAAATATGAAAAAGAAAAAGAAGAATTAAAAGGAATTGATGGTGTAAATAATAAGGCTTTAATTTATTCAGCCAATGAATAATATTCATTGGCTGAAGGATTATTACTTAATACTTAATTAATAAGATATTAAGCAACAATTGGTGCGCGCCAGTCATCAGAACCAGAAGTGCCCGCTGTAGTGTGTTCCCAATTAATCTTACGATAAGAAAGAGATACACGAATTAATTGGGTGAATTCTGCTTTTGATGGATCTTGGCAGTGTGGCATTTTGCAATCAATGTCAACAATGGTTGCATCTTCAAGTTTGGTCGTGAAGAAATGCTCTTGTTTACCTTCGATTGAAGTACGGTACCATTTCAATTCAACAGTAGGTAACATTTCGCCAGAAGCCAGTGCGTTGTAAAGCAGAGGAACAGCTTTATTCAATGCAACGGTGAAGCGGAATGGCTTATGCGCACGCTGACCAGAAGGTTGACCTGACTGCGGATCAGTTGGGACAGTAACAATGTGGTCAAATTCTTGAACCAGCATTTCGTCTTCGTGACCTTGAACGAAGATATTACCTACTGATTCAGCAGTGAATGCACCAGCAGTAATATTGCCCTGAGTTTTCCCATTGATGGAAATATAACATGGAGTTGGCATATGAATATCCTATAAAATTTTACCAATATATAAGTTTAAGTGCTCATTCCGTGCGTGATTGTTTCATTCTCTAATTAAATGAAACTATCGCTGCCGAACACTCGGAGCGAATAATAAAGCGGAAATCGTGTAATGCAAAGTAATTTGCAAATTGCAAGACAAGCTCTAATTCAATGACAAATAAAAATTTTATAATTACTGCCGTTGTGAAATTTATATCTGAGTTTTTATAAAAAACAAACCTATTTAGCTGGTTAATAAATAAGCTTGGTTTTTTGGTTGAATGTAATAGATTGATATTTATCTATTTTTTATTTTTTAATGAAATGTTTTTCATGATCATTTGAAAAATGTTAACTGGATCAAAAAATGCGATTAATTCGGATTGTAATGTCGAATAATTAATCTAAATAAAATAAATATTGTTATTGATGGTAATTATGATTCATGAATAATTGGTTGTATTTTATTCTAATAAAAATGAAAAATATTACCTTTTATACAATTGATAGGTAATTGGCCTGCATACTCATGCAGAGCGTAAAACCAAATATTTGTCTATTTTTAGGAGGAAAAGGCGCTTATAATTTCCTACAGATTGACATAGGAATATTAAAAGCTGGAATAGAGGGAGTTATCAATTTGTGTTTAGGCTTTACATCAAAAAAATAAAATGTCAAACTCGGGCTTGACGATTTTTCATATCGATGTTACCTCCACGATTGGATAGGATATTTCTGAGTGTTTATATATAAGAAGATATAAAATCCATCCGTGCCTGACAAATACGATTGTTTTTCTTAGCCTATTTTTTTTAGGGAGATATTTTGTATTTGTTATATGGGTAAAATTAGAATAATTCTCTCACCAATAATGGGTTGTTAGACAGTTCATGGTTGTATTAGCCAAAGGATTAAAATATGAGTAAGAATAGTCCAGGTAGCGTAGCTCCGAAAGAAAGAATTAATATTAAGTATGTTCCGAATACGGGTGACCAGACTGCAGAAGTCGAATTACCTCTGAATCTTCTGGTTGTCGGTGACTTGAAAGGAAAGAAGGAAGACACGCCAATTGAAGAACGGCAAACAGTTTCAGTCAATAAGAGCAACTTCAATGCTGTAATGAATGAGGCGAACATCAATCTGACTTTTAACGTCCCTAATCGCCTTGATGAAAAAAATGAAGAAGACATGCCTGTGAATCTGGAAATTAAATCACTGAGTGATTTTTCACCGGATAATATCGCAAAAAAAGTGCCTGAGTTGAATAAACTCCTGGAACTGCGTGAGGCATTGGTTGCACTAAAAGGCCCTTTGGGAAATATTCCTGCATTTCGTACTCGCTTGCAGTCGCTGCTGGATGATGAATCCGTTCGTGAGCAACTCCTGAAAGAACTTGAAATCGTCAATAAAAAATAACTGGTTAAAGGAATTTTTAAATGGCTCAGCACGAAGAAAACAGCACCGCTCTTGCTTCTGGCGCAACGACCTCCCTGCTTGATGAAATTATGTCTCAGGCAAGGATCACACCAGAAAATGACGGCTACTATATCGCAAAACAAGGTATCGCCGCGTTTATCAGCAGTATCCTGGACACAGGCGCCAACGAAGAACCGATCAACAAACTCGTCGTTGATAAAATGATCGTTGAGCTTGATAAAAAGCTGAGTGAGCAGATGGATGAAATCATGCACGCGAAGCCGTTTCAGGAGCTGGAATCCTCATGGCGTTCACTGAAAATTCTAGTGGATCGCACTGATTTCCGTGAAAACATCAAAATCAACATCATTCATGCTACTAAAGATGAAATGCTGGAAGATTTTGAATTTTCGCCTGAAATCATTCAGTCTGGTTTCTACAAACACGTCTACTCTACAGGTTACGGTCAGTTCGGTGGTGAACCTGTTGCTGCCGTCATCGGTAACTATGCATTCACCAACTCCTCACCTGACATCAAACTGATGCAATACGTCAGTGCTGTCGGTGCAATGGCTCACTCACCATTCCTTTCTTCTGTTTCACCTGAGTTCTTTGGTGTTAACAGCTTTACCGACCTGCCAGCCATCAAAGATCTGAAGTCCGTCTTCGAAGGCCCTTCACATACTAAATGGCGTGCATTGCGCGAATCTGAAGATTCTCGCTATCTGGGTCTGACAGCACCCCGTTTCCTGTTGCGTCTGCCTTATTCCAGCGTTGAAAATCCAATCAAAAACTTCAACTATCAGGAAAATGTCAGCCGTGACCACGAGCACTTCCTGTGGGGTAACACGGCTTATCTGATGGCGAGTTGCCTGACAGACAGCTTTGCTAAATATCGCTGGTGTCCAAACATCATCGGTCCACAGAGCGGCGGTACGGTGAGCGATCTGCCTGTGCATCTGTATGAAGCAATGGGTCAGGTGCAGGCTAAAATCCCAACTGAAGTTCTGATCACTGACCGTCGTGAATTCGAACTGGCAGAAGAAGGCTTTATTACACTGACCATGCGTAAAGGCAGCGATAACGCCGCATTCTTCTCTGCAAACTCAGTTCAGAAGCCAAAAGTTTTCCCGAATACCCGTGAGGGTAAGATTGCGGAAACCAACTACAAGTTGGGTACGCAGCTTCCATACATGTTCATCATCAACCGTCTGGCTCACTACATCAAAGTGTTGCAGCGTGAACAGATCGGCTCTTGGAAAGAGCGTCAGGATCTGGAGCGTGAACTGAATATGTGGCTGAAACAGTACATTGCTGATCAGGAAAATCCGC
Source organism: Xenorhabdus bovienii (assembly GCF_024721015.1). GTDB lineage: Bacteria > Pseudomonadota > Gammaproteobacteria > Enterobacterales > Enterobacteriaceae > Xenorhabdus > Xenorhabdus bovienii. The sequence continues at coordinate 16,346 of NZ_JANAIF010000043.1, forward strand.
CAACTGATGTTCGTAGCCGTCGTCCGCTGCGTGCAGCTGAAATCAAGGTACTGGATGTTGAAGGCGATCCAGGTTGGTATCAGGTGGCTATGCAAGTTCGCCCACACTTTAAATACATGGGTGCAAGCTTCGAACTGTCACTGGTTGGACGTTTGGATAAGGAATAATTATGGCTGCGCTGTACAGTTGGAATAGGGGCAGCTCTGCCAGTCTGTTCGAGCGCATTCAAGGGAAGGGCTCCGGCTCTTCCCGTCAGTCAAGGATGCGTTCACTGCTTGATTCTATAAAGAAGCATCTGAAGGAAGTGCTGAATTCTCGTCCTGGTGCCTGTCAGAGTGCGATTGATCTGGGTGTCATTGATCTCAATGACGCGACGGCGACATCGGTGGATTTTAAGCAAAGCATCGAGTGGGCGATAGAAGAGTGCATCAGAAATTATGAGCCCAGAATATCAGCGGTTTCCGTCAGCGCCATCAACGATGATTCAGATCCGTTGTTGTTGAGCTTTCACATCAGCGCTGAAATCTTGTTGGATGATATCAACGATATTGTGGAATTCAGCATTCAGTTGGATAACAACCGGCGCTATTGCCTGGAGCGAACTCAATAAATGTCATTTGAAAAATATTTCAGAGATGAGTTGAACTATCTGCGACAACTGGGGAAAGAAGCCGCAGTTGAACGTCCTCATCTTGCCGCATTTCTGTCTGAACAAGGTTCTGACCCCGACGTTGAGCGTTTGCTTGAAGGTTTTGCATTCCTGACTGGCAATCTACGGGCAAAGATTGATGATCAGTTCCCCGAACTGACTCACGGCCTGCTCAATATGCTTTGGCCTAATTACCTGCGTCCGACTCCCAGTATGACTATCATCGAGTACACGCCCGATGAGAGCGTCGTAACGAAAGCGACACCGGTCAAGCGTGGCACACAGATTATGAGTAACACGCTGTCAACTCATGATGATATTTATTCGAACGAAAAATCGGGTGGTAAAAGAGACGAACAAAGCCGCTGTACTTTTACGCTGTGTCGTGATGTCTGGCTTTTCCCTCTCTCCATCCAAGACATTTCCGTCAATAACAGTAATGAGCAAGGCATCATCGGCCTGAATTTTGCGTCGAAAACTGAACTGAACCTGCATGAACTGGAACTGGACAAACTGCGTTTTTACCTGAGCGGTGATGACTATACCACTTCTCAGCTTTACTTCTGGCTCTGTTATTACTTCAGAAAAGCAGAACTGGTGGTTGGCGATAAGGTAATCCCACTACCGGATTTTGATTTTGTGCCGGTTGGGTTTGAACGGGAAGATGCCCTGTTGCCGTACCCCAAAAACGCTTACATGGGATATCGCATTTTGCAGGAATATTTCTGCTTTGCGGAGAGCTTCCTGTTTTTTGATGTGAAGGGTTTCCCAACGTTGCCTAAAGATCTCAAGACCAAAGATTTCAAACTGAATTTACATTTTTCTCAGGCATTACCACCAGAAGCCAAGATTCGGCATGATACTTTCCGTCTGCATTGTACACCAGCCATCAACCTGTTTCCGATGGACAGTGAAGCCATTGAACTCAATGGCAGCCAGACTGAATATCCATTAAAAGCCAGTTATAGCCTTCCCGATAACTACGATATTTTTTCCGTCGATGGCGTTGAAAGCTGGTTGGCGGGTGAAAATGGCGAACGCAGTCGGGCACGTATCGGCGAGCGCGTCTATACACCGTTCGAAAGTTTCAATCACCAGATTGATGACGAAGATGAACGCTCAATGCGTTATTACCGCCTTCGGGTGAAAGAATCACCTTTCCGCCGGGGGCTGGAACATTTCATCTCATTTGTACGGGGAGATGAATCGGATCTGCTCAGACTCAAACTAAAAGAAAATGTTTCTATCAGTTTGACGTGTACTAACCGTGAATTGCCGTTGCAGTTGCGTGTTGGCGACATTAATTACCCATCCATCGGTAGCCCGACATTTGCGACATTCCGCAATATCACGCGCCCGTCAGTGCCACTCTATCCTCTGCTGGATGGCGGTCTGCACTGGTCGCTGCTGTCAAACATGTCGCTGAACTATATGTCATTGCTGGATAAGGACGCGCTGAAGCAGGTACTGCGTACCTATGATTTCCCCAGCATCCATAACCGACAGTCCAAACGGTCATCGCAGAAACGGCTTGATGCCATTGAAAAGATCGAGACAGAGCCGACAGATCGCCTGTTCCGTGGGCAGCCCGTTCGCGGCCTGCGCTCTACACTGTATATCCGGCAACAGGCATTCAGCTCAGAAGGCGAGCTTTATCTGTTCAGTACGATTTTGTCACGGTTTTTCTCACTGTATGCCAGCGTCAACGCTTTTCATATGTTGAAGGTAATCAATTTAGATAATCAGGAGTGTTATGAATGGCCGGTACAGATAGGTCAACACTCATTGATGTAATCACTGAGCAAGATCCTGCCACACCCTTGGCATTGGACATCTCACAGTACAACTTTTATCAGTTGGTTGAGCTGCTCAATCAGCTGGCGGTAGCGTGGGAAAAAACGGGAGAGACAGATCGTCCTGATCGTGAGTCTGTTCGTTTCAGAGCCAGTGCGAGTCTGGCATTTCCGACTCGTGACGTGATCTCACTCTCGCAGGCCAGACGGGGTTATTTTGAGCTGGAAGTCTCCTTTATGGGGCTACACGGCAGTCAGTCCCCGATGCCAGGTTACTATCTCGATTCGCTGGCTTGGGAAGAAGCGCAGAACGAAAACCGACTGACGGATTTTCTCAACCTGTTTAACCATCGCTTAATCACGCTTCTGCATCAGATCTGGCGGAAATATCGCTATTACGTCTGCTTTAAGAAGGGGGGAGAAGATCACTTTTCTCAGCGCATGTTTTCCCTTGTGGGTCTGGGGAGCGATGTCAACCGCCGGATGCTGAACATTAATCACAGCAAAATGCTGGCCTATGCAGGGCTGCTGGCAAGCCCTGGCCGTTCGCCGGAAGTGATATGCAGTTTGGTTTCCCACTGTTTTGATTTACAGGATGTCACCCTGCACGGCTGGCAATTCAGAAAGGTCACCATTCCCCTTGATCAGCAGAACCGCTTGGGAAGCGAAAGGAAAGGACAGGTAATCGGTGACTCTAAACTGTCCATGCTGGGGCAGAATTTCACCATTGGTTCATGGGTCGGCGATTACAGCGGGAAGTTCCTTCTCAGCATCAATAATCTGACCCGTGATCGGTTCCTGTCATTCCTGCCGGATGGAAAGAATTATGCCCCATTGGTGATGTTTATTTCTTTCGTCATGCGCAGTCAATTTGCATGGGAACTGCGCCTTGGTCTGGCAGAAAATCAGGTCAGCGGCATGGTATTAGGGGCGCAGCAGAATAACCATCTGGGGTGGACTAGTTTTCTCGGCGAACCGGAAAAGAAACCCTTTGTCACAATTTCAGTTATGGAATAACGACTATGGAAAAACAACAACCAACGCTTTCATTGCGGGTTCTCAACAGTGAGCAACTGGAAAGTGGCAGATCCGCCAGTTGCCTGTTTTCGGCACAGGGTGGTACGGTCGGTAGCAGTGAAAGTCACCTGTGGTCTGTTCAGGATCAGCAGGGAAATATTCATCCATCACAATTCTCCGTTCAGTGGCGGGATGGTGCATTCTGTCTGCAAGTACTCGCAGAACCTGTGCAGATCAACAATGCCGCATTAACGTCTCAGTCAAGTTTGATCCGTTTGCAGCAGGGGGATCAGATAAAGGCAGGTAATCTGTCCATTAAGATCCACATCAGTTTTTCTGATGCAGATCGTGTTGATCCTTCGACGGTATCACCTGAATCCTTGGTGTCCAGTTACAGCAACCCGCTGGATGCCATGATGGAAGGCGCAGTAGCACAAAAAGCCGTGTTTGCCGACGATAACAGCATTGCTCCGACGATCCAGCATAGTTTCAGCGATGACCCGCTCAGGGTACTCGATAGCGAAAGCCTGACCACGCTGAAGCAGCAGGTTGAAGCCAATGATACTGAGCAGCTTTTGCCGCCGGATCATTTCCAAACCCCCCCGTTTGCTAACCCTATTTCTGATAACCGAGGCAGTGTTATGGATCAGGAGTTCCTTGATTTACCGGGTATCACTTCCGATCGGCAGTACGCAGATATGGATGTTGATCATGTTGCCATTACCCCTCTTATGCGTGGGTTAGATGCACAGTTACCTCTGCATGACAGCCAGCAGGCTAACGATTTTCTGCAAGAGATGGGCAAAACCATGAAAGCCGCCATTGAAGGGTTATTGGCTCTCCAGCGTGAACAGCATGGGCTGCGTGATAAACAACTTCGCCCCATCGAAGATAACCCACTGCGCCTGAATATGGATTATGACACCACCATGCAGGTGATGTTCTCGGATCAGAAAAGCCCGGTTCACTTGTCTGCACCCGCCGCCGTCTCGGAAAGTCTGCATAACCTGCAATTGCATTATCAGGCCAATCGGGAAGCCATTTCGGCAGCATTGGACACCATGCTGGAAGCCTTCTCCCCTGATCAATTGCTCCGTCGCTTCTCACATTACCGTCGCAGCAACGAAGTCAGGAACAAAGACGCGGCTTGGGCGTGGGAAATGTACACCAACTATTACCGTGAATTAGCTTCCAGCCGCCAGCAGGGGTTTGAAAAGCTATTCCGTGAGGTGTATGAGCAGGCTTATGACCGCGCACTGCGTCAGGGCTTAGAGGACTCCAGCAATGAAACATTCCGCTAGTCATCGTGTATGGGCTGTAGGGATTTTATTGTTGTCAGCGATGTTGCTGAATGGCTGTAGCGGTGCATGGAACGCAACAAAGAAAGTCGGTCAAGTGATCTGGGACCCTTCCACACCAGTAGGAAAACCGGATGAACAGGCTTCTGTTGCCAACATTACGTTATTGGCCGAACCGAACATCAACCCCAATGAAAGTGGTGAAGCGGCTCCTGTTGAAATGAATCTGGTTTATCTCAGTGAAGATTCGCGTTTTTTGGCTGCTGATTATGATCAGCTTGAAAGCGACAAACTCGAAAAGGCATTGGGGAAAAATTATATCGATCATCAGGATTACACGCTATTGCCGGGGCAATACAAGCCCCTGTCAACGCTGATATTGGAAAAGAATAACCGTTACATCGGTGTCATCGTTCACTATGCAGATGCAAATCAATCTGAATGGAAAAAGATCATCCGAGTAAAAGACATCGGCCGCCATTACAACATCTTGGTGCATGTCAGAAATAACGACGTCGAACTTAGAAAAGAGGAGGAGTAGTCATGCCAGGCAAAAATCGGGTGATTTGGCACGAAGGATTGTTCATCAAGCCACAACATTTTCAACAACAACAAAAACACAATGATTATCTGGCTCATAGCCTCGTATCGGTGTTGGCTGCTTATGGTCACGGTTTCAGCTCTCTGAGCATCAATCAGGATCTGCTCAATTTAGGGCGCATCGGCATTACCGAAGCCAGCGGCATCATGCAGGATGGCACGATATTCTCTGCGCCCAGCCAAGATCTGCTGCCAAAACCGCTGGACATCGAAAGCGTCAATGACCTGAAAAGCAAAGACATCTATCTAGCATTGCCAATGTCCAGCGATACCATTCGGGAAATTGCTGACAAAGAAGCGGAAATTCAAAGCGCAGTACGTTATCGGGAACTGCCGAGCGATGTCCGTGACCTGCATACTAAGGGCGGCGATTCCTTTGCCCTGAACCTTGCGCAATTGACGCCGGTTCTGATGCAAGGCTCCGAAGACATGAGTGCTTACACGGCTATCCCGCTGTGCCGCATCAAAGAAAAACAGAAGGATGGCACTATCGTTCTGGATAGCGAATTTATCCCGACCTGTCTGTCTATCTTTGTCGCTGACAAGTTAAGACGTTTTATGGTGGAAATCGACGGCCTGTTGACTGAACGCTCAAGAACACTGGCCAAACGCATTGGTTCGCCGGGTCAGCAGGGCGTTGCGGATGTTGCGGAGTTCATGATGCTTCAGTTGTTGAACCGCGTGCAACCTCTGTTCAACCATTACGCAAAACAGACCGTCCTGCACCCGCTGCATTTATATACCCAACTGCTCCAGACCTGCGGTGAGCTGAGAACCTTCACCGATGCGAGTCGCTTGCCGGGGAATGTGCTGGCGTATGACCACAATAACCTGACGGATACCTTCCAGGACGCGATGCACGCCATTCGTGATGCACTGAACGTGGTTCTGACACCGCGTGCAACGTCAATTGTCCTGAAACAGAACGAAGGTGGTATCCGCGTGGCGACGCTCCACGACAACGATCTGCTGCGCAAAGCCGAATTCGTACTGGCTATCAGCGCAAGTACGCCACAGGAGCAGTTACGTCGTCAGTTCGTGCAGCAAACCAAAGTCACCTCGATGGAAAAAATCCGCGATCTGGTCAGCGTTCAGTTACCGGGTGTGCCACTGATTGCATTGTCCGCGGCTCCCCGTCAGTTGCCGTATCACTCTGGATACACCTACTTCCGTCTGGATCAGAAGAGTCCGGCATGGAAAGAGATCCAGCAGGGGAATTCCATCGCATTCCACGTATCAGGGGATTTCCCTGACTTAGATATGCAGCTCTGGGCTATCAGGGGCGGTAAGGAATAATCATGAGTGATATCAATGTTGGCAGTCCGTCACTGGAAAAGTCTGAGACGCTGAAAACGTTTCAGCGCCAGTATCAGCTACCGTTGCGTGGTGAAAGCCTCAACCCGATGATCGATGCGGCCACCCCCTTACTGGGGATGGTTCTGCGTTTGCAGGATATGAGTGATCAGGCACTGCCAGATAAGCTTTACCAACAGGTTGTTACTGACATTCGAGCCATTGAGCAGTTTCTGCAAACCAAGGGTTATGAACCCGGCGCGATTGTTTCATTCCGTTACGTACTATGCACCTTCATTGATGAAACCGCGTTGGGGCACGGCTGGAACAGTCAGAATGGCTGGTTAAAGCAATCGTTGCTGGTTCACTTCCACAATGAAACCTGGGGCGGCGAAAAAGTCTTTGTATTGCTCGAACGCCTGATGGGGGAGGCACAGCGCTACCAGCACCTGCTGGAGTTCATTTATCTCTGCCTCTGTCTGGGTTATCGCGGACGTTACAAAGTCAGCACCCAGAAAAGCGATGACTTTGATCGCCTGTTCCGTCGCTTGCAGCAACAGCTTCACTCACTGCGTGGAGAAGCTCCGCCGACCACGCTATATGTCGATATCAACGAGCGTGATGAGCGTTATCGCCTGAGCAGACGTTGGACCATCAAGCACCTGTTTTGGATAAGTGTAGGTTTGCTGGCTGCTATTTACAGTTTCTATGCCATCCGCCTCGGTGATCAAACCCAAGACATATTAAAGCAGCTAAGTAACTTATTGAGATAGGAAGTCGTCATGATTCAGATTGATCTGCCCACTCTTGTAAACCGTTTAAACCCGATGACCCGCCATGCACTCGAAGCGGCGGCGGCATCCTGTGTCAGCCAGCAGCAGCCTGAAATTACTGTTGCACAACTGTTGTTTCAGATGATCGACACACCCCTCAGTGATGTGCGCCTGATCCTCAATAAAGCAGACATCGATAAAGATCTGCTGAAAGAACAACTCGATCAGATGATGCCTCATCATCAGGCGATTGTACAAACCTATCCGAACTTCTCACCGATGCTGGTGGAATGGTTACAGGATAGCTGGCTGCTGGCTTCCACGGAGATGCAGCATACTGAATTACGCGGTGGCGTCATGCTGATTGCTCTGCTGTTCAGTCCAATGCGTTATCTGACTCCACAGCCCGCGCGCATGCTGGCGGGTATCAACCGTGAATTGCTGCGTCAGAACTTTGCTGAATGGACGAATGGCTCTGCCGAACAGCCTTTCAGCGGCGACGATAAAAATGGGCAGGGCGTACATCCGGCAAACAGCGACAGCCTGCTGGCGCGTTTTACCCAAAACATGACTGAACAGGCGCGTCAGGGCAAACTCGACCCTGTGCTGTGCCGTGATAACGAAATCGATCTGATGATCGACATTCTCTGCCGTCGTCGCAAAAACAACCCGATCGTCGTGGGTGAAGCGGGGGTGGGTAAAAGTGCCCTGATTGAAGGTCTGGCGCTGCGCATCATCAATGACCGCGTACCGGATAAATTGCGCAACAGCGAACTGATGACACTGGATCTGGGGGCATTGCAGGCAGGGGCAGCGGTTAAAGGTGAGTTTGAAAAACGCTTCAAAGGCATCATGGCTGAAATTAGCCAATCATCTAAGCCGATCATCCTGTTTATCGATGAAGCGCACACTTTGATTGGTGCCGGTAACCAAGCGGGCGGACTAGATATCTCCAACCTGCTGAAACCTGCATTGGCGCGTGGTGAACTAAAAACCATCGCAGCGACCACATGGAGCGAGTACAAAAAATACTTCGAAAAAGACGCAGCACTGTCTCGTCGCTTCCAATTAGTGAAAGTCTCTGAGCCAAGCGCGGAAGAAGCCACCGTGATCATGCGTGGTCTGCGAGCCATTTACGAACAGGCGCATGGTGTTCTGATCGATGATGAAGCACTGAAAGCCTCTGCGGTATTGAGTGACCGTTATCTCTCTGGCCGCCAACTGCCGGACAAAGCGATTGACGTACTGGATACCGCCTGTGCTCGCGTTGCCATTAACCTGACATCGCCGCCACGCCAGATCTCCTCACTGACGACCGAATTGCACCAGATGCAAATGGAAATCGATGTTCTGAAAAGAGAACAGCGGATGGGTCTGAATGAACATGCGGAAAGACTGGAAGAACTGCAAAACCAGCAGGTAGAGATCCAGGAAGAACTCGTCACGCTGGAAAAAAACTGGCGGCAACAGCAGGAGCTGGTGACACAGATCATCGAATTGCGCAGTCAACTCCTGGCGGATAGCGACGAGTCAGTTGCAGCAGAAACGATGGATAAAACCATCGAAAATGCGGTTGAAGAGACGGCTGAAGACGCGGAAGAGCAGGAAGCTATTGCGCAAGACGAGCCAGAAGCCGCCGCTGACGAACAATCCCTGATCGAAAAACTGGCGCTGCTCAACGCACAACTGGCAGAGCTACAGCAGAAGCAAACGCTGGTTTCTCCCCATGTAGACAAAACCCAGATTGCCTCGGTTATCGCTGAGTGGACGGGCGTTCCATTGAACCGTCTGTCACAGAGCGAACTGTCTATCGTGACCGAACTGCCTACCCATCTGGGACAAAGCATCAAAGGGCAGGAAGTTGCGATCCAGAACTTGCATAAACACCTGTTGACCGCTCGTGCAGACTTGCGTCGTCCGGGGCGTCCTCTGGGGGCCTTCTTGCTGGTGGGGCCAAGTGGTGTCGGTAAAACCGAAACCGTCCTGCAAATTGCTGAACTGATGTTTGGGGGTCGCCAATACCTCACCACCATCAACATGTCTGAGTTTCAGGAGAAACATACCGTTTCCCGCCTGATTGGTTCTCCTCCGGGCTACGTAGGTTATGGGGAAGGTGGCGTACTGACCGAAGCCATTCGCCAGAAACCGTACTCCGTTGTGTTGCTGGATGAAGTCGAAAAAGCGCACCCTGATGTACTGAACCTGTTCTATCAGGCCTTCGACAAAGGCGAACTGGCCGATGGCGAAGGACGCATCATCGACTGTAAAAATGTCGTGTTCTTCCTGACTTCTAACCTTGGCTATCAAACTATCGTTGATCATGCCGAGCAGCCAGATCAACTTAACGACCTGCTCTACCCTGAATTGGCCGCGTTTTTCAAACCCGCCCTGCTGGCACGTATGGAAGTGATCCCTTACCTGCCTCTGGGTCACGAAACGCTGAAAACCATCATTCAGAGCAAACTGGCTCGACTGGATAACCTGCTGTCTCAGCGCTTTAACGCCGAAGTTACGATCAGCGATGACGTATCGGAAGAGATCCTGCAACGTGCCACCCGTGCGGAAAACGGCGCCCGTATGCTGGAATCCATCATTGATGGCGCCCTATTACCGCCTGTTTCATTACTGCTGTTGCAGAAAATGGCCGCAGGTACCGCAATCAGTGCCATTCGCTTAACCGTGGTAGAACACGAGTTCCATGCTGAGGTTGAGGAGGCAGAATAATGAAACAGCGGCTGAAAAGCGCGTTAGCGTTATTAGATGATGACACTATAGAACAACTGGTTGGCCACTTTCTGCTGGTGAGCCAGAGCTCGCGTTTTGATGCCCTGTTAGTTTTCTTGCTTAACACCAATGAAAACAGACTGGAATGCTACAACCTGCCGGAACTCCACCAAGCCAGCTCACGCCGGCTGAATGTGGATATTGATGACGTCAATAACCCGCTGATACAGGTTCTGCGCAAGGGAGCCCCGACGGTATGGGATTCCCTGAATCACGGTGCGCGCATTGACGACGTGCCTTTCCGCACGTTTGTTGCGGAACTGCCGCATAACTGCGGGTTGTATGCCATTCCCCTGTTTGACTGTAACGGACAGGCCTGCGGCGTGATTGCCATTTTTGCCGAACATGTCAGCCATTTTATCAACAATGAAAACATGTTCGGCCTCTATTGCCATGTCATGCAGCACCGCCTGAAAAAATTGCAGGAACTCGAACAGCTGCGTGGGCAGTTACGCCAAATCCGCCAGGTATTTCAGGTTCAGCAACAGAAAGAAAAACAACTGGATGAACTGCTTGCCTCCCTGAGTGGATCGAAACCCGCAGGTGTGAGCCGTATCTCCGTGGATTACAGCCACATCGATAATCTGCCAAAGGCCATCGAAGAATTTGAAAGCGCCGTGTTGGTTCAACGTCAGCGTCAGTATGGCAACGACACCCGACTGATTGCCCAAAGTCTGGGGATTGCCCCGCGCTCGTTGGTTTACAAACTGGCTAAATACGGGTGTAGATTATGAATATTGTATTAATTATCAGCGCGTTGCTCGCGTCATTGGGAGGTGATCCCAAATTGGCGAACCTGGTTGAGCCAAAGGAAGTGGCCGCACCCAAAGAAGAATACGTGGACGAAATGCAAAAATGCCGTTTTGAACCGTCCCCGCTTGTCCGGCTGGCGTGTTATGACCGTACGGTGAATAACCTGAAGTTTAACGCCCTGCAAATCCCGATGGAAAACATGGGGCTTGTGTGGCGACAGGCGATGGAGCAGGAGATGAAACGCACCGATTACTCCACTGGCTTCATCGTAACGCAGGGAGAAAATGGTGAGGCACCCGTTATCCTGACCACACCGGCGGTCGGGGTGCCGCCTCCCCGTCCGGTTCTGATGCTGAGTTGCATTGACCGCATTACCCGTTTGCAGGTGGCACTGCCTAAACCGATGGAATCCGGTACGGTCACCGTGGCCACGGACAAAACCCAATTCAAAACCGAGTGGTTCCTGCGGGAACACGGTTACTTATGGGAATCCAGCCGCGGCTTGCCGGGCATTGAGGAAATCAAGCGCTTAATGAACAGCGACCAGATGACCATCACGGCCCGCACTGGCAGCCCGATAACCTTTAATATTTCTCAGCTGGAGCAGGCCGCGAAACCCTTACGCGACGCCTGCCGTTGGTAACCGACATGGACATCAGAACACAATTCGACTGGTTCGGCGCCCTGTTGGCGCCCCTGTCCGACGAACAGACGGGCAAGGCACTGAGTGAGAGCGACCCCGCCTGGGAATTCATCGACGGCGAGATGGTCAAATTCGGCTCGCTGTCACATGGCACGCTGGAGGTTGACGCCCTCCAGCGACAGGCTTTGCAACTTTTCAGCGAACACAGCAAGGACTTCCGGCTGATGGTTCACCTGCTGCGGACTTTGCAGCATGCCGGTCACCCCGCCGAGCTGATCCTGGCGATAGAGCTGCTGACCGAGTACGTCAAAAATTACTGGGAAAAAGCCTGGCCGGTCAAACCGGGATTGAAGCGCCGGCTGGCACAGCAGGTGATCAAACGGTTTGAATCGGCCCAGGCGGGCTTCACCGAGCAGGCCAGCAAAAGCCAGCGCGACGAGGCACAAGGTGCCCTGGCTCACCTGGCCCAGTGCTGGCACGCCAATGAACCCGACCTCGCGAAAGACGTCGATCAACTGCGTACCCGCTATAACCGCCAGCCAGAGGCCCGAACGGCGCCGGCACCGCCTGCACCCACAGCCCCTCAGGCGGCGTCGGCGGCTCCGTCGTCTCACGCCACTGAACAAGCGCCGATGCCTGACGTGGCGGTCAACAGTTCCAGTGATAAAGCGTGGAAACAGACCCTGATGATCGTGGCGGATTTGCTGTGTGAACGGTATCCCGAATCCCCGATCGGCTATAGCCTGCGCCGTCATGCGGTCTGGCACACCATTACCACGGCACCGATGGCGAACGCCACGGGCAAAACGCCGTTGGCACCGGCGTCAGCGGATCGCACCGCCGATTATCTGGCGCGACTGCCGACGGCGGATAACAAATTGCTGGCGCAAATTGAGCAGAGCCTGACCCTCGCCCCTTATTGGCTGGATGGCCATGCCATTGCCGCACAGGCGGCGGAACAACGGGGCTACAGCCACGTTGCGCAGGCCATGCGTGACGAACTGAATGCGTTTTTGGCCCGGCTTCCTGTACTGAAAACTTTAAGTTTTTCCGACCTGAGTCCGTTTATTTCTCCTGACACCCTGGACTGGCTCACACCGGAACCCGACACCAGCGGAAGCCCGGGAGCCGTGTCGGCCGATCAGGAAGCCATCTGGCACTGCTTCCAGCAACAGGGGCTAGAAGCCGCCCTGAAGATGCTGGAAGAACACCAGCAGCTACTGACGGAGCCCCGGGATCAATTCTATGGTCAGTTGTTCACTGCCCAACTGCTTGAAGAAGCGGGCATGACCGCACTGGCACAACAGCATTACCGGAACTTGTTACACACGGGACAACACATGTTACTCACTGAATGGGAACCCAGCCTGCTGACCCTGCTGGCTGAAAAAATACCTTCGCCTGCGAAGGATACTGCGTCACACAGGAGCGTTAACACATGAAATGGCCCTCTTTGTCATCCTTGGCGCCGTTGAAATCGGCCTTGCCGGCGCTATCAAAATTTAAATCCCTGCCGCGTCTCAAGGCCACGATGGCGCTGGCTCTGGCACTTATCCCCGGCCTACTGCTGATCGCGGTCTGGGTGTGGGGGCCGGAATGGAAACTGCGCAACGACACCCCGCTGGACAGTCTGGCGGCGCGCTGGCTGGCGACCGCCCTCATCATCCTGATGGTGCTGCTCTGGATCGGCATCAAAGCGTGGCGCCGCCTGCGCCAGCTGGAAAAACTCAACCTGGACGTCGAGCTGAAAGGGGTTGATCCGGTGCGGGTCGATATCGAACACCAGGCCCGTTACCTCGATCACTGGAAAGCCCAGCTGCAACGCCATCTGGACAGCTATAACTACCTGTACCAGCGTCCGTGGTACATGATGATCGGCAGCCAACAGAGCGGCAAAACCACGCTGATCAAGGAAGGCTATAAACTGTCCGACATCGCGGCGCCGGAATACCTGCGCCAGGATGGCGACATTTCGCTGAGGCTGCGCTGCTGGCTGGGCGAAAAAGCGGTCATCATCGATCCCGAGGGCGGCCTGATTGACCAGCCGGTGCCGGTCAACAGTGACAAACCGCAGATCAACAGCCGCCTGTGGGAATCCCTGCTGAACTGGCTGACGGAAAACCGCCAGCGCCAGCCGCTTAACGGCATTATTCTGGCCGTCGATACCCTGCGCCTGCTGACCGACAACCGGGAGCAGCGGGATCGCTACGTGCGGGAAATCCACCAGCGCCTGCAAAACCTCCGCCTGACCTTCCACAGCCAGCTGCCGCTCTATCTGGTCATGACCAAAATCGACCTGCTGCACGGCTTCGAAGCGATGTACCCGTCGCTGGATCGCCGGCAGCGTGACCAAATCCTCGGCGTGACCTTCAGCCTCAATAACCGGGATGAAAAAGCCTGGCGCAGCGAGCTGGAACAGTTCTGGCAGCAGTGGATGGCCAACCTCAACGGGGCGATGCCGGACATGATGCTCAACGGCGTCGATGCCGGCCAGCGCAGCGCCCTGTTCAGTTTTACCCGGCAGGTCCAGGGGCTGCACAGCTATATCGCGCAGATGCTGGAAGACATCCTGTACAACGATGAACACCACCGCCCGATGTTGCGCGGCGTCTACCTGACCTCCGCCCGTCAGGTCGGCCAGATGGATGACCTGTTCACCCAGTCCGCGTCAGCCCAGTATCACCTCGGCTCGCAGGCGTTCCCGACGTGGCCGGCGGGCGACACCCTGCCGTACTTTACCCAGGCCCTGTTTGAGGAGGTGCTGCTGGCGGAGCCGAACCTCGCCGCAGAAAACCGTCTCTGGCTCAGCCGCAACCGCCGCCAGCTGTACACCTTCTCCACGGTCAGCGCCCTGGTGATCGTGGCCATGTGGGGCGGCTGGCATTACTTCTACCAGAAAAACTACCAGGCCGGGGAAGAGGTGCTGGCACAGGCGAAAAACTTCCTGTCCGTGCCGCCGCCGGACGGGGATGACCGTTACGGCAACCTCCAGCTGCCGCTGCTGAACCCGATCCGGGACGCCACCCTGGCGTACGGCAACTACCACGAGAAAAAATCCTTCCTGACCGACATGGCGCTGTATCAGGGGGACGGGGTCGGGCCGTATGTGGAAGGCACCTACCTGAAACTGCTGGAGCAGCGTTTCCTGCCGTCGCTGATGCAGGGGCTGCTGGACGACCTGAACCGGGCACCGGCGGGCAGTGAGGAAAAACTCGAGATCCTGCGGGTGATGCGCATGATGGAAGACGGCAGCAAGCGCAACAACAGCCTGGTCGAGCAGTACATGCGCGCGCGCTGGAGCAAGGCGTTCCACGGCCAGCGGGATTTACAGGCGCAGTTGCTGACCCACCTGGATTACGCCCTGGCCCATACCGACTGGAAGGGGCAGCGCGACAGGGACAATCAGGACGCCCTCGCCCGCTTTGCGCCGTTTATTAAGCCGATGAAGCAGGCCCAGCAGGAGCTGAGTGCGCTGACCATCAACCAGCGGGTTTACCAGAACCTGCGCCTCAAAGCCCAGGATACCCTGTCCGCCCCGGTTAACCTGCGTGACCAGATTGGGCCGAGTTTTGACAGCGTGTTTATTGCCGGCAATGACAGCCGGCTGGTGATCCCGCAGTTCCTGACCCGCCACGGCCTGACGGATTACTTTGTCCGGCAGGACAAAGAGCTGGTGGAGCTGACCGAGATGGACAGCTGGGTGCTGAACCTGCCGCTGAAAACCAACAAGTACAGCGACACCGATCAGGGGAATATCCAGCGTGAGATCACCGAACTGTACGTCGGGGACTACACCGCCCACTGGCGGGCGGCGATGAACAACCTGGAAGTGCGGGACTTTGAGGATCTGCCGCAGGCCATCAGCGCCATCGAGCAGGTGATCAGCGGGGAACAGCCGATCAAGCGCGCGCTGCAAATCCTCAGTGACAACACCCGGCCGCCGGAGTTGGGCGGCGCCCTGAGTGACAAGGAAAAACAGGCGCTGCTGGCGCAGTCGGATTACCGGCTGTTAAACCGCATCAGCCGGGACTTTGCGCCGGAAACCGGGGTACTGGTTGAGCACGGCGACAAGGGCAGTGCCCTGCAGAGCGTTTACCAGAAACTGATGGCGCTGCACCGTTACCTGCTGGCTATCCAGAACTCGCCGGTGCCGGGCAAGGCGGCGCTGCAGGCGGTGCAGCTGCGGCTGGACCAGAACAACAGCGACGCGATATTTGAAGTGCAGCAGATGGCGAAAAACCTGCCGGAGCCGCTGAACCGCTGGGTCGGTGACCTGGCCGAGCAGGCGTGGCGGGTGGTGATGATGGAAGCGGTGCGTTCGCTGGAAGTGGAATGGAACGAGACGGTGGTCAAGCAGTACCAGACCTACCTGGCCGGCCGGTATCCGTTCAACCCGGCGGCCACCGAAGACGTGCCGCTGAGTGAGTTTGACCGTTTCTTCCGGCCGGACGGGACACTGGATACCTTCTATAAGCAGAGCCTGAAACCGTTTGTGGAAAACAACCTGACCACCGGGACTGACGGGCGCGAGCTTATCCGGCCGGACGTGCTGAAACAGCTGGCGGTGGCGGACCGTATCCGCACCACCTTCTTCACCCCGCAGAACGGGCTGGGCACGGCGTTTGCCATCGAGCCGGTGAGCCTGACCGGCAACAAACGCCGCGGCCTGCTGAACCTCGACGGCCAGCTGGTGGATTACGCGCACGGGCGCAGCAACGTGGCGCACCTGGTGTGGCCAAACTCGATGCGGGCGGGCACGGAAAGCCGGCTGACCCTGATGCCGGACCGGAGTAACGCGGCGCCGCGCAGCCTGAGCTTCACCGGCCCGTGGGCGCAGCTGCGGCTGATTAACAGCGGCAAGCTGACCAACGTGCAGCCGGGGGCGTTTGACGTGCGCTTCGCGGTGGACGGCGGCGAGATCACCTACCGCATTTACGTGGACGAATCGGACAACCCGTTTGCGGGCGGCCTGTTCAGCCAGTTCAAACTGCCGGACACCCTCTACTGAAGCCGGGTGTGAGTCAGTATTCAGCAAGAACCATCCCCCCTGCCTCCGGGCGGGGGTTTTTTTAAGGAAAGCCAGAGCATGAGTGAACACCCTGAGAATTTAATCATCCGGGCAGGCGGCAGCCCGCAGAATCTGCCGGAATTTGCGGTTATCCGCGACGAAATCAACAAAATCAGCCACCCGGCCCAGCCGGAAGTCAATTGGGTACTGGTGGAATCGCTGTCACTGACCCTGTTCCGCCGTAACGGGGTCGATTTGCAGACGGCGATTTACTACACGCTGGCGCGGATGCAGCTGAACGGGCTGGCGGGCTTTACCGAAGGCTGTGAACTGCTGGCCGGGGTAATAGTCAGTGAGTGGGACGCCCTGTGGCCGCCGCAGCCGGCCGTGCGCACGGATTTACTGGAATGGTTCCACACCCGCACCGGCAGCCAGTTGCGCCAGATGGACTTCGGCACCGG
>NZ_JANAIF010000439.1 GCF_024721015.1 Xenorhabdus bovienii
CGATCAAGGACACCCAGTCCGCACGACGGTTTCGGAAATGGGTCCACTTTTGCTCGCCAGACTCATGGAACTTAGCGAGGCTCAAGAAGGTGTTCTCAACATCGCGTTACGTCTTGCAGATGAAAAAGGCCTGCCGCTGCTAGACCTGAAAGATTTACAGTCTTTACTTGTCTGGCTCGGGGAGAACCGCGGGGAAATCGCACTGCGTTATGGAAATGTGTCGGTCAACTCGATCGGCGCAATCCAGCGGCGGCTTCT
>NZ_JANAIF010000440.1 GCF_024721015.1 Xenorhabdus bovienii
CAGCCACCTGGGATCGGTTTCCGCTCTGGGTCGCGACATGCTGTGTTCTTCCAATGGCCATGATGTTGCTCGGCTTGGGTGGCAGTTGGTTGGCGATATTCGGAAAAATAGCGGCAGCAAGCTACTATGTTCTCGCCATCTCAACAGTGCTGGTCGCGGTTTCGTGGTTCGTAGCGCATCGAAACGGGACGTTGGCAAATCTGAAATGGTGGCTTGTCGGAAACACGGCGACTACCGCGTTGGCATGGGTCATCGTGT
>NZ_JANAIF010000441.1 GCF_024721015.1 Xenorhabdus bovienii
GTCAAAGTCGGTAGGAAATAGGGTGAGAGGCCATCAACCTCGGCTGTCAGCACACGCGAAAAACTTTGGCCGGCGTCCATGTCTTCGGTTGTGCCTTCTATGTCTTGCTTCAGCGTAAGTTTTGTTGCCGCAACAAAGGGGGAAAGGTCCTCTGCGCCTTCAGGCAGAACGCCGGTCACGTCCAGCGCTTCAATAGGCAGTTCGGCAGACAATTCGGGTCCGCCGTCAGGGTTCCGATAGGTTATCTGCAGGACGGAG
>NZ_JANAIF010000442.1 GCF_024721015.1 Xenorhabdus bovienii
CTTCAGTAGCCTGAATTTCGTTGGTATCACTCATGTTTATTACTCTCTCACATGGTTTGAGGGATCTCGCCAGTATTGGCGGTAGGAATGTTAGATTGTTGCTGTTTAGCAACCTCATTCAGCAATTTGATAGCGTCCATCACGGCTTTTTCATCTATGTTCCTAGCCTGAGCCAGTTTGTAGATGGTGTTCGCCTGTGATTCTTGAGCCTGTTGCTGAGCGGTGAATGCTTTGATTTGTGTCTCTTGTGCTCTGGT
>NZ_JANAIF010000443.1 GCF_024721015.1 Xenorhabdus bovienii
CCGGTGCCGGTGAACGGGGCTACGGATCTGGCGTACATCATCTACACCTCAGGGACAACCGGTCAGCCCAAAGGGGTTATGCTGACGCACCAAAGCATCATGAACCGCCTGTGTTGGATGCAATCCCGATATGCCTTAAATGCGGCGGATAACGTGCTGCAAAAAACCCCTTATACCTTTGATGTCTCGGTGTGGGAACTGCTGGCGGCTAACTGGGTCGGCGCCCGTATTGTGATTGCCCCGCCTGATAGCCATAG
>NZ_JANAIF010000444.1 GCF_024721015.1 Xenorhabdus bovienii
GGCGGTTGGTTTTCGGGTGTGTCGCTCATGTTTCCGAGCCTATCTTATTTATGTCCGATAAATCAACCTTATTGGACATGGCGGAGAACGGCGAAGCGGGGCGCTTTCTACACTATATTGTGGACGAAAGCGCCGTCTGAGACTAGTGTTGTGGCATGACATATCAGCCAGGCACCATCTCGGACGATTTGAACAGCCTACCGAAACTTCCCGATTGGGTCACCTCTGGCCGTGCAGAGACCCCTGAAGATGTGGCG
>NZ_JANAIF010000445.1 GCF_024721015.1 Xenorhabdus bovienii
GCCATATCGAAAGTCGATGCCGCAACAGACAGCTATGCAGCCTACTACATGATTAACTGTGCGCATCCTGACCATTTTTCGACGCGTCTGGAAGGTGCTGCCTGGATGTTGCGCGTAAAAGGCATCGTTGCGAATGCCTCGCGTTGTAGTCATGCCGAACTGGACGAAGCCGAGAAGCTCGACGATGGCAATCCGACCGAGTTAGGTGCCCAATTGTCCGATATCAGGCGAAGGTTTCCACATATTCAGGTTTTGGG
>NZ_JANAIF010000446.1 GCF_024721015.1 Xenorhabdus bovienii
CAACTCCGGGCTCCGGCACCCGCTTTTCCGTCGATCTGCCACTGGCTTGCCCCACAGATACGGCCATGGAACCACAAGATGATCCTGTTGCAGGTACTCCCTTGGCGCATCGCATTGTTCTGCTAGTGGAAAACGACACAGAATTGCGCAACGCGATATCCATGACGCTTGAAAACTGGGGAGCTGACGTACTGGCTTGCGAAGGCCACTCCGAGGCCATCGCACTCCTTCAGGAAATCGACATAGCGCCAGACGT
>NZ_JANAIF010000447.1 GCF_024721015.1 Xenorhabdus bovienii
TGGATAATCGGTTAATAATTCCCAATTGAAAACCGTTCCGTTGCCTCCGTGATGTTTCCCTTTGGTATCAAATAAAAAGGCGTCCACCACCTCCAAATAATCCTTCAAAGGGGAAAAATCAAAATTCTCGCCTACGGAAAATACTTTGAAAATTTCCTTTTCAGGGAATTTTATTTGCAATTCTCTACAAAATTCTGGGCTTTCATTTCCGTGTAATTGTAAGGCTTGCAGTCCGTAATATTGGACTTTTTCAGTA
>NZ_JANAIF010000448.1 GCF_024721015.1 Xenorhabdus bovienii
TTTGCATGCTCGTATTCCTCGAGCACCACAATGCCGGCACCCTCCCCCATCACGAAACCGTCGCGGTCTGCATCATAAGGACGGCTTGCTTTCTGCGGGTCATCTGCATGCTGAGTAGACAGAGCTTTACAGGCGTTAAAGCCTGCGATCCCGATCTCACAGATCGCTGCCTCGCCACCGCCAGCAACCATCACGTCGGCGTCGTCAGAGGCGATAAGTCGGGCAGCATCGCCAATTGCGTGTGCACCGGTCGAGC